>NZ_JBVJAH010000024.1:0-91176 GCF_055590785.1 Streptomyces sp. NPDC041796
TCGGTGGTCGGCTCCCCGCGCAGCGCCTTGCGTACCTGCTCGCCGGACAGGCCGATGGTGCGGGTGATGGTGTCGCGGTCGATTCCGCGGGCGTGAGCGGCGCGCATGGCGGCGTTCCGGCGGGCGACGTGGGCCTTGCGGCGGGGACCGCCCGCGACGGTGTTCTGGAGGATGCGGGCCCACCACAGCAGGGCGCGGCCGGTCCACTGGGTGACGGGGTGGGGTGTGGGTGCGGGCGGGTTGGCCAACGTGTTCCCCCTCGGCTCGATGACTCGATACCGACGGTGACCGGGTCCGGGCTGGGCGGCAAGAGCGCGAACCAGCCGGTGGCGACCCCACGCCACCGCAAGGCCGGTCAGGTCACGTCGTCGAAGAGCAGAGCCTCGGCAGGCTTCGACAAGCGCTCCCGGCACAGCTCCGCGTACGGCTCGTGCTGCTCTATCCCCACCACCTCGAAGCCCTCCCGGACCGCGGCCTCCAGCGTCGTACCGGACCCCGCAAACGGATCCAGCACCAAGCCCCCGGGCGGCGTCACCAGCCGCACCAGCCACCGCATCAGCGCCAGCGGCTTCACCGTGCTGTGCGCCGTACCGTCCGCCAGCCGCGGCCGCTCCTTCGACGGCGCCTTCGCCTGGTACCGGAACACCGGGAAGAACCGCGAGGCCCCGCCACTGTCGCCAGGCGTCGGCACCCGCCCCTGGCCACCTAGCGGGGAGTACGTGCCGTGCTGTCCCCCGGCGCCACGCCCCGTGCTGGACGGCGATTGGCTCCACCCGCTCTGCGTGTCCAACTCGGCTACGGGGCAGCCCTCCACGCACCCCGTCGCGCACGCATCCCCGACCGGCATCCCCTGGTCGTCGACGACCGGAGGATGCGACAAGACCACATTCGTCGGCCACCGGCCGGCAGCGGGTGTCACGTACTCGACGGGCCCAGGCTTAGACAAGTCGCGACCGTAAATCTTGTCCCGGCCTACCTCGCTGCGGACCGCCGACACCTTGCTCCCGCCATCTGCGGCAGCCACCCGACACGCCTCGATGTTCAGCGCATCGGTGCCGTGCTCCAGCACGTTCGCGGCAACCGTGCCGGCAAAAGGGCGCCGAGCGAGGATGATCGGCTCCCATGCCGGCTTGATGGCTGTTCCCAGCCCGGCAGGAAGAGCTGGTTTGCCACACCTGCCACAAATCGGCCAGCTTCGCCCCGCTTGTGATCCGCGTTCGACGGATACAGCTCCAGGTTCTCCCTGACGTTGTTCCGCGGGTTGTGGTCGATGTGATTCACGACCTCGGTGCGCAGCAGCGGACGGCCGATCCAGCGAGCCATGACCAGACGGTGCTCCATGATGTAGCCGTCCGACCGGGCCATCACCATCAGATCCGCTGGACACCTGACGTACCTGGGCCCGATGTAGTTCCCCTTGGGCCGCTTGTACGTGACCCCGCCCTTCCAGGCCGGGTTGTTCTGGCCCGACATCTGCTGTCGCCACCGCTCCGTGGTCTCCATTGACCAGGCAGCCCGCCCCTTGCCGGCGTGCACCGTGAGTTCCCGACCTCGCCTCTTCCCGTTGCAACTGCGGCTGCACGTCGGCGACTTCACGCCCTTCAGCCACGCCATAGGGCGCTGGAACTCCGTCCCGCACTCCAGGCACGTGAGCGCCGCCAGCCTGAGCCGAGGACGCCTCTCCGCCTCTGCTCGAGCTTTGCTGACCGCCCGTGCCGCGCACTCCGGAGAACACGTCTTCTTCCGAGCCGCTTGGTACCGAGAAGTCGGGGTGAAGGAAGACCGGCAGACCGTGCAAGTCAGAGACGTGGGTAGCGTCTGCTTCGCTGCTCCCGCGCACGTCCGAGAGCAGTACTTGCGCTGCTGACTCGGCGGCAGCTTCGGTAGCGGGGTCGCGCACATCGGGCAGGCACTGGCAGACAGCTCTGTCACGCGACACCGCCTTTGACTTGGGAAATCCGCTTCCATAGTACCAAGCCAGCGCACCAGTAGAGCAACTGATGCTGTCTCGGAGCTCGAATCCGGCGAGGCGTATGGAAAGGCCCATCAGGTCGACGGTGCGAGAGCCGGCGAACGCGACGAGGTGCCCGCCCGGTTTGAGGACGCGGAGGCATTCGTCCCACACGGCGGGCGGGGGCACGAACCGGTCCCAGGATCGGCCCATGAACCCTCGGCCGTCGGGGACGTGGGCCCGGTCGCCGCTGGCCCAGGCGGTGATGGCGGCCGTCACTGTGGTGGCGGGCAGTTCGGCGAGCCCGTACGGGGGGTCGGTGACGATCGCGTCGACGGAGGCGTCGGGCAGGGCGGGGAGGAGGTCGAGGCAGTCGCCGAGGTACAGGGTGGCGTGGTCGCTGGTGTGGAAGGGCTCGGGCTCGGTCAACGGGGGCCTCCGCGGGGCTCGGGGCGGGCTGCCTGCCCAGCGTGACCCGGAACCGGCGCCGGTATTGCCCCGGCCTGGTTACCCCGGCCGGTGGCGACCCCACGCCACCGGGGAGACGATGAGGACAGGTGTTCGAGCAAGGCGGGTGATCCTCATGGTCCGCACGGTGGTCTCCATGCAAGTGCAGGAGCCCGACCTCGACAGGGCATGGGACGCGCTCTCGGCCCTGGAGACGGGATTTTCTGGTCGCATGCTGACGGAGCGTCCCGGCGGGGACGGTCCGCTGTACCTGCGGGTGGCCGTCCCCGGCGATGCCCGCGACGAGGTGGCGCGCCAATTGGCAGACCTTGACCTGCCGTACGAGGCGGAGCTGGAGGAAGTGGAAGACGCGGAGGAAGTGGAAGACCCGTAGCCGCGTTGCACGCCACGCCCGCCCTCCGGAGCCCGGCTGCGCTAGCCTGCTGGCAACGGCCTGCGGAGGGCTGTACCGATGCGCGGGTGCGTCCCGTGCCGACAGAGGGTGTTGTGCGCCCACTCCGCACATGCACACGACCCGCCGCCGCAACCGAGGCGGCGGGTCGCTGCGTTGGCCTGGGCGCCAACGTCGGCTAGTGGTCGTACCCGTAGTAGCAGTTCGGCGCATGGGCCTCGGTGCTGCGGAGACCGGCCTGCCACAGGTCGTGCTCGTCGAAGAGCTCCGGCTCGCTCTGGGCAACCTTCACCGCTTCCTCAAGGACAAGCTCGTCTTGCTGCTGCGGGTTGTCGGGCTCCTGACCCAGGTCCGTGAGAGCGATGTGCATGCGGATGAGCAGACTTGCCGCCGTTCGGTCCATCGACATGCCGGACACCCTAGTGGCCCAACAGGCCCATGAATTACTGGATGGCGTGCGGTCACTCGACGGTAGGAGCCGGCACAGCGCGGCCGCGGCCGCGCCGGTGCGTGAGCGGCAGGGCCTCGGCCGCTACTGTCCCGCCCATGACGGTCCTGTCCCGCTACCCGCCCGACCGGTCCGACAGCGAACTGCTGCTGCGCCCGCGGCTACTGGTGGCCGCCCGGGCCTGCCGTACATGGGTTGCCCGGGCAATCGCAGCCGCGGCACTCGTCGCACACGTCTCCGTCGCAGCCGTCGCAGATCACGGGCGCGTACTCGAAGTCGTTCTCGATCACTACTTCTCCTCCGGGGCGATGGCGTGCAGGCCTGCACAGTCAGTGTCGTGCCAGTCGTGATTGAGAGGATCATCGGACTGGGCGCCGCCGCAGTCGCAGTTCTCCAGGAGTACGTCGTCGCTGTAGTCGTTCGTGTCGTAGAACAGCTCTCCCGCGCGCCGGGCACGCGCGTGCACTCGTGCGGCTTCGATCACTGCTCGTTGGTCGTCCGGCATCGGCTACCTCCGTGGGTCAGGCTCTCGCGGTATGAGGGTGCTTGGGGCGATACCGGCCAGTAGGGGGACGGGGCCGGCCGTTCAGGGGCGGCCGGTCCGGATGGTGATGACCAGCTGTGCGAGGGCTCCCAGAGCCACTACTTGCTCTGTCGTCATCTGCCCGACCAGGTACAGGCCGAGCAGGAGGGCGAGGAGCAGGGCGGGGTTCTGGTCAAGTCGCGGCTGGATTGTCACGGTTGGGCTCCTGGGTGCGGTCGGTGGTGGAAAGCTCTGACCGCACCCTGCATGGGGTGGGCCAGGCGGAACCGGGGTCCATCCGGCTCCGCCTGGCGCCCCCAACGCTAAGTCATAACGCATGGCGCGCGCAATGTGTTGGTGTTGCTCAGCAGTCGCAGACCGTCCCCGCTGGGCGGTGACACTCGCCTCGCCAATTCCGGATGCAGCCAGGCTGCGCAGCCGGCCTTGCTGACTCCGGGAAGCGATCAGAGAACCGCGGGAACGATGCGGTGGGCACCTCGACAAGGTCACCGAACCGCTGCTCAGCACGAAGTGGCTGTGCGGGCGCCTGCTGGCGAGCCGCACGCTGCCGACGCGGGGCTGGCAAGAGCGTCCCACCGGCGCTGCGCACGGCTTCCTGGACTACCTGGACCGGGTCGCCGAGCGCAGTCAGGTCGAACCACTCTCCCCGTACCCGGCAGGCTGCGAACGTGGCGTGTAGGTGCCCCTCGAGGCCCCTGCCGCCCTCACAGGTCCACAGCAGCGTCAGCTTGGACGGGCTGCCGGTCTGGAGGGCTTGGACTCGCTCGGCAGGAGCGGCCGCAAGACCGATCTTCACGGCTGGCGAACCGTCAGCGGCAATCACGTAGATCACATTTCCCCCTCAGACACTTGCCGGATCGAGTTGGCAGTCCCGGCAGAGGCCAGGGGCATGGGACCGGAACCCGCGGTCGCAGCGGTCGCAGCACTGCATGGGTACGAAAGCCTGCTTGGGCACCGTAGCGGTCGGCTCTGACATCCCTTCGGTGTCCGGTGAGCCCTGTCGGTCGCTGCGCTGGTCCTCGGCTCGAACGCGGCAGGCCGTGCAGTCGTCTCCGGTGTGGATGTCTACGCGGTCTTCGCAGCCGAGGTTCCCGCACTCGGCGGTGTCCTTCAGCATGGCGAGCAGTGGCCCATACGGCGGCCTTCCGTCCTGGGTCAGGTCGCCGGCATAGAACCTGGCCGCCCAGTAGCCGTCCCAGCGGGCCACCACCCGGAACTGCACCAGCTGCTGCGCGGTCCGCTCCCGGGGCGCGCCTGGTGCCAACCCGGCCAGGATCGCGTCGGAGACGTTCCGCGGCAGCCGCTCGCCCAGCGCCTGGTTCAGGTCCGGCGGCAGTAGGGCTCTCACGGCTTGCACCTGCTGCCGCTGCTGCTTGGTGAGACGGGGAGTGATGTTCTTGCCGGACGCGGCGGAGCCGCTCTTGCTCGAGCCCTTACTACCTGCACTGGCCTGACGGCATCCATTGGCGCTACGCGCCGAAGGCGCCGCATCTGGTTCTTGTGGGTCTGGTTCCCGTTGGTCTGGTTGTTGGGCGGTGGGCGATTCCCCACCCCGCGATGTGGGATTTTCCCCACTCTCGGAGGTGGGTTTTTTCCCACATCCGTCCTGACCTGCTACTTCTCCCATCGCCACGTCGCGGGGTGACGCCGTGCGCTTCGCCTTAACGTCCGGGTTGGCCTCGTAGAAGTCGGTGAGCGAGAGCGGGCCGGCATGCCCCTCGGGCGGGTTGAATCGCACCCAGTAGCGGTACCGGCGCCTCATCCCGCCCGCGTACCGGAACGGCTCAAACCGGATCGCTCCCAAGGCCGCGAGCTCGTCCCGGTACTTGGCGACATCGCGGTAGTCCTTGAGGTTCATGGCCCGGGCGATGGCCTTCTGAGAAGGGAAGGCGATGCGCTGCCCAGGGGTCCGGTTGTTGATGTGCTCCGCGAGGAAGGCGTACATGCGGTACGCCTGAGCCGTACACCCGCACAGCAGAACCCACACTGGGACGGGCGTGTAGAAGGTCGGCCACTCCACAGGGATGATCTCGTCGGCGGAGGGGTCAAATTTCTCGTTCATGACGTCACCTGCTCTGTGCTGGTGATCGTCGTGGGGGCGCTACTTCGCGTAGCGCGAGATGCCGCTACCCTCATGATGAGGACCTCGTTCTTTGACCAGGCGGGCGTTCTCTTGATCAGCGGGCTGCGATCCGCTGAGGTGCTTGAACGGCCGGGGTAGCTGCGAACTCCTCGGCCGTTCGTGCGTTCCAGGGCCGGCGCTCCTCGAGCGCGTAAGCCCCTCACGTGCTTTTCCTGGCCCGCGGCTTCCGGTCCCGGCCACGCCCGTGCGGGTTCGGGGGCTCGGCCTCTAGGTGGTCCAGGAAGACCTTGGTGTCCATCGTTCGAGCGTTGGCGACCTTGCCGTACGGCGTTTGGCCGGGTCCGTCGCCGAACGCCCACTTCTTTCCGCGCGTACGGGCGAGGTGCCGGACAGAGTCGGGGGTGGCGTCGGGATCGATACCGAGGCGCCGGAGCAGCTCCGCGCCAGTCGCGAATGTGACGAACGAGGGCAGGTCGGCAGGCCGGTTCTTCATCGGTCCCTCCAGGGGTGGAACCGACTTTTCACGAGTCTCGTAAAAGCGCGTAGGCTCATCACGAACCCTTCAGCAGAGGTGGTTCACGTGGCCGTCTGTCTTCGCAGGTCGGCGGCCACGGGACGGTCGGCCGGTTGTGGTGACCGGTCGGCCGTCATTGAGCGATCTGTCTAACGGTCGGTCCTACTCCAAGGCATCAGACCTCTCTGCCAGCGCCATCAGCTCGGGTGGCGCGCCAGCCCCTTCGACCAGGACTAGTTCCTTGATGGCCTTCCTGGCTGCCACGTGCGTGCGGACCGTCTCCGGGATGAGCTCCTCCGCGCGCAGCAGACAGGCGACAGCCTCGCCGACATTCCTCCGCTGCGCGTGTGCTCGCCCCAGGTCCATGAACAGCCGGCCCTGACGCTCGGGCGAGAGGGCTTCGGCGTTCACAGATCGGCCGATGTCCAGGGCCTCGCCAGCGTCGCCCAAGTCCACCGCGGTTGAGACGGCCTGGATCTCAACGTTGGTCACGCCGAACTCGAGGTTGAAGTCGTTCCGGTCCTGCCCTATCCGCTGGGCAAGAGCCCTGGCCTTGGCGATCTCCTCTCGGGCTTCGGATCGCTGGTGGGCGCGGGCGTGGACGAGCGCGAGCACCAGGTGAAGGGAGCCCAGGACGGACACGCCCTCGACGGTGAGGTCCCCACGCTGGTCGAGTTCCTGGAGTGGCTCGATGGCGGTGCGTGCAGCGTGCTCGGCCTGGCCGAGATCCCGGAGCCGCACGAACGCCTGGACCATGCGGTACACGCCAGCGCCTACATGGAGCGGGTCGCCCGATCGTTCGGCGGCCCAGATGGCCCGGTCTGCTGCCACCCATGCCGCGTCAGCCTGGTTCTGCCGCACGAACGCGGCGGCCAGAGCCTGATACGTCCGCGCGAGTAGCAGGTAGGCGGCGCTGCTCTGCTCCCGTTCGACGATTCGTACGGTCTGTTCCAGATCGGGTAGCAGGTCGGTCAGTCGGGCGCTGACGTCCGCGAACTCGCCGGCGTGGGTGAGGTCCCACATCTCATCGACCGCGGCCTCCAGCTCCTCGAGCGACTTGGTCGGCACGGGACGCGCCGCCCCCAGCAACGTTCCGATGGCCGGGTGCCCGGAGATGAGCCGGCGCGCCTCGTCCAAGTCGTTGGCCTTGAACACGGTTGCCGGAACGCTGGTCGACGTGTCGCTGGGTAGCGGCGCGCCGGGCCGGAGCTGCTGCATCGACACGCCGAGCGAGTCAGCGAGCTGCTGCAGCACGTCCATCCGCTCAACCGGCTGGACGCCCCGTTCAACCTGGGACATCCAGCTGTCGGTCTTCTCCATCCGAGCGGCCAACTGCTTCTGCGTCAGACCGCGGTCTTTCCGGAGCCGCTGGACATGCATCCCAAAGGCGCGGTTCTTCGGGTCGACCTCTTGGCCCTTCGGTTTCACGTCGCCTCCGGTCCGGCCGGCCTCTTGCCGACCTGCTCGTGGAGGAAGGCCACCTCGGTGCTGGACAGGTACTGCTCCCTCTCCTTCAACATCTGCTTCACGTGCGGCTGCTCTTCGTGGGCCAGGAACGCCGCCTCATCGGCGTACAGCTCGTAGAAGACCCGCACCAGCGGTTCATCCACGGGCACGTGGCTGACGTACACCAGGGTTCCCGGCTCGTCGCGGATGCCCTCCATCGTGCGTTCCACGAGGGCGTCGAACCGCTTTGCTGCGTCGGCGTCGCGGGTGGTGAACCGCACGCTGAGTGCGTATCCGCTTGTCACTTCTCCTCCTTGAATCGTCATGGACACAGTCTCACATCTGAAGTGTTAGTGCTAGCCTGAAGGAAAACTTCGGTAACTGTGTTGACTCGCACTGAGGGTGCGAGTAGCGTCATGGGTGTCGCCAAGGCGGCAGCAGAAAGGGCCCGGTGCTGACACACCGGGCCCTGGACGCAGACCTTGCCCTACCTGCTCTACCAGGAGGCCGATCCGCATGGACAAGGATCGCACACGCAGTACCAGTCCCATCCCAGTGTCCGACCCGGACATGAACACCGCTCTGGCCCAGGTCGTGGCCCGTGAGATCGGGCCCCGTCAGCCGGGGGTCGTCTACTCCGACGGCGTCACGAACCTCCGCGTTCTGGACGTGGTCACCAGCCCGTCCGAGGCCCGCCGGATTCTCCGGCGACGAGCGGCGCAGTTCGCGGTCATCGTCCGCGACCTCCACCCGCGTCCCGGCCAGCAGGCCGAGTACGCCACGTGCGCCGTCTGGACCGGCTCGGACCGGGTCCTGAAGGCGGTGGCGGCGTGATGGACAGCAACGACCTCCAGGCCCTCGAACTCCTCGCGCAGCTTCAGCGCCTGACCCCGGCTGGTGACGAGACCGCGATGCGGATCACCGTGCGGAACGCGAAGGGCGAGTGGATCGGCGACGCGCCGCTCTCCGCCCGGGCCGCCGCCGCGCTGACCGGGGCGACCGAGTCGACTGCCAACTACCGCGACTGCCCCGACCCGATCGACTACACCCTCCTGGCGGCCGCCGTGGACGACAGCGTGTCGACCGCCGAGGCCATCGCCTGGGACACGAACCTGCACGAGCCGGGCACCTACCCGGACCCGTTGATCGTCGCTCAGGTCGAGGACCACTTCGACGGCGTCGACCTGATCGCGCTCACCGACGCTGTCCTCAGCAGCGTCGCCCCGGCCGACCGGATGCGTGCCACGCGCGCCATCGACGACATGCTCGGGCACATCCCGACGGACATGGACGACGACCTCTGATGTCCGGCCCGGACATGGCGATCCCGCCCCTCGATGACGACCTCGAGATCCTCCTCGACGACCTCGACGGGCTGCGCTGGCTCCCGGGCATGGCGCAGATCCTCGACGGCTTCCGCGAGACCCTCACCGCCACCCACACCCCCGACGAGACGCAGACCCTATGCGCCGGGATCGCCGGATCCACGGGAGCGGACCTGCTGTCCCTCCTCGGCCGGACCGTCCAGCACCTCACCAACTCGTCCACCAACCCCGGCCTCCGTGCCCTGACCGAAGACCAGCAGAAGGCCGCCCTCGCCGCTGGCGAGAAGACCGCCTTCGCCCTCGACGAACCCGACCTCCACCAGCCCGCGGCTGACGCGGCCGGCGCGATCAGCCCGGCGCTCTGACCACCCCTCCCGGCGGGGCCCGCGCCGGATGCCGACAACGGCCGGGCCCCGCCACCCTCCAACGCGAAGGAACCCGCTATGGGACGGATCGCCCGCATCCTCCACATCCAGACCGGCGCCGAACGCGAGACCGGCAACCCAGGTCGCAGCCACGACGAGGCCCAGCACACCCGCCAGCAGCAGACCGGCAGCCGGATCCAGGAGACCCGCGACCAGATCGACGCCATCCGCGCCGAGCAGGACGCCGCCTGGGAGCACTACCAGCGCACCGGCAGCTACCCCAGCTAACCCCCTCGACCGCGGGGCCCGCCCCCCTTCCGGGCCCCGCACCCCTCCTGGCCCAGCCCGGGACCGCCCCACCCACCCCCCTGGTGGGGCGGTGCCGAGCCCGACCAGCAAGGGAGCACCACATGCACACCGGCACCGCCGACGACCTCGCCGACAAAGAACAGCGCGCCCGGCTCCTCGCCTACCAGCTCGCCGACCTCCTCAACCGCCTCGACCAGATCCACCCCGGCTCCGTCACCGCCCACGGCGGCCACGTCACCGGACTCGCCGTCACCATCCGCCCCATCGACGGCACCTGGACCGTCCTCCCGAACTGAAAGGGACCACCCCCGTGACCATCACCGCCGCCCAGTTCCGCGCCAAGCAGATCCGCAACAGCTACGGCGACATCCCTGCCTGGCAGCCGGCCGACTTCGACACCTTCGAGGTCCTCGCCGACATCGCCCACCCCGCCTACACCGCGGCCGCCGCCACAGGCCGCTTCGTCCTCGGTCGCCACGCCGAAGGCACGCAGGTCGTCGTCGACCTCGCCACCGCCGACGAGCTCGCCCAGCGCGCCGCCCGCCGCGCCAACCCGCCCGACACGGCCGCGGCCTGACCCCCGTCACCCCGACCGCCTGACCACCGGAAGGACACCCGCCATGGCCCGCACCATCTCCCTCGCCCACAGCCTCGACGACTCGCGCCTCCCCAAGGAGACCCCTGTGACCACGCCCGCCGTCGTCCACCACCCGCACTTCCTCTCCGCCGAGACCCAGACCACCGTCTGTGGCACCCGGATCAACTACCGCTTCCGCGCTTTCACCGGTCTCGAGCCCGAGCCCAAGCACCTGCCCTACGACCCGGACATGCCGCGCGACCAGTGGCGGGCCCTCGCCGACGAGTACGACGTCGCGTACAAGCTGTGGAACATTGCCCGCTACCGGCGCGAGCTGAAGCCCGCCCTGAGCGCCGCTGAGCTGGCCTGGCAGACCTACATCCGGGCCCGCAAGGCCATGGACGCCACCTTCCACGCCTTCCGCGACCTCACCGACGGCCGCTGGCGCGCCCAGACCCTCCAACTCGTCGACGCCCACACCACGGCCCGCGCCGCCGCCCAGACCTTCGACACCGCGGGCCGGACCATCGTCGACCTCGTCGACAAGTACCGCAGCCGCGTCAGCTACGACGACCTGCCGTACTGGGAGGACGTCGCCAAGGAGATGGGCCTCGACGCCAGCGCCTGGGTCGTCGGGGACAGCGACGACTACCAGCGCAGCAGCTACTCCTTCAACCCCCACACGCCGCTCGTCGGCCGCTTGGAGAAGGAGATCGAGCGGCAGCGCGCCCAGATCAAGGACGTCGCCGCCCTCGCCGGCGACCCGGCCGACAGCCACCGCTGACCCCCCCAGGCGGTCGGCCCCCGCTCAGGCCGACCGCCTGCCCCCCCCGGTTCCACCGCACGAAGGGACACCACCACCCGTGAACCCCACCCCGGCCGGCCTCGAGCCGCACACCCCCGCCACGGGGGAGCAGCCCCGTACCGACGGGGCCACCCCTCACACCCCCGTTCGCCACCTCACCACCGGGCAGGTCTGGGTCCTCGCCCTCGCCACGATCCCGATGATCGCCGTCGGGATCGGCGGCGCGGTCGGTACCTACGCCAACGCCAAGTCCCAGCTGCACCAGTCCGAGACCGCGATCGGTGTCGTAGCCGCCGGCGAAGGCGCCGTCCTCGTCGCCTCCCTCGTCATGATCGGCGTGACGATGCTCGGCCAGGCCGCCCCCCTCGTCGTCCGCGCCGCGCTGTGGCTCCTGCCCGCCGCCGCGTCCGCCCTGGGCCTGGCCATCGCCCCCGGCCCCCGCGAGGCCGTCGTCTACGCCCTCACCCCGCTCGCCATGACCGCCTCCGCCGAGGGCATCAGCTTCCTCGCCCGCCGGATCGTCGCCCACACCGGCGGAGTCGACGTCGAGGCCCAGCGCCGGAACGCCGACATCATGCGCCGGATCGCCTACCACGCAGCCCGGGCTCAGCGGCACCCCAAGGACTCAGTCCGCTCCCGGTCGGCGCTCAAGGCGTGGAAGCTCATGAGCCGGATCGGTGACGGGGACGCGGAGCTCGGCTCAGGGCTCATCGCCGTGCAGCGTGACCGGCTCACCCAGGGAGCCGACGTGGCTCTCCTCGCCATGCTCACCGGCACCGTTGAGCCCTACCCGGCCGTCCCCGTGAGCCGGGCCCTTGAGCCGGGTGAGCCGACAGTTGAGCCGGTGGGCAGCACGGTGAGCCTGGCCCAGCCCACCCCCATGGCACGCGACCAGCACCTCCCGGCCCTCACCGAGCACCGCCCGATCATCCAGCCCTCTGACCAGCAGCTTCGCCGTGAGCCCGTCTTGAGCCCGGCTGAGCCGGTCCTGGCCAACCCCCACCAGGCCGCCGGTGAGCCGACCGGTGAGACGACCCCCGCTGAGACCGATGAGCCCGAGGCGGACACCGACGAGAAGCAGCAGCAGATCCTGACGCTGGCTCACCGGCTCAAGCTCGGTGAGCGGCTCACGAAGTCGACGGCGGCTCAGATCCTCGGCGTGAGCCCGGCGACCGCGGGCCGTCGGCTCAAGGAAGCCCGCGAGCGGATCAGCGAAGGAACGGGGCTGTACCTGTGAGCCGCGTCCGCCCTCTGGCCGCTCAGCCCGCGGCCCCAGCCGTCCGCCAGCCCCCCGCCCCCGCGGCGCCCGTGTCCGTCCCGGTCCTCCGCCCGGGGCGGGTGCGGCCGCCGGCCCCCGACTACCCCTCCCGTACGCACCGCCTCCTGCCCCCCGCCGTCCGCAACCTCATGGCCGACCTCGGCTGGTGGCAAAACCCCGTCCCGCTCGGGCCGTCCGCTCACCTGGAGCAGACAATCGCCGTCCTCGAACGGTACGGCTGGGGCAAGTCCCTCGACTTCAGCCCCACCGGCCGCATGTGCATCCGAGGCGCCCAGACCCTCCTCGAATACACCGGCCACGTCACCCCCACCGCCCGCCACCGCGCGGTCGCCTACCTGCAGCACACCCTCGCCCAGGACGGCACCGACATGCCGTTCTTCGCCTGGAACGACCTGCCCGAACGCACCTGGCCCCAAGTCGAAAACCTGCTGGTCACCGCCGCATCCTGCGCCCGCACCCGAGGAGAGTGAAATGAACGACCACAACCGCGAATTCGACGAGATCACCGCCAACTGGAACACGGGAAACACAGTGCCGGAATACCTCGACAACAACCCCTACAACGCCCCCGCCACTACCGTGAAGCCCGGTCTGACGAAGCGCGGAAAGGCCGCCCTGGGAATCGGAGCAGCCGTTATCGCCGGAGGCAGCCTCATCGGATACCAGGCCCACGCCGCCAACGTCGCCGAGCAGGAAGCGAAAGCGCAGGAAATCGCCCTCAAGGCCGACGCTCTCGAGCTGGAAAAGCTCCGGGAAATGAACCGGGCCGCCGAGGTCAACCGCAAGGTCGCGCTCACCGTGGAGCAGGCCCGCCAGGCGTCCGTCGACACGTGCGTCAAGGGCAAGACGCACCTGGTCGGCAAGGGCTACGGCGCCCCCCGCTACCGCGACATCGTCGACGACTGCCAGGCCCAGTACACCGCCACCACGGGCCTGACCGACATTCAGGCGGCCAGCTCCTCGCAGGCCTCTGCCCCGGCCGTCGGCGGGGACGTCAACGAGGGCCTCCTGATCGGCTGCGGAGTCCTCGCCCTGGGCGTCCTCGCGGCCGCCAAGCGCAGCACCCGCAGCAACCCGGCCTGACTACTTCTCACCTCTCACCGCCGCGAAAATCACCCCTCCCCGGCCCCTACAGGCCCGTGAGCGGGTCCTTTTCGCGGCGGGAGTAAGGGAGAAGTAGCCCCCACCCAGTGAGGATTGTGATGTCGACCGACAGCCCGACCGCGGCCGTCCCGGGCCCCAGCGACCCGAACTCTGCGGCGTCGAGCACCCCTGAGAAGGGGCAGGCGCCGGGCCTTCTCGTGTCCATGATCGCCCCTGTGGAACCGGCCCGCCCGGCGGCCTTCACCCTCGACCCGGCAGCGGCCGGCGCGCCCGCGGTTGCCGGTGAGGCGGCCCTGGACGGCGCCTCCAGCGCCGCCTATCACGCCGAGACCGACACCACCCCCGCGACCGCCACCGGCGGCTCCACGGCCCGTCAGGGGCGCGCCCAGCAGAGCGTGTTCAAGGCGTGGCTGCTGGCCGGAGCCGCCCGCTGGGCAAAAGGCGGAGGCACCCACAACAAGCGCCTCGACCTCGCCAAGGCGAAAGCCCAGGCCAACCAGGTCAAAGAATCCCGCACGGTCAACATCAAAAAGGCCGACGCCCCCGCCGCGCCCGCACCGAAACCCGCTCCCGCGTCTGCCGGAGGCGGAAAATCCCTGGGCAGCAAGGGAAATGCGGGCGGCGCGGTAAAGGACCCGAAGAACACAAACAGGAATTCCCCGAACGGTCCCGCCGGGCGCGGAAATGCAGGCCCGAATTCCGGTGCCGGAAACCGTGGCGGAGGTGGCGGCCAGGGCTCCGGTGGACGGGGCAGCGGCGGCACAGCACCGAAGCAGCAGACGAAGGCCGACCAGCCCAGCAGGGCACCCAAGCCCGCGCGGCCCGAGACTCCGGCCAAGGCGCCCAAGCAGGACACTCCCCACACCCCCAAGCCCTCTACGCCGAAGCCTTACAAGGCGGACACCCCCAAGCAGGGCACCGGCACGGGCCCGTCGAGCGGCGGCAAGGGATCCCAGGGCTCCTCCGGGTCCACCGGCAAGGTCGGCAAGGACGCCCCCACCCCCAAGCCCCCCGGCCCCGCCCCGGCCACACCCACAACCGGCGCCAGCGGTGGCAAGACGCCCGGTACCAAGGACGCCGCCGCGCCAGGCCGTACGGGCGGCAAGGTCATCCTCGACAAGCTCCGCCCCAAGCGTCCGGCCCCCGCCGGCAACACCCCCAGCGACGGCGCCACCAAGGCCAAGGGCACCAGCCCCGAGCCCAAGAGCACCGGCAGCAGTGAGCCGAAGACGACGGACGCCACCAAGAACGAGCCCCCCGCCCCCGCGCCCGACAAGCCGAACCCCGCCCAGCCGAAGCCGCAGCCCGGCCAGCCGAACCCCGCCGCAACCCCGAACGGCAAACCGTTCTCCACCCGCGAATCCCGCGAAGCCGGCTACCGCGACGGCACCCGCGCCGCCCGCACCGTCGCCCACGCCAAGGCCTACAAAGACGGCGTCAAAGACGGATACCGCGACACCACCGAAGCCGCCCAGCGCGAGAAAGCCCGCCTCGACGCCGCCCACGCCGACCGTAAAACCGCCCGAGACAAGGAGCAGCCGGTGACCAGCAGCGCGGACTACCACCAGCCCCAGCCGATCGGCGTGAAGGAAGTCACCGGCACCCACGTCCACCTCGGCGACGGCGCCGCCCGCCAGTCCATGACCCGCAGCGAGGTCCGCTCCTTGAAGTCCTTCGAGCGGCGCCTTCAGGAAAAGGCCGACACCATGACGAAGGTCGCCGAGGAAACCCGGGGCCTCAAAGCGCACGCCGAGCAGCAGGCGAAGCGCGCCATGAAGCTCCTCGAGGACGCCAAGGCCGTCAAAGGCGGCGAGAAGCTCACCGGCGCCCTGACCAAGCTGGCCGAGGCCGCGAAAGTCCAGGCCGGGAAAGCCGAGGAGATCCACAAGCGGGCCGTCCGCGGCGCCGAAGCCTGCCGCGTCGTCCTCACCAACGCCGAAACCCGCTACGGCGGCATCTACCAGGCCGTCGTCGACTCCGACGAGCTCCTGCCCGCCGAACTCGACTTCTACAGGAGCTGACCATGGCCGACCTGACATACAAGCAGCTGCAGAAGGCCGTCGCCGATCTCCAGGTGAACACCGCCCGCGCTGCCGAGGCGATCCGCTCGAGGGCCAAGCGCATCGACGAAGACGCCCAGGACACCGCCCGCGTCGCCGAAATGATCGCCTCAATGAACGTCGACAACGACACCGTCGCCGAGACCAAGCAGGTCGCCCGGATCATGCAGGGCGTCTCCCAGGCTGCGATCGCGTACGCCTCCGCCAGCGACACCACCGCCAAAACCGCCAAGGCCGCCCACGACCAGGCGCAGACCACCCACAGCGGAATCCAGGAGGCCGTCTCCCGCTCCAACGTCACCAACGTCTTCGACCTGAACCGCGAGTGGCTCCGCCAGGAATAGCCCCGGCCGCCCCGCCGCCGGGAGGCCATCAAGCCGCCTCCCGGCTCTCACCCCGCCCCTGCCCGCCTCCGCCCAGTTCGAAGGAGCCCCCGCCATGACCGACCCCACCCCCACCCCCGGCAACAGCCCGGCTGCCGTCAGCGCCTCCTCCACCGAACGCAGCATCGCCCTGGCCACCGCGGCCGCCCCGGTCGTCACCGGCGTCGTCGCCCCGTTCCTCGACGGCGGCGCCGCCTTCACCGCAGCCCTCGCTTACGGCGGCATCGCCGGATTCAACATCGCCAACTACGTAAACAAGCTGCCACCCGGCCTCACCCGCAACCTCCCCGCAGGCGACATCGCCGAGGCCCACAAGTCCCCCCTGTTCATCTCCACCCTCACCACCGGCATGGCCCTCAGCCTCGGCACCCTCGGCGGCCCCGAATACGCCGACGCCCTCCTCGCCGGCGCCCTCACCCTGCCCTCCGTACCCGGCATCCTCTCCCTCGGCTGGTGGGCCGCCGTCGCCCTCGTGCCCCTCAAGCTCCGCCGCGTCCTCGCCCGCACCCACCGCGCCACCACACCTGCCTCCGCCCCCGCCGCCGGGCCCGCCCAACCGCTCCTTCAGCCCCCGGCCACCGGCGCCCAGCAGATCCTCCAGCGCTGGGCCGCGCACATCTCCCACCCCACAGGAGGCACCCACAAGGGCCAGGAACTCGTCGTCCGCACCCTCAGCCCCACCCGCTGGACCGGCACCATCACCGCCCCCACCGGCGCCGCCGTCACCGTCACCCCCGCCGTCATCTCCTCCGTCTACCAAATCCCCACCGACTGGATCCGCCTGACTTCCGGCGCCCACGAGGGCGAACGCCACCTCACCGTCAACCTCCAGGGCCCCGCCGAGCTCGACCCCACCACCCTCGCCGGCGCCTGGAAAAAGTGGGTCGCCCCCGCCGTCATGAAGGGCTCCCACCTCGAAGAAGTCCAGACCGACCCCGCTACCGGCGGCGAAGTCGCCGTCGTCGTCGCCGACGAAGACACCCCCCGCCTCACCACCCCCAGCCAGGAAGACCTCGCCGGCGCCCTGCGCACCACCACCCTGCTCTGCTCCTACTCACCCACCCCCGGCAACCCCCGCCGCGGCGTGATCCGCCTGATGAAGCACAACCCCCTCGAGGAAGGCACCCCCTTCCCCGGCACCCACGTCCTCAAAATCAGCGAAGGCGGCTACGTCCAGATCGGGCGCCACGTCTCCGGATTCCCCGCCCGCGTCCAGTTCACCGACCCCGTCCTCGGCGCCCGCCACCTCTTCATCGCCGGCGTCACCGGCTCCGGCAAGGGCGGACTCGTCCAGATCGTCGCCCTCGCCGACCACGTCAACGGCCACGCCATCATCTACGCCGACCCCAAGGGCTCCTCCAACCCCGACGTCGAAGCCATGGCCACCTACTCCGGCCTCGGCGAGGAAGGCTGCATGGGCGCCCTCCGCGTTGCCTACACCCTCATGCAGTGGCGCATCGAAGAATCCGCCCGCCTGAAAATGAAGAACTTCCAGCCCACCCCCGACCGCCCCTGGGTCCGCGTCATCCTCGACGAAGCCCACGTCCCGCTGTCCGAACTCGTCGAGCACAAGAAGGAAGCCGGCATCATCCTGGAGGCCCTCGCCGCCAAGGCCCGCTCCCTCGGCATCATCCTCTGCGTCGTCAACCAGGCCGTGAACGCCGACAAGCTCGGCGGCTCCACCGCCCTGCGCACCAACGTCATCCAGGGCGGATCCCTCGTCATGTTCCGCACCGACTCCGACCAGGCCCACCTCGCCACCACCGGCTTCGAAGGCGTCGACCCCGGCCAGATCCCCGCCGCCTGGGACGTCGACCGGCCCCTCATCTACGACGAGAAGGTGGCACTCCAGGACCCCCGCTCCACCTTCGGCCTCGGCTACACCCTCGGCCCCGGCGGCGCCGCCGAGATGATGCGGACCTTCCTCCTCGAGTCCGCCGCCCCCTACATCGACCACGATGCCGTCGCCCGCCCCACCGACTGGCGCGACCTGGACCGCGTTGACGAAATCGCCGCCACACCCATCCTCAGCGAAGGCGACGCCGACGGCGACAGCCCCGTCTTCATCACCAGCGGCGTCGACCTGCCGAAGAAGCCCGCCACCGCCGACGAGAAGATCCTCAAAGCCCTCTCAGACCTCGACGACCCCCTCGGCCTCGAAACCGTCTACACCCACAAGGACACCATCGCCGCCATCACCCGCCTCGAAGGCTCCACCCTCGACAACGCCCTGTCCCGCCTCGTCAAGAAGGACAAGATCCACCGGCAGATGAAGGACGGCAAGGAAGTCCGCGGCTCCTACGGCTACGGCCCCGCCCCCGCCGACGAGCCCACCCCAGAGCCGGGAGAGTAGCCCCCACCGTGCCCAGCACCACCCGCACGATGAAGGTCACCGCCCGTCTGTCCGACGGGCGGCTCCTCATCGCCCACCTCGACCCCCGCGTCACCGCCCAGCACAGTCCCCTCAAACGCGCCCTCCAGGCCGCTGGCATCCCTCTCACCAGCCGCGACCAGTAACGAGCGACTCAAGTGACCGAAGGCCAGAACACGCGAATCGGGGAGGGCGGGGGATACCGGCCCGGACAACCAGCCCCCCGTACGCCAGCATCAGAAGTGCACAGCCTGGCCGGGAGCCCGGTGTCCCCGCGCCCAACTCCCGGCCAGGCCGTAACCCCCACACATGACGACGCGTTCCCGGGGCACAAGGACGTCGACCCGAGCTCGGCCGGCCCACCCCCGACCGCCGCCGAGCACAGCGGCCCCGCCACTCCCCCCCCGAGTGGCGGGGCCGCCCCACACCTAGGGCGCTCAGCCCACCGGCTTCCACACCCCGCACCGCTCCGACGTGAACTGGCCGTCCGACTCACGGACCGTCACCGTGATCTCCCGCGCCGACGTCGCGAAGTTGTTGTCCAGGATCTCCCCAGACGACGACGTCCGCTCCCAGTAGCAGTCCCTGATCTGGCCCTTCACCCGGTACCTGCCTGGCGGGATCCTAGAGAACCCGGACGTCTCGTCGGTGTCGAACGTGCCGGCCTCGACATCAGCCGCGTCATTCGTGTGCGGCGGCTTCGGCGACACCTCATACGAGCCGTCACCAAACCACTGGTCGTACCGCCCCGCGACCGCCTCCTTCACCGCGCTCGTCCACTCCGGGCACAGCTTCGGCACCCCGGCCTGCAAGACCACGGCGCCGTAGCCGTCCATCTGCCCCGACTCCACCAGCCACTGCGGCCGTGTCGACGAGTCCGCCGCGCTGTCCGGCAGCGAATCGCAGATGTCCTGCACGAACGCGGATGGCGACGTGTAGTGAATGCCTACCTGCCATCCCTTCGAGTCGGCGAGCTTGTCGAACTCCCCTGCGGGCGTCGGCGGGTACTCCGGCACCGTCGGCGTCGCCTCCGGCGCTGTCGTCTCCACGGTCGGCGGCGAGCTTGCCGCGGCCGGCTTCCCGTCCGTCTTTCCCCCGCAACCAGCGGCCAGCACCACCACGACCAGACCAGCCGCAGCAGCCCCCACCCTTCGCACATGTCTCATGCCGCGCAGAATCCCACCCTCCACCACCCGGGGGAGCCAGAACCGTTGAATCGGGGATCATTCGTGACAGGGCGCGGGGCCTGACCAAGAGCGGGAGCCCCACCGCCATGCCTGCATCCCGAGCGAAGCAAGCCCTCACCGCTCAGCGTCGAGCAGAGATGCTCCGCATGAAGCTCGAGGGAAAGTCCATCGCAGCGATCGCCGAGCACTTCGAGATGAGCCCGAACGCCGCATCGAAGGACCTGACCCGCGCCGTACGCAAAGCCCGGGACCTGGAGATCCAGGAAGCCGAGCTCTGGCGCCAGATCCAGTCCGACCGTCTCGAATCCCTCCTCGCGGCCGTCATGCCCGACGCCCTCACCGGAGAGGTCCGCTCGGTCGAACAGGCACGCAAACTGATCGTCGACCTCACCGACCTCCTCGGGGTGAAGGTGCCCGTCCGTACCGAAATCTCAGGACCGGACGGCGGCGCCATCCCGTTCAGCAGTGGCGAACTGTCCGAGCTGCAAGCCCTGATCGACATCTCCGACCAGGAGCACGCCGACATCCCCGTCTTCGACCACGACGAAGACGACGAAGACGACGAAGACGAGGACGACCAGGACACCGCGGACGACGATGACGACAGCGACGACTGACCGGCAGTCCGAGTTCCTCGCCCGCTACCGCACCCTCCCCGCCGAGCAGCGCCGCCGGGTAGCCACACGCGCCACCCGCGAAACCCGGCGCAAGCTCGCCCGCATTGAACGCGACATGGCCCTGGATCACTCACCTGGCGCCATGGCCGCGGTCCTCACCGAAGGCCGGGAGAAACAGGCAGCACACCTCGCGCTGATCGACGGAGCGTTCCGCCGCATCGCAGCCGGCGAACGACTCCAGGTCATGCTCACCATGCCCCCACGGCATGGCAAGAGCCAGCGCGCCTCCCGGTGGGGGCCCCTGTGGTACCTGCGCCGTCACCCCGAACACCGCATCATGATCGCTTCCTACGGTGCCGACCTCGCCGACGACCACGGCAGATGGGTACGCGACCAGCTCCGCGAATACCCCACCGCCCTCGGCATCCGCCTCCACGCCGCCTCCCACGCCGCGAACCGCTTCGACCTCGAGCAGAAGCGCGGATCCAGCGTCCGCGGAGGCATGGTCACCGCTGGCGTCGGCGGCGGCCTCACCGGCAAAGGCTTCAACCTCGGCATCATCGACGACCCCTTCAAAGGCCACGACGACGCCGCCAGCCCCGCCCAGCGCGAACGCGTCTGGGAGTGGTACCGCTCCGTCTTCTTCACCCGCCGCGCCCCCGGCGCCTCCATCATCCTGATCAACACGCGGTGGCACGAAGACGACCTCTCCGGCCGGCTCCTCGCCCACGAGCCCCACCGCTGGCTCCAGATCGACCTCCCCGCCATCGCCGACCGAACCGACGACCCCATCGGCCGCGCCATCGGCGAACCCCTGTGGCCCGCCCAGTACGACGCCCAGGAACTCGCCGACACCCGCGAGTCCGTCGGCGAGCGCATCTGGTACGCCCTGTACCAGCAAAAGCCCCGCCCGCTTGAGGGCGGCGTATGGAAGTGGGCATGGATCACCGGCAACCGGACCAAGGAAGAGGCCTGGCCAGGCATCACCCCAGCGCGTGTAGTCGTCGCCGTCGACCACGCCGGAGGTGACACCATCCGCAACGACGAAGTCGGCCTCGTGTGCGCGGCCCGCGACGACGACGGCCACCTGTACGTCCTGGACGACCGCTCCCGCACCATGGGCGCCGACACCTGGGGCACCGAAGTATGCAAACTCGCCATCGACCGGCAGGCCGACGCCATCGTCGTAGAAAACAACTTCGGCGGCGACATGGCCGCCCAAGTCGTACGGCAGGCCTGGACCGAGCTGGAACGCGAGGGCGACACCGGCGGCATGCTGATGCCTGCCCTCATCGAGGTTCACGCCAAGCAGGGCAAACGGCTACGCGCGGAGCCGATCGCGCAGCTGTACAAGCAGGGCAAGGTGCACCACGTTGGAGAGTTCACCGAGCTCGAAGGACAGATGGTCACCTGGATTCCCGGCATGGACTCCCCAGACCGCATGGACGCCGCCGTGCACGCCCTGACAGAGCTCGCCGACCCCGCCTCAGCGGCCGTCGGAACCGGGAACTACGCGGATCGACGCCTCGCTGGACGTAGATGAGGTGGCAAATCCACGTCCACGGGACGCTGAAAACGTGTCACGAAACCGCGAAAGGTGCCGTAGCGGGCCGTCTGAGGCCCGACACGGATCCGGAGACGGACAGCGGATGGCGAAACAGGTCCGAGAAGGGGTCTGTACGGCCATCTGCGGGCACGAACATCCTGGGAGACCAACCTGGCGGGGCAGATTTTAAAATCTCGGTGATACATTGGATTTGCACGGAAGCACGGAAGTACTGCATGCCGTGCGCTCAGGAAGAGAAACGTAGGAAGACAGATAACAGGAAACCGCCCCCCTGGCTGTGGGAGACGGTCCCTGCGGATCGGGTGCTACTCCTTCGTCGACGCCGCGTGCAGCCACACGAAGATCGCGAAGACGAGGTTCCAGAAGCCCCAGTCCGTTGCGGTGTTGACCATCGTTCCTCCTTCCTGGTCGCCGGTCTCGTAGCCGGAGGCGGGTACCCCCGGGCATATGCGAATCCGGGGGTGCCTTCCAGGAGTTGGTGGTCACGCCGCGCCCGAAAGTCTACGTCCTCCCAGACCCTCCGAATGACCTCTCGCACACGCATTCCGGGGCATCTGGCATATTCACCGCAGAATTCCTCGGGCCGGAGACTTTCGAGTAACTCGAATGGGTGAACTCCCCCCATTCTGCCGAGCATATGAACCGACCGGACCGATCACCTGAGCGAACCGGAGGGACTGAACCGCTCACACGCCCGTACCCTGATCACAGGGCGCGGGGCCTGTGTGCGGAGGAGCGCTCTGTGGGCCTCAAGTCCCTGGTCATCGACGCCTGGTCCTGGCTGAACTACAAGCCGATCTACAGCGACCCCACCCTCGGCATGCCCAACCGCCGGGCCTTCCCCGAAGCCCACGCCTCCTGGGTGCCGGCCGCGGACGAACGGCGCCTGGCCGCGTACAAGCTCCTCGCCGCGTACGACAACAACCAGGCCGGTGAACTCGCTGAGCTCCGCGACGGCGCCGCTGCCCGCGACCGGCGCGAGTTCGGCGACCCGAGCATGTTCATCGACACCCTCGTCGCGCACGTCATGGGCCGCGAGCAGACCATCACCGTCCCCGGCGCCGAACAGGACACCGACACCACCGACGCCGCGGCCGCCGAACGGGTCCAGACCCTGCTGCGCGAGTGGGCCGAGACCGAGCTCCTCGCCATGCGGATGCTGCAGACCGAACGCAAGGCCGTGTCCCTCGGCGACGGGGTGTACCTGCTGTACTGGGACGCCGACAAGCGCCGCGTGCGGCTCCGCAGCTACGACCCCGGCTTCTACTTCCCCGTCTTGCCCGAGGACGGCGACGGCGCCGACTTCCCCGAACGGATCCACCTCGCCTGGGAGCTCCCCGAGGACCCCAAGCGCGGCCTGAAAACCCGGATCCGGCGCATCACCTACGAGCTGGACTGGATCCGCCCCGCCACCGCATCCGGCGTCGACCGCACCGGCCGGGCCGTACGCGCCCCCGTCATGTCCGAACCCGCCGACGGCACCGGGCCTGTCCCGGTCCTCGGACAGGGCGACGTCTTCGACGAACGAACCGGCGGCATCTCCCGCCAGTACGCGTGGAACGACGAACCCTCCTACCGCACCTGCTACCTCACCGACGCCACCTGGGAACTCGGCGACATCAAGGGCCCCGTCGACGTCGACTCCCTGCCCCTGGACGCGGCCCGCTTCGCGACCAGCCCGGCCGGGGAAGTCCTCGACCGCCTCGACCTGCTGATCGACTTCATCCCGGTCATCCACGTCCCCAACACCGTCCCCCCGGCCGAAGAGCACTGGGGCCAGTCGTCCCTCGCCAAGGCCTTGCAGGTTTTCGACGAGTTGCAGGGCACCGACACCGACTCCTCCCGCGCGTCGGCCACCACCGGCTCACCCATGATCGC
The DNA here is from genome assembly GCF_055590785.1 of Streptomyces sp. NPDC041796. Classification (NCBI taxonomy): domain Bacteria; kingdom Bacillati; phylum Actinomycetota; class Actinomycetes; order Kitasatosporales; family Streptomycetaceae; genus Streptomyces; species Streptomyces sp. NPDC041796. The sequence goes on from NZ_JBVJAH010000024.1 coordinate 23,673, forward strand.
CCTGTCCGGCAAGCGCACCGGCACCCAGCGGGAACTCGCCGTCGGGCCCGGCGTCATCGCCGAGATCGGCGAAGGCGGCCGCATGGACGTCCTCGACACCTCCCGCGCCCTCGCCGAGCTCCGCAACCACGCCCACGACCTCGCCGACCGCGCCGCGAACGTCGTACGCCTCCCCGCCGTGTCGCTGGGCACCATGGACCCCTCCAAGGTCCCCTCCGGCTACGCCCTCGAGCTGTCCCTGGGGCCGCTGGACTCCCTCATCTCCGCCATGCGCCTGGCCCGCGATCACAAGTACGCCCTGCTGCTGAAGTTCGTCCAGCGCCTGTCCATCGCCGGGCAGCATCCCGACTGGGCCGGTATCCGCCCACTGCCCGCAGAGCTGACGTGGGGCCCGTACACGCCGACCGACAAGGCCGCGGCCCTCAAGGAGGTCACCGACGCCTACGCCGCGCACGTCATCTCCCTGGAGACCGCGGTGCGGCGCCTCCAGGACGCGGGCTGGCCCATCGACGACGCCGAGCAGGAGATCACCCAGATCGAGTCCCGCAGCTTCGAGCAGGCCCGGTTCCTCGCCGACGCCCTTGGCAACCCCGACGAAGTCGCCGCGTTCCTCGGCCGCCAGGCCCCCGACGAGCCCGCCGTCCCGCCCCTCCAGCTCCCGCCCCTCACCGGCGAAACCACCGGAGACGAGCCGCCAGAACTCCTACCCGGGGGGAGCGGGGGCAACGAATGAGGAAACGTGTGCTGTCCTTGATCTCAGGCGCGGGGCCTGGAACCTCTATGGGAGGACCTGCCCTCATGCGTCGCCCCGCGCACCGCACCACCCCGGCCACCGTCGCCTGGGCCCACCCCTACACGGGTGTCGAGGCCATGGCCGTGTTCTACAACGACGGCGGGACCCCGACCCCGCCCGCCGGCCCGGTGCCGACTCCCGCCGAACTCGCCGGCCGCCTCACCCCGCCCCCGGCCGCACCTCCCTCTCAATCCGGTCAGCCGACGACCGATGACGGTGAGCCGTTCGTCACCATCACCCAACGTCGACTCAACGTGATCATGAGGGACGAGAAGGAAGAGGGGCGACGCTCCGCCTACCGAACTGTTGCCGAAGCCGCCGGTCTGGACCCGGACAGCTTCGACCCCACCGCGTTCGCGCAGATGTTCAAGCAGGCCGACGAAGCCCGCAAGGCGCAGCTGTCCGAGGAGCAGCGCCGCGCCGAGGAACTCGCCCAGCGCGAGCGTGACCTCGAGGCGCAGAAGGCCGCGAACGACGCCCGCGCGGCAGAGATCGCACGCCGGGACCGGGAGTCGAAGATGCGGGCCGTCCTCGTCCGGCTCGGTGCTACCGGCGACGACCTCGACGACGCCGCCGCGCTGCTGTCCGGACGAGTCGCCGACGACGCCGACGACACCGCCATCACCGAAGCCGCAACCGCGCTGAAGGAACGCCGCGGTGAGCTGTTCGGCGCCCCCGCACAGCCCGGGGCGCTGCCTCCCGCTCCGTCCGGCGCCCCTGCGGGCGGACCCCCGCCGCGCACCCCCGCCGGCACCAAGGACGCCATCCGCACCGCCGCCCGCAAGCGGGCCGCCGACATGGGGCTGCGCAACGACGACGCAGCCTGACCCACAGACCGCACAACGTAGGGACCACGCCCTCACCCCCGTGGACGGCACCACCCCCAAGCGGTGCCCTCACGTATCCCGCGATATCGCGAAAGGGGCTACGGCGTGGACATCCAGCCGTACACCACCACCGAGACGCTCGCCGTCGGCCGCCCGTGGCTGATGAGCATGCTCGGCATCGAAGCCAACCAGTCCATCACCCTCGACCTCACCGCGTTCGACGAGAACCTCCACTGGACGGAGGCGTCGAAGTACCAGCCGGAGCGGAAGCTGAAGTCCGGCATCCCGCTCGGCAAGAACGCCAGCACCGGTCTGTTCGAGCCGTATGCCGCGCTGACCAACGAGGTCCAGACGGTCACCATCACCGGCTCGCCGACCGGCGGCACGTTCACGCTCACGTTCTCCGGCCAGACCACAGCGGCCATCGCGTACAACGCCACCGCCGCGGCCGTGCAGACCGCGCTGGAAGCGCTGTCGAACGTCAACCCGGGTGACGTGACGGTCACCGGCGCGGCCGGCGGACCCTACACCCTGACCTGGGGTGGCCAGTACCTGGGCGAGAACGTCGCCCAGCCCACCGCCACCGCCTCGTTCACCGGCGGGTCCACGCCTGGCGTCACCATCGCCACCACCACCGCGGGCGGCGCCGCCGGCTCGGCTTCCGGCACGCAGAACTTCGCCGGGTTCCTTTTCACCGAGGTGTCCTTCTTCCCGACGTCCACCAAGGTCGCGGCGCCGCTGATGGTCCACGGCCAGATCGACGTCGCCAAGCTCCCGGTTGCTTTCGACCCGACGGACCTGTCCGCCGAGTCCAACCAGTCGTTCGTCTACAAGGTCTGAGAGGGGACCCCCCATGCCTAACGACATGCTCGAGGTCCTCCTCCGGGACATCAATGCCACCGAGATCAACGCGTTCGTCCGCGAGATCCAGACCCCGGCCGACTACGAGCTCACCCAGTCGGTGATCCCGGAGCGGACGGTCAACTCCGTCAAGTGGGAAGTGCGCGGAACCCGCCGCCGGGTGGCCGCCGCCTCCTACCGCGCGTGGGACGCCCAGACCAAGGTCGCCACGCGTGAGATCACGCAGTTCGCGACCTCCGGCAAGCTCCTGCCCCTGGGGCAGAAGTACATCGTCGGCGAGCTCGAGACGATCCTGGAGAGCGTCTCGCGCGGCATGGACGGCCAGGACCTGGTCGACGCCATCTACGACGACGTCGCCGCCCATGTGCTGTCGATCAAGCACCGCATGGAGCTCGCCGCCGGTGACCTCCTCGTTGACGGCAAGTTCACCCTCACCGGCGAGAACGGCCTCACCCTCGAGGCCAACCACAACGTCCCCTCCGCGAACATGCCGACCGCGCCGACCGCGTGGACCGACCCGACCGCCGACATTCTCGGCGACGAGATGCGCTGGATGGAGGTCCTGCGGGCCTCCGGCGCGCCGCTGCCCTCCCGCGCCCTCACCTCGTACAAGACGTGGGCGCTGATGCTGGGCAACGACTCCTACCGCGCCGCCTACTACGGCTCGGTGAACTCCGCCTCCACCATCCCCACCGCGGTCCTCGCCCCGAACGAGGTCAACGTCGTCCGCGGCCGCTACGGCCTGCCGCCGATCACCACCTACGACGTGAAGATCCCCCTCGATAACGGCACCGACGTCCGCGCGCTGCCGGAGAACATGTTCTTCCTCCTGCCGCCCAACACCCGCCAGATGGCAGAGACCCAGTACGGCCTCACCGCCGAGGGCCTGGTGCTGTCCACCGGCGGCAACCCGTCCATCGAACGCTCCGAGGCGCCGGGCATCATCGTCACCTCCGGCTACCAGGACGACCCGGTCCAGGTGTGGACCAAGGGCTCGGCGGCCGCGCTGCCGGTCATGTACACCCCGGACATCCACATCGCTGCGACGGTGTGGTGAGCCATGGGCGCCCAGCTGAGCAGCACCGTGTACGTGCAGGATCCCGACACGCGGCAGACCGTGACCCTCGACGCCGGGACGCTGCCAGAGCCGCGCCTGGCGGCCCTGGTGACGAACCCGGCCGCCTGGGTGGACGGGAAGCTGCCGCGCCTGCCGAAGACCGCCAGGGCCGAGACCGAACCGCCCAACGGCCCGGCAGGGGAGGGCAGCGGCCCTTCCGGGGACGGCCCGGGCGACGCCTCTGGCGACGGCTCGGCCACCACCTCCGACGACGCTGACCAGACGTCCGACGAGCCCAAGGCCACCACGGCCACCAAGACGGCCGCGAAGAAGACCGCGGCCAAGACTCCGGCTCGGGGCCGGACGGCCGCCGCTGAGGGCACCGGCGGCCAGTAAGCGGCGTGCGGGCCCGTCCCCCCTGGTGGGGGCGCCAGGGCCGGGCCCGCACCCCGCTGTCCCCCCTTCCCGCCCCTCGCCCACAACGCCCGTGGAGGAGCCCGTGGACACAGCCGTACGGGCCTGGCTCACCGGCCAGCTCGGCACCAGCACCGACCTCGCCGACCTCGAAACCCGCTACACCCGCCTCGGTACCGCACGCGCCGTAGCCCTTGAGGTCCTCTACGAACGCCGTGCCGCCCTCGTCCACGACCAGCCCGCCAGCGTCAGCGTCTCCTCCGTCGTCTCCGTCGCCTACACCGAAAACATCAAGGCGATCGAACGGCAGATCGCCGAGCTGCGCACCGGCGTCCCGCTCGCCCCGGACGAAACCGACCCCGACGGCGACGGAACTGCCCAGGACGGCTCCATCGCCCTCATCCGCCTCACCGCCAGGCCCCGGCGATGACCACCCCCACCCGCCGCCGCACCCTCCGATCCCGCCTGCTGGGCTACATCACCGACGCCACCAGCCGCCTCACCGCCGCCTGGCGGATCATCACCCAGGCCCAGCAACTCCTCCTGACCACCCTCGCCCGCATCCGGCCCGGCAGGGGAGCCGCCGCCCGCATCCGCGCGGCCGCGCTGCTGTTCCAGCGGTCCCTGTCCACCTTCAACCGCCACACCGCCGCGTTCGTCGAACGATGGGCCGCCACCGACCTGCCCCTCGTCTACCGCGAAGGCGCCTACACCGCCCTCGACCACGCCGACCGGCCACGCGGCATCTGGTCCTGGACCACCCACCACCAAGCGGCCGTCACCACCCTGACCGCCCAGTACTACACCGACCTCATGGGCCGCCTCCGCGAAGCGGTACGCCGCGCGCAGGTCTTCCTCCGCGACGCACTCGCCGCCGCACGAGCGGTCACCAGCCGCGCCAACGCGCCCACCTTCGACCCGGCCGCCCTGTACCAGCAGCACCCCCTGGACACCGTCGTCTACGCCAACGACGCCCGCCACCCGGTCCCGGCATGGGCTCGGGCCGCCCTGTCCTGGCAGGCCGTGACCGTCGCCAACGCTGGCAGCATCGGCACCGCATGGCAGCAACTCGGCTGCCGCCAGGTCCTGGTCAGCGACGGCGCCGACTGCGGCTGGACCAGCCACGCCGACCCCGACCGTGCACACGGCACTCTCCGCGACATCGCCGACGCCCTCGCCCATCCCTCCGCTCACCCTCACTGCATCCGCGAGATGCTGCCGCACCTCGGGAGTCGCGCATGACGTCCGCCGTGTTCTGGAAGCGACTCCACCTCACCCTCTTCTTCGCCTGGGTGGCCGTGCTGCCGCCGACTGTCCTGTGGTGGAAGGACTCCATCCCCTACCTCGTCGGCATGTCCTGGTACGCCATCGCGATCGGCCACATCAGCTCTTGGCAGGCCGCACGCGCCGAACACGCCGAACAGGGCGAGGCGGGGGGAGGCTCGTGATGCGGGTGACCGTCCGCTGTGGTGACCGCCGGGTCACGCTGCAGAGCACAGGCAAGCCCGGCCCGAAGACGGTGCGCGCCATGGAGAAGGCAGCGAAGAGGCTGTTCTCCATGCTGCCGGCCAGCGTCGACGAGCATCACGCAGAGGCCTTCGGCTTCGCCCTGTCCGCTGACACCGAACGAGCAACCGAACCTGTGGATTACGAGGAAGAGGGCTGAACGGCCATGCCGCTGCCACCGACGATGGGCGCCGGGATCCCGCTGTACGCCCACCCCGCCACCAAGGCCTCCGCCTGGGCCGCCATCACCATCGCAGGCGCCCCCGTCCACTGGATCGTCCTCAACCAGGCCAACGGGCCCGGCGCCACCGAGGACGCCGTCCTGTACGACGCCGCCCGCGAAGTCCGCGACGCCGGCATCCGCGTCCTGGGCTACGTCCCCCTGAACTACGGGGAGCGGGACGACTTCTTCAACAACGCCGACGCCGACACCTACGCCGACCGTGGGTTCTCCTCCAGCTTCCTCGATCAGTGCCCCGCGGACACCGGCCACCTCGAGGCCGTCGCCCTGACCGTCCTGCGCCAGCAGGAACACGGCATGGACTACGTCGTGCTCAACCCCGGCGTCGTCCCCGCCCGCGGCTACTGCGACATCGCCGACCAGGTCGTCGTCTTCGAGGGCGACCTGGCCGCCTACCGGGCCGCGACGTTCCCGGAGTGGATGAGCGAGTACCCGCCCGAGCGGTTCGCCCACCTCGTCCACGGCGTCGGTCACCCCGACGAGGCCGAGGAATGCGTACGCCTCGCCCGCCAGCGCGGCTGCCACACAATTTTCACCCACTCGACCGTCTACGACCCCGAGACGAACACGTGGGACGGCCTGCCCGCGTACTGGTCCGAGCTCTCCCGTGCCCTCTCTTCCCGGCCCTCACGGCCCGCCCCCGGCTGGAAGGACTGACCCCGTGACAGTCATCGACTATGACCTTGAGTTCCTCGAGGACTCCCGCCACATCGAACTCATTTCGATCGGAATGGTGGCCGACGACGGCCGCGAGTACTACGCCGTGAACGGGGACCTGGCTGCCAGGTGGGGGCACGGAAGAAAGGTGCGACGCCGCATCCGCAAGCACAAGTGGCTGATGGAGAACGTCGTCCCACATCTGCCTAAACCGTCGGGCGACTGGAACAACCACATGCCCGAATCGTGGCTGTTCAACTACCACGACCCAGCGGTGAAGCCTCGCGAGCGGATCGCGGACGAGGTCATGGACTTCATCCGCGCTTCCGGACCCGACGTGCAGCTGTGGGCAAACTACGGTGCCTACGACCACGTGTGCCTGGCCCAGCTCTGGGGACGGATGATCGACCTGCCCGAAGGTGTCCCCATGTTCACCCACGACATCCAGCAGGAACGCTCCCGCCAGGGCCTCGCCTGGGACGACCTTCCCCAGCAGAGCAACGGCGAGCACAACGCCTTGGCGGACGCGCGCCACAACCAGGCCGTCCGCCGCTGGCTGAACGCCAGGGAGGCCACGGCATGACCGACCCCACCATGGGTGACACGCCCCGTCAGGTCCGCATCACCACCGACGGGGTGCTCGGCCACGTCGAGATCGACGGAGCCGACCTCACGTCCATGCTCCACGGCTACACCCTCGAGCACCGCGCCAACCAGGCCCCGCTGCTTGTGCTGTACGCCCACCCGAACCGCCAGGGCGCCGAGTTCGACGGGATGGCCCACGTGGCCATCGGTGACCCTCCGGACCCCGGCCCCGTCATCGCCGACTTCCTCCGCGGAATCGACCCCGCTGCCCTGGAGAACGCCGCCCTCAACCGCGACGACCTCGACGACGAGCGGTACGCGCTCACCCGCGCGATGCTCGCCCAGCTCGCCGACTGGGCTGAAGGCCGCTCCTGATGGCCGGCCTCGACAAGGCGCTCGCCGGCGTCGTCACCTGGATCAACACCAACCTCCTCGTCGACACCGTCCGCGTCACCGGCCCCGCCACCGGCGACCCCGTGCTGAACGAGGAGACCGGGCAGCTCGAATACCCCGAGGGCGGTGTGCTCTACGAAGGCCCCGGCGCGGTGTTCCCCGCGTCCTCCCCGCCGATGGCCGTCATCTCCGACGCCAGCCAGCCCTGGGTAGATGAGACACGCTCCACCTACAAGCTCCTCACACCGACTACCGCGCCGATCCCCCCGAAGGACGCCCTGGTCAGCGTGATCACTGTCGCCAACCCTGACCGCAGCGGCCTCCTGGGGCGTACATGGCAGGCCAGCGACCCCGGCCGCGTCGGCACCGTCGAAGCAGTCCGCGTCACCCCCCTTGACCAGCAGCAGGGGGCAGCCGCGTGACCCCGGATGAGCTCGCCGACCGTCTGGAGAGCGCAGCGGGCGACATCGGACCTGCGATCCGGCGCCGCATGCGGCACGTCGGCACGCTCGGCGTCGCGCAGATCCGCGGCAACGCCTCCGGGCGGCCCGGGCCGAACGTCATCACCGGCCAGTACCGGGCATCGTGGAAGGCCGTGACCCGCAGCATCCCGCACGGCGCGCAGTGCACGCTGGGCACCACCGCCCCCCAGGGCAGGCGCCTGGAGTTCGGGTTCTGGGACATGACCGACTCCATCGGCCGGCACTTCTTCCAGCCCCCCTACCCCCACGTCCAGCCCGCCCTGCCGTTCCTCGGGGCCACCCTGCGCGAGCAGATGGGCGAGGCCGTCGAGGAGGTCCTCTCATGATCGCCCGCCTTCCGGTGTCCAAGGCTCTCCAGACGCTCCTCGCGACCGCGACCGGCATGCCCGTCGGCCGAGGCCGCATCCCGCCAGGCACCGCCCCCAACACGCTCGCCGCACCCCCCTATTACCTCCTGTACCTCGTCGACGCCTCGGTCGACGGCCCGCCCCTCGCCGACGAGAACCCCGACGCTTCCTTCGTCTACCAGGTCACGTCAGTGTCCGGGCCGGACCCGGCCAAGCCCGGCTCGACGGGGAGCATCGACCAGGCGGAGTGGATGGCAGACAAGGCCCGCACTGCGATCCTGGCCCGCGACCCGGCGACAGGGCTGTGGCTGCGCACGCTGACGGTCCCGGGAGTGAAGAACACCGGCCGCAGTCTGGAGACCGAACCGGGGGAGTCAAGTGATCCCGCCGATGCCATCATCAGCTACGTACAGAGGTTCAGGTTCGGCCTGACCCCCGCCTGACGGACAGTCGGGCGCGCATGACCGCACCGCGGCGGGACCCCACGCGGACGCCACTGGCACGTGGCCGCCTCACAGCCGTACGCATCACAAGGGGTCCCCACCATGGGCAGGTTTTCCCGCAAGGGCGTAACGAAGATCCTCTTCGCTGAGACCATCGCCGCCTCCTCCTACATCCCCACCCGGGCCGAAATCACCAGCGCGACGTCGCTGACCAAGGCCATCGCCGCCGTCGACGGCTTCTCCTTGGAGAACCAAGAGATTGAAACACCGGATTTGGAATCGACGTTCACCTCGAAGATCCCGGGCGACGACCAGGCCGCCGACTCGAGCCTGACGTTCTACGAGGACGACACCACCTCCACCCTTGAGGAAGCCCTCGCCAAGGGCACCACGGGTTTCATCATCATCCTCCGCAAGGGCGACGTCCCCGCCTCCAAGAGCATGGATGTCTACCCGGTGCGCGTCGCGTCCAAGTCGTCCGCGATCACCGTGGACAACGAGGCCGCGAAGTGGATGGTGAAGTTCTCCATCACCGACACGCCGGCCCTCGACGCCGCCGTCCCGGCCGCCGGTCCCTGATCCGCCCCCTTCAGCTCCCGGCCGGGCCCGACGTGTTCGGGAAGGGGCGCGGCGGCGCCCGGCCGGGTTCCCCTTCCCCGACTAAGGACCACGCATGCCCGCCAAGACCAGCACCGCACCCACGCCGCCCCCGGCCGCTGTGGCCGCCGACGCCCACTGGACCGCCACCAGGGACAAGCTCCGGAGGCGCCACCGGCCCACGGCCACGATGACGATCTGCGACGACCACACCGTCAAACAGAACCTCGACGACGCCCGCAGGGCCCAGCGCCGCGCCGCCCTCCAGCTTGAGGCGGACCCCGACAACCAGGTCCTCCAAGACGCACTGGCGGGCGCCGACGAACGGCTCGCCGCAGCCCAGACCGCGTTCGACGAGGCGGCCATCGTGCTGCGCTTCCAGGCCCTGGAACGCCCGGCGTTCGAGGCGCTGAAGAAGGACTACCCGCCGACCGAGGAGCAGGCCGAGGACGGGCTGATCATCAACCCCGAGGCCATCGGCCCGCCCCTGATCGCCGCCGCCTCTCTGGACGGCATCACCGAGGACGACGCCCGCTACTACCTCGACACCTGGGCCGAGTCCGAAGCCGCACAGCTGTTCCAGACCGCGTGGGACGTCCAGGGCATCGTCCGGTTCGACGTGGGAAAAGGCTGATCGCCGATGAGCAACTGCGCACCGAGCTCGAGCTGTGCGACCGCTGGGGCATCCCCCACTCCCAGTTCCTCGGCGCCGGAGACGGCCGCTGGACCCCCCGCGACCGGGAGAAGGCCCTCGCCTACCGCGCCTACCAGCGCACCGTGTGCCCGCAGTGCGGCACCCGCCACGACGACTGGGACCACGGCGGACCTGACGAAGAGGACGCCTACGTGGCGGTCGGGCAGCGCTGCGTCGGCTGCCAGGTCATCGCGGAGAAACAGGCCGAGCTCGAAAAGGCGGGCGCCGACCTGGGCGGCATGAAGGTCGCGCTCCTGCCGGCCGCCGTGCATGCGGCGCTCCAAACGGAGCGGGAGATGAAACGGCAGCAGCGCGGACGCCGCAGCTGGGACGACGACGAATAAAGGGAAGGGAGGGGCGGGCGGTGGCCAACTGGAACCTGTCGGTCGACCTACGCGGGCAGGGCAACCACCTGGCGAACGCGCTTCAGCGTGACGCCCGGCACGCCCGCACCCTCGCCACTGCCGTACGCTCCGCCCGCAGCGAGATCCGCACCCTCAGCCAGGCGGCGCAGACCACGGCGGCGGCATTGCGGGGGCTGGGCCAGCAGACCGACACTACCCGTGGCCGGCTGCTGCGCATGGGCAGCCAGGCGGGCCGCTCGGCCCGGGACCTGCGCCGCCTCGCAGGCGAGGCCGACCGGCTCCAGGCCCGCCTGGCGCGCATCGACCGTGACATCCGCCTCCAGGTCCGGCTCGACGACCAGACCGGCCCCGCGGCCGCTGCCATCCGGGCCTCTGTCGCCGGTCTGCAGGCGCAGAACCTGAGCCTCCGCGCCGACATGGACACGGGAAACACGGCCGCCGCCGCGCTGGCCCTGCGTGCCGTGCAGGATGCCGCACAGGACACTGCCCGGACGCTTCGCACGCTGCGAGGCCGGGCCGCTGCGACGGCCGCCGCGTTCGACGACATGCGCACCAGCGCCCTCGGCGCAGCTACCGGCGTGCGGTCGCTGAACACTGCGGCCCGCACCACTGACAGCAGCCTGACCTCCCTGTCGGCCCGGGCGCAGGTTCTGCGCGACGACTTGAGCAGCCTCAGCGGCTCCTTCGGTGCGGTCGGAGCCCGCGCGGGTGCACTGGGGGGCTCCATGGGGTCAGCCAGCAGCTCGGTGGGCAACCTGTCGGGCCGCTCCAGCCGGCTCATCGTCGTTGCCGCCGCCCTGGCCACCGCCCTCACCCCGATCGCCGCAGCGGCCGCCCCACTGACCGCCGGTCTGGCTGCGGCGGCCGTCGGGGCCGGGGCCTTCGGCATCGCCATAGCCGGACAGATCAATCACCTTGTCGAGGCCTCCGAGGCGCAGGAGAAGTACGACGAGGCGGTACGTGAGCACGGCAAGGCGTCCGAGGAGGCCGCCAAGGCCGAGGCCGAGCTGATACGCCAGACGGCCGACATGCCGGCCGCCACCCAGGAGGCGGCCGCCGCGTGGTCCCACTTCAAGGACGAGTACGTGGCCATGTCGGATGCGCTGGCCGACGACACCATGCCGATCGCTACGAAGTCGCTGGCGCTGATGGGGGACCAGTTGCCGCGCATCGAGTCGATGACCGCCGGAGCCTCCCGCGAGGTGGACCGGTTCGTCACCATTCTCACCGGCCTGTCGCAGTCCCCGGGTGTCGATGCTCTCGCCGAGCGGTTCGAGGAGTTCACCACCGAAACCCTCGCCCGGGCCAACACCGGCATCATCAAGTTCGTCACCGGCCTCGACCAGGGCGAGGTGGGGGGAAACTTCCGCGAGTTCATGGACTACGCGAAGGAGGTCGGGCCGCTGGTCGGTGACACCATCACCGAGCTGACCCAGGTCCTGGTCCACCTCCTGACCGCCACCAGCGACGTCGGCGTCGGCGTCCTCACGGTCGTCAACGCCTTCGCCGAACTGGTCAACGCCGTCCCCACCGAACTGATCTCCACGCTGCTGCAGGTCGTGTTCGTGTTCAAGGCCATCCAGCTCGCCGGTGCTGGGCTGGCCGCGATAGGCCCCGGGATCGCCGCGACCGCGGTGAGTACCGCGACCTTCGCCCGCGCCGCGCGCTTCGGCGGAGTCGCCTCCGCAATCGCCGGAGTCACCCAGCAGCTCACCCTCATGCAGCGCGCCAGCGTCGTCCTGTCCGTCCTCGCGCTGGCCGTGATGGGCATCAACCAGCTCGCCGACGCCGCCAAGGGCGCCCCGCCGGACGTCGACAAGCTCGCCACCTCGCTGAAGGAACTGGGGCAGTCCGGCCGGTTCACCGGCGAGCTGCAAAAGACGTTCGGCGACATGGACGGACTGGTCAAGAAATTCCGTCAGGTCCAGAAGGAAACCGAGACGCTGGACAAGGTCGGCGACATCGCCGACTACATGCCCGGCGGCCGCAGCATCACCGACCTCACCCGAAAGGTCGACGAGCTCGCCCGCGGCAGCAAGTCGCTCAACGCGGTCACAGAGGACTTCAAGGGCCTGGACGAGACACTCGGCCAGCTGGCCTCCTCCGGGCACGCCGAGCTCGCCGCCGAACAGTTCGCGAGCATCCAGGAGTCGCTGCGTCTCGAGGGCGCCGACCCTGCAGCGATCAAGGAGGCGTTCCCCGAGTACCAGGCCGCGCTCGCCGCGCTGGCCGCAGAGCAGAAGATCACCGCAGCGTCCATGGGCGTCTTCGGCCAGCAGGCCCTCGCGACGCAGGCGAAGCTGAACGCGCAGAAAGGCGCGGTCAACGGCCTCCGCCAGGCGATCGTCGACCTGAACGACACCAACCGCTCCGCCTACGACAGCCAGATCGCGTTCGAGGAATCACTCGATGCTCTCACCGCGTCGTTCAAGGAGAACGGCGCCAGCCTGGACATCAGCACCACGGCCGGCCAGAAAAACGGCCAGGCCATGTCGCAGGTCGCCAAAGCCCACGACGAAATGGTCACCGCCGGTATCGCCGCAGGCGAGTCCCTCGGGGCGATGACGGCCAAGAGCGACGCCCTCCGCACCACCATGATGAAGCTCGCCACCGAGGCGTTCAGCGGCAGCAAAGCGAAAGCCACCGAGTACGTCAACACCCTGCTGGGCGTACCCGGCGAGATCAAGACCCTGGTCCAGCTCGAGAACCAGGAGGCCATGAACGGCCTGCTGGAGGTCCAGGCCGAGATCAACAAGACCCCCGGCGCCAAGTCCGTCACCGTCTCCACCCTGAACGGCGCGGCGATCAGGGCCCTTGAGGCGGTCGGGCTGAAGACCAGGCAGCTGCCCGACGGGCGCACCGAGGTATACACCGCGAACGGGCAGGCCCTCGGCGCCATCGGCACCGTGTCCACCGCGATGCACAACCTGAACGGGATGACGGCGAACACCACCGTCATCACCACCTACAAGATCCGCGGGAACCCCAACGTCCCCTCCGGCACCTACTTCGGCTCCACCGCGGGCCGGTCCGCCGACGGCAACATCTACGCCGGGGCCCGCGTGCAGCAGTTCGCCGAAGGCGGCATGCGCGAAAACCACGTCGCGCAGATCGCCAAACCACAGCCTGACCTGCGGATATGGGCGGAGCCCGAGACTCACGGGGAGAGCTACATCCCTCATGCCAGGTCGAAGTGGCCCCGCTCCCGCGCCATCACCGAAGAGACCGTGCGCCGCCTCGGCGGTGACCCGTCCAGCATCCAGTGGAACGCCGACGGCAGCGTCACGGACTGGCGGTACGACCCGAAGACCGGCAGCCTCTACAGCCCTTCCGAGGCTGTCCGGGCAGGGCAGAAGACCCGCAAGGTCAAGGGCAAGGAAATCAGCTACTTCGACATGGGCGCGTTCGAGAAGCGGCTACGCACCACGTCCGACATGACCCGCCGCTGGAACCGGGACCTCGCCATCGTCGCCGACCGGGTCGGCGGGGACGTCGCCGAAGCGCTGGCCGCCATGGGAACCGACGGCTACGAGCTGACGAAGAAGATGGCCACCGGGTCGGTGAAGTACATCAACAACATGGCCGCCGCCCTGCGCGGTCTGGCCGCGACCGCGAGGGCATCGCTGACGGACTACACGCGGCAGATGTCCAAGGCCACCGCCATGGACGCCAGGTTCGCCACGAACCTGGCCACCCTCGCCGGCCGCGGCTACGGGGACCTGGCCAAGCAGCTCGCCGCCCAGGGCGACCAGGCCGCCATGGACCTCGCCGCGGCCGCCGTGTCCGACTCGAAGAAGGCCGGCGCGGCGAACACGGCCGCCAAGCAGGCCAACAGCGCCCTCACCGGAGACCAGGTGGAGCAGCTGGTGGCCATCATCGCCGCAGTCACCACCTCGAAGACCGGCATCCACGACGTCGCCGCCACCACCGGCCTGGGAGAAGACGAGATCATCGCCGTCGCCAGCAAGGCCTCCGCCCAGATCAAAAGCTCCCTGGGCGCCCGCGCGACGAAGTTCCTCGCCGACCTGGCCCGGGCGAGCAAGGGCCTGTCGTACGCCAACGGCGGCATCCGCGAAGGGATCTACTCCACCGTCAACGGCGCCGTCACCTTCGCCGAGCCATCCACCGGGGGAGAGGCCTTCATCCCGCTGGGGGCGAACAAACGCCGCGCCGCCACCCGCGTGCTCCGGGACGTCGCCAACAGGTTCGGGATCGGCCTGACCGACATGGCCGCATCCCGGCAGGTCGTCGTCATCAGGGAGACCGGCGACACCCACGTACACGTCGCCCCGCTCCGTACCGGCGCGACGGCATCCGAGATCGGCGCACAGGTGGGCTGGCAGATGCGCCGCGCCCGCAGGGGAGGGGTGACCACTCGTGCCGGAGCCTGAGATCACCGACGGGCAAGTCGACCTGTGCGGCACCGTCATCGGCCGCAGCACCACCGTCAACATCATCGACATCACCGGCCTGGGCCGGCCCCCGGTCCGCGACAACGACCACGACCAGCCCTCCAGCGACGGCTCCTGGCCCGGCCCGGACTACTTCGCCCCCCGCTCCGTACAGATCAACGCCGCCATCAAGACCCCCGGCGACCCGGTCGCGTGCGAGGACATGCTCCACACCCTCCAGCAGCCCGCCCACGACCCCGCCATCCGCCTGGCCGGCGGCGCCACCATGACGCTGCGCATCAAGCGCCCCGGCCGCACCGCCAAGCGCCTCGAAGGCCGCCTGCGGCGCCTGGAGCCCGAGTACGGGCAGGTCAAGCACGGCTACATGCCCCTCGACATCGAGTTCGTCGGCACCGACCCCACCTGGTACGCCGACACCGAATCGACCGTCGAGATCCCCCTGGGCTGGCTGACCGGAGGAGGATTCGCCGCCCCTGTCACCGCCCCCATCTTCGTACAGTCCGGCACCACCGCGGCAGACCGCCCGGGCTGGGCCGACAACGAAGGCGACGCCGACGCCTGGCCCGTCATCCGCATCACCGGACCCTGCCACGACGTCACCATCACCCACGCCGAGTCCGGCCGCCAGCTGCGCATGCCGACACTGACCCTGGCGGCCGGCCAGTGGGTGGAGATCGACACCCGGCCCGGACACCGCACCGTCATCCGCGAGACCGGCGGCAACGCCTCCGCACTGCTCGCCCCCGCCTCCCGGATCGACCAGTTCTCCATCCCGCCCGGGCTGAACGAATACCGCTGGACCGCGTTCGACAGCACCAACACCGCCCGCATGCGCCTGACCTGGCGCGACGCCTACACCGCCCTCTGAGGAGACGCCATGGCGCTCATCCCACAGCCGATCCTCGTCGACGGCGCCACTCACTCCGCCCAGCAGTTCCGCCTGCTGGTCTCCGACCTCGCCCGCGACAACGAGGGCATCACCCGCGGCACCGACCTGAAGGTCACCCAGCTCGGCACCCCCGGCGGCTCCGTGCAGGTCGCCTCCGGCACCGGCGTGGTCCGCGGCCGCGCGAACACCTTCCAGGGCTCCTACGCCGTGGCCAACACCGGCGCGACGAACGTCGCCATCGCCGCGACCGGCGGCGCGGGCCGCTCCGACATGCTGATCCTGCGCGTGGAGGACCCCGAGTACGAGGGCACCCTCGATCCGGCCACCGACGACATCGCCTATTTCCAGGTCATCCCCAACGTCTCCGCGAGCGCCACCGCGATCCCCGACGGCCGCACCGGCATCCCGCTGGCCCGCATCGACATCCCCGCCTCCACGTCGACCATCACGAACGCCATGATTGTCGACATCCGGAAGATCGCGAACCCCAGGCGGGAGCGCCAGACCTACACCCAGTTCCCGGCCAGCGCCTCCGCCAACATCACCAACAGCAACGGCGTGTGGCAGAACTTCTCCACCGCCGCAGGCTGGAACATCGCCATCCCCACCTGGGCGTCGAAGGCGAAGATCCGGGTCGACGCCCTGCAGCTGAAGTACACCAACCAGTTCATCGGCGCTTTCCGCGGCCTGTTCGGCGCCTCCCTGGCCACCCAGTCCGTCGTCCTGGACACCAACTCCACCGGCGTCCACCGCCAGCCGGCCGCCGCCGTCGACGAGCTGACCATCACCGACGCCTACCGCGGCACCACCCAGCTCCTGCGCGTCCAGGCCACCGGCACCACCGGCAACACCGGCACCCTCACCGCCGACGCCTCCACTTCCTTCTTCGCCGACGTCGAGTTCCTCGAGGCGCCCCGGTGAGCCCCGCCCGGGTCCTGACCCAGCACGCCCTGACCGGCGAATGGCTCTCCCACGCCCTGCCGCTGCGGGACCTGGAATACGGGCCGGAACTGTCCGGCCCCGGCTCCCTGACCGGCTCCCTCGCCCCGCGGCTGCTGTCCCAGCACCCCACCCTCCTCGACCCCGGCACCACCTGCATCTACGTCGAGGAAGACGAGCAGATCACCTGGGGCGGCCTGGTGTGGGACGTCCGCACCCAGGGCGACAGGCTGACGGTGGAGGCCGCGTCCTGGTCGTCCTACGCCCAGCACCGCCACGACCTCGACGGCGAGTTCGGCGGCCGCGGCCCCTACGTCTACACCGACCGCTGCCAGGTCATCCGCGACATCTGGGCCTATCTGCAGTCCGCGGCGGACGGCGACCTCGGTGTCGTCGTCGACACCACCACATCCACATCCACGGTCGGCACCCCTGCGGACGTCTACCACTCCAACTTCTGGGAGCACCCCAACCTGGGCGATCTGATCGACGACCTCGTCTCCGGCGAAGCCACCCCCGACTACACGTGCGCCACCGCGTGGAACGCCGACAGGAGCGACGTCGTCAAGCAGATCCGCCTGGGCTGGCCCCGCCTGGGCGCCCGCCGCAAAGACATCTCCTTCTCTTCCGGCGTGAACATCCTCGAGGACCCCGAGGTCGCGCTCGCCGGCGACGACTACGCCCAGGTCGTCGTCGCCGCCGGCTTCGGCGACGGCCGCGCCAAGCGCCGCCAGATTTCCGCCGTCCGCAACGGACGGCTGCGCCTGGAGCACGTGATGGACCTGCCCGAGATCAAGGGCGACGACATCCTCGCCGCCCGGGCGAACGCCGAGAGGGCCTGGCGCCAGACCCTCGGATCCGTCGACCAGATCACCCTGCGCAACACCCCTGCCGCCCCGTTCGGGTCCTGGCAGGTCGGTGATGACGTCTACACCCGCGTCCACAACGCGTGGACCGACTACACCGGCTGGTGCCGCATCACCGGCTGGACCATCAAGCCGGACGCGCCCGGCGGCCCGCAGGCCACCGTGCAGCTCAAGCCCGCCGACACCTACCAGTACGGAGGCGTCTGACCGTGGACATCGGACGGAAGCTGGCTCAGCTCGAGCAGCGGCTGGCGGCGATGGAGCGGCAGTCCCGCCTCGGCTCGGCCAGCATCGACGACACCGCCATCGAGGTGCGTGACGCCGACGGATCGCTGCGCGCCCTGGTCGGGCAGCAGGCCGACGGCACCACCGCGGTCAACGTAGTCAACGGCCCCCCGCCCCCCAAACCGGCGGCGCCAATCGTCACCTCCGTCCTCGGCGGTGTCGCCGTCTCCTGGGACGGCCTCTTCACCGACGGGGCGGTCGTGCCGCTGGACTGGGCACGCACCGAGGTCCACGCGTCGCCCACCACCGGGTTCACCCCGACGGCCGCCACCCTCACCTCGACCATCGAGACCGCCCAGGGCGCCACCGTCGTCGTCCCCACCGACGACCCCCTCTACATCCGGCTGGTGGCCCGCAGCACCTCGGGCACCGCCTCCGACCCGTCCGACCAGGCAGGCCCGCACGGGCCCGCCGCCGTGGTCGCCAGCGACATCCTCGACGGCATCGTCACCGAGGTGAAGCTGGCGAACGACGCCGTCACCGCCGCGAAAATCGCCGCTGCTGCTGTCGGCACCACGGAGATAGCCGACGACGCCGTCACCACCCAGAAGATCATCGCCGGGGCGATCCTCGCCGCGCACATCGCCGCCGGTCAGATCGTCACCGACAAGCTCGCCGCCGAAGCCGTCACCGCGGCGAAAATCGCCGCGCTGGCCATCACCACCGACAAGATCGACGCCAACGCCATCACCACCGCGAAACTCGCCGCCGGGTCCGTCGACGCCACCGCCCTCAAAGCCGACGCCATCACCGGCAAAACGATCACCGGCGGCACCATCAACGGCGCCGAGTTCCACAGCGACGACGGCGCAGGCGCCACCGTCGACATCGAAGACGGCTCCGTCACCGCCACCGCCGCCTCCGGCTGGAAAATCCTGATCGACCCCACCCAGACCCTCCCGGTCATCGGATTCCTCAACCCCTCCGGCTCCACCGCCGGCGCCATCAACGGCAACGACGACGCCTCCTGGCCCGGCCTCAACATCAGCTCCGGCCCCTTCACCGACGGAGCCATCACCGACTGGCGCTGGCTCACCTACATGGGCCCAACCCCCTCGGCCAACCACTGGTACACCCGCCGCATCCGCCACTCCAACCCGTCCGTCGTCAAGGGCGGCTCCATCTACCTGGGCGCCACCTACTCCCAGCTCGGCCTGGTCGACAGCGCCTCCCCCTCCACCAACACGATCTTCCAAGTCAGCGACGGGGTATTCACCTGCGACGAGGGCCGCGTCGCCATCGACCCACCCGCCTCCAGCAACGCCGCCCTGTTCGTCAGCGCCAAAGCCGGCCACACCGGCGCACTGCTGTGGGCGCAGCTCGACGGCACCGACAAATTCGCCGTCACCCCCTCCGGCCACCTGACCGCCGCCGGCACCATCACCGGCAACGAACTGGCCATCACCGCCACCACCTGGTCGTCCTACACCCCCGTCGTCTCCGGCGCCGGCGCCGCAACGTTCTCCACCCGCGACGGCTGGTACTTCAAAATCGGCAAACTCGTCTTCGTCCAGACGCACATCGCCCTGTCCGCCGCCGGCACCGGAACCGGCACGGTCACCATCTCCCTGCCCTCCACCCCCTACCGCGGCAGCGCGAACCGGCGCCAGTACCTGCCCGCCTACGCCGGAGGCATCGCCGCAGGCACCAACTCCGGTGTCGGCGGCACCGCCGTCGGCAACATCAACTTCTCCGGCAGCGGCGCGCAGATCGACCAGCTCCGCGGCCCCACCGACATCCTCATCCGCGGCGACAACCTCTCCGCCACCTCGATCATCACCCTCTCCGGCTGGTACCGCGAGGCCTGACCCGGGGCAACACCCCACCCGCACACCCGTACGCTGATCACAGGGCGACCCTCCGCCCCACGCTCCACACCCCGAGGGACTGCCACCCCGCCCCACCGGCCGGGCGCTGGCACACCATCACATGCTCTGGGCGCGGGGAGATCCAGGAGCACGGGCGAGTGCCCGCACACGTCACGGTCCACGAGTACCCGGTCCAGCCACACCTCGGACGCCACCAGGCACTGGACCCGCGCAGCCTCGCCTACCGCCGCCCCTACGACGGCCACACACTGCGCCCCACCAGCTGGGAACCACGGGTCCCCGTACTGGACCAGCAAAACCTCCTCGCCCAGGGCATCAGCACCTCCGCCGACTACGGCCTCGACACCGACCTGGACGCACTCGGATCGTGCACCGGCAACGCCGCCACCGCAGCCCTGTCGATCCTCCTCACCCCCGAACAAGCTGCAGCCGCCGGCCTCAGCCTCACCGACCCGGCCGCCGCCCAGCACTTCGCCATCGGCCTGTACGCCGACGCCACCAGCCACGACGTCTGGCACGAGCTGACCTGGCCCGCCCAGGACTGCGGCTCCTCCGGCCTCGGCGTCGCCAAGGCCATGCACGACCGCGGCCTGATCGACCAGTACGGCCACGCCACCACCACCGAAGAGCTGTGCGCCCTGCTGCAGACCGGGCCGGTCCTGATGGGCATGCCCTGGCACGCCGCGTTCTCCGAACCCAGCGCCGAGGGGTTCATCGACAGCGACCCCACCTGGCCGGCCTCGCCTCTCGAAGGCGGCCACGAGGTGTGCATCACCGCCCTCGAGGCCGTCGCCACCGAGGACGACGAACTGCTGCCCTCCCACACCGTCCTACGCCTGCGGAACTCCTGGGGCTCGTCGTGGGGCGACCACGGCGACGCCCGCATGTTCCTGGCCACCTACCTCGCCCTGAGACCCCAGATCGACGTCATCCAGCCCCGCAAGGACGGAGTCCTCCTGTGACAGCGGCGTACCACGTCGCGGTCGACCACCTCGACCCCGACACCCTCGAGACCACCACCACCTACTACGGCGTCGTCGACCAGGACCACGTCGACGAGGTCCGCGCCATCGCGGCCCTCGACACCAGCGAACGCCACGTCAAGGACCACCCCCGCCACCGAGGCGCGTTCATGGTGCTCCGCTCCGACGGCGACCTCGACGTCTACGTCCCCATCGACGGCCCCGACTCCCAGGTACTGCGCCCCGACCCCTTCAGCCGGGACGCCACAGCCACGGACGCGGCGCGTCTCGCCGTCGACACGGTCACCGGTGAACCACCCCTCCCGCGCGGCGCCACCGGCCCGGCGTACATCGCCGGCGTCATCAAGCTGGGCGACCAGTCCATCGGCGGCGCCATGGACACCCCCAGCGCCCCGCCCCGCGTCACCTGGCACACCACCGAGTCCCCCGCCGGCCAGGCGTACTTCTACAGCGTCGGCGCCTACCTCATCCGGGTCGGCGCCGAGCCGCAGGTCATCTACGACCCGGTCTCCGACCTCCTCGGCCAGTTCGGGCCGCTCACCCAGTCCGGCCGCGCGCTCCGCAACGACGGCGACCGCCGTACGAACCGCGAGGGCAGGGTCAACATCCAGGTCGAGGTTCTCGGCCGGGCCGCACAGCCGTGGACGGCGGGCTTCGACCCGGCTGCCAAGCCGAACTTCCGCAGGTTCCTCGCCGCCGCCCGCGCGCACGGCGTGCCCGACGTATGGCCCGCCGGGAAGCCCCCAGCCACCGCCGCCGCGGCGACGAAGCGGGACCGCACCATCTGGCAGACCAAGGGCGGTCACTTCGGGCACTCCCAGGTCCCGGGCAATGATCACTGGGACCCGGGCGGCATCGACATCAGCATCGTGCCGGGCAAGCCCGCCCCCACCAGCCCCACGCCCGAGCCGGGCGGCGGCACCACCAGCGGCGCGAGCACGTACACGGTGAGGAAGGGCGACACCCTCTCCTCCATCGCCAAGGCCCACAAGACCACCGTCGGCCGCCTGGTGGCCCTCAACTCCATCACCGACCCCGACGAGATCCGGGTCGGGCAGAAGCTCCACCTGCCCACCGCCACCCCGATCGCCCCGGCCAAGCCAGCGACGCCCGCGAAACCCGCTCCGTCGGTGTACGAGCCGTACCCCGGGGCGGCGTTCTTCCACACCGGCCGACGCAGCCCGATCATCACCGCGATGGGCCGCCGCCTCGTCGCCGAAGGCTGCGGCCGCTACAACCACGGGCCCGGCCCCCAGTTCACCAACGCCGACCGCCGCTCCTACGCCGCCTGGCAGAAGAAGCTCGGCTACACCGGCACGGACGCCGACGGCATCCCCGGCAAGAAGTCGTGGGACGCCCTCAAGGTTCCCCGGCAGCTCTGACCACCCCCCAGCCCCGCCCCACCCATCGAGGAGACAACCGTGAAGATTTGGGGACGCGAACCGGCCGCTCTGCTGGCCCTGTTCGCCATCATCGTCAAGCTCGTCGCCGCGTTCGGCGTCGACGTGTCCGTCGACCTCCAGGCGTACATCAACGGCGCGGCCGCCGCCGGCATGGGCCTGCTCATCGCCTGGAAGACGAGGGACGGTCTCGGCGCGGCGGTCATCGGCTTCGCTCAGGCCGCCCTCGCGCTCGCCCTCGGCCTCGGCCTGAACTGGAGCGGCGACCAGCAGGCCGTCGTCATGGCGTTCGTGACCATCGCCGTCGGCATGTGGGACCGCACCCAAGTCACCGCCCCTCTCCCGCCGAACGCCACGAAGCCGGCCGTGGTCTCTTGACCCCCTGGTTACCCGGAGCACCGACATGGCCGATGAGCCGACGAACGGTGAGCTGAGTCGGCTCATCGGCCAGCTCGACACCCGATTCCACAGCCGATTCGCTGAGCTGAACTCCCGCCTCGACAAGGTCGTCAGCCTCGATGTCTACACCATCCAGACCACGTACGTGGAGCAGCGTCTGGCCAGTCTTCAGAGCGACATCCAGCGGTGCGCGGACGCGAACGCGAAACTCGAGGACGATTTCGAGCAGTATCAGCGTGACGTGGCACGACAGCGGGAAGACGAGCGGCAGAAGCGCCTCTACCAGGCAATTCTTCCCATCCTTCTTGGCCTGTTGTCGGTAGCGGTAGCGGTATGGGCGGTGGTCTCCCGATGAGCGATACCCGACGCAAGCCCAAGCCGCCCGGACGCCGGCGCATCCCGATGCCGCGTGCCGAGCTTCTCGTGGCCGTGACCTTGATCTTCGTCGTCGCGTTCCTGGGATGGATGGCCGTACAGGTCGTCTCCCTCACCCATGAACTGCGCACCGCCAACCACGCCCGCGATGCCCTCGCCCGACAGGTCGAGGGCCTGGGCGGTGACCCCGTGGCCGGCCCGGCAGGCTCCCGCGGTGAGGCGGGAGAGAGCATCGTGGGACCCACCGGCCCATCAGGACCGGCCGGGCCACCCGGATCCCCGGGCCCGACCGGCGCCTCCGGGAAACCTGCCCCGACCCTCACCCCCAGCCCGGGCCCGGCTGGCCCGCCGGGACGAGACGGGGCCCCTGGGCCTACCTCCACCGTCCCAGGCCCGCCCGGCCCAGCCGGTCAGGACGGCGCACCCGGTGACCCCGGCGAACCCGGCCAGCCGGGCCCGCCGGGGTCACCCGGACAGGACGGTTCTCCCGGACAGGATGGACAGGACGGGTCTCCACCCGCCGAGTGGACGTACACCGATGCTGACGGCGTGACCTACCGATGCCGCCCCGCTGACGACTTCGACCCCGATGCGCCGCGCTATACCTGCACCCCGGTCAGCGGCCCGTCCTCCCCACCCGCCCCGGACCCCAGCCCCACATCCAGCACCGAGAACCGCACTGGGCTCCTGGGAGTCCGTAACCGCCCCAGCGAGGGCGTGACCTCGGCCTTTGTCCAATAAAAACTCACACTAAATAACTCGATCTTGCTAACCTGCCAGCTTCGCCAAGGGGTGCGACCCGGCCGTACACGTACATCACCAGCAAGGGTGGGCGGTGTCGCTGGTGGACCGGATCTTGCGCCGGTGCTGCCCTGCTCTGGGCATGGCAAGGGCCCGTCACCGGTGCGGTGACGGGCCCGAGTCGGGTGCGGCGAGGTGGAGTTCCTGAGCCAGAAGATCAGGAGCGGTGCTCAGAAGCGGCTCTCGACCCAGAGGATCAGCAGGCTTACGGCGCCGCTGCCGACGCCGTAGGACACGCCTTGGACCAGGCTGGCGTGGACACCGTGTCCATGCCGGCGCATCCATTTCCGCAGATGGCGCGCTATGCGGGAGCGTCGGGTGTCCACGGGAGCGCTGTGCTTGTTACCCTGCATGCGGTGCTTCCTTCCGTGTCGTCGCGTGACGGGGCACTACGCAGGGAGCCCTCCCGACCAGTGGCCTAGGAACCGGAGTCGGGGTATAGGGCTCCCTTTGCACGTCAAAGTCTACGACGGGCGACTGCAGTTGAGAGGACGCCTGAGGTCCGGTCCCGGTCCCAGTAGGGTGCGGCATTCAGGGCTGCCTGTTACTCGGACCTGATCTGGAGCGCTTTGGCTACATCCTCGATACGGTCTGACTACGGGTGGTGATGTGCATCACATCGGAGTGTCAGTGCGTTACCCGCATGCAGCACGCGGCCTCCGTACGACCGGAGAACACCTGCACCTGACTTGTGAGGGTCTTATGGTCCAGCAGCACGCCCCTTCCTGCCTGCTCTACTCGGCCAACTGGCTTCGCCACGCCGTGGCCGCAGTGGGACTCCTTCTCCAGGATCCGCCCGAGCCTGCCGGGGACCGGGTTTGGGCGGAAGCACTCGCGGACGCGATCGCGTACTTCGCGGAGCTCCCTGGCTGGGAGACGGTGACCCTTAAGGACATTGTGGATCATGTGGACTGGCTGGAGAGATCACCCAGCCGGGAGTGGTTCCTCGCCCAGTGCTCTTGCGGGGCTTCGAGCGTCTAGTCCGGCGTGAGGTGCCGGAGCTTAGGATCGATCCTGACGAAGAATCGAACACATCGAACAGTCGCGAAGTGCTGGCTCTGCACAAGTTGCCACCGGTCTAATGGATCGCACGAGTGCCTGATGAGGGAAGGGTCTGATTCACGATAAGCTCACATATCGCCAATCAAGATCGGGTAGAACACGGGTGTGAGCACACCAGACGATGAGGCCACCGCGCACCTGCTCGTCACGGCCGCCTTCCACGACGCCGCCGCGACAGCCGACGAACGAGGCGACCCGATGGTCGGCGACTTCTCCCGAGCCGTCATCCGCCAGTTCGAAGAACACCAGCACCTCGAAGGCGCCCTGTACGCCGTCGTCATGAAATACGCCCAGGAACACGCCTCCGCCGACGAGGTCGCCGCGCTCCAGCGCTGGATCGCCGGGGTGAGCAGGCCATGAACGACCGCCTCCCCGCCGCCGCCCCGGGTCCGCTACTGCCGGCCGAGTTCGACCCGGAGCTGCGCGCCCGGCTCGCCGCCCTGGACACCGCCTCCGACGCGCACGCCCAGGATCAGCGGCCTGCCAACACCCAGCGCTCCTACGCCTCGGACTGGAAGACGTGGACCGCGTTCTGCGCCCAGCTGCAGATCCCGGTCACCGCCGCCACCCGCGGCACGCTCCGCGCCTTCGTCGACTACCTGTGGAACCGTCAGAAGCGCGCCTACTCCACCATCGACCGCAAGCTCGCCGGCGTCGTCGTCACCCTGCGGCGCCCGCCGTACCGCGTCATCGTCGACCCGGACGCCACCGCAGCGGCCAGAGAACTGCTGAAGGACTACCGCAAGAAGTCCGCCGAGGCGGAGGAGCCGGAGCGCGGCCGCGGCCGAGCGCCCGCCATGCGTCTGGACGACCTGCGGCTGATCGTCGGCAAGTGCGACACCGACATCTTCGGGCTCCGCGACCGCGCCATGCTGCTCCTCGGGTTCGCCATTGCCGCCCGCCGCGCCGAGCTCGCCGGCCTGCGGTTGCGGAACATCACCGACGACGTCGACGGCAAGGGCCTGCTCGTCAGCGTCCGCGTGTCCAAGACCGAACCGCGCACCGTCCCCGTCCCCTACGGCCGCAGCGCGGCGACTTGCCCGGTGAGGGCCTGGCACGCCTGGCGGGATGCTGCGGGCATTACCGACCCCGACCGGCACGCCTTCCGCCGCATCCACCACACCGGCGCCGTCCAGCCACAGGGCCTCACCCCCCAGCGTGCTGGCGACATCATCACCGCAGCCGGGCTGCGCGCCGGATTCGAGGACCTGTTCACTGGCCACTCGGTACGCTCCGGGATGGCCACGGAAGCACGACGGCAAGGTAAGGACCGTAAAGCTATTGCTGCTATTACTGGGCATGCGGACGGCTCGAAGGTCCTGGACGGCTACATGAGGATCGTCGACCAGTGGGGAGAGCAGGACAATGCCCTTGTGGGCTTGATGTAGACCTGCCGTGCACGAGGAGAGGACCCATGACCGTCCATCTCGCTCCAGGCGTCACGCTGGAGGGATTCGACCCACTGGTGCAGGAAGACGTCGACAGCCTGAAAGGCATGTTCACCGACTACCTGCTTGAGGAGTTCGAGCGCATCGGCGAGCTGGCCTTCGGCAACCCCGTCGCGGAGTACCTGACCACTACCTTCATCCGGTGTGATGGCCAGAATGCCGGATTCATGGCACTGGATGCTGGACACTACGCCGTCGAGATCATCTACGTGAAACCGGAGTTCCGCGGCCGAGGGCTCGCCGCGCTCACCCTCCAACAGACGAGCCGGGTCTGCCCCCAGAAGCTCGCCGTGAAGACACCGCTGTCGCCGGGGGGCGAGGCTCTCGCCAACCGTCTGGGGCTGGCGAAGGCTGACAACTTCCCTCACGAGGTGGCCAAGAACCAGGAGGCCTTGCGCATCATCGTGGAGGGAATC
This sequence comes from Streptomyces sp. NPDC041796, assembly GCF_055590785.1. NCBI lineage: Bacteria > Bacillati > Actinomycetota > Actinomycetes > Kitasatosporales > Streptomycetaceae > Streptomyces > Streptomyces sp. NPDC041796. Next base: position 50,039 of record NZ_JBVJAH010000024.1, read on the forward strand.
AAGAAGACCTGCAAGCACGGGAAGCAGGCCGGAGACCCGAGGAAGCCCTGCAGGCGCTGCTATCAGAAGTACCTTCGCCACTACGCCGCGTACGGTCTCGGCAAGTACGCCGAGGGAGCGCGGCGGCGGGCCGGAAAGTAGAGAGAAGGACGACGGCACCGTGATCGGAGACAGGGCGTGAGCGAGCGGGTGTACGGCGCGTCGTCGGTGCGGCAGTTGGCGGCGGTGGTGGAGACGGTCGCTCCGCGCGATCCAGCGCGCTGGGATACCCGCCGGCCGATCCTGGGCGCCGGGGGGCTGCCGGTGCAGGTGTCGCGGGTGCGGGCGAACCAGCTGTGGGCGCTGGTGGGGATGCTCGACCGGGCCGCGACGCTGGCACCGGAGTTGTTCCCCGTGCAGTCACCCCAGGCCTGGTTCCGGCCGGAGCCGTTGCGGACGTTCTGGGCGCTGGTGGCGGCGGGGGAGTTGCGGGATCCGAGGCGGTCGGAGCGGGGGCCGTTGCCGCTGGCGTCGCAGCGGGTCGTGCGGGACTGCGTGGGGATCCTGGCCGAGCTGGTGGTGCCGGGGAAGGCGGTGGCGCTGCCGCGGCTGGGTCAGCCGGAACTGAAGGAGACGGTCGACGCGCGGTCGCGGGCGGTGCTGTACCGGGAGCTGGTGGACATGGCCGGGCGGGGCCGGTGGGATCCGGACGTGGCGGGGATGTCGCTGGAGGAGCGGGCGCGGCTGCTGGCGATGGTGGCGATCGTGCTGGACTCGGGGGCGCGGTCGGGTGAGGTGGCGGCGCTGCGGCTGGATGATCTGGCGCCGGGGCTTCAGGCGGTGGGGGTGCGGCGTCGGCAGCAGAAGGCGCCGCCGAACCGGGTGGAGGAGATCGCGGCCCTGGCTGAGGTGCATCCGGGGCGGGTTCGGGAGGTGCTGCTGGGGCGGCTGGAGCAGGTGTCGGAGGCGACGAGGCAGCGGGTGCTGGCGGCGGTGGAGGAGCTGGGGCCGCTACCGGAGGTGGAGTGGTACCGGCTGCGGCCCGGGTCGCGGGTGGCGGTGCGCCGGTGGCTGGAGGTGCGGGAGCGGGTGGTGGAGGCGCTGCCGTTGACGGGGGGCAGGTCGGCGATGTGGGTGACGCTGCAGGCGTCGAAGGCGGGGCCGGCCGGGATCACGGTGCGGGCGGAGTCGCTGGGCCGCTCCTACACACGGGGCATTACGGCGCTGAACCTGGTGATGGCCGGGGCGCATGGGTGGTCGCCGTTGCCGACGACGATGGAGCAGTTGCGCCGGGCGGTGGACGCGGTGCCGCTGCCGGGGCCGCCGGCGGGCGTGGCGGGGCCGGGTTCCGTACGGTCCAGGTAGGGCGCACCTGACAGGACGGGCGTCTGGGCGGCCTCGCGGTCACTTCGCACGTGCGCGGGGCCGCCGTCAGTAGCGCGGCGCGCCCCACACGTCGGGGGTGTCTCCGCAGCATTCCGGGCACATACAGCGGCAGGTATCCCACCGTCCGGTGCACTTGCCCTGCTCTGCGTCGTCCTCGTGCGCCCTGACGCCGGGGCAGTACGGGCCCGGATCCGGGCAGTCGCTCACGGCCATCTGGTGCGTGTCGCACCACGTGGCCATGGCGGTGGCCAGTTGTACGTCGCCCTTCGCTCCGGCGTACTGCATCGCGTCGTCACGCCAGGGGCATAGCGCTTCCACGGCCGGTGGGGGGCATGAAGGAGCGGCTTCCCCTGGGCAGGTGAGCCAGGTTCGGCCGTCCGATGCGCGCCACTCTGTCCACTCGGTAAGCCCGTACGGGGCGCGGGGGTTGGTCCGGTTCGAGGCGTGGATGCCGCATGCCGGGCAGTGAAGGTGGCCGTCGGGCCCCTGGGGATGTGGGTGAGTGGCCAGCATGTGACGGTCTCTCCTATGTTCCGGGGATCGTGTCCTGGTCGACCTCGTGGACGGGCGGGGCCGGTGGTCGGCGCGCGGGGTCGCATGCTTCTCCGTAGCCCCGGAGCCGTGAAGCGGGCTGGGTGAGTTCGCGGCCGCAGCGGCGGCAGTAGCGGTGCCGGTAGCCGGTGGCGGGGTCGTCGATGAGGGTCGGCTGGGTGGCGGGGCGTATGCGGGCCATGGGTTCGAGTGTTCTCGATCAAGCGTCCAGCGTTGCCCAGCGGGCACGGCAGGCGGTCCGCTTGCATCGGTCGCTGTGAGGCACCGTGGAGGCGGGCATCAGCCCTCCCGATCCGGTGCCGATCTCCTTGGACTGAGCGCAGGCTGCCACGGCTGTCCTACGGGTAGGCCAAGTGCCTGTGACGGCGGCGTGCACTAGCGGCCGGCGGTTGGTCCGGGCAAACCTCACCTTGCCCATCAGCCCGCCTAGGACTTCTCCGTCTTGGGTGAGTGTCCGGGCGGCGTGGTACTCGGTGGTCTCCGCCAGGTAGGTATCCAACTCCACGCATTGAGCTACGGGTGGTGCCGGGCTGTCGACTGGGAGGACTCCGGATGCGGCACGGAGTTCGTTGATGTAGGCGATCAGATCGGGCTCCGGGTGGAACCATTCGCGGCTTCGGCCTGAGGCGAGCAAGTGCGTGAAGCGGTGATGCAGTTGTCGCTCGCGGACGAGGTCGCCAGGCTCTGTTGCCAGGGCCTCAGCGTGCAGGGACATCATCCGGTGGCGAAGGTTCGTCGTAGTTCCGATCTTGATGAGGTGTTCTCGCCGTGCGAAGTAGACGAGCGGGGCGTGCCGCTTGTTCTGCGGGACCGGATGCGTTCCGTACCCGTACTTGCGGGTCCATGTCGTAACGGTCTGGGTCAGGCCTACCTCCAGCTCGCGCACCTTGACGGCTCCAGCGGTGTGGGCCAGCAGGGCTGCCGCTTGCTCCTCGTGGTCGGGACAGAAACGCAGCGGGTCCTTCGTGGTGGCCAGCATGCGGCAGTCACCGAACGCGCAGAGACGTGTGGTCACGGGCGTCGGAATGACCTGAACGCGCGTGCCGCATCCGCACCGAAAGGCGTTGCGGCCGTCGCGCCCGTACTGGGTCAGGGATCGACCGCATCCGCACCTGACGGCGAACTTCTGCATGGTGACGTGTTCTCCCAGTTCAGAGACAGGGGTGGTGAGGTGGCGAGTTCCCGGAGTAGACTGCGCGTGCGCGATGCGTGTGACATTCAGGCCACCACCCCGGCTGGGGCGGTGGCCTTCGCTGTGCCCGGGGTCAGGAGGAGCGGCGGTTGAGGTGTTCGGCGAGCTGGAGTGCGCCGACCCGAACGAGTCCGCACCATACGGCGCCTGAGCGGGTGTCCAGCACGTACCAGCCGGAGCGGGATTTGCGGATCTGGTATCGGTCGCGATTCATGGGGTCCCTTTCGTGGTCAGGCGGCGAGCTTGTGGTCGGCCTGCTCGAAGCGGCTGGCCGCGATCGGGTTGGCGGGGCGGTAGACGGCGAGGCGGGAAGTGAAGGCCGAGTGGCTGTAGAGCTTGATGTCCACGGTTTTGCGGGTGCGGCCCTTCAGCTTGATCCGGGTTTCGCGGGTGGCGGTAGCGGTGACGCCACGGGAAAACGCACCGGCGTACCGCTTGGCGGTGGCGGGGTCGATACCGGCGGCAATGAGGTGGGTGCGGGCGGTCTGCGGGGCGCCGGTAGCGATGGCCTTGCAGGCACGGCGCTGGGTGCGCTGGTCGCGGATGCGCTGGCGGAGGATCTGCTGCTTGCGGTTCATCGGTGCCCCCTGGTGTGTGGTGATGGCTCCACCCTAGCCGGTATTGCATTGCGATGCAATGCAATATGGCGTACGGTTGTAGCCACCGGGCCACCCCGGGATCGCGACACTGGCGCCATACCGTATGGCGTGCGCAATCCGATATGGAGGACACTGGCGTGGCAAACACCCCCACGCGCCCGCCGAACCGACGGTCCGAGCGGCGCCCGCCGAGAGGACCCCGCCCCGTGACCCGCCCCCGGATCACCGCCGACACCGCCCGCGACCGCCTCACCGCAGCCGCCGAAACGCTCCGCACCAGCAGGACCAAGACCCACAAGGAAGCCGCCGAGGCCATCGACGCGATCCTCGCGCCCGGCGGCTGGCGCCTGCTGCGCCCCAAGGAAACCGGCACCGGCGGCGGCAACCTGCCCCTGGGCATGGACAAGGCCCTCAAGGCGGCCCTCGTCGCCGCGGCGGAGGAGAAGAACGCCGTCCTCAGCGAGGACGTCAGCGAGGGATTCCGCCGGTTCCTGGCCGGCCAGTGGATGCCGGACAAGCCCCGCCGCGCCACCCGGAACTCCGGCGCCACCCGCAGCCGCACCAACCTGAACGTCCGGCCCGACGGCGAACTGCGCGAACTCGTACAGCAGCGCCTGCCAGCCGCGTCCGAGGAAGCTGGGTGGCGGATCACCGAGACCCACGTGGCGATCGGCTGGCTCCTGCACCACTACCAGATCGACCCGGCCGCCCTGCCGGCCACCGAGTAACCCGGCCCGGCGCGGCGGGGTGCTGGACGCCGACAACCACCCCCGCCCGCCGCACCGCGTGACAACCCCATAGGAGAGACCTCATGGCACCCGCCACCGAGGCCCCCGCCACCACCCAGGCGGAGGGCCCCACCTCGCACACCCAAAACCAGGCCGCTCCCAGCGTCTACGTCCTCATGGCCCAGGTCATGAACGACGTCCGCAACGTCGGGAAGAACGGCGAGAACAAGTCGCAGAACTACCGCTTCCGCGGGGTCGACGACTTCATCGGCGCCCTCGCCCAGCCGCTCCGTGACCACGGTGTGGTCATGATGCCGGAGGTCCTCGACTACGAGGCGTCCGTGCGGGGCAAGCAGAACGCCGTCCACATGCGGGTCGCCTTCCACTTCTTCGGCCCGGCCGGCGACAAGGTCACCGCCGTCACCCTCGGGGAAGCGTCCGACGTCGCCGACAAGGCGTCGAACAAGGCCATGTCCGCCGCGCTGAAGTACGCCCTGCTGCAGACGTTCATGATTCCGGTGGACGCCGGAGCCCTCGACGAGGGTGACCGTGACCACCCGGTCGGTACCCGGTCCCCGGCCGACGGCTACGTGGAGCGGCTGCGCAAGCCCGCCGTGTGGAACAACGTGACCGCCCTGCTGGCCATGCACACCGAGGCCGGGGCGGAGGGCCTGCTCGACGCGACCGTGAACGGACCCGACGGGGAGACCACCCTGGGCAACCTGCTCAAGGCGCGCGGCACGCAGCTGAAGGCGGAGGCCGCCGAGCGCGAGCAGCGCAAGGCGCAGGAAGCACCGCAGGCGGCCGCTCAGATCGCCGCCGAGCACGGCGTGCCCAGCCAGACCGCGCCGGAGACGGTCGACGACGAGGACCGCAGCGGGCACGTGCAGCGCCTCATGGCCCAGGTCGCCGACCCGACCTGCTGGAACAACCCGCTCGCACTCAGCCAGATCAAGGGCGACGCCGAGAAGCACCAGGTCCTCGACCACGAGGTACAGGGCCCGCCGCCCGGCCGGGAGTGGATGCCGTTCCGCAAGCTCCTGGACGACCGGTTCGCCGAGCTCAAGGCCGCCGCCGAGAACCGTGAGCGGAGCGTGGCGTGATGGGACTCGTATGGGTGGGCAACTTCCTCATCGACCGGGACTGCTTCGTCCCGCACCCGGCCGGCCAGCAGCTCGCCAGGCGCGCCAGCAGCGCCGCCAGCCTTGAGGCTGTGGAGTCGCTGCGCGCAGAGGCCGACGCCCTCGGCATCGTCAACTCCGGGATCCTCGCCCCCGACACCGAGGAACCAGACGTCCTCAGCTGGTACCTGACACGCCGCCACACGGTGCTGTCCGGCCCCAAGCCCCCGGGGCCCGGCTCCAACACGGGACGGAGCGCCGCCTGATGCCTGGCGCACAGTGGAGTCCGGGAGGATCCGGCCGGCCTCTGATCACGTGCGCGTGCTGTGGCCGGCGGCGGCCGCACAAGACCCGCGGCCGGTGCTCGGGGTGTGACTACCGCTGGCGCTACTTCGGTAAGCCCGCCGGTGGTCCGCCGCTTCCCGGCCAGGGCCTGCCCCCGAAAGGCAGTGCACCCCACACCTGCTCGGAGCCGGATCCCGCATGCGCCGGCTGCGACCTGGACCGCGCCTGGACCGCGCACAAGGCGTTCAAGGACCGCTACCGCCAGAAGCGCCGAGAAGCCGCAGCCCGACGGGACGCCGCGCTCCGTGCCACCCGGCATGCAGGGCACACGATGGCGATGAGCAGCCGCGGCTCCTACTGCCTGTCGTGCAAGCGAGGCGAACCGTACCTGGACGAGATGGCCGTCGAGCGGGCGGTGCAGGGACAGCCGCCGTCGTGGCTGTCCCCGGCGGAGCGGGAGGCCGCGGTCATCCGCCTGCGGCTGTCCACCCCGCTCGCCTACACGCGGATCGCCGAGCGCGTCGGCTGCTCAGAGCGCACCGTCATCCGCATCTGCAAGGCCAACCGCCTGCTGCGCAAGCAGACAGCACTAGTCGCCTGAGCCCTCCGGGAACTGCACGGGGGCACCAGCTCACCGAAGGAGGCCCCCGCCATGCTCGACGATCTCCTGCTCATCCTCGCTGTCCCCCTCCTGCTGTGCTCGTCGTTCCTGTACGCGCTGGCCGAGTCTTGGTGGCGGCGCCGCCATCCCAGCCCGCGGCCGGTGCCGTACCTGTCTGGCCGCGCCCCCTGGGCCGAGGTTGACGAGCAGGTGTCCGCCGCGGAGGCGGTCGTCGCCGAGGCCTACGCCCGCTACGGCGACCTCTACGACACCCCCCTCCCCGGCACCGGCCGCCTCACCGCCGGCGGCAGCCCATGAACCCCCCACACCGCCCACCTCGAAGGGAGGTGAGCACCATGCACATCTGGATCCTCGCGGCCGCCCTGGTGCTCACCACGGCGGCCGCCGCCATATACGCCCGCCGCGCGGCCGCCGCGCGCACCGCGCTGGGCCGCGAACTCGCCGCCGCCCGCCTCACCGACGGGGCCCGGCAGCGGGACCTCGACACCCTCACCGCCCACGCCGCCGCTGTGGCCCGCGCCCAGGAGGCGCTGACGGCCGCCGAGGACATCGTCGACGCCGCGTACACCCGCCACACCACCCACCGCCGCACGGAAGGGGGCACCCCATGACCAGCCTCGCCACGCTCGCCCAGCGGGCCCTGACCGACCACCCCCACTACCGCTACCGCGGCTGCGCCCCCGACCCCGACGCTCCCACCCAAGCGGCCGGCGACCCCGACGTCGCGCTGGACGCGTGGCTGCCGTACACCGGCGACGGCCCCGAACCGCAAAAGGCCCGCCTGGCGCGGGAGAAGGCCGCCATCACCATCTGCGGCCGCTGCCCCGTCCTCGCCGCCTGCCGCACGTACGCGAACACGGAGACCACGGTCGCCGACGCGGACGGTACGGAGACGGTCCGGCTGGCGGAGCCGGAAGGGATCTGGGGCGGGCAGCGGTCCCTGGACCGGCACCGCGCGCTGATCGCCCGCCGCACCGCCAGCAGCACCGTCACCGAACGCTCCCTCGCCGAGGCCCGCACCGCCCAGAAGCAGGCCCTCCTCACGGCGCTGGCCGCCGAGGTGTACGAGGACCGGGTCGCCGCCCGCGCCCGCATGGACGTCCGCACCGCCAACTGGCACCGCGCCTCCCTCTGCTCCCTCCTCGGCCTCGACAAAGAGACCGCGACCCGCGACCAGCTCCTGGAGGCCGCCCTCGCCCACGACGTGTTGCCGGCGGGGGTGCGGATCGTGTGGGACGGGCTGTGGCCCACCATCGCCGCCCCCACCACCGACGGCGCCCGCCAGCGCCGCATCACCCCCCACATCCCCTACGCCGTCTTCACCCGCCGCCCCCGCCCCCGCCGCGCCCGCACCGGCGCCGGGCCCGGCCGGATCAGCCACCGGCCCGCCGCGGGCGGGCGGCGCCGTCACATCCCCGGCCCGCGGCACCTGCGGATCGTCACCCCCCGCCCCATGTCCCTGCCACTGCCCGCAACCGTCCTGGAGCCCGCCGCATGACCACCACCCCGCCGCCCTCGGCGCCTTCCGTACCGGCCGTCGACCAGGCCATCACCGAACGCTGCGAGGACCACGGCCAGTTCCTCGCCGGCCTCATCGCCGCCGGCACCCTCGACTCCGTCGGCCAGCCCGCCAAGCTCCCCACCCAGCTATGGCCCGACCTCCCGGACGACGCGGTGGAGGCCATCTTCGGCGTGGGGCTGGCCGTCGGATACCGGGCCCGCGGCTTCGTCGAGCACCCCCGCTTCACCCGGGAAGCCCTGAAGCGTTTCCACGACGCGCTCGCCGAAGCCGGGTACACCGGCATGGCCCGCCTCGCCGCCCGCTCCGCCAACACCCTCCCACCCAGCCCTACCCCGGACCCGGACCCGGGGGAGCATCCGGCCGACAGCGAGCTCGACACCGCACGCGACGGGGGACGCCCATGACCACCACCCCCAGCAGCGGCGGACGCGGTCGGGGCCGGCCCGCCGTCTTCGACACCACCCTGCAGACCCGCTACCTCACCGCCATCACCACCGGCATGCGCCTCGGCGAAGCCGCCCGCCACGTCGGCATCAGCGTCAACGTCCCCACCCGCCTCGCCCGCACCGACGCCCAGTTCGCCACCCGCCTCGCCGACGCCCGCGCCGCCGGGAAGAAGGCCCGCGCCGACGCCAAGCCCCACGACGAAAGCCACTACAACAACGACTCCTGCCGACACCCCGACTGCGCCACCGCCGCCCGCAAAGGCCGCGCCCACCGCCGCCGCACCGCCACCCGGGCCGACACCAGCCGCGACGACCACCACCACGCCACCGTCATCGGCCTCGAACCACCCGCCCTCAAGTCGCCTATTTCTCTTCTGCAGCTGGAGGCTTCGTAGTTGAGACAGGACCGGGCTGCACGGTCGAGTTATTTAGTGTGGATTTTTATTGGACAGAACCGCAGGTCCGTACGCCTGTCCGATGAGCAGCACATCTGATGACAAGCCGACATTCGACACGAGTTGACCAGGAGGGGGACAAGTGGCGAGGTCAACCGGTAGGCTGCGCCTTGCGCCAGACGACCACTCAGGTACGAGGCGCAAGCAGAAAAGCAGAACGGCCTCGCTCCCCCCGGCTGGCACCGGGGATCGACACGAGGCCGGTGCCGCAGACAGTCCCCAAAGACTTCTACGGCCGTCCGCCACCTCTCATAGCAAAGGCGACGACATGGAGCAGAGTACCCGCCCACCCGGGCGCTCAGACAGTGGGACCCGAGACTCCGGCGTGAACATCACACCGCCGCCGTCGAGCACGGGCCCCGCCGCCACTACCTGCACGACACGATGAGCGGCGCGGCCGAGCAGTCCTCGGCCTCCGGCCTCGTCGACCCCACCCAGCACCGCCCCGGCGACCGCTGCGAGTTCTGTGATGACGCGCAGTTCGCGGCCGATCCCACAACATGCCCGGGTTGGGTCCAGCACCGAACCACCGAGACGTACTGCGTGGAGGGCTGGGAGAACAACGGCTGGACATGCATGTCCGGGCCGAAGGACTGGAACGAAGCTGGCCAGCGCATGGCGCAGTTGAAGGCCCGTTTCCCCGAGATTCCGATGCGCGTTGTCGCAGAGACGACGACCTACACCGTCGTGACGACCGCACCGGCACAGACCCCACCGACTGATGGAGATCAAGTGACGTAGCCCTTATCGGGCGGGAGGTCCCTGGGCCCCTTGGCGGGGGCTCACCCTCTACCGCCGGCCGCTGGTGTTGGCGCACCGTGCGCGGCCACTTCCTACGGCTCGGTTTGGCGACCGAGCTAAGGCCCGAACTTCGAATCCGGTTTGGCGACCGGGCCCGAGCGTTCGAGCGACTTACAGGTTCTCCCCAGAACCAGCACCCACCGAAGCGGGGCTTTTGCATGCCCTCTTCCAGAAGAAGGACGGGTACATAGTGCAGCACCGCACGCCTGCTTGTCAGCTTGAGCACGCCTCTACGGGCGTTTCGTCACCTATTTCCCCCTCGGTCGACGGCATCGAGTGCCACGAAACCGGGTTCCAGCCGGTCCGCGGTGCCGCCCAGGAGGTCGCCCACACCGCCTCCCGGCGCACCGGGCCGCGCCGCTGGCTCCGCGCCGTCGCCTGGCTCATCGCCGCCGGCCTCCACCCAAAGGCGGGCCAGACCACCCTCCGGGTCGCCGAGGACCTCGCCGGGCGCATGGACTACGACACCGGGCACGCCCGCTACTGCCTCGACGAGATGGTCGCCCGGCTCGGGATCGACCGGTCCACCATCAAGCGGCACGTCGCCATGCTCCGCGAGCTCGGCGCGCTGGCGTGGGTGCAGCACGGCACCCGGGCCAACATCCGCCGCGCCCTGGGCATGAAGGGGTACGCGGGGACGGCGACGGTGTACGCGGCGGTCATCCCGGCCGTCTACGACAACGCCATGGGCCACCGGATCGTCGGCGCCGGGTACACCGCCCGCATCGTCGTCGACCAGCGTGGCCAGGCCCAGGCTCCTGTGGATAACCCGCCTGTGGACAACTCCGGCTCCGACGGCTGTGCGCCCCCTTCCCGTACCTGGGTTGAAGAAGAGGGTCAGGTGCAGATGATGGGTGGTAGTAACCACACCCCGCGAACGGGTCGTCAAACCGCATCCATCCCCCGCCAGAAGACCAACAGCAGCAGCAACAGCCGGGGGCCGGCCGGGCGCCGTAGCCCCATGCAGGTCGCCCAGGACATCCGCATCGCCCGGCAGGTCCGGCCCCTGGTGAACTGGACCCAGGCCGAGGGCCTGCGGCGCCTCGCGTACGCGCTACGGCCGCTCATCGACCGCGGCCTGGACGCCATGCAGATCGCCGACGAGCTCGCCGGCATGTGCCTGGGCTGGCGCCCCAAGCAACCCGCGAACTTCCTGCGCGCCACCCTCGCCAAGGACGCCGCCCAGCTCGAGTCCCAGGCGGCCACCGAGGCCCTCCTCGCCGCCCAGACGTGGACCACCGCCAACGAGGACGACGTCGACTCCCTCGCCCGCCTCTTCGGCCTCGCCGCCGACGAGCCCGCGCCCGAGCCGCGCACCGACCACGACCGGTACCTCGCCCGCCGCGACTGGAGCAACTGGCCCGAGGTCGCCGACCACTACGCCGACGACCCCGACGACGCCCTCGACCTGTACGGCGAGGACCTCGTCACCTACGCCGTCCGCATGGACGCCCGCACCAAGGACCGGGAGGCCCGCCTTGTCTGACCAGCCGCAGTCCGGCCGCGACCTCGCGCGCCAGGTCCTCGCCGCCTACAAGGCCACCCGCAGCACGCACCCCGCTGGCAAGCCCGCCGTCCGTACCCGCACCGCGCGCCGTGACCGCAGTACCGGCCGCGACCCGGTCGCCTTCGGCGCGGTCGTCGGCACCCTCAACGCCGAGCAGGGCTGGGGCGCCGCGCTCAAAGGAGGCAGCATCACCGACCGGTGGGCCGCGCTCTGCCCCACCGAGTACGCCGACAAGCTCCGCCCGGCCGGCTTCGATCCGGAGACCGGCACGCTGCGCCTGGTCACCGACTCCCCGACGGTCGCAGCCAACCTCCGCTACCTCGGCAGCATGCTGATCGACTACCTCAACAAGCAGCTCACCCAGGGCAGCGGTGCCAGCCCCATCCGGAAGTTGAAGATCGCGGTCGGCAACCTCGGCACCGGTGCCCAGCCCGACGCCCCGACACCGCCGACGCAAGCCGAGCCCCCGGCGCCGGTCCGTACGCGTGAGTCGGCCTCCCCCGGCTACCGGCGCGTCCTGGCCCTCGCGCTCGAGCACAAGCCCGCCCGCGACCAGCTCCTCGACGACCGGATCCGCGCCGCGGCCGAGGCCGGGGACCGGTGGCTTGCCGACCCCGCCAACCGGGAGCCCGAGGACGCGTTCCCCGACGCGGTCGCAGCCCAGGAACGCGCGGCCGCTGCAGCCGGCCCGCAGCCCGGCACTCTCGAGGCCGCCGTCGCCGCAGCCCTCGCCTACAAGCACAGCGGCGGCCACCACCGCAAAGTCCAGCGCGTCTTCGAGGCCTCATGAACGGCCTGTGGCGTCCCGCGCGCATCCTCCTCACCGGATCCCGCACCTGGACGGACAGGGTCCGGCTCGAGACGACTCTGATGGACGTGTGGCACGACGCCACCCAGAACGGCTACACCACCATCCTGCTCACCCACGGCGCTTGCCCGGAAGGCGCTGATGCCATGGGGGACGAATGGGCGTACGCCAACTGCGCCCCCCAGGATCCGAAACCCGCTGACTGGACGGGCCCATGCGCGCCGGACTGCCGACCCGGGCACCGTCGCCAGCGCCGTGACGGAACCGACTACTGCCCGCTCGCCGGGCACCGTCGCAACCAGCTCATGGTCGACCTGCAGCCCGAGCTTGTCGTTGCTGCACACCGTGGGAACTCCCGTGGTACCGCCGACTGCATCCGCCGAGCCGAAGCGGTCGGCATCCCCGTCCTCCGCCTCGCCGCCTGAGCGAACCGGGGCAATGCCCAGTCGCGCACTGCGGCAGCGTGTTGTCGAAATCACCGACCCCGACGCAAGGGAGCAGGCCATGCCCCAGCAGCACCCCGACACCTGGCACGAACTCGAGGCCGTCGACGAACGCGCCTGGCTCGACGGCTGGATACGTGGTCAGCGCGAGCTCATGGCGGCCATTCAGATGCGGCGCCTGGCTATCGTCGGCGGCTTGCCGGGCTCCCAGCAGGAGGGGCTGGCCTGCCTGGGCTGGTGGTGACCAATGGTCACCACCTTGTCGTCAGAAAGACCAAAAGGTGGTGACCAATGGTCACCACCTTGTCCGCGGAGCGGTCGCCTACGGGGACTGATGCTCGCCCAGGGATGCGAGGAGCTGGTCGACGCCGCTGCGCAGCATGGTCGCCTCACGTCTGGCCCGGGCCGGGTCCAGCTCGGCGATTTTGCGTAGCTGGGTGAGGACGGCCGAAGCCGCCGGCTCGTCATCGAGCTTGGCAAGAGACTTGACTTCCGGCTTCGGTGGAGCTTCCAGTACCGGTGTCGCATCCTTCGGCGGGGAGTACCCCAGGAAGTTCGCGGCCTCCTCGAGCGTCTTGTCCGTCACGTTGCCGCGTCGGCGCGCTTCGATCCACACCTCGCGCACGGCGTCCGACCCGTGGGTCTCCAGGACGGGCACCAGGATGCGCAGGGGGCGTTCCTTCAGCTCCTGAGTGGTCATGTCCTCGAGTACCTGAGCCACGGGCAGGACACGAATGATGTTGTTCGCCTGGTGCTTTTTGAACCCGAAGCGGTCGTAGACCAGGGCGCCGAAGGTGTCGAAGCCGGCAGCCTTGTGGAGCTCTTCCTCCTTGATGGCCCGCAGCCGAAGTCCCAGGCCGATGAGCCGCTGCTGTTCGGCCCGCTCATGGTTTATGCGGGCGGCGTACTGAGTGGCGACGATGCCTCGGCTGTAGTGCTCTAGCCGGGCGGCCGGGTCGGTGCTGGCCGGCTCGGTGAACTCCGGGATCGGCAAGTACCCGGGTGTCTCCTCGCGCGTCACCGCAACCGGGGCGGGGGCCACGACGGCGGGTGCTGCTGGGGCCGGCAGCGCCGGGGCGGGTGGATTCGCCTGCTCCTGTGCCGCGCGGCGGCGCTTCTGCTCCTCTTCCCAGGCGCGCATCTCTTCTACGCGGGAGTCCCCCTGGCTCGCGCCTCCACCGATGACGGGGATCGGGGCGGCCTGCTTCCTGCTCACGCCGACAGCTCCTTCGCCAGGGCTCGCATCACGTTGGCTTGGCCGGAGTCAGGGGCGTGCTCGAGCAGCGGGATTTGGAAGTCGGATGCCTCGCGGCCTTCGATGGCGTCCTTGAGGGTGGCGAGCACGCCGGGGGTGGTGAGCTCGTTCCACCCGTCATAAAAGCCACGGGTGACGACTCCCTTGCGGGCGTCGTAGGCGTTGACGACGAACCCCAGCTGGTCCACGGTGGCGCCTGTCAGGCGGGAGTGGGCGATGATCTGGTCGTTGAGCATGCCGTACGCCTCGAAGGAAGCGCGGTCGGACCACACGGGGATGAGGACGCCGGAGTGGTCGATGAGCTCGCCGGGGCGACGCTGGACGTAGTTGATGGCGAGGTCTATGGCCAGCCCGAGGTTCGGCGGGCCGTCGAGGATGATGACGTCGTAGCTCCCCTCGAGCGGGGCGAGGGCGCGGGCGAGGCAGGTGTCGCGGCCGACCTGGAGCAGCGCGAGCTTGGCGTCCATGAGGAAGGCGTCCCGGGTGGCGGGAAGGACGTGCAGGCGGCCTCCGAAGCGTTCGTGGGGGAGCGCTACGAGGGATCGGGCGAGGTGCTTGGCGCCTTCGCCGAGCATGTGCTTCAGGAGGCTTTCCCCTCCCTCGGGGAGGCCCGGGATTTGGAGCCGGCTGGTGAGGTGTGCCTGGGGGTCGTAGTCCACGAGAAGGACCCGTTGGCCGGCTTCGGCCATGGCTTGAGCGAGGCCGGATGCGACGAACGTCTTACCGACGCCGCCTTTCTGGTTGCCGACGAGGATGCGTTTGACCGGCTGGGCGACGAGGCGCTGGTCCGGAGAGGGGTGCCGCTCGAGCCAGAGGGTGATGGCCTGGGCCATGCCCTGCACCTTGGTGATGCCGCGGCTTTCGCACTCGGCGGTGAACCTGGCCGGCCCTCCGGTGGGGAGGAACACCCCCCACGACTTTGCGCCCTTGGTCTCTACCTCGGGCGGGGTGGGGCTGTCGTACCAGAGATTCAGCGCCTTGGCGGCAGCGTCCTGCATGTTGAGGCCATGCTCGGCGGCCCGGATCCGCAGATCGCGCCGCAGCTCAGCCGTCAGGTTCACGAGCAACTTTTCGCGCTCTTCTTCGCTTCTCAGGTCGGTCATGGCGAGCAAATTACCAGTCGATCACCGGGATGCAAGAGACGCGCGAGGCGCGGGTCGCGAGGCTGGGACAACTGGAAACCGGAGGAAGGCAGTTGAGATTCGGTCGTCTTCGCCCCGTGTGCCGGGGTTTCTTCGTCAGCCCTTCGGGTGACGTCAGGACTGGCCTGGCCGGTGCGGGGGATATGGTCGTGGCCGCCGGGCTTCGGCTCGCCGGCCAGGGGTGCCGGGCCCTCCCGTGGGGGGTTCGCAGCCCGGCCCCCTGCGCACGTACGCCACGCAGAACGGTTCCTGCCAGGGCTCTCCCGTGTGGCGAGTTCCAGGGCTAGACTGCCGTCATCTGACGGGCATGCCCGTGAGGCCTCGAGGCCCCCGCGGGCACTGGGCGCGTTGTCGCCACTCCGCCCCCGAAACCGCCGGGGGCTTTTCCGTACCCGGCGTAACAGTCGAAACCGGTGGCCGGGACCATGCTCCTAGGGTCACGGCGGGATCAAAAAATCAGCCTGGCCTTACCCATCAGTCCGAATTGCTGTCACAGTGGGCATCCCACGGTGCTGGACTGGCAGCCGGCGCCGAAAGGGCGCACGCCGGACCAGCGTGTGCCGCAAGCCCTTCCCTTCTGCCGGAGGAGCGGAGACGCCCCATGTCCGCAGCAGAGCCCACGTTCCCCGAGCCTGCCCACGGGCCGATCGGGTCCGTCATTCACCTGGCGCAGCATCCCAGCGCCCGGAGCCGTGCGGGTGTCCGCCGTACGGAGCCTCCCGCACCCGTCGAGGACTGTGGTCCCCTCCACCGCCTCGCTGAAACCGTCCAGGCGATTTTCCTCTCGCGCCGTCTGAGCCTCGCCGACGCCGACACGGCGCAGGCCTACGACACGACGCTCGAGGCGGTCATGCTGATGCTGCGCAGCGCCGCGGCGACGGGGCACCTCGAGCCGGAGCAGCAGGAGTTGCTGTCTCAGATCATCGGTGACATGAGGGCTGTTCCGGAAGCCGTGTGACGTGGCATATGCCGATTGCTGACGCTCCGTAGATTATTGCGGAACGGCAACAGTCCCCACGCATCGTTGATCACTTGCGACTATCTGTTCAACAGGTGACTAGTTCGTGCCACACTGGGGCGTCCGGAATGAACCCGGAGTGACAGCCTCCGGCCACCGGCGCGCGCCCCGGAGTCCTCACGCCCCGTTACGCACCGCGCCCCATCGGCCGGCCTGAGGGAACGGGGACACCCATGGGCGAGGACACCGACACACCAGCAGCCCGACTGCGCCTCCTGCAAGACGAGTTCGTCACCCCGCGGCGGAGCGGCCGCGCCGAGCGCTCCGCCCCCACCGCCACCGCGGTCACCCCCGTAGTCCTCGACGTGATCGACCACATGGCCGCATCCGTCAACGAGGTCGTCGCCCATACCCGCGCGCACGTACCCGACGCCGGTCCGATCCCCGCCGACCGGACCGGCATCTACGACTGGGCGCGCGAACACACCGATCACCTAGAGCCGGAACTGCAGCGCGTACGGGAGACGGTCATCTACCGTCAGGGCCTCGAGCACGCCATCCAGGCCGGCGACACCAAAGTCGTCCGCACCCATCCCTGCCGCGCGTGCGGCTGCGTCGGCCTGTTCTGGGACCGCGCCACCCGCAAAGCGGTCTGCGTCAACCAGCGCTGCATCAGCCCCAAAGGGCTGACGAACACCTGGACGCTCAGCCAGATCGCCGAGGACCACATCCGGCGCCAGGAAACCCGCCGATTCCGTGCAACCTGACCGGCCCCTCGCCGGTCTAGCTATCACCACACACAACTACATCACCCTCAACACCCGTATCGGCCGCCGTCAGCTGCGAACTGCGACCGTCGATCTGGGAGCCCGCGTGGCCATCGAGACCCTCACACCCGCCCCACAGCCGGTAGCCAGCGACCTGCACCCCCTGCACGTCATACACGAACTCCTCGCGGAGACGGGCCACCCCGTCTCGCTCACCACCCTGAGGAGATGGAAGAAGCATTACGGCCTGAAGACCGTACGGATCAACCGCGCCGACTATGCGAGCTTCACGGACGTCCTGGTACTGCACCGGGACCTGGTCCTGAAACGGGACGGCCTCTGAAGCGCCGGCCGCGACCCCCCTCGTCTGCGTAGTTCCACAGCCCCTGCCCCCGACCGGGTGGGGGCTTTCTCATACCCGGACGTCATAATGCATTGCGCACGCCATGCGTTATGTGTCATGCTGGCAGGGCCGAACCAACCCCGGCACACAGCCGAAGGGTTGGAGCAATCCCACCTGTGAGGTCCCCATGGCCACTGCCGTGATGTCGCACACCCAAAACCAGGGCACCGCCAACTACACCCACCTCACCCCCCAGCAGCAGACCACCCTCGACGCCATCTGGGCACAGGCCGACAGCACCATCGACGCGGGCACCTACAACACCCTCATGGCCGCCGCCGCCCAGCTCGCCGGGATCACCACCAGCCACGACGGCCAGTCCATCGAGATCGTCCGCTGCGCCTGCCCCTGCTGGTGCCCCGTCATCCTCGACACCTCCCTCCCCGGCCTCCACCACGCCGGCGACAACACCGGCTACAGCCTGCCGCTCCTGCAGTGCCCCGACTGCGCCGACGCCCACCCCGTCGACCACGAGCACTAGCCCCCCAAAGCCCCCCGGCCCCGGGTCGAGCCACCGCGCGCACCACCAAGGCGCTGGCCGCTCCCCGGGGCCGGGTGAAAGACCACCTCCACCGCACCACCCCGTACGCCGAACCGGGAGACCGCCATGCCCACCACCAAGCGCATCCACGAAAAGGTCGCCATCCACATCCGCTGCCGCGGCCTGCACACCGGCCCCCAGTTCGCCGCCCCCGGACCCCGGCCCCGGCTCGACATCTGCGCCGCCTACTACCTCGTCGCCGAAGGCGGCCCCGTACCGCCGGAGTTCTACACCGACGAGACCGCGGCCATCCGCCTCATCCAGTGCAGCGCCCTCACCATGCGCGCCCTGCGGGAACTGTCCGCCGCCCTCGACACCGACCCGTGCGTCACCACGATCGCCCCCGGCGTCGACGTCCCGGACTACATCGAGCACGTCTCCCACTGGGCCGCCACCCCCGCCCTCGGCGAGACCCGCCCGCCCACCGAGTCGGAGGTCATCGGCCGCATCCTCCGCGTCGCCGGCACCCACCCCTCGGTCCTCGCCCACGTCCCCCACCAGCGGCACGCCGCCTGACCCCGGAGCCCTCTATGGCCACTGCACGCGACCAACTCCGCAGGTACGTCCATCTCCTCGCCGACTCGTGGACGGCGCCGAACAGCACCGACGAACGCACGGACCGTCTGTACGAAGCGATCCGGAAGGAGGTTCTGCAAGACGCCGCCGCACAGCAGCCGACCAGCCAACCCGACCGGGTCGAGCACGGCATGCGAATGCCGAACGGCGACGTCTGGCTCACCACATACACCTTCCCGCACGACCGCGAACGCCTGCTCCAGCAGGGCGCGGTCCGGGTACAGCGCACCGTCCGCTACGGACCCTGGACGGACGCCGACTGATGCCCCGCTACTCCAAGCGCCCCGCCGCCGACCACCATTCCCGCGCCAGCGAAATGCGCGCCCACCCCAACCAGTGGCAGCACGTCCACACCTACCGCGCCAGCTACGGCGCCGCCTCCGTCGCTTCACACATTCGCAGCGGCGGACTGGGCGGCGTCTACGCCCCGCCAGGCGCCTTCGAGGCCCGCACCGAGATGGTCGACGACGGCACAGCGGTCTACGCCCGCTACGTCGGCGAGGACGGCATCTGGGCCGACGCCATCCGCAGCCTCCACACCCCCCAGCAGGAGCCGACGGACGAGGCAGCGTGACCGGACCGGAGTACATCGCCACCGCTATCGGCGTCATCGCCGCCGCCATGATCTGGGCCTCCCAGCACGGCCTCGGCACCCGCACCACCCCCGACCCCCAGGACCCTCCGGACGGAGAACCGCCGTGAGCACCAAAACCCGCGCCCGCCGCAACCGCACCCCCAAGCCCAAGACCGGCCGCCCTCAGAACCACCTCACGGTCGTCGACCTCCGTCACCCCCTCCCCACCCGCCGCACCCGCGCCGTAGGCCCCGCCACCCCCGCCGAACTCGCCGAAGGCCACGCCGCGCTCGCCGCCGCCTGGTGCCGCCTCCCCATACCCACCCGCGCCTGGCACGCCACCACCGCCACCGGCGCCAGCACCCACCTCGGCGACACCCTCCTCGTCCACGCCGGCGGCCACACCTACTCCTTCACCGCCTGGACGCCCTGCCCCAACGGCGCCCACCACATTGCCACCGTCACCGACCAGGCCACCCTCCACACCGCCCGCCTCGCTGCCGCCGACTGCACCAGCACCCACGCCCCCACCTGCGCCGCCGAAGCCCTCCACCGCGGCGTACAGGCCCCGCCCGCCCCCGAACCGGCCGCCGTCCGGAACCTCGCCCAGGCCTTCCGCCACGACACCGAACGCACCCAGGAACTCGACGTCGCCGAACTCCGGGCCGCCGCCGACAACGACCAGCCGAAGGAGCACCCCCAGACGTGAACACCAAGCTGATGGTCGTCATCAACGACAAGTCGGTCCCCCTGGACGCGTGCGGCTGGCTCCAGCGTGAGAAGTGCGGCTGCATCATCGCCGCCCTCGTGGCCGTACCGAACCGCGGCACCGTCTACGCCACCGCTGAGCAGGCCCACCAGCACCTCAGCCGCACCAAGCGCGAACGCGACAAGGACGACCGCGCCGGGCGCTACATGGAGCTCATCACCATGCAGCACTACCGCGAGAACATCCGCGCCGACTGGGAGTGCACCGCCCACAAGCCCAATCCGGCGGCCAGCCGTGACTGACCACGACTACATCGCGCAGCTCGCCGCCACCCTCGAACTCGCCGCTGAGTTCCGCATCCCCTGCCCCGGCCACCCCTACGGCCACAACGTCGACCTCCGCGTCACCCGCCGCACCGACGGCCACGCCGACGGTTGGGCCGTCCTCGACGACGAAGGACACGCCTGGACCGGCACCGCCTGGCAGCACCGCACCGTCCTCGCCCGATCCGACATCTACCGCTACACCCGGGACGCCGCCCTCGCCGAGGCCATCCGCATCGCCCCCGCCCAGACCCAGGCGTTCCTCACCGCCGTGCGGCGACTGCGGGACGGGGCGCCCAGTGGCTGACCCGCTGGCCCTGGCCGCCGCCCTTCGCACCGCCGAGAACGAACTCTCCCGGTACCGCGCACTCCTCGCCCTCGTCGCCGCCTGGATCCACAACCCGGCCTACGACCACGCCACCCGGACCGCTCTCGCCCACCAGCTCGGCCTCCCTGCCCCCGCTCAGGAAAGGACCCACCGCTGATGCCCAGCTACCGGAACGCCTCCCGCAGCCGCGGCAACACCAAGCGCAACCGCAGCGGCAACAGCCCCGCCCCCGCCGACAGGTACCGGCTGATCATCACCCTGCCAAACGGAGCCACCCGCACGTTCCGCACCAGCGACCTCGCCCGCGCCCGCCGCATCGCCCAGACCAACGCCGACCGCGGAGCGCACGTCGACTTCCAGACCCGCTGCGGCTGGGACTACCAGACCACCCACACCTACCTTCCGGAGCCCGCCCCGTGACCACGCTCCCTACCGTCATCGGCCTTGACACCAGCCTCACCGCCACCGGCATCGCGTCCAGCAACGGCTGGTGCCACGTCGTCGGCTGGACCGACAAGAAGCGCCCGCTCACCAAGCTCCCCCACACCGAGCGCCTCGCCGTCATGGAGGAAGTCCGACGCGACATCATCCTCCACATCGGGCAGCCGGACCTCGCCGTCCTCGAACTCCCCGCCCTCTCCCGCGCCGGCG
Organism: Streptomyces sp. NPDC041796; assembly: GCF_055590785.1. Taxonomy (NCBI): domain Bacteria; kingdom Bacillati; phylum Actinomycetota; class Actinomycetes; order Kitasatosporales; family Streptomycetaceae; genus Streptomyces; species Streptomyces sp. NPDC041796. The sequence goes on from NZ_JBVJAH010000024.1 coordinate 70,712, forward strand.
GAGGCGCCCACGAACGCGGCTGGCTCTGGTGGGAGATTTACAACTACCTCGCCGCCCGCGAGATCCCCATCGGCCTCATGTCGACCAACCAGCGCATGCTCTACGCCACCGGCAAGGGCGCCGCCACGAAGAACCTGATCGTCGACGCCGTAGCCCGCCGCTGGCCCGACTGGCCCACCGGCGGCGACGACAACGCCGCCGACGCCGTCGTCCTCATGGCCGCCGGCCGCGACGCCCTCGGCCACCCCATCACCCCCATGCCCCAGGCCCACCGTGCCGCCATCACCAAGGCCACCTGGCCCGCGACCCTCACCGGAGCCCTCGCATGAGCCTCAACGCGCCGTCCCAGGAGATCCGCCGTACCCGCCCCTTCGGTGCCACACCGCTCGTCAGCATCACGTGGACCGGCCCTCGGGCCACCACGACACCGACTCGTCGGCAGCCTGAGACTGACCCGGGCGCGGACTGGCGCCTCCGGGGCGAGTGCCGCAGCGCCGAGGACTTCGACCTGTTCTTCCCGGTCGGCAACGGCAACGAGGCCCAGGCGCAGACCGAGAAGGCGAAGGCCGTGTGCGGACGCTGCCCCGTCCGGCGGGAGTGCCTGAACTGGGCGCTGGACACCCAGCAGGACGACGGCGTCCTCGGCGGGCTGTCGGAGGACGAGCGACGGGCGCTGCACCGGCGGCACTCCCGGAAGTACAGGGCCGGGGCGCTGAGCGCGGCGGCGTTGATCGCGCAGTACCGGCGTGCCGAGTACGAGGAGCTGGCCAAGCAGGGCCTGCCGGCGTCGGAGATGGCGCGGAAGCTGCGGACGAACACGCAGACCGTGTACCGGGTCGCGGCGATCCTGGCCGGTGAGGTGCAGGTCGCGCCGGCGCGGCCCCGTCCGGCGATCGACAAGGTCCTGGTCCGCTGGCCGGAGGTGGAGCAGCTGCGCCGCGACGGCGTGCCGGCCCAGGCCATCGCGAAGCGCCTCGGCGTCGGCAGGAACGCCCTGTTCGACGCGCTGAAGCTGAAGCAGGCCCAGGCCGGCGCGGAGAACGAGGAGGCTGCGGCATGAGCCTCATGACGGCGGAGGAGCGGGGCGACATGGTGGAAGACCTGCTGCCCACGGCCGCGAACCTGGTGGCCCTCGTGCACGGCGACGGCGGGCCGCGGGACATCCACCAGGCCCTCGCCCGGCTGAACGCGACACAGAAGGAGGCGCTGCTGGTCATGCTGGCCGCGCTGGTCGACCCGGACCAGCCGATGAGCCGGGCCCTGGGGTGGGTCGACTTCGACGAGCACGGCCGGACCATCGTGCCCCCGGCGTGGCAGCAGCACGCCACGCTGCGGGACCTTGCCCCCGAGCCGGAGCTGGAGGACGACGACACCTACGTCGACGAGGTCGCTGTGCAGCAGTACCTGGCCGGGAAGCGGATCCGGGTCAGGCGCCGGGAGCGCCTGGTGGCGATCGCGGCGGGGGTCCGGCGCGGCATGACCTACCTGGAGTTCGACGCGATGCACGGGCTGAAGGACAACTCGACGGCGACGTTCGTCAGCCGGATGCGTAAGCGGTTCGCCGAGTCGGGTGAGGCGTTCCCGATCCCGGAGCGCCCGGGCAAGGGCACGGCGCTGTTGACCGACGCTCAGGTCGTGCAGATCCGGGAGCAGTACGCCGCTGGCGGGGTGACGGATCTTGAGCTGGGCTTGCAGTACGGCGTGTCCCGCAAGGTCATCAGCAGTCTGCTGTCTGGTACGAGCCACCCGGACGCGGGCGGCCCGATCCGCCCGAAGCGGGTCAACAAGCCGGGCAAGGCGACGCGTGAGGTGTGGGGGCGCGGGCAGGCCGCGTTCACCCCGAACGACGAGACGAAGGAAGTGGCGGCATGAGCGGCGAGACCGTGATCACCGTGGTCGGCAATCTGGTGGACGAGCCGGAGCTGCGGTTCACCCCGCAGGGCGTGGCGGTGGCGAAGTTCCGGGTGGCGTCTACCCCGCGGACGTTCAACAAGCAGACGAACGCGTGGGAGGACGGGGAGAGCCTGTTCCTGTCGTGTTCGGTGTGGCGGCAGGCGGCGGAGCACGTGGCTGAGTCGCTGGCGAAGGGGATGCGGGTCATCGTGCAGGGGCGGTTGAAGCAGCGGTCGTACGAGGACCGTGAGGGGGTGAAGCGCACGGTGTTCGAGCTGGACGTGGAGGAGGTGGGTCCGAGTCTGCGGAACGCGACGGCGGCGGTGACGAAGGTGTCGGGTGGCGGGCGGGCGCAGTATGAGCAGGCGAAGAAGGCGCAGTCTGCGGAGTCGGTGCAGGATCCGTGGGTGTCGTCGACGCCGGGGACGCAGCAGGCCGGCGGTGGTCATTCGGATGAGCCGCCTTTCTGAGGAGCAGGGTGTGTGGTGTGGGGCCCGGTCCCGGGTGGGGCCGGGCCCTTTTGTGTGCCCCGAACCGGCATAACGCATTGCGTAAGCCATGCAATATGGGTACGCTCGTAGAGCCGACAACGCACGAGCGGAGAACCCGAAATGCCGAACTGCGACTGCGGAGCCTGCTGCAACGACTGCGGCGGCCACGACACCAACTGCGACAGCCAGCAGAGCGAACCCGACGACGCCAGCGCCCACTACTGGCTCTGACCCAAGCCCGGGTCTCCCCGCCCCCCTTCGCGGAGACCCGCCGCCGTCCCGCCCGCCCGGCCCCCCTCCCGGCGCCCGGGACGGCACCAGGGAGGGGACACGCACCACCCCCACCGCAGGTGCGTGTCTCCTCTCCCCCCACCCCTGATCGGGCCGCCCGCCCAGAACCACGGTTTCGCAGCCCGGGCGGGCGGCCCACCACACGGACACCACGGAGAGCCGGCATGGACGACCAGCAGGCCGTAGCCCAGCGCAAGCAGACAGAGGCCGAAGCCGCGCAGAAGCGAGCGGACGAGCTTCGTGAACGGGCCGATCGCATGTCGGAGCACGCGAACGGGATGTACGGCCGGTTCGCTGGCGGGCAGCCCCTCCTCGTCGGCCATCACTCCTACCGGTCCGCCGTACGCGACCGCGCCCGCGCCGACAACGCCACGCGCCGCGCCATAGAGGCGCGCAAGGAAGCAGAACGGGCACAGGAAAAGGCAAACCGGCTCCGTATCGAAGCTGGCCTTGCCGCCACCGCAGCGTCACGTAGCAGGCCGTGGCAGCGCTCCGACTTCCGTCCCGGTGACATCGTCACCATCCGCACCCACCGGGTCTCCACGGACTTGTACCGGGTCAAGAGGGCCAATCCCAAGACGCTGACGCTCGAGGGGCCCGGAGGCGGCTTCGACGACCCGAAATGCGAATACGGCCGGGTCTTGTCCCGCACCCGCGATGACGTGACCGTCACCAGCCCCGCCGACTGAGGGGCAAGCCATGGACACCACCCGGCAGGCGTGCTGCGCCTCATGCGACGAGCTACGCCGCCAGCTCGAGACGCCCACCGAGCACTACCAGGACCTCCACGCCGGTGACGCGGTGACCGTCCAGCTCCGGGCCGGCGACCAGATCGTCGTCCAGTGGACCGACCAGGCCACCATCCCCGGCGTCGTTCAGTCGACGTGCGAGTTCGGGGCGCTCGTCTCCTGCCCCAAGCCGAACTCCACGGCCACGTTCGACCTGTACGTCCGGCACCGCAACGAGCACGGCCACTGGTACCGCTGACCGTCCCCGGCCGCCGCGACATCTGCTCTGACCACTCCGCCTCGTGCCCCGACCTGAGAGACGCCCATGCCCGACACCATCGCCGCCCGTAACCAAGCCACCCAGGCCTGGAAGACCCGCCTCGCCTACCGACACCGCCAGCCCGCCGCCATCGAGTGGACCCAGGCCTCCGCCGCTGACGGTTCACCGCTGATCTCGGGCCGGATCGACAGTCCGGACGCTGAGGACCTCCTGCTGCTGTTCGTTCGAGAAGGAGCCCTTCTCCTGTCGACGAACCAGGGGCCGTACCAGCAGCCGGCCTTCGACCACAGCCAGCCCGGTCGTGTCGCGTGCCTGTGGCGTACGGGCGGGGTGTGGGTGGAGCTGTGGCACCCCGACACCACGCCTACGCCGACCCCGGCTGTCATGCCAGCCCGCGCGTCGGCGTCCCGGCTCGCCGCTCTGCTCCGCACCCGCGCCGGTGACCGTCTCCCCGCCCGCCGCAACCGTCAGCCCGCCCTCACGAAGGAGAACTAGCCCCATGACCGACACGACATCTCAGACACCGGAGCAGCTCCTCGTCGACCTCGGCGAGCTCCACATCCGCACCCTCGTATCCCCGCAGCCGAAGCAGCCGGCCGCGCTGGGCTGGCAGGCCACCGCTGGATCCATGGCCGCCGGCTTCGCACGCACCCTGCACGCCCTGCTCGAGGTGGCGCCGGATAAGGCCGCCGAGATCACCGACTGGTTCCAGGGCCCCTTCGAGGAGGGCCCGGACCCGGAGGAGCACACGGATTGGCTCGAGCGCACGGTCGCGAAGAGTCCGGCCGTGCTGGAGCGGTGGGTCACCGAAGCCGAGGAACTGGCCGTGAAGGCGAAGGCCTCGACCGATGCGTGGGAGGCCAAGGGGGAGCCTCGCCCGGATGGTGCCCGGTGACCACACGCAAGACGCTGGGCCCGTCGCCGACTGGTGGCGGGCCCGTCCCGTACCTGACCGACGCACAGCAGCACCTCCTCCGGCGACTCGCCGAAGGGGCGCGCTGTACGGCCATCGCGCGTGAGCTGGACGTGTCCGACGTGACCCTGCGCGGCTACATGCACCGGCTTCGCGCTGCGCTCGGCGCCCTCACCAACGCGCACGCCGTGCACCTGGCCCATCAGCAGGGCCTGCTCGACCACTTGCCCACGCCGGGGCCGCGCCAGATCCCCGCTGCCGAGGTGGAAGTGCTCCGGTGCATTGCTGTCGGCCTGTCGAACGCTCTTATCGCGGCACGGTTGGGGCGCCCGGAGTACACGGTTGCGGAGCAGGTGCGCCGGCTCCGGCAGCGCCTGGGCGCGCGGGACCGCGGGCACGCGGTGGCGCTGGCGATGGCGGCGGGTCTCCTCACAGCGGAGGACGTCATCGGTACCTCCACCCTCCCCCCGATTCGACACACAGCGTAACGAAAGGCTCCCCTCCTTGGGGGGCGGGCGCCTACTCACTGTCACATCACGCTCGTGGAGGCCTCGATGAGCCCCAAGCACCGCGGATTCCTCGTCTACACCACCTTCGTCTTCACCATCGGCACCGTGAACGCCGCCATCTGGATCGCGGTGACGGGCGAGTACCGGCCTCCGATCTGGGCGACGTGCGCGGCGGCGGTGCTGTCGCTGCTGATAGCCGACCAGCTCGAGCGGTCCTGGGCCCGTCGGCACGCCCGCCGGGTCCGTGCCCGCGCGCACCGCAAGCAGGCCGGCCGGTGAGGCGCCCACGCGCCCGCTGCCGCGTGTGCCGTCGGCCCGTGGCCCTCACGCCTCGCGGCGTCGTCTGGACCCACGGCCGGCCCGACTGCCCGGGCTCCCGCCACCTGCCGTACGGCACGCCCGACACACGCCGCATCTGGCCTGCGAAGCACCGCGGCCACCGCGTCGCCCTCGTCGGCGGCGGCATCGACACCTGGACCGACAGCATCGAAGGAGCCACATGACCGAGCGATCTGTAGAGGCGCAGCTGCGCGCCGAGCTCCTCCTGGCCCGGCGCCACGCGCACACCACCGACGCCGAGCGCGCCGAGGTCGAGGCGCGGCTGCATGAGACGCGGGCTGCTCTCGAGCGGTCCAGCGCCCGCGAGGCCAGGACTCATGCCGCCGCGGTGAACGCTAATGCTGCGGTCGCGGAGGTACGGCGCCTGTGTGACCTGACGATCCAGTCGTCGGTCCGCGTCCAGGCTGTCGCCCAGGCCCAGGACACGCTGGCCGTCATCGACTCCTGCATGGCCGGAGAGACGGTGCCGGGAGACGCGGCGTGGGGCACGGTGTGGCTCCACGGGAACTGGCGGTACCTCACAGCCAGATGACGACGGCGGAGCGGGAGACGGCCGCCGACGCGGTCGCCCGCTGGTCGGCCGCCCTGCACGCGGACGACCCGGACATCGGGCCGGGTGAGCCGGAGGACCTGCGTTGGTGGAGGGACGACCGGTGAGCGGATACGTGCTGGACGTGGCGGAGCTCAACCGGCTCCTGGACGCCCAGCGTCTGGCCCGTGGCCTTACCTGGCGGGATGTGGCCTTGGCATGCGGCATTAGCCCGTCAACGCTGTCGCGGATGAAGGACGGGAAGCGGCCGGACGCGGATGCGCTGGTGACGCTTCTGGTATGGCTCGACATGGACACCGATATCGCGCGGGTGATCGCGCCGAAGGGGGAAGCGAAGTGACTGCTGGGGGGTCGGCTGCGGCGCGTGCGGCTGCGTTACGTGCCGGGGCGCGGCGGGGCTTATGGCGGCGGGTCCTGGCGTGGCTGGGGTGGAGCCGCGGGGCGGCTCGGGCGGACGCGGTGGCGGCGCGGTGGGAGCTGGGCGCGGCCGCGGAGGCGGAGACCGCGCGGGCCCTGGCCGCGCTAATGGCGCGGGGCTGGCATGTGCGGCACGACCTGGCGCTGCCCGGCTCGAGGGCGAACCTCGACCATGTGCTCGTCGCGCCGGACGGCACGGTGGTCGTGCTGGACACCAAGCGGTGGCACCGGGCATATCCGACCCAGCTGGTCGGCGGGCGGGTGTGCTGCGGGGTGCAGGACCGGCACGGGCAGGTCGAGGCGGTCGTCCGGTACGCGACCCGGGTGGCTGTGGCGCTGGGGCTGCCAGCGGGGTCGGTGTGGCCGCTGCTGGTGGTGCACGGCTCGACGGTGGCGGGAGGGTACCTGACGGTGCCGGTGGCCGGCTGTGCGGTGCCGGTGTACGTGCTGGGTGCGGAGCGGCTGCTGTCGACGCTGGCGGCTGCCCCGAAGGCGAGTGACCCGCGGCGCGCGGCGGCGGTCGCCGCGCGGGTGGATCAGGTGCTGCGCCCGTACGCCTGACCCTTCCCGGGTGCGGTGCGGGGGGCGTACGGTGAGACCTCATCTCCATGGGGGGCAGCCCACGGAGCGGCCCGGTATCCCTTCGGGGGTGCCGGGCCGCTTTTGTGTCTTGAGACGGGGTTGTCAGAGGTGCGGCTTAGGATCGCGGGCGTGGCGATCGAACTGACCGACGAATTGATCAGACTGAAGCGCGCGGTCGTGGCCGCGCGGGAGACGGCGACGGCCGGCGGGTACGACGCGGAGGCGTGGCGGCCGTGGCGGGAGGCTGCTGAGGAGCTGATGGCGGCAGTGACCGCGCACGCGGAAGCGACTGAGCAGAACCGGTACGAGGTGGAGCGGGAGCTGAATGTGCGGGTGCTGCATGCGGAGGCGGCGGGGTCCTGACCTGGGGCGGGTGCCTGCTGTGGGCGGGGGTGGCCCCTGCCTCTAGACTCGAACGTGTGTCCGATGATTTGCCGCCTGATCTGCCCCGTCTCCGTGTCATCGAGACGGCGGCCGTCCTGTACCTGGACCGGGTCCGCCGCAAGATCCACGAGCTGGAGCGGCAGCAGGCAGCGAGCGGCCGGCCCGTGGCCCGCCCTGACACCCGGTACCGGATGCAACGTGGCGTGGACGAGCACCGCGCCCCCATGAAACTGCACCTGGCCGGGTGCGCTCTCGGGAAGAACGGCGTCCCCATCGGTGAGCCCGAGGCGCGGCAGGCGCTGCTCGAGCAGGTCACGGCGTGCGGGATCTGCCGGCCGGACACCGAGCTGGGCATGCTCGACTACATGGGCTGACCCGCGGCACGGGTGTCAGCCGGCTTTGCGGGTCTTGCGGGCCGGGGCCTTCTTCGCCGTGGTCTTCTTGGCGGCCGTCTTCTTCGCCGGCGCCTTCTTTGGCATCTCGTGGACGGTGGCGTCCTCCCCGCGGGAGGCGCGTGCCTGCTCGACGGAGGCGTTGAGGGCGGCCATCAGGTCGACGACCTGCCCGGCTGGCTCCCCCTCGGCCGCGGGCTGCTCGGGCTTGCGGCCCTCGGACTTGGCGTTGATGACATCCTCGAGCGCCTGGCGGTACTCGTCGCGGAAGCCGCTGAGGTCGTCGGTGGTCATGGCGTCGATGAGCGCGATGGCGCTGTCGACCTCGGAGTCGTCGATGTCGGTGGCTGGCGGGGCGACGGCGGAGGAGTCACGGATCTCGTCCGGCCAGCGCATCGAGTGCAGGACGATCGCACCGTCCTGGACGCGGAGCAGCCCGAGGCGCTCCCGGCCGTGCCACGCATATTTGGCGATGGCGACCTTCGTGGCCCGCTCCAGGGCCTGCTGCAAGAGCCGGTAGGGCTTGGCCGCTACCTGGCCGTCAGCGGCGAGGAAATAGCTGTCCGAGATCCGGATGGGGTCGATGCTGTCGGCGGGGACGAACGCGACGACCTCGATGGCCTTCGCGGTGGGCAGCGGCATCTCCCGGAGCTCTGCGTCCGAGACGGGGATGACCTGCTCTTTGCCCCATTCGTAGCCCTTGCCGATCTCGTCCTGGGACAGCTCTTTGCCGTCGAGCTCGCACACCTTGCGGTAGCGGATGCGGCCCATGTCGGCGAGGTGGACCTGCTTGAAGCTGATGCTGTGGTCCTCGGTAGCGCTCACTGCCCGGCAGGGGATGGTCACCAAGCCGAACGAAATGGCCCCTGTCCAGACGGGTCGCATTGGGCACCTCCCAGGCTGCCCCCCTGGGTGCACGACCAGCCTAGGACGAGGCAGGTCAGGGAGCACGCGGAGACGGCTGACTCCCTGGCGGTCAGGCGTCCGTCTCTCGACCCTCCGCAGCCCACCGCTCCATGAGTTCCCGGAGCTCGGGGTGCCTGTCGAAGTACTCGTCGTCGGTCAGGTGCCACTCGGGGTCCGGGATGATCGTGCGGACGGGGCCGTCCGGCGTGTGCAGGTATCGGACGCTGTACTGGGTCGACATAGCTTGCCTCCACAGAGTCAGGGCACGCCGCCTGCCCTCCCGCAGGGAGGTCGGGAGGGACGGCGCGGCCCCGCCCATGGAGCACCCCTGGGCGGGGCCGATCGCGGGTCTCTCCCGGGGGTGGGAGGGGAGACCCTGCTGATCACAGCGTTGCACGCGTTCCAGCCATGCAACAGGGGTCTGTCCGGAAATAGTTGATCGCGACACCGAGTGCCCGCCACCCTCCACGGTGGCGGGCACTCGGTGTCTCCCGTCAGGCCGCTCTCCACGCGCTGCGGGTGTAGGCCGGGACCAGGTCGGCGACCATCGCGGCGCCGCACCAGGCACACAGGCCCTGCGCGAGGTCGGTGCCGAGCCAGCTGACGTCGATGACGTCTTCGTGCGCGCAGGGCGGCGGGGTCCCGGGCAGCAGGCAAGCGCGGAGGTCGTCGGCTGCCCGCCTGAGCTGGTGGCCGAAGGGGGCGTGGGCGGGGAAGGTGAGGGCGTCCAGGTCGGCGGCGAAGATGCGGTGGCTGGAGACCTCCACCGTGGTGGTGTCGAGCTTGGCCACTGGGGCGTATCCGTCGGCGGTGTTCAGCTCGAAGAGCAGCCACGGGTACTCGCCGCTGACGAGCTTCAGGCTCAGGCCGATGGGCAGACCGCTGGTGGTACGACCGTCGGTGATGTGGAGCCGGTCATCGCCCTGAACCTGGCGGATCCGGACGTACGCCGGCGGGGCAACGTACTTGGCCATCAGACTTTCTCTCCGGCATCCAGCGGCGCCCCGCACATCGCACACAGCCCCGGCTGCTCCGGGTCGACGTGTTCGGGGCCGCGCCAGCCGATGTGGGTGCAGGCGTTCTCGATGAGGTGCCACACCAGGTCCCCGCCCGGGCGGATGGCTGTGGCGATGTGGACGGTGCCGATGGGCATGGGCTGCCCGGTGCCGTAGACGCGGAACTGCCGCCGGAACGGCGCGTCACCGGGGCTGGCGGCGTACGCCCACACCTCGACGGTGGCGCTGCGGCGGCAGGCGACGTGCTGGAGGCCGCGCGGCAGGTTCAGGTAGTGCCACTGGTCGTCGACGGGGATCTCGTAGCGGTGGATGACCGGCAGGGCGGTGGCCATGGCGGTTCCTTTCAGCGGGCGGCGCGGGCGCGGAGGACGGCGCGGTGGGCGGCGGCTTCGTCGGTGCGGCCGGCGGCCTCGAGGCGGCGGATGGCGCGGGCGGTGATGTGGCGGGTCCCGTACACGGCGACGGTGCCACCGACGAGGGCGCAGGCGAGGACGCTGCCGAGTCCGGTGAGGAGCCGGTCGGTGGCCGCGGTCACTGGCGGAGGTACCAGTTCGCGGCGAGTTGGCGGAGCCCGGGCTCGTCGAACGGCGGGGTGAACTTCCCGGCGTCGACGGCGTTGAGGTAGCCACCCGACGGGCTGCACAGGAGGGGCCTGGTGCCGGTGGCGGTGGTGACGCACTCATACGCCTCGACGGTGCCGTCGCCGTCCTTGTCGATGTTCGGGTGGGCCAGCCCGGCGACGTGCCCAAGCTCGTGCGAGACGCCGTTGGCGCGGTAGGCGTCGTTCTTCACCGGGTCGGTCGAGAACCAGGCCGGCTCGGTCCAGTACGTGGAGTCGATGAGGACGTGCCCGCCCCAGGCGGAGTTGTCGCTCGTGTCGTAGCAGGTCTTGGCCTGGGACAGGCCGGGGCTGCCGTAGGGCTGGGGGGTGTAGTGCATGACGATGCGGTGCCGGGGCGGGCATTGTTCGGGCGGGGTGGTGTCGATGACCGTGCTGACGGTGAAGGTGACACCGGTGACGGTGGTGAGTTGTGCGGTGGGCTTGGTGAGGTACGGGGTGAGGGCGGTGCGCGCGGCCGCGTCGGCGAAGACGACGGTGTACGGGTCGGGGTGGAGGCTGTGGATGCCGCGGGCGGTGTTGATGCGCCAGCCGCGGCCCTCGTAGACGGGCCCGGTTGCCGCGGCGGTGGCAGTGGGGGTGGGCGCGGCGAGGAGCGCGGCGAGCGCTGTGGCGGCGGCGAGGAGGGTGGCGGGGCGGCGTATGCGGCGAGCTTGGGGAAAAGGCATACACCCCATGCTGGGCACATTTCAGCCTGGCATTGCCCCCGCTCAAGGGGGACCGGCGAGGCTACTCCTCGCCCCAATTGGCCTTGAAGTCTGGGTGGTCCTTCCACAGCCGCGCGATCCGGACCAGGTACAGCCAGAGACCGTATCGGCGGTGAGTGTATTGGTCCGGCAGGGTGTTGACGCTGCTCACCGCCTCGCTCACCAGGCCGTAGAGCGCTCCGAAGACAGCGGCTGCCTGCTTTGGTCCGTGTTCGGCGATCCAGGTCTGAACACCGGCCTTCGCAGCCGCTTGGCTTCCCTCCGGCAGGCTCCTGGGAATGCCGGGGCGGATCGTCACCCCCTGGCCCAGCCAGTAGGAAATGCCGCCAGCCTCCTCCAGCTCCTCGCTCACTCGGGCGTCGATGAACTCCTTCAGCTCGACGAGATCGTCTTTCGTGATTTCGGTCGCCATGCCGAAATCCTGTCAGGTGGGAAAGCCTGGCGGTGGCATCGGCTTCGTGATGGGCACCGCCAGGCGCCCTCCATCCAGGGTGGCACGAGGCACTGACAGCCCCGGCGCCGCTGGGGGCGACGGCCTACCAGATGGAGTCTCCAAGGGGCCCGAGGAGGGCGGTAACGATGTCGGCGGGGGCGCTCCAGATGGAGTCGCCCTGGGCGGCGGCCGGCGGGGTGTCGGCGGGCGTTGCTGCGGCGGCGGGCGCGGTGGTGGCGCCGAGGGCGGCGGCGGTGATCAGGGCGAGGGTGGCCAGGGCGTGACGAGGGCTCATCAGCGGGTCCCTTCCGGTGTGCGGGTGGTGGAGGGGGCGGCCGGTTCAGGGTTGCACGGGCCTGTCCGGCGGGGCGAGGGTGCTGCGCCTCCCCGTAACCAGACGCTTCCTGCTGCGACCCCTGGTCAACTCTCGCTGGCAGAACGGGAGTTGTTTTCGAGGAGGAAATGCCTGGTTACGGGGAGGTTCCTCGCATGTACGCTCACGGATTAACGTGCCGGGTTCAACCATTTCGGCGTGCGGTTGATCGCAGTGCGAACAGCCGCATACCTGTGACGGGTGTCACCACGTGGAGGGTGTGGGGGTGCGGGTGTCAGGCATGGGTGCGGGCCGGCTGTCGCGGGAGGCGCGCGAGCTGTACGGGCGGATCGCCCGGGGAGACAAGGTCGATGTCGACGCCGAGGCCGGGGTGCTGGAGGAACTGGTGGCATGGCGGCTGATCGCCGTCCAGACCGACCGGCCCGGGGGCGATCAGGGCATGCCGGTGGTGCTGGACCCGGCCGAGGCCGTACGCCGGCACCGCGACGAGGGCCTGGCCCAGCTGGCGGCCGCGGCCCGGGACCTGGTCGACGCCCCCAAGGTCGCGGATGAGCTTCTGCCGGAGTTCGAGCGGTCGAAGTGGTGGTCGGGCCCGGGCAGTGAGTTCCTCGCCGATCCGGCCATCGTGAACGCCCGGATCGCGGCCGCGGTCGCCAGCGCACGGTGCGAGCTGCTCACGGCACAGCCGGGCGGCGGCCGTACCCGGGAACAGATCGAAGCCGCCCTCGTCCGGGATGGCGGCGCCCTGGCCCGCGGGATGGAGCTGCGCACCCTGTACCGGGACACCGTCCGCGACGACCAGGTCACCCGCACCTACGCCGCGCAGATGTCCGTCCGGGGCGCGCAGCTGCGCACGCACATCGGGCCGTTCCAGAAGATGGTGATCATCGACCGCAGCCAGGCGTTCATCACGGACTATGCGGTGCAGGGCGCCAGGCAGCGCGCGGCGCGGCACGTGAAAGACCGTGGTGTGGTGGCGTTCATCGTGGAGGTGTTCGAGGACGTGTGGCGCCGCTCGGAGCCGTGGCAGGGCGAAGGCCGCCCGTCGGACGACGGGGGTGATGGTGCGGGGGCACCGCTGCGGACGACCGCTCTGCAGCGGGAGATCCTCCTGGATGCGGAGCTGGGGGTGTTGCAGGGGGTGACGGCATCCCGGCTGGGCATCAGCCCGCGGCGTCTGTCGCAGGAGGTGTCGTATCTGCGGGAGGCGTGGGGTGCGCCGACGCTGGCGGCGCTGGTCGCGAAGTGGGTGCGGAGTCCCGATCGGGCGCTGGTGGACGAGGACCGGCGGGCGGGGCGGGCCGGCGCGGCCTGACCCGCCCGGTCAGGCGCTGCTCTGCGGCCCCGCCGCGTCCGACGGCTGGTGTCCTCGCAGCTCGGCGAGTTCACGCTGCGCCTTGATGGCGGTGGCCAGGTACTCGCCGGCCAGGGCCTTCCAGTCCGGGACGGCGCCGTGCCGGTGGCGGTCGCGGCCCATCAGGTGGGTGTCCACGCCGCGCAGGGCGTACTCAAGGGATCGGATCCGGGCCCGGAGCCCTTCGGGGTCACGCTCCTGCCGCAGTTCGGCGACCTCCGCCTCGAGACGCGCCACGTCCTCGGCTGTGCGCCGTTTCTGGACCTCGCGGCCGCGGTCGTAGCCCCGCAGGTATGCCGTACGCCGTTCGTCCCGGGGCCGCTCCTCGATCCAGGTCAGGAGGCTGTGGGCGGCGTCGCGATGCTCCTGGGCCTGTTCGGGGTCGGCCTGTTCGAGCTCGGCGAGGCCGATGCCCACGGTGTACGTGCGGCACAGCTCGTCCGCCAGCGCGGCCAGATGCTCCTCGCGGCTGGCCGGCGGCGTGTCGTCGGTCGGCTGGTCGGCCACGGTCAGTCCTTCAGGGTGGCTTGGCGGGGGGCGAAGGTGAGAGTGGCGTGCCACATGTCGGCCGGGTCGAGGCTGTAGGTGACGTCCTGGACGCGGTAGCGGGTGGTGCGGCCGCCGGACTGCTCAAGGAGGAGGTAGTCGCCGGTGCGGATCTGGCGGCCGAGCGCGGGGCCCCAGCCGGAGGCCTGCAGCTTCTGCCCGTTGTCGATGACGCGGCTGATGGTGAAGTCGTGGCCCCAGCAGCGGCGCCCGGGCCCGTAGTCGTGGGTGACGGGGTCGGTGGTGGTGGGCTCCGGCTCGGTCACGGCTGCTCCTGCTCGTGGTCGGCTGGGGAAGGGTCCCAGAGTTCGGTCTGCTGCCAGGTGAGGGGGATCTCGGTCTGGCCGGTGAGGGGTGGCGGGGTGGGGGCGGCGAGCTGCTGCTCCACGCCCCGGATCCGGGCCCGCGTCTCAGGCGTCGTCACCCGCGTCCTCCGGGCTGCCGCCGATGACCCGGAGGCGCGAGTGCCGGGACGGGCGGACCGTCAGGGCGTCCGCGGCGGGCCAGTCGTCGGCGCACACGCCGTACACCGGCGCTGTCCAGCCGGGCCGGTAGCGCTCGTAGACCTTCGCCCAGTCGGCTTTGAAGTAGCAGGGCAGGAGTCCGCCGGTGTTCGGGATCGGCTCGGGTGCCTGTTCGTTCTGGGCGCGGACCTGTTCGGTGACCCGGTCGGCGTGGTCCTTGTGGCGCTTGCAGAACCAGTGCGCGGTGACCCATCCGGTGCGGGGGTCCTTCTCGAGGACGCGGTGGTGGGAGTGGGCACCGCAGACACCGTCCTCGGTGCGCCAGTCCCGGGGCGGGGTGTAGGTGGCCATGGCTTCGGCCTTGAGCGCCGCGATTTCGGGTGGGAGGGGCGCCGGCCTCCGGGAGTTGAGGCGGGTCGGCTCGGGCAGATCGGGTTTGGTGCGGGGCTTGTAGGCGCGGGGCCGGTACGGGCGGAGCCGGGGCCCTTCACACCGTGGGGCGGCGGAGGGGTACCAGTCGTCGGCCTCGCGGGGCGGTTCGTAGCGGGGTGCGTCGTCGGCGACCAGCCGGTCGTAACGGGCCTGGCGGCCGCGCTCGACACCGAGCTTGCGGCGGGCGACCTTCAACACGCTGACGCCGTCCTCGCGCTTGGCGAGGTCGACGGCGTAGGCGACGGCGAGGAGGAGTTCGCGGGCCTCGTGGCCGACTCGGGGGTCCTCGTAGATCGCGGTGACCAGCTCGGGGAAGGTCCGCTTCGGCCGCTGCTCGGCGGCCGGCGCCGGTGCGGAGGTCAGGCGGGTCACGTCAGGCTCCTCCCTCGTCGGCGAGGTGCTTGCCCTCGTTCCTGGCCTGCTCCAGCTCGCTACGGAGGCGCTCCACCTCGGCACGCAGGTCTTCCAGCTCGGGCTGAACGATGTTCCTGGCGACGTCCGCGGCCGCCTGCGCGTCCTCCGGGTGCCCGTCGTTCTCGAACCGCACGTAGTAGGCGCCGACGATCCGCTGCCACAGGTCGTCCCGCAGGTCCTCGGGCAGGGGGACCGGCGAGCAGAGGAAGCTGAGCGCCTTGGCGACCTCGGCGGTCGGGATTGTCTCCGGCAGGGTCGTCGACCACACGTACGCGGTCTGCCTGACCTGGAGAATGAGCTGCCGGATCGCGGCCGCGTACATGCTGCGCTCGTACGTGAGGGTGCGCTGCTCGGTCTCGGTGGGCTTCGTGTTCGTGTTGATGCCCGGGTACAGGTCGGCGAACGCGGGCGACAGGCACGCGTCGATGACGAGGGGCACGACGTTGACGTCGCCCGGGTATTCCTCGCCCTGCGGGTGCCGCATGCCCTCGACGAAACCCATGACGGCGGCGTCCTTGATGAGGGTGCGTTCCCAGTCGGTGAGGGAGTCCAGCTTCTCCCGGACGGCGTTGGCGCGTTCGGTGTCGCGCTGCTCAAGGTAGGCGACCAGCGGCTCGGGAAGCTCGGTCACGGCGTGGTCCTCTCGGGGCAGATGGGGTGTTCGCGGGGGCCGTCCGTCATGGCGAACGGATAGTCGTACGCCCCCGGAATCGGGCGCTGCTCCTCCCCGCGCGCACCGCACGCCTTGCACTGCCAGTACTCGCCGACCGCGCCCTGGCGCAGGTCGAACCGGGCGTGGAAGGCGTTGAAGGCGGCTTCGACGCGGGTGAAGACGGTGGTGCGCTGCTTGTACTCCTCGTACGTGGCGCCGCTGCTGGATCCGGGGGCGTCGATGTGCTCGTTCCAGCCGGGCCGGTAGTCGGGGTGGGTGCGCCAGAGGCGGGCAAGGCCGCGCATGGTGTAGCAGGGGACGCCTCCGTCGGCGGGAGAGCAGGTGATGCAGCGGCCGGCGGACTGGCCGCGCATGCTGACCCAGATGTTGTGCTGCGAGGCGATGAGGTACATCGTGTCGACGTTGCTGAGGGCCTCCTCGCGGGTGGGGCCGGGCGGGAGGGCTTCGGCGGCGATCTGCTGTTCGGCGAGGCGGGCGTAGACGAAGTCCTCGCACCGGAACTCCCACTTCCAGGACGGGTCGTCTGGCGCGGTCACGCGGCGGCCTCCTGGAGCTGGTGCTGGACGGCGAGCAGCACGTGGTCGGGCGGGGTCCAGAAGCTGAGGGCGCCCTTGCACGGCACCGGCTCGGCGAGGGCCGTCACGTTGTCGAGCTCCCAGTGGTAGGTGAGGGGGAAGCCCCAGGGGCCGCAGCAGGTGCCGTCCTGGTCGGCGAGGTGGTGGCCGGTGAAGGTGGCGGTGCCGACGATCGCGCTGTACACGTCGAGGCGGGGGCCGTAGACGACGGCGTCCTTGTCGGGCTGGGCGGCGGCGTGGAGGAGGACGGGGGTGCAGGTGTGCTTGGCGGGCAGGGGCCAGGAGCGGTTCTCGACCCTCTTGGTCTGGTGGACGATGGCGCCGGCCCACGGCTGGCGGATGGTCAGGGCCTTCATCGGGGCGCGATCCTTTCGGCCTTGTCCGTGTCGTCCGCGTCGGGCAGCGGGTACCCGGCGGCGGCGAGCCGGTCAACGAGGTCGTTCAGGTCGATGCCGCCCACGTCGTTCGCCTCGATCACGGTCTCGGTCACGATCCGCAGCACCGGCGCGAGCGCCTCGGCGTCGAGGGCGTCGAGCATGGCGTTCGCCTTGATGACGTCGCCAAGGCCGTAGGACTCGCTGCGAGGGTTCCAGTCGGGCCACATGAGGTCGCTGTAGACGGCTGTGCGGGCCGGTCGGTCGTCGGTCATCGGCTGGCCTTTCGGGTGGGCGGGTGGAGGGCGTGGGCGAGGGGGATGGCGGTGGCGAGGACGATCAGCGGCACGGCGATCACGGGGCGGGGTCCTCGACGGTGAAGCTGATGACAATCGCGTCGTCGGTGACGTGGAACCGCAGCGCGTCGTCCCAGAGCGGCGCCCCGTCGGCCATGCTGTGCTCTGCGCGGTAGGCGTTCGAGGCGGTGAGGATCGCCGATTGGACGTCGCCGAGGAAGGCGCCCCAGGGCTGGGCGGCGGGGACTTCCCATTCGTACCGGGTGCTGGTGATTTTCCGGGCGGACCAGGTGGGCATGTGCTGCTCCTTGTGCGCGTGGCGGGCGGTATCCGGATCAAGCGGGCCGGTGTGGTGTGCTTGCCATGGCGGTCACGCCTCGTCCTCGGCGGCCAGGCGCAGCGCGTCGGCCACGGTGTAGCCGTTCACGGTGACCAGCGGTGCCTGTTCCCGCGCGAGCTTCAGGGCTGTGTCGAGGTCGAACCGGTGGGCGTCGAGCCATGCGCTGCCGCGGTCGTACTCCTTGACCCCGTGGTCCCAGGTGCCGTCCGCGCCGAGGCACATGGCGCCGTGTCGGATGACGGCGTACCGGCCAGCGCCGCGGTACTGGACGCGGATTTCGAATCCGGAGGCGTTGATGTCGCTCTCGGGGAGGCAGTTGACGGTGTACTCGACGGCTTGGACGACGGGTTCGGGGATGTCCATGAGGGCGGCTCCTGGGTGGAGGGGGCGCGGGTTCCAGGGTGGCGTGGGTGGTGTGTGGGGGTTGCCCCTGGTCGTCGGCTGACGGTGTGGGGGTGGGTGCTAAGCCTACCTATATTGCATGGCGTAAGCAATGCGTTATACGGGGTGGGGTGGGGTGGGGTGGGACAACTCAGCCCCGGCCGTGCGTGGCCGGGGCTGGTCAGCATTTCCCCAGGGAACAGGGGGCGCTTGGTGCAGAGGAACACCCCCACCCTGACACCGCGCCGCCCGCGTATTCCCCCGGTCACGCGGAAGGGCCCCGGCCATCGGCCAGGGCCCCACGCGACAGGGGTTGCTGCCATCAACACGCAATGGGTGGTTGATGCCCCTGCCGTCCGCCAGGATGCCACCCGGACGGCGGCTGGGCGACACCTCGGGCCAGCGTGCTCGTTGACCGGTGGGTGCACGCGCGGGCCCGGTGCCGCCTCGATCGCCGGGCCCGCGTCACCAGCTCCCCCACATGGCCCCAAATCGGACTCGCGCGTGAGCGAACAAGCCGCCTGTACACCTGTCAGGCGGACAATCCGCCGTATGACGACGACAGGCGACTCACAGCACCCAAGCTGGTGCTTGCTGGACTACTGCACCGCAAGCTCACCGGACGGTGACCACATCTCTCGGTCTGTTGAGCTGCGCAAGGACCTCGACGCGTACATCGCCCAGAGCCCTTCGGCCACACAGCCGGACCTGGTACTGCTCCACGACGGCGGTCACACCAGCCGTGTCCCGTGGTCGGCGGCGGAGGAACTGTGCCGACTCGTGAGCAGCGCGACGTAACCCCCGACGATCCGTCACCACGCCGCGCCCGGACGCCTACCATGACGGCAAGACCCTGCATGCGGGGTACGGCCGGCCCGGGGAGGCTGCTGTGGCACTGCCGATCGACGTGGAAGACGGGCCGCACCGTCCGGACTACCCGCCGAAGACCCCACCACCGCCGAAAAAGCCGGTCGAGGCGCCGCGCCCGGAGACGCGTCACGACCCCGCCCGCCCCGGAACCGGGCCGGGTGCCGCGGTGGCGGCGCAGCCCCGGCTCCGCGCACGGATCGCGAACCGCCGCGCCGCGAACTGGACCCTCGACGCCGCCCCGTGGGCACACAAGTCCGCCGGCCCGAAGGCGTCGCGGAACGTTCAGGAGAAGCTGGCCGGCTGGGGTTACCGCCCGGCCCGCGCCGAACACGCCGCCGCCCTGACGGCCCGGCTCGTAAACGCGGCGCTCGCCGACGACGGTGCCCGCATCAGCGTCCACCTCGCCGACCAGGACCAGCAGGCCCTGATCCTCGTCCTGTCCCACCAGCCCGCGCAGGACACCCCCGACGAGCAGCTACTGCACGACCTCGCCGCCACCGGTGTCGTCTCCTGCGGCGTCGACACCGACCGCGACGGCGCCGGTCGCCGCCGCTGGGCCCTCATCGACCTCTAGGCGCTCACCGGCCGGAACATGGCCGGATCGTACCCGGCATCTAGTCGATGGTCGGCGGGCGCGATGCCCTACCGTGGAACCACACCACGGCCAGACGCGTACTGCCGTCCGCCGCCGCCCGAGCGCCCACGCCGCCCGGAGCCCAGTCGGCCAAGGTCCTACGGGGCCCGCGCAGAAGCACAGAAGACCGTCCGGCCCTGTCC
This sequence comes from Streptomyces sp. NPDC041796, assembly GCF_055590785.1. NCBI lineage: Bacteria > Bacillati > Actinomycetota > Actinomycetes > Kitasatosporales > Streptomycetaceae > Streptomyces > Streptomyces sp. NPDC041796. The sequence continues at coordinate 89,992 of NZ_JBVJAH010000024.1, forward strand.
TCGCCGGCGGGAGCGTGGGAGCCCGCCAGGCTGGAGTTGACCGTGCCGAAGAAGCAGTCCACCGCCGCGCAGCGTGCCCGTGAGGCCGCACGCGAGGGCGGCAAGTACACCCGGGCCCTCCGCGACGCCGCGGGCGGCCGCGCCGCCGCAGACGCGACAGCCGACATCACCACGCTGGATGACAGATTCGGCGGCCACGAGTTCGAGTACGAACAGCTGACCGACCTGTTCCGGTGTACGGAGTGCAGGGTCTACGAGGTGGTGGCCCGTGATACGGACGGACCGATCAAGCCGTGCACGGGCCTGGTGGGCTACGGCGGAGACACCAAGCGGGTGTACCTGCTGCTGACGGAGAACCCGACGCTGCCGTACAGCCCCTCCCTGGCGACGCGCATCCGCAGCACCGGCATCGGCCGGTCGCCGCAGTTCTCGTGGCGGGACGGGAGGCTGCTGGTCGAGTCCGCCCCCAGCGTCGTCGCCGAACTGGCCCGCCGGATCGAACTGCTCACTTCCACCGTCGACGGGCGGCAGGTGCCAGCCGTTTCCACGATCGAACACCTCACCGCAGAGGCCGGCCAGGCGATCCTCGCGGAGAACTACGCGGCGTACGTCGCCGAGTACGGCGAGCCCATCTAGGCGCCGTCAGTCGACCTCGACGTAGGTGACGATCAGGATGCTGCCGAGCGCGGTCGCGTAGAAGAGGCCGACGCGCTGTTGGCCACCGTCCAGGCCTCGCTCGACGAACAGCGGCGTGCCCGGGCACAGGACATCCGCCGCCAGGTCTACGTACAGCTCATCCAGGTCGGCCAGATGCCGCGGCGGACTGCTGAGGAGAGGCGCGAGGCGGAGCGGCGCGTGCAGGAGGTGATGTCTCTCATCCACCTCGAAGGCCCCAGCGAAGTCGTGGGAGCGGCCGGCAGGTTCGTTTCAGCGATGGAGGAGGCGATGGACGAGCACGAGCTGTGGGATGCCGAGCGCCCGTTCCTGCTCGCAGCGCGCCGCGCCCTGGACATCGCTGACGAGTAACCGGCGCGGCAAGCGCGTGCCCCCGGGTCCAGAGCGCGGAGACCGGGGGCACGATGGGCGGGGCTGACAAGGCGTACACCGGGTGGTGAACCCGCCCGGGCCGGATCGTACCCGGCATCTAGTCGGTGGTCGGCTCCCCGCGCAGCGCCTTGCGTACCT
>NZ_JBVJAH010000024.1:91265-96278 GCF_055590785.1 Streptomyces sp. NPDC041796
CTTGCGTACCTGCTCGCCGGACAGGCCGATGGTGCGGGTGATGGTGTCGCGGTCGATTCCGCGGGCGTGGGCGGCGCGCATGGCGGCGTTCCGGCGGGCGACGTGGGCCTTGCGGCGGGGGCCGCCTGCGACGGTGTTCTGGAGGATGCGGGCCCACCACAGCAGGGCGCGGCCGGTCCACTGGGTGATGGGGTGGGGTGTGGGTGCGGGCGGGTTGGCCAATGTGTTCCCCCTCGGCTCGATGACTCGATACCGACGGTGACGGTGCCGGGCGGGGGCGGCAAGGGGGCGAATACCCCGGTGGCGACCCCACGCCACCGGGGTCCGTACCAGTCATCGCTTGCGCAGCGCCTGCCGCTCCTCGGCCGCTTCCCGGCAGACCTTGTGCGTCGGCGCGCCCCAGTCGTCTACCAGGTTGGTCGGCTTGCGGCAGAAGCCACACGGCTGCGTGATGTCCGACCAGTGCTCCCGCGAGGTCCAGTCGAGCACGACACTGCTTCGCGTCAGCGTCACCTGGGGCCGGCACGTCGGCCCGTCCTGGCTGCCGTGCCCGCGCTGCTGCGGCACGGACTCCAGCAGGCCCGGCGGCGGCTGGCCCACGGCGTCGTAGTACCGCTCCCGGTCGGTGTCCGTCACCCAGAAGCGCTGCATCGTACGACCGACGAGGTGCTCGAGCGGTACGACGAGACCGGCTGCGGTCTTGCGCACCAGATCGTCGAAGAAGATGTCACGGGGCTTCGGGGTGGCGTGCATCTGACCGCACCCGCTGTACTTGCCGTCCGGGCACCGGTAATCCGCGGTCCGGTCGCAGCGCCAGATGTCCAGCGCTCGGAACCCCGAGACGACGCGCAGGTCACCGGTCTTCGCGATGACGTAGGCGGGGAGCTTGTCACTCCGAGTCCACTGGGTGTCGTTGCGCCGCGCGAAGTCCATGCGATCGGTGTGCCACGCCGGGGTGATCCCGTACTTCGCGGCCTTGTCGGCCCGCGACCGCACGCTCTTCGGGCCGCTCGTGTTCGTCGACGAAAGCTGCACTTCCCAGCCGATCCGGCGCCCGTCCGCACCGTCGACCAGCGTGTCCGTCTTCACCCACCCCCGCGGACCCGTACCGGTACGCACCTCGGTGTCGGCGCTGAAGCCTGCCGACTGAGCGGTACGCACGATGCGCTCCTGGTAGGCCTTGTGCTCGTCGCTCATCGGCCTCGTGTGCCGGTCCGCGTCCTCTGCGTGCTCGTGGACGGCTTCCCGGCGCCCGTTGGCCTGCTGCCGCAGGTACATCCAGGCGACCACACCACGGTCCCGGCATACGCCGGCGCACTGCAGCCCGCGCTTGTTCACAGGCACCCCTTGGGCGGAGTGATCGCGGTCCTGCTGGTACAGGAAGTCCCACAGGCCGGGCATGTCAGGGCGGCCGAGGTCTTCACGGCCGGGGGCAATCTCGATCTTGAGCAGGGTGTGCCATACGCGGTTCGCCATGAGCGGGGTCGCTCCCCTCGGGCGTAGAGGAAGGGCCATCCACGGTAGACCCCGGCATTGACAACCGACCCGAAACTTTCACCGTCCGGCTACCGCCCGGGGCGGCGCCCTGTGGGCTGCATCACAAGGAAGACCACCGATCAGGTCCCGACCAGCCCCCAGGCAGCGCCTGGGCGCCGTCAGTCCACCTCGACGTACGTGACGATGAGGATGCTGCCCAGCGCGGTCGCGTAGAACACCACGCGTAGTCCGTCGTGCTGGTAGTCATGCAGCGACGGGGCGGTCGCGTGCGGCTTCACCGCGCCGGGGTCGGCGCCGATCACGCTGAGCGCGGTGTCGAGGCGGGCGGCCTGGGCGGTGGTGAGGGTGCGCAGCTGGGTCTCGGCCGGCTCGACGAACACGATCCGCGGCCGCCGACCGCGTGCATGCTTAGGCAACGTCGGCCTCGTCATCGGTGCGCGGGGGCAGGCCGGCCTCGAGGCGGAGGTCTTCCCAGTCCCGGCACGAGTCGAGGTCGATGCCCTCCGACGCGAGAGACTCCAGTACGTAGGCGAGGGCGGGGTTGCCGGGGAACTCGGTGCGGGCGGCGTCGCGGAGCTGCTGCTGCTCGTCAGGGTCGAAGACCAGATGCGCCATGGGTTCCTCCGCGGTCGGGGTGCGCCCCTCACCGTAGCGGGCACGGCAGGGGCGCGTCAGCGTGACCGCCACGCGAGCCCGGCGGGGGCCGGGGTTTACACGCGCAGGCGTGCTAGTCAGCGTGGGCGGAGAACCGGCACAGACGGGGATGGAACTTGAGAACGGCCGGCGCTCCCCCTTCGGGCTTCAGCCGGGTCACGGTAGCCGTCTTGGATCCGGGACCGCTTTGCCAGTAGATCCCCTCCCGATGCAAGACCAGCACGTGATCGGATTGTCGGACGATCGCCTCGTCGATGTGCTGCACGGCGAGCGGCTCCTCTTCCGCGTCGTTTTCAGCACGAGCCGTGAGCACCACCGGGATCTGCGCCTCCTCGGCGATATGCCGAACCGTCTGCATGGACCTGTCGAAGTCACGTCCTTGGTCCGTGAACTTGGTGAAGTGGGCGATGGCGTCCAGGAACCACAGTGCGACCCGGTGCCCCCGTCCTTGCCCGTACACCGCGCCAGAGGTGAAGGCTTCGCGTGGTTCGTCGTCGATGACCTGCTGCAATAGGAGCGGTGTCGACTCCATCTCTGCTGTCGTCCGGCTCTTGAAGACGTCCCACCCGCCCAGCGGAACCTCACGGTGCCGTAGGTCGATCCCATACATGGCGCTGATCGTCTTCTCCGTCAACGAGTCAGCGACCAGCTCGCTCGACGAGTAGAGCGTGCACGTGCCCTGCAGGGCGTTATGTAGGGCCATGTTCAGCGTGAACGTAGCTCGGCCAGCGGTCGGTAGGGACGCGATGGTGGTGACGGTGCCAGGCCTGAGATCGAGCATGTCGCTGACGTCAGGCCAAGGGGTGTCAGGCTGTGTCATGCGGGAAGTTTCCTTCGCTGGCTAGCGGTCTGTCCCCGGAACAAGCTGATTTGCCCGAGCGGACCCGCCCGGCTAGGGGATGGGTGGCCAGCAGTAGTGCTCACGTCTGCGCCATGTCCACGAAGCGGCTGTAGTGGCCCTGGAAAGCGCACAGGATGGTGGCGGTCGGGCCGTCACGGTGCTTGGCCACAAGTCGGCCTCGCCGGCGCGCGGGGTCTCCTTCTCGTACGCGTCCGGCCGGAACAGCAGAATGATGATGTCGGCCGCGAAGGTGATGGCCCCGGACTCACGCAGGTCATCCAACATCGGAACCCGGTCCAGGCGCTGTTCGGGCGCCCGGTTCAGGTGCGAGGTACAGACGATCGGAACGTCCAGCTCCCGGGCCAGGGCCTTGAGGTCGCGCACGACATCGCCGACCTCGCGTTCCCACAGGTCGCTGCGTTTCTCAGGTCGGATGTCTTGTAGGCCATCAATAGCGATCATGCCGACCTTCCGGTTCTCCACCTCCTCACGGGCCTGCTCACTGATCTCGGCGGCGGTCAGTCTGCTCGGGGCCCAGAAGTACAAAGGCGCGTCCGCGACCTGAGGCAGGCGCCTTTGCAGCCGGCTCCAGTCCTCGTTGGTCATAGTGCCCGACCTGAGGTGATGGAGGGCGACTCGGCACTCGGCAGAGACGAGCTTCAGGGTCGACTCGGTGACGCCGTGCTCCAGGCTGATGTGGAGGGTGGGCACACGCTGTTTGACCGCTGCCTCACGGCACATGTCCAGCAACAGAGTGCTGCGCCCCATCGCGGGGCGTGAGGCGATGACGACGAGCTGCCCGCCCAGCCACCCGCCGGTCAAGCCGTTGAGGTCGGTGAAGCCTGTGGGGAGACCGACCAGCGGTCGGTCTCCCGCAGTATCAATTCGGTGGAGAGCCGCTTCCAGCGCCCCCTCAAGGGGCAAGGCGTCACCGAACGAACTCTGATCATCTTTCATGGAGCCCCCTCCGGCCTGGGCAGGAAGCAAGTGTCGCGTTCCTACCCAGGCCCATCGTCGTCGTCAGAAAGGTGCGTTGCCGCAGTACGCGGCGACCTGTTCGGGCGTGCCGTACTTGGCGGCGTACCGCGCGCGGAGCCGGGCGGTCTCGTCAGCGTCCTCCTCTGGCGATTCCGCGGTCGCGCTCTGCAGGGCCGGTTTGGCGTCCCACGCGTCCAGGGCCTCGCGGGCAGCCTTCGCGGCGGTCGCCGCCTCCTCCTGGCAGGCGGCACACAGCGGGTCCGTCGCCTTGAACGGGATCGACTGCGAGCAGCTCGGCTCGGCGCAGTTCTTCAGCAGCGGTTCCCGGCGCGGCTCTGCGGCCCGCTGCGACGGGAGCCCGGCCTCGGAGGGGGCGTCGGGTGGCGCCTCCTTCCCGCGCGTCCGGTCGGCCCTCTGGTCGGTCTTCCGCATCTCGCACTGCGTGCACGCGGTACCGGTGACGAAGTCGTGGCGGTCCTCGCACCACAGGTTCCCGCACTCGGCGGTGTCGGCCAGCATCTGCGTCAGCGGACCGAACGGCCTCTTGCGCTTTCCGCCGCCGAGTTCCGGCGTCAGTTCCCCGGTGTAGAACCGGGTCGCCCAGTAACCCCGCCAGCGAGGCAGGAACCGGTACTCCACCAGCTCCCGGGGCGTCCGCTCCCGGGGCGTCCCGGCACCGAGAGCGTCGATCACGGCCCGGCCGATATTCGTCGGGATCACGGGCCCCAGCGCCTCCCAGAAGTCCGCCGGCAGCAGCTCGAGGACCGCCGTCCTCATCTTCCGCTCCTCAGCCGTCAGCTTGGCCGGCGCCTGGGAGCCCTTGCTGCTGGTGTCGGCGGATCGAGAGGGCGGGCTGTTCTTGCCGGACGCGGCGGAGCCGCCCTCGCCTGCGCTCCCACTACCTGTAGTTGGCCTACGGCGTCCATTGAGCTTCTTCGAGTTGGCCACTGATCGGGTGACAGGCGTGGGCTCGTAACGGACAAGGCTCCCGGACGGTTGAGCGAGAGATCTCACGTCTCAACTCGTTCGCCAGGGAGCCCTGT
>NZ_JBVJAH010000025.1:0-51524 GCF_055590785.1 Streptomyces sp. NPDC041796
GTGTTTCCAGTCTAGCAGATCCGTTTTCCGTTTCTGCCACCCGCTGGAGCGGGCTGCCGGGCTGTTCTCCGCTTTCGCGTTTCCCTTTCCGGCGGATCCGACTCTATCAGCCTTTTTCCGTCCTCCTGACCGCCACCTGATGGACACAGAGGTGTAGACCAGTGGTGTAGACCAGTTAGGATCCGGCTTGAGAGTCGCTGCCGGCCTCCGACTCAGAGTTGCGTCGTGGCCAAGCAGGGGTACGACCCTACCGCCCGTTGGTAGTTGAGGCAAATCGCTTCCGGTGGTCCCTAGGCCCGCCAACCTGGAACTTTCGGGCGAACCCGGACTTCTCATGACATACGCTTCTGATCAGTACGCCGTCCAGGACAGGCAGTGACGGCGACACAGAATCTCCACCCCCTGGGAGGCTCCCCATGACCACCGTGACGTCGCCGCTCGAGGGCCGCGCCATCGGACTTGCCGCTGTACCCGACCCGGTGTTCTCCGGCGCGATGGTCGGACCGGGTACCGCCATCGATCCGGTGCGTGAGGCCTCGGCGGCCGTGGCGCCCGTGGACGGCATCGTCGTTTCCCTTCACCCGCACGCCTTCGTGGTCGTCGACGGCGAGGGCCACGGGGTGCTGACGCACCTCGGGATCGACACCGTGCAGCTCAATGGCGAGGGCTTCGAGCTTCTCGTGAACAAGGGGGACACCGTGACGCGCGGGCAGGCCGTCGTGCGCTGGGACCCCGCGGCCGTCGAGGCGGCCGGCAAGTCGCCAATCTGCCCGATCGTGGCCCTGGAGGCCACCGCTGATTCGCTGGGCGACCTCGTCGAGGCCGGCGCTGTGAAGGCCGGCGACTCCCTCTTCTCCTGGCAGTGACGTCACTGCCGTCGTGTGACGGCACGGGTCGGGACATTTCAACGTGGCGGCTCCGGCCGCCGCTCAATCGGAGACAGGTGTAATGGAGACAACGCTGCGGGGCGTCGGCGTGAGCCACGGTGTGGCGATCGGCGAGGTGCGCCACATGGGAACGGCGGTCCTCGAGCCGCCGGCCAAGCAGATCCCGGCCGAGGAGGCGGAGCGCGAACAGGGGCGTGCTCGCCAGGCCGTCGTGGCTGTGGCCGCTGATCTGATCGCGCGCGGCAATCTGGCCGGTGGCGAGGCACAGCACGTGCTCGAGGCACAGGCCATGATGGCCCAGGATCCCGAGCTGATGGCCGACGTGGAGCGCCGTATCGCTGTGGGGAGCACGGCGGAGCGGGCCGTGTATGACGCGTTCGCCGCGTACCGGGCGCTGCTGGCCGGTGCCGGGGAGTATCTGGCGGGGCGGGTCGCGGACCTGGACGACGTACGGAACCGGATCGTGGCGCGGCTGCTGGGTGTGCCGATGCCGGGTGTACCGGACAGTGACGAGCCGTATGTGCTGATCGCGCGGGACCTGGCGCCGGCCGACACGGCGCTGCTGGATCCGACGCTGGTGCTCGGTTTCGTGACCGAGGAGGGCGGGCCGACCAGTCACAGCGCCATCCTGGCGCGGGCGCTGGGTGTGCCGGCCGTGGTGGCGCTGCCGGGGGCCGGTGAGCTGGCCGAGGGCACCGTGATCGCGGTGGACGGCAGCACGGGTGAGATCTTCGTGGAGCCGAGCGCCGAGAAGCGTGCGGAGATGGAGCGGGCGGCGGCCGAGCGCAAGGCCGCGCTGTCGGCGGCGACCGGGCCGGGGGCGACGTCCGACGGGCACAAGGTGCCGCTGCTGGCGAACGTCGGTGGGCCGGCCGATGTGCCGGCGGCCGTCGAGGCCGGGGCGGAGGGCGTCGGCCTTTTCCGTACGGAGTTCCTGTTCCTGGACGACAGCAAGCAGGCGCCGTCGGAGGCCAAGCAGGTCGAGGCGTACCGCAAGGTGCTGGAGGCGTTCCCCGAGGGCCGGGTGGTCGTGCGGGTGCTGGACGCGGGTGCGGACAAGCCGCTGGACTTCCTGACTCCGGCCGATGAGCCGAACCCGGCGCTGGGCGTGCGCGGTCTTCGGACGCTGCTGGATCACCCGGAGGTGCTGCGGACCCAGCTGGCGGCGCTGTCGAAGGCGGCCGAGGGGCTGCCGGTGCACCTCGAGGTCATGGCGCCGATGGTGGCGGACCGGACGGATGCGAGGGCGTTCGCGGAGGCGTGCCGTCAGGCGGGCCTGCAGGCGAAGTTCGGTGCGATGGTGGAGATTCCGTCCGCCGCTCTGCGGGCGCGTTCGATCCTGCAGGAGGTGGAGTTCCTGTCGCTGGGTACGAATGACCTGGCGCAGTACACGTTCGCCGCCGACCGGCAGGTGGGTGCGGTGTCGCGGCTGCAGGACCCGTGGCAGCCGGCGCTGCTGGATCTGGTGGCGCTGGCGGCCGAGGCGGCCAGGGCCGAGGGCAAGAGCTGTGGCGTTTGCGGTGAGGCCGCGTCGGATCCGCTGCTGGCCTGTGTGCTGACCGGTCTGGGGGTCACCTCCCTGTCGATGGGCGCCGCGTCCATTCCTTATGTGCGCGCGACGCTGGCGAAGTACACGCTGGCGCAGTGTGAGCGGGCGGCGGCTGCCGCGCGGGCCACGGACTCGGCCGAGGAGGCGCGGCTGGCCGCGCAGGCGGTGCTGTCCGGGGAGTAGTGCCCGGGTGAAGTGGTAGAGGGGCTTTCTCGCCGGTGGGCGGGGAAGCCCCTTTTTTATTGTGGTCGGTGGTGGGTGTCAGTGGTGGGTGGTTCCTTGGTCGTCGGGGGTGATGTCGAAGCCGGCTCGGTAGTCGACGTTGGGCTCGGGTGAGAGGGGCTCTCCGGTGTCGGCGTCGGTGCAGTAGGCGTTGAACACCTCGGCCGCGGTGAGCGGGACGAGTCGGCCGCGGTCGAGGCGCCAGCCGTGGACGCGGTCGGGTGCGGCGGGGGTGGTGGTGCGGAGGACGAGGCCTCCGGGGCTTTCGAGCGCGATGCCGGCCGCGAGGACGGTGACGAACTCGGCTCCTTCGGTGGAGTCGAGCACAGCGGGGCCGGTGGGTGGCCGTTCGGCGTGGAGGACGGCGAGGAGCTGTTCGTCGGCGGGGACGCTGCAGACGAGGTGGTGGGTGCCGGGGCCGGCCTCCTCGAGCAGCCGTGTGAGTGTGCGGGAAGCCTGGTCGAATGCGGCGCGTCCGATGTCCTGGCCGCAGTCGGCGCACTCTCCCATGTCGGTGAGGAGCATCGTGGCGTATTCCCAGGTGGCCTGCCGTACCGCGCGGTGGATGAGGAGCGGGACGAGCCGGTCGATGGGCTGTCCTGTATAGGGGACGCAGGCGCCGGTGGCGGCGATTTCGGCGGTGAAGCGGCTGCGGCTGGCCGGGCTGTCGGGGTCGAGGCCGGTCTCGGTGCAGTACAGGGCGTAGTCCTCGGGGTCGAAGAGGGCCACGGTGGTGTGTCCGCCTTCGGTGGCGAGGGTTTTGAGCAGCTTTTCGACGTGGTGGAGGTAGGTGCCGTGGTCGTCGAAGGTGGTGAAGCTCTGGTAGCGGTGGCGCATGGCCGTGAAGTCGTGCGCGTCGGCGAGGAGGCCGACGGTGCTCGGTACTTCGCGGCGCAGTGCGCGTCGGACGGCCGTGGTGGTCCTGGTGTGTGCCATGTGTCCCCCTTGTTCATCGATGCTCACTCACAGTAATCGGGGGCACTGACAGCGGGGGGCGGGGAGGCCGGGGGCGGACCAGGCGGTGCTGGGCGAGGCAGACGGCGGCGAAGGTCGCGCCCAGGGCGGGCCAGGCGAAGGGGCCCGCGGTGATGACGGCCGTGACCAGGAGGGGTCCGGCGCTGCGCTGCGTGGAGGCGGCGATCCCGTGGACACCGAGGTAGGAGCCTTGGGCGTCGTCGGGGGCGAGGGTGACGGAGAGTTCCCAGGACGCGGTGGCGTGGATCATTTCGGCGAAGGTGAGGGCGACGGCTGCCGCGGTGAGGGCGGCGACGGCGGTCCAGCGGCCGCCGGCCGTCGAGGCGGCCATGGCGAGGCAGCCGACGGTGAAGAGGCAGGCGAGGGGGATGAGGAGGGCGCGAGCGGCGGCTGGGGTGGTGCCGAAGCGGGAGAGGGGGACCTGGAAGAGGACGACGAGTACGGAGTTGAGGACGAGGAGCAGCGGGGCGAGGCCGACGGGGGCGTCGGTGGCGTGGACGATCCACAGGGGCATGCCGACTTGGAGGATGGCGTCGTCGAGGAAGAGGGCGGCTTCGGTGGCGGTGTAGAGGAGGAAGGTGCGGTCGCGCCACGGGTTGGAGGGCTTGGTGGGTGCGGCGGGGGTCGGGGTCGTGGAGATGGCGGCGACGCGGGCGGGGGACGGGGGTTCGGCGCAGCGGAGGGTGAGGGCGGCGATGACGGCGTACGAGAGTGCGTTGGCGATGAGGAGGGTCTGGTAGGCGGTGGTGGTGGCGACGGCCAGGGCGGCTGCGGCGCCCAGGCCGCCGACGGCCCAGCCGAGGTTGGAGACGGTGCGGTTGAAGGCCTGGTAGCGGGCGCGTCCGGGGCCGGTGAGGCGGGCCGCGTAGAGCTTGGTGAGGACGCCCGCGGCGCGGTCCGGGAGGGCGCCGATGGCGGAGTAGGCCAGGAGGAGCGCGTAGTCGTGGGTGGTGAGGAGGGCGAGGAGGGCGGCGGCGCGGAGGAGTTGGGCGCCGACGAGTACGCGGGTGACGGGGAAGCGGTCGGCGAGGCGTCCTGCGAGGGGGGCGCCCGCGATGCCGATGCCGCCGGAGACGCCGATGAGGAGGCCGACGTGGGCGACCGGCATGGCGGTGACCTGGGTGAAGTAGAGGGGCAGGGCGGTCGCCCAGAGGCCGGTGCCGATTTTGTCGATGAAGGAGATGAGCAGCATGCGGCGGCCGTCGCGGCCTCCTGGTATGCGGGCGGCGAGTGCGGTCCGGTGCTTGTGCTTGTGCTTGTGCTTGTCCACGGTTCCCCCTTGACGTGGATTTTGTGTTGATACATAGTTCGATACGTGGCAGCACAATATGCGATCAGTGGGTCGACGGCCATAGGAATCGCGGCCTCCGTGGAGCGGGCGGTGGCGGACGGTGGGCTGGCGCCCGGTGCGGCGCTGCCCCCCGTGCGGCGGCTCGCGGACGATCTGGGTGTCAGTCCCGGGACCGTTGCGACGGCGTACAAGGAGCTGCGTCAGCGCGGGATCGTGGTGACCAAGGGGCGGGGCGGCACTGTGGTGGCGCAGACGCCGGCGGTGGGGTCACGCCGGCCGCCGAGGGTGCCCGACGGTGTGCGGGACCTGGCGGGCGGGCATCCCGATCCGGCGTTCCTGCCGCGGTTGGTGCCGCCGTCCCCCGTGCTGCCGGTGCCCGGTTCGCATCGGGCGTCGCCGCGGCTGGCGTCCCTGGAGGACCTCACGCGCGCGTGGTTCGAGCGGGACGGGGTGCCTGCGGAGCGGGTGACGTTCGCGCACGGGGCGCTCGACTCCATGGGGCGGCTGCTGTCGACGGAGCTGAAGCCGGGCGACTCGGTGGCCGTCGAGGACCCGGGCTTCCATCACCTGCTGGATCTGGTGCCGGCCTTGGGGCTGCGCATGGTTCCGGTGGCGGTGGACGACCACGGCATCGTTCCGGAGGCGCTGCGGACGGCGTTGCGGGCGGGGGTCCGTGCGCTGGTGTGCAGTCCCCGCGGGCAGAACCCGACGGGGGCCTGCTTCTCGCGGGAGCGGCGGGACGCGCTGGTGGACGTGCTGGGTTCGTTCCCCGAGGTGCTGGTGATCGAGGACGACCACAACGCGGACATGTCGGGGGCGCCGTCGTACTCGCTGGCGGCGGCGGGGCTGCCGCGGTGGGCGCAGGTGCGGACGGTGTCCAAGCACCTGGGCATCGATCTGCGGTGGGCGGGCCTGGCGTGCGACGGGACGACGTTGGCCCGGCACGACGGGCGGATGCTGCTGACGTCGGGGTGGATCAGTCACGTCCTGCAGGAGACCGTGGCGCGGCTGATGACGGACGGGCAAGTGCAGCGGCTGGTGGGGCGGGCAGAGGCGGCGTACACCGAGCGGCGTGAGGCGCTGATCGGCGAGCTGGAGCGGCGTGGCATCGCGGCGCACGGGGCGAGCGGGCTGAACGTGTGGGTGCCGGTGCGTGACGAGTCGGCCGTGGTCAACGGACTGCGCTCGTGCGGCTGGTGGGTCGCGGCCGGAGCCCGGTTCCGGATCGCCGCGCCGACGGCCGTACGGGTCACCACGGCGGAGCTCCGGCCGGCCGACGCGGCGCGGTTGGCCTCGGACTTCGCCGACGTGCTGGGCGAGTCCGAGGCCATGTACGGCGGTTGAGTCAGAGCTTTTCGAAGGGGTGCCGACCGGCGAACTCGGGGGCGGTCATGCCCATGATGACGAGGTCGTGGTGGCTTCCGGCGAAGAACTCGTGGTCGCGAAGCCTGCCCTCCTCCATGAAACCGAGTCTGCGGTGCAGGGCGAGCGAGGCGTCGTTGAACGCGTAGATGCCCGCCTCGCATTTGTGGTAGCGCCGCTCACCGAACATGAAGCGCAGCAGCAGCACCACGGCGTCCGCGGCGTAGCCGCGTCGCTGGTGCTCGCCGACGATGCCGATGCCGTACCGGAAACGGCCGGTGCGGGGGTCGGCCTCGTTGGTGGAGAGGCTGCCCACGAGGTCGCCGGTGTCCAGGGCTTCGATGGCCAGCCGGAAGTTGTCCCCGTCCGGTGCGGCGACGGATTGTTCGGCCGCCCACGCGTGGTAGCGCTCGGCGGAGCGCGGCGGGTGGAGGACGTCGACGGAGCGCTGGTGCCCGGTGTGGGCGTCGAACTCCATGAACACCTCCCAGTCCTCGGGTTCGATGCCCCTCAGCCGTACCCGCTCGCCGGTCCAGAAGGAGTTGTCGGCGGTCATCGGATCCTCTGGGCCCGGTTTCGGGCGAGGTCCTCGTAGAAGCGCAGCAGGTCGAGGTTGTCGACGGAGCCGGGGTTGACGGCCTTGGACAGGTCGGTGCCCTGGAGGAGGCGCTTGACCGGGACCTCGATGCGCTTGCCGGTGAGGGTGTGCGGGACTCCGGGGACCTCGATGATCTCGTCGGGGACATGGCGCGGGGACAACTGCTCGCGGATGGTCCGCTTGATACGCGAGACCAGGCCGTCGTCCAGGGTGGCGCCCTCGGTGAGGTGGACGAAGAGCGGCATCCAATAGCCGCCGTCGGGCTCCTCCAGGCCGATGACGAGGGACTCGCGGATCTCCGGGAGGCGTTCGACGGCCTCATAGATGTCGGCGCTCCCCATACGGACGCCCTGGCGGTTCAGGGTGGAGTCGGAGCGGCCGTGGATGACGACCGAGCCCCGGTCGGTGATGGTGATCCAGTCGCCGTGGCGCCATACGCCCGGGTACATGTCGAAGTAGCTGTCGTGGTAGCGGCTGCCGTCGGGGTCGTTCCAGAAGCGGATGGGCATGGAGGGCATGGGGTTGGTGACCACCAGCTCGCCCACCTCCTCGACGACGGGCTTGCCCTGCGGGTCCCAGGCCTGGAGGTCGGTGCCGAGGCAGGCGGCCTGGAGTTCACCGATGTGCACCGGGAGGGTGGGGACCGCGCCGGCGAAGCAGCTGCACACGTCGGTGCCGCCGCTGACGGAGGCGATCCACAGGTCGTCCCGCACCTCGTCGTGGAGCCAGCGGAAGCCGTCCGGCGGGAGCGGTGAGCCGGTGGTCGCCACACAGGTGATCCGGGACAGGTCGTGGTCGCGGGACGGATGGACGCCGGCCTTGCGGCAGGCCATCACATAGGCGGCGGACGTGCCGTACAGGGTGGCTCCGGTGATCTCGGCGACGCGCCACTGGGCGCCGGTGTCCGGGAAGCCGGGGCTGCCGTCGTACACGACCACCGTGGTGCCGGTGAGCAGGCCGGAGACGAGGAAGTTCCACATCATCCAGCCGGTGGAGGTGTACCAGAAGAAGCGGTCCTCGGGGCCGAGGTCGCAGTGGAGGCCGAGCTGTTTGAAGTGCTCCAGGAGGATGCCGCCCTGGGACTGGACGATCGCCTTGGGCAGGCCGGTCGTGCCGGAGGAGTACAGCACCCACAGGGGGTGGTCGAAGGGGACCTGCTCGAAGACCGGCTCCCTGTCCCCCGCCGTGAGGGTGGACCATTCGAGGGCGCCTTCGGGGGCTTCCGTACCGAGGAGCGGGATGTGGACGACCGCGCGGAGGGTGGGCAGTTCGCGGCGGAGTTCGGCGACGGTGTCGCGGCGGTCGTGCTCCTTGCCGCCGTAGCGGTAGCCGTCGACGGTGAACAGGACGACCGGCTCGACCTGCTGGAAGCGGTCGAGGACGCTACGGGCGCCGAAGTCGGGGGCGCAGGAGGTCCACACGGCGCCGACGGCGGCGGTGGCGAGGAGGGCGGTGACGGCCTGCGGGATGTTCGGCAGGTAACCGCTGACGCGGTCGCCGGGGCGTACGCCGAGGGCGCGCAGCTCGGCGGCGAGGGCGCCGACCTGGCGGCGCAGCTCGGCCCAGCTGATGGGCGTCACTTCCTGCGTCTCGTCGACGTGCAGCAGGGCGGGCGCGTCGGGGCGGTCGGCGGCGGCACGCAGCGCGTGCTCGGCGTAGTTGAGGGTGGCGCCGGGGAACCACTGGGCGCCCGGCATGGAGCGGTCGCCGAGGACGCGCTCGTACGGCGTGGAGAAGCGGATGTCGAACCATTCGGCGACCGCCCGCCAGAAGGTGTCGAGGTGATCGACCGACCAGCGGTGCAGGGCGGGGTAGCCGCCGTCGGCGGGTGCGCCGTGCCGCTCGGCCGCCCAGGCCTGGAAGCGGGTGACCGCGGCCGTGTCGATGCGGTCCTGGTCGGGCTGCCAGAGCGGCTCGGGCTGGGCGTGCTCTGTGGTCATGGGGCTGCTCCCTGGCTGTACGTCCCTGTACGCGGGTCTGCGTGGGTCGCGCGCACGTGCGGGGTGTGCGCGTGACGCGGCTGAGCAGGACGATGCCATGTGATCGTTGTTCGCACCAGGGTTCGCCACCCATGGTCGGCGGGATGAATATGTGCTCGCACCACGGGTGAACGGCAGCTGAACGGCCCCTGCGTGCCCCGGGGCGGGTGGCAGGGTGATCGGCATGGACGGTCGTGATCTGGTGCGCTCGGTGAGGATCTTCAGCACGGTACGGGGGCTGCGGGCGATGCGGTCGGCGTGGCGGCAGCGGCGTACGGACGCCTGGGGGCTGCGGCCGCGGGGCGCGGAGCTGGCACGGGTGCCGGGGCCCGCGGAGGGTGCCGAACCGCTGCCGGGGGGCGGGATCGTCCGGTTCGCCCGCTCCGAGGTGCGGGTGTCCGTCTCCAGTGGCGGCACCGTGTTCTGGGGGTGGGACGGCGCGGAGCCGCTGCCGTCGTACGCGCTGGCGGGCCGGCCGCCGGAGCCGGACCCGCGGGCGGTGCTGGAGCCCGACAAGGGCGGCGGCTGGCGGGTGGTGTCCGAACGGGTGACGGTGGCGGTGTCGCGGAACGGCGCCGTGGAGATCCGTACGCCGGGCGGGGTGGTGTTGCGGCGGGACCTGCCGCCGCGCTGGTGGGAGCCGGTCGGCGGGGGCCCGGCCCGGTGGGTGCAGCGGTCGGAGGTGCCGGCCGACGCGCGGTTCTTCGGGCTGGGCGGGCGGGCGTCGGGCCCGAGGCTGCGCAACGGGACGTACCGGCTGTGGAACACCGACCCGCGCGGCAGCTTCGGGCCCGCCGACGACCCGCTCTACATCACCATGCCGGTGCAGCTGGTGGTGTCCGACGCGGGCACGCACCTGGCCTTCCACGACAACTCGTGGGACGGGCGGGTGACGCTGCGGGAGGGCGAGGAGGGCGCGGGCTCGGGGCACGACCGGCCGGGTGCGAGCGAGGTGCGCGTCAGCGGCGGGCCCCTGCGCTGCTGGGTGGTCGTCGGCACCCCCACGCGCGTGCTGCACGGTTGGGCGGCGCTCACGGGCGCGCCGGCGCTGCCGCCGTCGTGGGCGCTGGGTCCGCAGCACGCGCGGTGGGGGTTCGGCAGCGAGGAGGAGGTGCGGCGGGTGGTGGCCGGCTACCGGGAGCGTGATCTGCCGCTTTCGGTGCTGCACCTGGACATCGACCACTACGACGGGCACCAGGTGTTCACGGTGGACCGCGAGCGGTTTCCGGACCTGCCGGGGCTGGCGCGGGAGCTGCGCGAGGACGGGGTGCGGCTGGTGTCGATCGTGGACCCGGGAGTGCGGGCGGAACGCGGAAACGCCCTCTACGAGAGCGGCGCCGAAATCGGCTCCTTTGGGGCGTTCGTACGCGACCCCAGGGGCGGCGAGGTCCGGGGGGTGGTGTGGCCCGGTGAGTGCGTGTACCCGGACTTCACGGACCCGGCGGTGCGGGAGTGGTGGGGCGGGCTGTACGAGGAACGGCTCGCGCAGGGGTTCTCCGGGGTGTGGCACGACATGAACGAGCCGGTTTCCTTCACGCCGTTCGGTGACATGACGCTGCCGCGTTCGGCGCGGCACGCGCTGGAGGGCCGGGGCGGGGACCACCGGGAGGCCCACAACGTGTACGGGCTGGCCATGGCGAGGGCCGGGTACGAGGGGCTGCGGCGGCTGCGCCCCGACGAGCGTCCGTTCCTGTTCTCCCGCTCCGGCTGGGCCGGGATGCAGCGGTACGGGGGGACCTGGTCGGGTGACGTGTCGACAGGATGGCCGGGGCTGCGCGCCTCGCTGTCGCTGGTACTGGGGCTGGGGCTCTGCGGGGTGCCGTACTCGGGTCCCGATGTGGGCGGGTTCGACGGGAGCCCGTCGCCCGAGCTGTTCCTGCGGTGGTTCCAGCTGGGGGCCTGGCTGCCGCTCTTCCGCACGCACGCGGCGATCGACGCGGGGCGGCGCGAGCCGTGGGAGTTCGGCCCGGACGTGCTGGAGTGCGCCCGCGCGGCGCTGGCCGAACGGGAGCGGCTGCGGCCCTATTTCGTGACGCTGGCGCAATTGGCACGGCTCACGGGCGCCCCCTATGTGCGGCCCGTGTGGTGGGGCTCACCGGAGGACCGGGCGCTGCGGGACTGCGAGGACGCCTTCCTGCTGGGGGACGCGTTGCTGGTGGCTCCGGTGCTGACGCGCGGCACGGACCGGCGGGCGGTGCGGTTGCCGCGCGGGCGGTGGTACGACACGGCGACGGGCCGGGCGTACGAGGGCCCCGGACAGGTCCTGGTGGACGCGCCCCTGTCGCGGATCCCGGTGCTCGCGCGGGCGGGGGCGGTGATCCCCGTACGGGGCGGCGACGGGGCGGACGAGCTGGAGGTGTGGGCGCCGGCCGTGGGGCGCACCGGCGGCGGGCTGGTGGTCCGGGACGTCGGCGACGGCTGGGTGGAGCCGGAGATCGAGCGGTACGCGTCCCGGCTGGTGGACGGACGGGTCGTGGTGCGCCGGGTGACGGACGACGGGGCGGTGGAGGTCGAGGGGAGGGTGCGGGTGCGCGGGCTGGGGTGAGGCACGGGTGCGCGGGGTGCGGGTGGACGGCGGGGGCGGGGGGCGCGGGTGGACGGCAGGGACGGCAGGGGCGGGGGCGCGGGTGGACGGGGGGTGCGGGCGGGGGGCGGGGTGCGCGGGGTGCGGGTGGACGGCGAGGTGCCCGGCGGGTGGGCGCGGCACAGTGCGGCGGGCGGGCGGGGGCGGGGGCGGAGGGCGTGTGTGCGGACCGGGCGGCGGCGGGTGGGCGCGGCGGGGGTGTCAGGTGTAGTGGCCGGCGAACCAGTTGGCGACCGCCGCCGTGTGGAGGGGGAAGGCCAGTTCCGCGGGGGCGTGCAGAAGGTGGTGGCCGGCCGTTTCGTCGGTGGCGGCGGAGGCCGGGAGGCGGGTGGCCGGGCGTTCGGGCAGGAGGCCGAAGATCAGCAGGTGGCCGGCCGGCGAGCTCATCGCGTCGGCCAGCGTGACGTCGTGGGCGGGGGCCTCGATGCCGGTCTCCTCCTTCAGCTCCCGCACCACCGCGTCCCGCCAGTCCTCGCCGTGGTCGATGAACCCTCCGGGCAGGGCGATGCCGCCGCTGTGCGGCTCGATGGTGCGGGTGATGACGACGAGCCCGGTGCCGTGCGCGTCGGTCGCGGGCAGCAGGGCCACGGCGACGGGCAGCGGGTTGCGGTAGGCGACGGCGCCGCAGGCCGGGCAGGTGCGGGGCCAGCCGGACTCGGCCGCGTAGGGGGCGCCGCAGTTCGTGCAGTGGGAGTCCTTCACGGAGACGGACTGTACCGACCCGGCGGTGCCCTGTAAGACGGTCCGCATGACAGGACTTGCTTTTCCTTCCGGCCTCCGCCGCGCCCTGATGACGACCGCCACGGCACTCCTGCTCCTGGCGGCCGTACCGCCCGCCGCGCGAGCCACGCCCGAGCCGAGGGCGCCGAAGGAGTTCGTGGCTCTGCGCTCCGTCGACCCGACGATCATCCAGGAGATGCGCTACACCACCGAGCACAACTTCCTGGGCCAGCCGGTGGACGGCTACCGGCAGCCGGTGTGCATCCTGACCCGGCCGGCCGCGCGGGCGCTGCACCGGGCGCAGACGAAGCTGCTGCGGCAGGGCTATTCGCTGAAGGTGTACGACTGTTACCGGCCGCAGCGGGCCGTGGACCACTTCGTACGGTGGGCGAAGGATCTCCAGGACGAGGAGATGAAAGTGGAGTTCTATCCGCTTGTCGAGAAGTCGCGTCTCTTCGCGGACGGGTACATCGCCGAGAAGTCCGGGCACAGCCGGGGCTCCACGGTCGACCTGACGGTCGTGAAGCTTCCCGCCGCGCCGACCCGCCCCTATGTGCCGGGCGAGAAGCTGGTTCCCTGCTTCGCGCCGCGGGAGCAGCGATTCCCGGACAGCTCGGTGGACATGGGCACGGGTTTCGACTGCTTCGACACGCTGTCCCACACGGACGACCCCCGGATCAAGGGAGAGCAGCGGGCGAACCGGCAGCTGCTGAAGGGCACCCTCGGCGCCGAGGGATTCGTCAACCTTCCCGAGGAGTGGTGGCACTTCACGTACAAGCCGGAGACGTTCCCCGACACGTACTTCGACTTCCCGGTCTCCAGGAGGTCGGTGGCGGGCCACTGACGTCCGCCGTCTCGCGGAGTGCACCGGGCCCGTGGCACACTTCTGACGTTCCGTCAGATATGGCTGCCGGGGAGGGCCCATGACGCACGAGCGCACACCTGTGGTGGCCGGGTGGTTCAGTCATGAGGGCGACAAGGACGGCTTCCGGCTGCTGGGCACGCGCTGCTCGGCCTGTTCGGCGGTCTTCTTCCCGCGAGAGGACGCCTTCTGCCGCAACCCGGCCTGTGGAGGCGGCGGGGAGCTGCTCCAGGTGCCGCTCTCCCGGCGCGGGCGTGTCTGGTCCTACACCGACAGCCGCTACCGGCCGCCCGCACCGTACGTCTCCGACCCGGCGACCCCATGGCGGCCGTTCACCCTCGTCGCGGTCGAGCTGGCGGCCGAGGCCATGGTCGTGCTGGGGCAGGCGGCCCCCGGGGTGGGCGTCGCCGATCTGGCCGTCGGCATGGAGGTCGAGCTGGTCCCCGGTGTTCTCGACGAGGACGCCGAGACGGTGTGGACCACCTGGCACTGGCGTCCGGTGACGTCATGAGCGGTGATGTCGCCGTCCTGGGTGCGGGCATGCACCCGTGGGGGAAGTGGGGCCGCTCCTTCGTCGAGTACGGGACGGTGGCGGCGCGCGCCGCCCTCGCCGACGCGGGGGTCGACTGGCGGGACGTGGGGTCGGTGGTCGGCGCCGACACCGTGCGGGGCGGATATCCGGGGTACGTGGCGGGCGCGACGTTCGCGCGGGCGCTCGGCTGGCAGGGCGCCCGGGTGAGCAGCGTGTACGCGGCGTGCGCCTCGGGCGCCCAGGCGATCGCCACCGCGCGGGCGCAGATCCTCGCCGGGCTGGCGGACGTGGTGCTGGTGGTGGGTGCCGATTCGGCGCCGAAGGGGTTCTTCGCGCCCGCCGGCGGTGACCGGCCGGACGACCCGGACTGGCTGCGGTTCCGGGTGCTCGGGGCCACCAATCCGGCCTACTTCGCGCTCTACGCCCGCCGCCGGATGGCCGTTCACGGGGACACCCCGGAGGACTTCGCACTGGTCAAGGTGAAGAACGCGGCGGCGGGCGCGCTCAACCCGTACGCCCGCTACCGCAAGCCGGTGACCGCAGACGAGGTGGCCACCTCGGCCGTGGTCGCCGACCCCCTGAGACTGCTCGACATCTGCGCGACCTCGGACGGCGGTGCGGCACTGGTGCTGTCCTCCATGGCGTACGCGCGCGTGCACGGGGTCGAGGACCCTGTCCGCATCCGGGCCGTGTCGACCGTGACGCCCACCTATCCTCGTACGGTGCTCGACCTTCCGGACATCGCCACCGACTCGGCGGCCGGCGCCCCACCCGCGGTCCCGTTCCGCGAGTCGATCGCGACGGCCGCGTACGAGGAGGCGGGCATCGGCCCCGAGGACCTGTCCCTGGCGGAGGTGTACGACCTGTCCACCGCCCTGGAACTGGAGTGGTACGAGGACCTCGGCCTGTGCGACCGGGGCGAGGGAGCCAAGCTGGTGCGCGAGGGAGCCACGGCCCTCGGCGGCCGGGTCCCGGTGAACACGAGCGGTGGCCTCGCCTCCTTCGGCGAGGCGGTGCCGGCGCAGGCCATCGCCCAGGTCTGCGAGCTCACCCGGCAACTGCGCGGGGCGGCGGGGGCGCGGCAGGTGCCGGGCGCTCGCGTCGGAATCGCCGCGAACCAGGGGCTCTTCGGCCACGGGTCGGCGGTCGTGGTGGTCCGCTGAACGACGACGGCCGCCGACGGCGGTGGCTTCATGTGACGTACGGGCGCGTCCGGAGGCACTCCCGGGACGCCAGTGCGGCAGGCGACCTTGACGCACCATCGCGGCGGGAGAAAACTGCCTCTTCGTCGACATCGCCGGTTACGCCCGCACCAGCACCCCATGCCCGTTCGGCACGCCAGGGAGCCGTGGAGCCTAGGAGCCGCCATGAGCAATGGAGACATTTTCGCCGGTGAGGTCATAGGCACCGCGATCCTCGTCCTCTTCGGCGCGGGCGTCTGCGCCGCCGTCACCCTCAACTTCTCCAAGGCCAGGGCGGCCGGCTGGACCGTCATCGCCTTCGGCTGGGGCTTCGGCGTCCTGGCCGGGGCGTACACCGCCGCTCCCCTCTCGGGCGGCCACCTCAACCCGGCCGTGACGGTCGGGGTCGCCGTCGACACGGGCGAGTGGGGCAAGGTACCGCTGTACATCCTCGCGCAGCTGGTCGGCGCGGTCGTCGGAGCCGTACTCGCCTGGCTGGTCTACTACGCGCAGTTCCGGGCGAACGCCGACGCGAGGACCGCCCAGCCCACGCTGGGCATCTTCTCGACCGGGCCCGAGATCCGCAGCCCGGTCGCCAACCTCACGACCGAGATCATCGCCACGGTCGCGCTCGTCCTCCCGATCCTCGCGTTCGGGAAGAACGACGGCATCGGCATCGGGCGGATTCCCGGTGAGGAGGCGGGCATCTACGGATCGGGCATCTCGATCCTCCTGGTGTCGCTCCTGGTCGTCGGCATCGGCATGTCGCTCGGCGGGCCGACCGGCTACGCCGTCAACCCGGCCCGAGACCTCGGCCCGCGCGTCGCCCACGCGCTGCTGCCGATACCCAACAAGGGGACCTCCGACTGGGGTTACGCATGGGTGCCCGTGGTGGGACCGCTCATCGGGGGCGTGCTCGCCGGGGTCGTCTTCAACGCGGCCTACTGAGCGGTGGGGGCGGCCGACTCGCGCGTCCGACCGGCAGCGCCGACCGCGGCAGCCCCTGTCGACAGGCCGACTCGCACACCTCACCGACGCGCTGCCTCGGCGGCCTCGGCGACCTCGCCGGATCCCGGCACGGTCCATCAGCGCGGCTCTCACTCGCGACAAGGGGTTTCACCATGACGGACAGGTTCGTCGCCGCAATCGACCAGGGCACCACCTCCAGCCGCTGCATCGTCTTCGACCAGGGCGGTGCCATCGTCGCCGTCGATCAGCGCGAGCACCGTCAGATCTTCCCCAAGCCGGGCTGGGTCGAGCACGACGCCACGGAAATCTGGTCCAAGGTCCAGGCCGTGGTGGCGGGGGCGCTGGCCAAGGCGGGGCTGCGCGCCGAGCAGCTCAGCGCGCTCGGCATCACCAACCAGCGTGAAACGACGGTCCTTTGGGACCGGGCCACCGGTAAACCCGTGCACAACGCGATCGTGTGGCAGGACACCCGTACCTCGGCGCTGTGCGGCGAACTCGGCGGTGCTGACGGCCAGGACCGCTTCCGGGACATCACGGGGCTGCCGCTCGCCAGCTACTTCTCCGGGCCCAAGGCGGCCTGGCTGCTGGACAACGTACCGGGGCTGCGGGCCCGCGCCGAGCGCGGGGAGATCGCGTTCGGCACGATCGACTCGTGGCTGATCTGGAACCTCACCGGGGGTGTCGACGGCGGCGTCCACGTCACCGACGTCACCAACGCCTCCCGCACCATGCTGATGGGCCTGGAGTCCCTGGACTGGGACCGGTCGGTCCTCGAGGCCATGAACGTGCCGGAGGCGATGCTGCCGCGGATCCGGTCGTCCGCGGAGGTGTACGGCACCGCCGTCGGACGGCTGGCGGGCGTGCCGGTCGCGTCGGCACTCGGCGACCAGCAGGCGGCGGTCTTCGGGCAGGCCTGCTACGAGACGGGGACGGCCAAGAACACGTACGGCACGGGGAGTTTCCTGCTGCTCAACACCGGGGAGCGGCCGGTGGCCTCGAAGAACGGTCTGATCACGACGGTCGGGTACAAGATCGGCGGCCAGGCGCCCGTCTACTGCCTGGAGGGCTCGATCGCGATCACGGGCGCCCTGGTGCAGTGGTTCCGGGACCAGCTCGGCATCATCCGCAGCGCCGACGAGATCGAGACGCTGGCGGCGAGCGTGGAGGACAACGGCGGCGCGTACATCGTCCCGGCGTTCTCCGGGTTGTTCGCACCGTACTGGCGCTCCGACGCGCGCGGTGTCGTCACGGGCCTGACGAGGTACGTCACGAAGGCGCACCTGGCGCGTGCCGTCCTCGAGGCGACGAGCTGGCAGACCCGCGAGGTCGTCGACGCCATGTACCAGGACTCGGGTGTACGGATCTCGTCCCTGAAGGTGGACGGCGGGATGACCGTCAACGGTCTGCTGATGCAGCACCAGGCGGATGTGCTGGGCGTTCCGGTGATCCGGCCCAAGGTGTCGGAAACCACCTGTCTGGGTGCCGCGTACGCCGCCGGGCTCGCCACGGGGGTCTGGTCGGGCCTGGACGAGCTGAAGACCCACTGGCAGCGGGACGCCGCATGGGAGCCGCGTATGGAGGCGGCCGCCCGGGAACGCGAGTACGGCAACTGGCGTAAGGCGGTGGAGCGCAGCTTCGGCTGGGAGCAGGAGGCCTGAAGCGGGTGGAGCCCGCGGCCCGTACCGGTGTCCCCGGTGGTACGGGCCGCGGCCGGCTCAGGTGGCTCAGGTGGTGATCGGCTCGCGGTCGCGGCCGGCTCAGGTGGTGATCGGCTCCCGGTCGCGGGCGGCCAGGGTCAGGGCGTGTTCGACCACGGCGACGAGGACCTCCTTGACCGCCTCGCGTTCGCGCGCGTCGCACATCAGCAGCGGCACCTCCGCGTCGAGGTCCAGCGCCGCCCGTACCGTCTCGGCCGGGAAGCGTGCCGTGCCCTCGAAGCGGTTGACCGCCACGGCGAACGGGATGCCGCGCCGCTCGAAGTAGTCGATGGCGGCGAAGCTGTCCTCCAGGCGGCGGGTGTCGCACAGCACCACCGCGCCCAGGGCACCTTGCGCCAGTTCGTCCCACAGGAACCAGAAGCGGTCCTGTCCCGGCGTGCCGAACAGGTACAGCACCAGGTCCTCGCGGAGCGTGATGCGTCCGAAGTCCATCGCGACCGTGGTGGTGGACTTGGTCTCGACACCGTGCAGGTCGTCGACCGGCCGGCCCGCCTCGGTGAGGGTTTCCTCGGTGCGCAGCGGCCGGATCTCGCTGACCGCGCCCACCAGGGTGGTCTTGCCCACCCCGAATCCGCCCGCGACCAGGATCTTCAGCGTCACCGGCTCCACCGGTCGCTTCTTGCGGCCGGTGCTAGAGCGCCCGAAGGCCATTGATCACCTCACGGAGGATGCTGACGTCCGGCAGCTCGGCCGGCGGAACGGGACGGGTGACGTGGACGAGTTCGTCCTCCACGAGGTCGCCGACCAGGACCCGGACCACCCCTACGGGGAGGTCCAGTCCGGCGGCCAGTTCGGCGATCGACCGGGGGAGGTCGCTGCACCGCTCGACGATCTCCACATGCTCCGGAGAGAGCGTCTGGTCACGGCCGGGGTCGTCGGCCGCGGGCTCGGGAACGACCACCGCGATCAGGTCCAGGCGGTGGCGGGTGGCGCTGCTGGTGCGGCCGCGTGTCATCGCGTACGGGCGGACCACCGGGCCCGCGTCGTCGTCGAACCAGTGGTGCGGGTCATGGCGGTCCTGGCGTCTGTGCCGGCTCTGCCGCCCTGCTGCGTCACTCATCGCATCCCCCTCACCCTCCGACGCGCAGTCCGGTCCGAGGTGCCGTCGCGAGGTGGGCCCCGACCCGCTTGACCATCAGCGTCATCTCGTACGCGACGAGGCCGACGTCCGAGTCGGCGTCCGCGAGCACGGCGAGGCAGCTCCCGTCACCCGCCGCCGTGACGAAGAGGAAGGCGTCCTCCAGCTCGACGACGGTCTGGCGGACACGGCCGGCGTCGAAGTGGCGGCCGACGCCCTTGGCGAGGCTGTGGAACCCGGAGGCCACGGCCGCCATGTGCTCGCTGTCCTCGCGGCTGAGGTCCTTGGAGGCCCCGGTGGCGAGGCCGTCGCTGGAGAGCACCAGTGCCTTGCGGATGGAACCGACCCGGTCGACCAGTTCGTCGAGCAGCCAGTTCAGCTCGCCGGTAGAGCCGGTTGAGTTGGGTACTGCGGCGTTCGGTGCGGTCATCGACCGTCCCCCTCCGGTGTCGTTCGTGGTGCTGTCTCGCCCCGGCCGGCGGGCGGGGTGCTTTCGGCGTTGTGCCTGCGCCCGCGCTGCCAGCCGCGTTGCATCGCCGCCATACGGCTGCGTACTTCTTCCGCTTCGCGTTCCGTGTCACGGTCGGTGTGCGTGTCCTCGGCGGCGGACCGCCCCGCGTCCTCCTTGGCGGTCCGCCCGGCCGCCTCCCTCAACTGGGGCGCGAGGCTTGCCTGGCGTACGCGGCGGGGAAGCCCGCGCAGCAGCAGGGTGGCGTCGTCGTCGGGCGCTTGGCCGGTGGGGGTGGCGGGCCCCACGGCCCGGGCCGTGTCCCCGGTCCCGGCCGGCTCCGCCGCCCTCACGCCCTGCCCGGGTGCCCCGGACGCCCCCGGCGCGGGATGCGCACGGCCGCGTTCGTCGAGACGGCGGCCTCGGTGCGCGACGAGCGTCGGGGGCTTGCGGCGGGGCAGCGGGACGGGGCCGGCGGGCGGGCGCTCGGGTGTCTGGTCGGAGGCCTGCTGGTGCTGCTCATGGTCGGTGTGGCGGCCGGACACGGTGCGCAGCGGCGGGCGGGCGCGGAACAGCCCGCCGCGCTCGCTCTCGGTCTCCTCCAGGTCGCCGAGCCGGTCGTCCAGGTCCGCGAGGTCGGCGAGCCTGTCGTCGAGACCGAGCGCGCCGACCGGCGCCTCCAGTTCGACCGGTCCGTCGAGAACGGACGGGCCCGTGGCGGTGGACAGGCCGGAGGGCACCTTGGAGAGGGCTGCGCGCCGGGGCGGGGCCTCCTTGCCGCCCTTGCGGTCGAGCCGGAAACCCGCTCCCTGTGTCTCGGGTGCGTCGGTGAGCAGCGCGGCCGGTATGAACACGACCGCGGTGGTCCCTCCGTACGGGGATGGCTGGAGCGAGACCCGCACGTTCTGGCGCTGGGCGAGGCGGCTGACCACGAAGAGGCCGAGCCGGTCGGTGTCGGAGAGTTCGAACTCGGGAGTCTCGGCGAGGCGCAGATTGGCGTCGAGCAGGGCTTCGGGGGCCATGCCGAGGCCGCGGTCGTCTATCTCCAGGGTGAAGCCGTTGGCGACCCGCTCGCCATGGACGTGGACCGCGGTGTGCGGCGGGGAGAACACGGTGGCGTTCTCCAGGAGTTCCGCGATGAGGTGGGTGAGGTCGGCGACCGCCGGGCCACCGACGCCGATGCGCGGCAGGCGCCGCACCTCTATGCGCTCGTAGTCCTCGACCTCGGCGACCGCGGCCCGTACGACGTCCATCAGCTGGACCGGCTTGCGCCACTGCCGTGAGGGGGCCGCCCCGGAAAGGATGACCAGGCCCTCGGCGTGGCGGCGCATACGGGTGGTGAGGTGGTCCAGCCGGAACAGGTCGGCGAGTTCCTCGGTGTCCTCGGTACGCCGCTCCATCGTGTCGAGGAGGGTGAGCTGGCGGTGGAGCAGTACCTGGTTGCGGCGGGCGAGGTTGACGAAGACCTCGGACACGCCCCGGCGCATGCCGGCCTGCTTGACGGCGGCCTCGACGGCGGCCCGCTGGAGGGTGTTGAGGGCCTGGCCGACCTGGCCGACCTCGTCCTTCTCGTACTCGAGGTGCGGTACTTCGGTCTCGACGTCGACCTGTTCGCCGGCGGCGAGGCGGCGCATCACGCTGGGCAGCCGTACGCCGGAGACTTCCTGGGCCTCCTTGCGCAGGCGCCTGAGGTCGCGCACGAGGCCGCGTCCGATGCGTACGGAGACGACGACCGACACGAGCAGGGCGAGGAAGCCGAGCACGCCGGCGACACCCGCCTTGAACAGGACGCTGTGGGCGGCGGGTTCGACGCGGTTCTGGTAGCGGTTGCCCGCCTCGGTGTTCTCACGGACGAGGTCGTCGAGGACGGGGGTGGCCAGCTCCTGCCACCTGGCGGCGTCGATCGTGCGCGGGTCGTCGGTGGCACCGGCGTCGAGCAGCGCGTCCTCGGTGTCGCGGAGGGGTTCGGTGTGGGGGCTGCGCCAGTAGGCCTGGAAGGTTTCGCGCTCGGAGCCGGGCATGAGCTCCAGGTTGACCTCGTAGAGCAGTTCGCGGTGGGCGACGAGGTCGGAGATCGCCCGCAGCTCCTGGGCGGTGACCCTCTTGCTGATGAGGGAGGAGACCACCAGGGCGTCCTCGCGCGAGAGCATCTCCCGGGCGCGGACGACACCCACCAGTGCGCGGCCCTGCTTGTCCATCTCCACGTTGTCCAGGGCGTGGAGGTTGGTGAGGAAGCTGTAGCAGGGGTCTACGAGACGGTTGTAGAAATCCAGTGCCTGGATGCGGCCGACGGCGCGGTTCTCGACGGAGCGGCGCAGTGAGGCGAGGTCGTCGAGGGCGTCGAGGAGGGAGGTGAGCCTTGCGGCCGCCTGGGGGCTCAGGGCGTCGACGACGCCGGGGTCCTTGGCGTTGTCGCGGATCCGGCCGATGGCCCGGTCGGTCGCGACCCGGTCGCGCTGGAGGACGGGGAGGGCTTCGGCGGAACGGGGATCGGCCAGATAGATGAGTGTCTGGCGGCGCTCCTGCTGGATGACGTGGATGGTCTCTTCGAGCGGGTGGCCGACCTTTTCGACGATGTAACCGACGTCCAGGAGTTGACTGGCCTCGCGACCGGTGATGAATGTCGCGAACCCCCACAGCCCGGTGAGGGAGAGAAGCGGCACAAGGAGCAACGCCACGATCTTCCTGCGGATCGACTTCCCGCGAAAGCGCATGGCCTCCCCCACTCGCACCCGCCTGTCGTCGGCGTGGGTGTACACATCAACACATCAACAAACGGCGTGAGCCTACTACTGCATCACGGACAACTCGAAGGAACGTCCGGGCGATTTTCAGCCGCACACTGCGGAGCAGATCATGAGTTGTCCTGGTATTCGGCGAGTTGACAATTGCCGGTGTGGCGCATGACACCTGGCGGGGCGTCACTTCGTACTGCGCGCCGGTTGGCTGGAATTGCACGTTCCGGGGGGAATCTTCGTCGTGCGCCGTTCGTCCTCCTGTACGGGGAGGCGAGAACTGTCGGCGTAAAGCGGCTGAAGGCGGGCAGCCACCCTGGAGACGGTCGGTCGTGGGGAGTGGCGGTTCGGATGGAGACGGCGGCGCGGGGCGAACTGTGGGTGGAGGAGCCGGTGGGGAGGCGGAGGCTCCCCGACCCGGTGCGTACGGCGGCGGTACGGGCCGTGCTCATCGCGGCGCTGACGCTGATACAGGCGATGGTGGCGTTCTTCTGCACGCTCACGGCATCGTGGCTGGCCTTTCCGATGGTGCTGAGCAGCGTCGGGAGCACGGTGGTCGCGACCTGGGCCGTGCTGGACGTGTGGGTGACCCGGCAGGTGTGGAACCAGCGGCACGGCGTCGTGTCGACGCCGAGCAGCACGGCTCGCCGACTGCGCCGGGAGCGTCGCCGGGCCCGGCGCGCCGCCCGCACGGAGGCCCGCGAGACGGCGCGCATACGGGCGCGGCAGGGACGGCAGGGCGCGAGCGACAACCGGCTGTCGCGGGCCTGACCACGGGCCGCGGGCCGGGGCGATGGTCGCGGGACGGGACGGCAGGCGCGGGCCGGGACGGCAGGCGCGGGGCTGAGACGGTCGTCGCGGGCCGGGACGGCAGGCGCGGGCCTCAACGCGGGCCGCGAGTAGGGACGGTGGGCGCGGGCAGGGGCGGTGGGCGCGGGACGGAACGCGGGCCGCGGGACGGGACGCGGGCCGCCGGTCGCAGGCGGGGACGATGCTCGCGGGCCTGAGACGGGCGGGCCGGGCCCGGGTGGGGCTCGGCCCGCCGGGGGCTCTGGGGTGCGGTCGACCGGGTTCCGGCGTCGCGCCGCGCACGCGGGGTCAGTCGGCGGTCGCGGGCTCCGGATCCGGGCTGCGCTTGAACATGCGGGTGGCGGTGATCTCGCCGTGCACCGCCGCTTCGCCTTCGCCGGCCGGCTGCGGGAGGCCGGGGCGCAGGTGCTCCTCCACGCTGATGTACTTCAGGCCCGCCCTCAGGTCCGCGTCGTTGCGCAGCCGGATGACCAGCGGGAACTCGGCGAGCGCCGTCGTGTCGAACAGGCCCGTGGTGTAGAGCAGCTGGACGCCGAGCGCGTCCGAGACCGCCCGCTGGAGCTCCAGCAGGTACGTGGCGTTGGCGCGGCCGATCGGATTGTCGAGGAACAGCGTGCCGGCGTGCCGGTGCTTGTCGCGGCCCCGGTCGTTGCTGCGCAGGGCCGCCATCGTGCAGTACAGGGCGATGGCGGCGGTGAGCAGCTGGCCGCCGGAGAAGACGTCGCCCATCTGCCCGACCGGAACACGCTCGGCGCGCAGCACCGCGTCGGGCTTGAGGATCTCCACCGCCACGCCCTTGGGCTGGAGCGCGGCCTGGACTCCGCGCAGCAGCAGGGACATGCCGTCGCGGCGCATGTCGGAGTTCTTCTTGACGGCCGCGCGGGTCGCTTCGTCGATGACCTCGCCGAGCCGCTCGATGAGCGTCGCCTGATCGGGTTCCTCGAACCTGATCCGCAGGAACTCCTGCCCGGACCATTCGCCGAGACCCTCGGGGAGCCGGGACAGGCGCTGTGCCGAACGGAGCGTGGCCAGCGCGGATTCCACCAGGCCGCGCAGCCGGTCGACGATGGAGTCGCGGTTGCGCTCCAGCTGCGCGAGCTCGTCGGTGAGGACCCGCAGCCGGGGTGCGAAGGCGTCGGCCCACTTGGCGGCGTGCTCGGGCAGGGCCGAGGCGGGCAGCTCGCGGATCTGCTGCCGGGCGGGGGTCCGGACCTGTTCGTACCGGGTGGAGTTGGCGTGCCGTACGAGGACGTCGCACGTCTCGCGTACGGCGGCGTCGGCGGCCGACAGGTCGGCCGCGCAGCCGCGCAGGGAACGCCGCGTCTCGGCGGCGGACCGGCGTGCTTCCTCCAGGCTGCCCGGGTACGGCTCGGCGGACTCCTGCTCCTCTTCGGTGTGCTCCCTGAGCAGGTCGCGGAGGAGGGTGGCCGTCTCGTCGAAGCCGCCCGCCGCGTCCTCGGCGGCGCGATGCGCCTGGAGGAGGCGGGCGTGGGTGGCGCGGGCGCTCTCCAGCGCGTCGGTGCGGATGGCGAGTTCCGTGGTGGCGGTGCGGAGGAGGGACTGCGCGTGGTCGGCGTCGGTGGGCACCTGGTCCTCGGGCAGCTCCGTGTGCGACTCGCCGTCCACGGGGGCCAGCCGCTCGGCCTCGCCGCGCAGCCGGCCGAGCTTCTCGCTGGCCTCCGAGGCGCGGGACTCCAGCATCTGGACGAGGGACTCGGCGCGGGCCGCGGCGGCCTGGCGTGACGGGCCGTCGGCGCCGTCCGGGCTCTCCAGCAGCTGGGCGGCGCGGGTGCGGACCTTGTTGGTGAGCCGGTCCAGCTCGGCGAGGGCGGCGCTCTCGTCGCTCTCGGCGCGGGCCTGTTCGGCGCGCAGGTCGGCTCCGACGCCCACCTTCTCGTACAACTGGGAGGCGGCGCGGTAGGCCTCTCGGAGGGCGGCGAGCGGTACGCGCGGGGCGTCGGCGTCCTCCTCCGGGAGGTTCTCCGGGGCGCCGGCGATCTCGGCCCGCTCGGCGCGCAGGGCGCGGGCGGTGCGGTGGGCGTCGTCGGCGGCGCGCTGGGCGGCGCGGCGGTCCTCGTCGGCGGCGCGGGCGCGCTCCAGGCAGGTCTGGGCGCGGGCCTCGTACTCGGCGGTCTCGTCGGCCAGTTCGCGCAGCCTGGCCTGCCAGCCGGCCCGCTCCCGCAGCCGGAACGCCAGCCCGGCGAGGGCGTCGGCGGCCCGGCGGGCCCGCTGCGCGGCTTCCTGCCGCTCGTCGCGCACGCGGGCGGTGTCGGACGCCGCCTCGTCGGCCTCGGCCCGCACGGTGCGGGCTTCGGCGAGCGCGGCTTCGGCCGCTTCGGCGGCCTCGCGCGCGGTGGTGGCGGCTTCCGCGAGTTCGGTGAGCATGCCGGGCGGGCAGTCTTCGCGCCAGGAGCCGATACGGGCGGCGAGGGACCGGTCGCCGGTGAGGCGGGCGGCGAGGGCGCGGATCTCCTCGTCGCGGGCCGCGGCGCGGGCACGCAGCGCCTGGCGTTCCTCGTCGGCGGCGTGCTCGTCGTGCATGGCCGGGTTCGGCGGGACGAGGAAGACGTCCGTGTCCGTGCCGGTGGCACCGGGGACGGGCGCGAGGAGCGCGGCGGCGGTGCCCACGGCGACGGCGGAGCGGGGCAGCAGGGCGGCTCCGGCGAGGACCTCGCGGGCCCTGGCGTACGAGACGGGGTCGGTGATGACGACACCGTCGACCAGCTCGGGCCGGGCGGCCAGCACGGCCGCGTGGTCGGCGGGGTCGACGGCCTGCGCCAGGTAGCGCCAGCCGGGGAGGGCAGGGATGCCCTGCTCGCCGAGGTACTCGACGGTGGCGAGGACGTCGGGGCCGGGCGGCAGGAGCCCGCCGTCTCCGAGGGCGCCGAGGATGCGGGAGTCGTCGGCGGCGGCGGTGCGCAGCTCGAAGAGCTTGCGCTCGGCGGCGGCGATGCCCTGGTCGAGCAGGTCGCGCAGCTCGTCCGCGTACCGGTCGAACTCCTCGACGGTGAGGGGGCCCTGGGCGCCCCGCACGGGTCCGGCCACCTCGTCGGAACCGGAACCGGTACCGGAACCGGACCCGGCGTCCGCGCCCTGGCGGGGGCCGGGGACGGCGGGCCTGCCGCTGGACGGCCCGGAGGCCGACGGCAGGCTCAGCAGCTCGGCGAGGCGTTCCTCGGCGGCGATGGACTCGGCGGCGCGGCGCTCGGCCTGGTAGGCGTTCTCGGCGGCCTGCGCGGCGTCGGAGGCACGGGCGGCGGCCAGTTCGGCGCGGGATTCGGCGCCGGCGGCCTCACGGGCGCGGTCGGCCGCCGCCCGGGCGGCGTCGCGGGCCTCGTCCCAGGCGGCGACGGTGGTCTTCTCGGCGTCGCTGGCGGCGAGCGCGGCGCGGGCCGGGTCGGCGTCCGGGGCGGTGTCGTCGAGCCAGCCGGCCCGAACCGCCTCGGCGGTCTCCTGCTCGACCTCGGCGAGGCGCTGGCGCAGGTGGCCGGCCTCGCTGCGGGCGCGCTGGGCCTCGGTGGCGGCGGCGGTGGCGTCGCGGTGGGCGGTTTCGCCCGCCTCCTGCAGGGCGGCGGAACGCTCCTCCTCCTCGCCCGCGTGCCGCTCACCCTCCTCGGCGGCCGCGTGCAGCGCGCGTACGAGGTCGGCGGCGGCCTTGGCGCGGGCGGCGAGCGCGGGGGCGGCGTCCCGCTCGGCCTCGCGGATGGCGGCGGCCACACGCGCGGAGCGGTCGGCGGCGGCGCGGTGCCTGAGGACCGCCTCGGCGGCCTGCCATGCGGCGTGGAGGGTACGGGCGTCGGACAGCTCGCGGCGCTGGGCCGCGGCGCCCTTCTCGGCGGCGGTGAGGGCCAGGGACGCGTGGCGGTAGGCCAGTTCGGCGGCGATCAGGGAGGCGCGGGCGCGGGCCTGCTCGGCCTCGGTGACGGTGTGGGCGGCGGCGGTGACCTGGTGGGCGAGTTCGGCGGCGCGGCCCCGCTCCTCACCGGCGCGGGCGGAGAGGCGGCGGGCGAGCGTGCGGGTGCGGCGCTCGGCCCCGGCGTGGACGTCGCGGGCACGCGAGCGTGTGCCGGCCGCTTCGACGATCCGGCCGAGGAGGTCGACGGACCCGGCGGTGAAGTCGCGTTCGGCGGTGAGCTCGGCACGGCGGCCGAGCTTGTTGCCGAAGCCGCTGACGAGGTCGGCGAGGCCGTCGGTGTCGCGGGTGTCGGTGACGGCGCGCAGCAGCAGGTCGGTGAAGTCGGAGTCCTTCTTGACCGCGAAGAGACCGGCGGCCTCACCCTCGTCGGCGTTCATCTCCCGCTGGTAGCGGAACAGTTCGGGGTCCAGACCGAGGTCCCCGAGGTGTTCGTTCCAGCGGTCGTGGATCTCCTCCCAGTACACCTCCAGGTGCGGGTACGCCTTGTCCGCCTCGGTGAGGGCGTCACGGAAGCCCTTCATGGTGCGGCGGCGGCCCTGGGCGCCGGAGACGCCTTCGCCGGGCGGGCGTACGGAGGTGGCTTCGGCGACGGGCAGGTTGTCCAGGCTCAGCCCGGGCCCCGGCCGGAAGGAGTACCAGGCCTCGGCGAACTTCCGGGGGTCGTTGGAGACCTGCCGGCCGCGCCATTCGCTGACCTTGCCGACGACGACGAGTTCGCCGGTGAGCGTGTGCTGCCACTCCAGGGCGACGTGGCCGCAGTCGTCGGCGAGCAGGAACTTGCGCAGCACGCCGGAGCTCGCGCCGCCGAGGGTGTTGCGGTGGCCGGGCAGCATCACCGAGAAGATCAGCTTGAGCAGAACGGACTTGCCGCCGCCGTTCTCCAGGAAGAGCACACCCGCGGGCGCGGGGCGGCGCGGCGGGCCGACCGGCTCCTCCTCGAAGAACTCCGCCTGCGTGGGGGCGGGGTTGGGCACGGGCGCGCCCACTCCGCGCAGGTCCAGCACGGTGTCGGCGTAGCGCGCACCGGCGGGCCCGATGGAGTAGAGGCGGACCCGGGACAACTCGTACATGTCGGCGGACTCTCAGTCGTGTGCTGTCGTGTTACGCGTGGAAGGGCAGGCCGGCGTCGGCCGCCAGCTCCAGGTCGTCGCCCTCGGGCGGTGGCAGGAGCGTGGCGGAGCCGTCGGTGACCGGGACGACGCCCAGCTCCAGCAGCTCGGCCATGGCGGCGCTGCCCGCCATGTCGCGGACCTGGAGCTGGTAGCGGGCCGTGGTGCGGTAGGAGCCACCGCCCTCGTCGCCGGTGCGCTGGAGGAACCCGGAGTCGGTGAGGAAGGCGACGGCCTTGCCGATGATGCCGGTGGTGGACCCGGCGAGCCGGCGGGCGTCCTTGGTGGCACCGGTCGCGCTGCGCCGCGCGTAGATCCGCCAGGCGGCCTCCAGCCCGGGAGCGTCCGTCGCCGGGTCGGTGTTCTCCCCCTGCTCCTCCGCGCGCTCCTCCAGCCGCCGACAGGCCTGGCGTACGAAGGCGTCCACCCCGTTGACGGTGATGCGGCCGATGTAGCCGTCGTCGGCGAGGTCCTCGGGGCGCGGGAACGCCATGGCGGCGACGGCGAGGTGGGCCAGGCCGTGCAGGAAGCGGTCGCCGGAGTCGGTGGAGGCGCGACGGGCGTAGTCGCCCATGCGGACGGCGAAGACCGAGTCCTCGGCGGCGGTGACGGCCATGCCGGCGCGGGGGGACACCTCCAGCACGATGAGGCCGAGGCCGGTCGCCACGGCGTCCGCGAGGCGCGCGAAGGCGGGCTCCTCGCGGTAACGCCGCAGCAGGTCGGCGTACTCGGCGTCGCGGGCGGGGAGCAGCTTGGGCTGGAGCCCGAAGGACACCAGGCGGGCCGCGTCGGCCGCGTCGGCGGGCGTGACGGCGGAGGCGCCGCCGGACGGCACGGTGCCCGGCTGGGCCGCCTCGGGGACGTCCGGCTCGCTCCACGCGTCGGCGTGCTCGGCGTGGTGGTCACTCACGGCTGGGGCTCCTTGGTGCGGGTGCGTCGTGGTCGGGACGGGGACGTGAGGACGGCGCGCCCGCACCCGGCGGACGCGACGGACCCGGCGGGGTTCGCCGCGCCGCGGGCCCCCGGGCGACGGGCGCGGACAGCGACGGCGCCGACCGGCTGTGGCAGCGCCGTCATGCCGTGTCCGTGCGGTCGGCGGCCATGCCCGCCGCGTCCAGCAGGGCGGTGCCGACTATCAGGTCCGCGCCGCCGAACTCCGGGTCGTCCAGCTCGGTGCCGTCGTCGACGGCGAACAGCAGGCGCTGCTCGCCCTGCCGGTAGGCCGTGCCGACCGGGGGGCTCGCCGCGTGTATCGCCAGCAGGGCGACCAGGTAGGGCAGTTCGGGGTCGCGGCGGCGGGCCTCGGCGAGCAGCCCGGAGAGGCGGCGCGGCGCCTCGTGCTCGAGGTCGAGCAGCTCCATGGCGCTCGCAAGCTGTGCCTCGCTGAACCGGCTGTCGTCGGGCGTCGCGATCAGGTCGGGTTCCGGCATCTCGGCGCCGAGGTGTTCCCTTTCCACCGGCGGGGTCAGCAGCAGCTCGACCAGGTCGCCCATGCGTACCGAGCCGGGGGCGCGGAGGCCGGTGCCGCGGGTGAACCAGGCGTCGGTGACCTTGATCGCCTGCTCCACCGGCAGCGGCAGGATCGGAGCGACGAGCTGCCCGTAGAGATCGAGGCCGGAGCGCGCGGTGGGCCGGGCGAAGGCCTGCCGGTCCTGTTCGGCCCGGAACAGCGGTCCGGCCTCCAGGAGCCGGGACTGAAGCTGGGTGTGGCGGCGGATGCAGTCCTTGACGATGTCGACGAGCTCGGCCGCGCGCCGCTTGTGTTCCTGGTCCTCGGCCTCGTCGCGGGCCTTGCGGATGTTGGTCAAGATGGCGTTCTCGTGGCGGTACCGGTCGGCCACGTGGTCGAGCGCCTCGTCGATCATGTCGGGTACGGCGCTGAGCCAGTCGACGGCCCGGACATTGCGCCGGGTGGCCTCCAGCGTCTTGCGGAGGGTCTCCGCGTACTGCACGGTGCGGTACCGCGCCTGTTCGGCGGCGAGCTGGGCGTCGGCGAGCCTGCCGCGGCTGATCAGCACCTCCAGCTTGACCTCGGCGGCGATCTGCGCGCTGGTGACGTCGGTGTCGAGGGCGCCGACGAGGACGTTGACCGCCTCGTCGGTGGTCCGGAGGTAGACGCTGCCGCCGTAGCCGGGGACTTCCTCGATGAGCTTGAAGTCGTAGTCGCGGCGTACGTAGACGCCGTCGGCGCCGAACGTGCCGTACACGGCGCGGAAGCCGCGGTCGACGCTGCCGACGTTGATCAGGTTCTCCAAGACCCAGCGGGCCACGCGCTCGTGTTCGGCGGCGGGCCGCTGCGGGGCCTGGGCGGCGACGCGGGGCAGGAGGCGGGCGACGATCTGCTCGTGGTCGGCGCCGGTGTCGAAGTCCATGTTGAGCGTGACGAGGTCGATCGCCGCGAGGGCGACCTCCGCCATGGCGTACGTCGAGTACTCCCCCGCCAGGTTGGCCTTGCGGGCGTCCAGGTCGTGCAGGGGCGCGGTGCACGCGAGCGCGCGCAGCCGCCGCGCCAGCCCTTCGTCGGCGGCCGGGCCCTGCGCGGGCCGCGGCCCCGCGCTGAGCTGGGGCGGAACGAATTCCGTCGAGGCAGGCGAAGTCACGCTGCACAGATTAGGTCCTCGCACTGACAACGGTCGAAACGGCGCAGATGGCCTGTGCGAGCCCCGTGTGCCGGCCGGTGGGCGAGGGGCCCGGTCAGCCGGCCGCCGTCGGCGGTTCGGTTTCCACCAAGTGGGAGTAAACCTGGACCAACTGGTCGCGCGAGTCGTCCAGGTAATCCATGAGAAGCCGCTCGGCCTTCGTCCGCTCCCCCGCTCGCAGGGCGTCCAGAATCTCCCGGTTTCGGATGAGATAGGGCTCGTGCAGCGCGCGCGGGTCGTCCACCATGTGGAACACGAGCCGGAGTTCGGCCAGGACACCGCGCATCAGCTCGTCCATGCGGTCGCTGCCGGCGAGGGCGACCAGTTCCCGGTGGAAGTGGATGTTGGCGGTGGAGACGCCCTTCCAGTCACCGGCCCGCGCATCACGCTCACCCTCGGCCACTGCCGCGATCAGCCCGTCCAGCGCGAACGGCGGCTCCCCCAGGTCGTGCACGACCGCGCGCTCGACGAGCCGCCGGGTGCGGTAGATGTCGACCACGTCACCGACGGCGAGGACCCGGACGAACACCCCGCGGTTCAGCTCGTGGACGAGCAGGCGCTCATGGGTGAGCAGCCGGAAGGCCTCGCGCAGGGTGTTGCGGGACACTCCCAGCGCGCCACCGATGCTCTCCTCCGAGAGCCGGCTACCGGGCGGGAAGAAGCCTTCGGCGATACGGGTGCGCAGGATGTCCGCGACCCGTTCCGCGGTGCTCGTGCGTCCGAGCAGCGCACGGTCGTCCGCCAGCCCGCCGCCCCGCTCGCTCCCGGAGCCCGTCGTCCCCACAGCACCCTCTTCTCGTCGCCCGACTCCACCCCCGCTCATCGTAGAAGGAAATCGGTGAGCGAGAACGAGAGAACGAACCCCTTGTCGGATCGTTCAACAATCCCTACCTTGGGGGCACCGCACGGTTCCCGCTCTCCTCTGCGAGGTGCAGATGAGCACGTCCCAAAGCCCCCGGACCTCCCCGATCTCCCCCGCCGAACCGCCCGACGACAAAGGCGCGTTCGCCTGGCTGCGCGCCCTCGGGCCGCGCGGCCGGCGCGCCTTCGGCGGCGCGTTCGGCGGCTACGCCCTGGACTCCTACGACTTCTTCACGCTGCCCCTGAGCATGGTGGCGATCTCGGCGTACTTCAGCCTGAGCAGCGGCCAGACCGGCCTGCTCACCACGGTCACCCTCGTCGTGTCGGCCATCGGCGGCGTCCTCGCGGGCATCCTCGCCGACCGGATCGGCCGGGTGAAGGCGCTCATGATCACGGTCATCACGTACGCGCTGTTCACCGTCCTGTGCGGCTTCGCGCCCAACTACGAGACCCTGCTGGTGTTCCGTGCCCTTCAGGGCGTCGGTTTCGGCGGTGAATGGGCCGTCGGCGCGATCCTGGTCGCCGAGTACGCCTCCGCCGAACACCGGGGCCGCACCCTCGGCGGCGTACAGAGCGCCTGGGCGGCCGGCTGGGCCCTCGCGGTCATCGTCTACACGCTGGTCTTCCACTTCCTCGACCCGGACACCGCGTGGCGCGTGATGTTCTGGACGGGCGCCCTGCCGGCCCTGCTCGTGGTCTGGGTCCGCAGGAACGTCGAGGACGCGCCGCACGCCGCCGAGGTCCGCAGGTCGAGCAGCGAGCGCGGCTCCTTCACCGCCATCTTCCGCCCGGGTCTGCTGCGGACGACGATGTTCGCGACGCTGCTGTCCACCGGTGTCCAGGGCGGCTACTACACGCTCGCCACCTGGGTACCGACGTACCTGAAGAGCGACCGCGGGCTGACCGTCGTCGGGACGGGCGGCTACCTGACCTTCCTGATATCCGGCGCCTTCATCGGGTACCTGACGGGTGGCTACCTCACCGACCGGCTCGGCCGCAAGCGCAACATCGTGATCTTCGCGGTCCTCTCGGCGGTGTGCATCCTCGCCTACACCAACATCCCCTCCGGGGCGAACGGCCTGGTCCTCGTCCTGGGCTTCCCCCTCGGCTTCTGCATGTCGGCCATCTTCAGCGGGTTCGGCTCGTTCCTCGCCGAGCTCTATCCGACGGCGGTGCGCGGCACGGGCCAGGGGTTCACGTACAACACCGGCCGGGCGGTCGGCGCTTTCTTCCCGACCCTCGTCGGCTTCCTCGCGGACGGCTGGGGCGTGGGCGGGGCGCTGGTCTTCGGCGCGGTCGGCTACGGCATCGCCGTCCTGGCACTGCTCGGCCTGCCGGAGACGCGCGGCCGCGAACTCGTCTGACGCACCGTCAAGGAGACACCACCATGACCTGGGCCTCGATCGACCTCAACGCCGACCTGGGAGAGGGCTTCGGGCGCTGGCGCCTGACGGACGACGAACAGCTCCTGTCGGTCGTCACCAGCGCCAATGTCGCCTGCGGCTTCCACGCCGGGGACGCCGCGACCATGCGGCGCGTCTGCGCTCTCGCCGCCGAGCGCAAGGTGCGGATCGGCGCCCAGGTCTCCTACCGCGATCTCGCCGGCTTCGGACGGCGCTCCATGGACGTGCCGTACGACGAGCTGGTCGCCGAAGTGGCGTACCAGATCGGCGCCCTGGAGGTGTTCGCCCGGGCGGCCGGTGCCCGGGTGTCGTACGTGAAGCCGCACGGCGCGCTCTACAACCGCGTCGTGCACGACGAGGTGCAGGCCCAGGCGGTGGTCGACGGTGTGCTGCTGACCGGCGAACGGCTGCCGTTGCTGGGCCTGCCCGGCTCCCGGCTGCACGAGGTGGCCGAGAAGGCCGGCCTGCCGGTCGTCACCGAGGCGTTCGCCGACCGGGCGTACACCGCCGGAGGCACGCTGGTGCCCCGCGGCGAGGAGGGAGCGGTGATCACCGATCCGGCGGCCGTCGTGGAACGGTCCGTGTCCATGGCCCGGTTCGGTGTGACCACCTCCCGGTGCGGACGCCCGGTGGCCGTCCGCGCCCGGTCGCTGTGCCTGCACGGTGACACGCCTGGTGCGGTGGACCTGGCGCGCCGCGTGCGGGCGCAGCTGGAGGCCTCCGGTGTCCGCGTGGAGGCCTTCGTATGAGGACCCTCGCGGTGGGCGAGCGGGCCCTGCTCGTCGAGTTCGGCTGCGGCGAGGAGACCGAGGCCTTCCACGCCGAGCTGCTGCGCCGCCGGGCGGCCGGCGCGCTCCCGGCCGTCACGGAGATCGTTCCGGCGGCACGGACGGTGCTGCTGGACGGCGTGGAGGAGCCCGGCCGGCTCGCCGCGCTCGTCACCGGCTGGGAGATCGAGCCGCTCCACGCGCGCGTGGAGCCCACCGTCGACATTCCCGTCCGGTACGACGGGCCCGACCTGCCGGACGTCGCCGCTCTGTGGGGCGTGACGCCGGACGAGGTGGCGCGGATCCACGCGGGGACCGAGTTCCGAGTGGCGTTCTGCGGCTTCGCCCCCGGGTTCGGCTACCTGACCGGCCTGCCGGCGGCGTACGAGGTGCCCCGGCGGGCCACTCCGCGCACGGCCGTCCCCGCGGGGTCGGTGGCGATGGCCGGCCCGTACACGGGCGTGTACCCGCGCTCGTCGCCCGGCGGCTGGCAGCTGATCGGGACGACGGACACGGTGCTGTGGGACCCGGCGCGGCGGCCCGCGGCGCTCCTGGCTCCCGGCACGCGGGTGCGGTTCGTCCCTCTGGGCGTGGGGTGCCGATGACCGACCGGGCCTTCGCCGTCGTACGGGCCGGGGCGCTGACCACCGTGCAGGACCGGGGACGCGTCGGCCACGCCCACCTGGGCGTGCCGCGCTCCGGCGCCCTCGACCCGTACGCGAGCGGCCTCGTCAACCGGCTGGTCGGCAACCCCGTGGACGCGGCCGTGCTGGAGACGACGGTCAACGGGTGCGCGGTACGGCCGCGCTGCGCCGTGACCGTGGCCGTGGGCGGCGCCCCGTGCGGCGTCACGGTGGACGGGCGTCCGGTGCCGTGGGGCGCCGCCCTGCGCGTCCCCGCGGGTGCCGTGCTGGACGTGGGCGCGGCGGTGCGGGGCGTGCGCTCGTACGTGGCGTTCGCCGGGGGCGTCGCCGCCGAGCCGGTGCTGGGCAGCCGCTCCACGGACCTGCTCTCGGGGCTCGGTCCGGCGCCCCTGAGCGACGGCGCCGTCGTGCCTCTGGGCCCGGAGCCCCCCGTCGGGCCGCCCGGACCCGACACCGTGCCGTGGCCGGGGCCGGTCCGGGAGCTGGCGCTGCGTGTCCGGCTCGGCCCCCGCGACGACTGGTTCACCAGGGCGGCGCTCCGCGCCTTCGTCACGCGCGCGTACCGGGTGTCGCCGGCGAGCAACCGCATAGGGCTGCGCACCGAGGGACCGCCCCTGGAGCGTGCCGTGGCGGGCGAGCTCCCGAGTGAGGGCATGGTCCTGGGGGCGGTCCAGGTGCCGCCGGACGGGTGCCCGGTGGTGTTCCTGGCGGACCACCCCACGACCGGTGGCTACCCCGTGGTGGCCGTGGTCCGGGAGCGGGACCTGGCGGCGGCCGCCCAAGCGGTGCCGGGGACGCCGGTCCGGTTCATCCCGGTGCGCTAGGCGTCCCGTAGCCGCCGCCCCCGGGGGTCCGGACGATCAGGACGTCGCCCGGTTCGACCTCCACCACGTCCACGCCTTCCAGCCGGCGGACGGTGCCGTCCGCGCGCTCCACCGTGTTGACGCCGAGCGCTCCGGGGGCGCCGCCCGCCATGCCGTACGGGGGGATTCTCCGGTGTCCGGTGAGCAGGGCCACGGTCATGGGCTCCAGGAAGCGGACGCGCCGCTCGGCGCCGTTGCCGCCCCGCCACCGGCCGTGTCCGCCGCTGCCGTCCCGTACCGCGAAGGCGTCCACCCGGACCGGGAGACGCCACTCCAGGACCTCGGGGTCGGTGAGCCGCGAGTTGGTCATATGGGTCTGTACGGCGTCGGCGCCGTCGAAGCCGTCCCCGGCGCCGGAGCCGCTGGCCACCGTCTCGTAGTACTGCACGCGGTCGTTGCCGAAGGTCACGTTGTTCATGGTGCCCGAGCCCTCCGCCTGGACGCCCAGTGCGGCGTACAGGGCACCGGTCACGGCCTGCGAGGTCTCGACGTTGCCCGCGACGGTCGCCGCCGGGTGGACGGGGGCGAGCATCGAGCCGTCCGGCACACGTACCTCCAGCGGCTCCAGGCAGCCGCTGTTGAGGGGGATGTCGTCGTCGACAAGCGTCCGGAACACGTACAGGACGGCCGCGATGACCACGGAGGTGGGCGCGTTGACGTTCCCGGGCTGCTGCGGTGACGTGCCGGTGAAGTCCAGGACGGCACCGCGCCGCTCCCGGTCGACGCGCACGGTCACCTGGATGACCGCGCCGCCGTCGGTCTCGTACCGGTAGGAGCCGTTGTGGAGGGTGGCGACGATCCGGCGCACCGACTCCTCGGCGTTGTCCCGCACGTGCCGCATGTAGGCGTGGACGACGTCCAGGCCGAACTGGCCGACCATGC
Source organism: Streptomyces sp. NPDC041796 (assembly GCF_055590785.1). Taxonomy (NCBI): domain Bacteria; kingdom Bacillati; phylum Actinomycetota; class Actinomycetes; order Kitasatosporales; family Streptomycetaceae; genus Streptomyces; species Streptomyces sp. NPDC041796. Next base: position 35,585 of record NZ_JBVJAH010000025.1, read on the forward strand.
GGTGGAGTTCCTCGATGCCCTTCTCGTTGGCGGCGATCTGGGCGCGCAGGTCGGCGAGGTTGGTGTCGGGGTCCCGGGACGGGTACGGCGCCTCCGTGAGCAGCTTCCTGGTCTCCGCCTCCCGCAGCCGTCCGTCCCGTACGAGCAGCCAGTTGTCGAACAGGACGCCCTCCTCGTGGATGCTGCGGCTGAAGGCGGGCATGGAGCCGGGGGTGATGCCGCCGATCTCGGCGTGGTGGCCGCGCGAGGCGACGAGGAAGCGGAGGTCGCCGGACGGGCCGAAGACGGGCGTCACGACCGTCACGTCGGGCAGGTGGGTGCCGCCGTGGTACGGGTCGTTGATCGCGTACACGTCCCCGGGGCGCATGGCCCCCTCGTTCCGCCGCAGCACCTCCTTGATGGACTCCCCCATGGAGCCGAGGTGGACCGGGATGTGGGGCGCGTTGGCGATCAGGTTGCCCTCCGCGTCGAAGAGGGCGCAGGAGAAGTCGAGGCGTTCCTTGATGTTGACGGAGTGGGCGGTGTTCTCCAGCCGTACGCCCATCTGCTCGGCGATCGCCATGAAGAGGTTGTTGAACACCTCCAGGAGGACCGGGTCGACGTCCGTTCCGACGGCGCTTCGGACCGGCCTGGGACGGGCCCTCGTCAGGTGGAGGTGGCCGGTGTCCGTGGCGACCGCCCGCCATCCGTCGTCGACGACGGTGGTCGCGTCGGCCTCGGCGACGACGGCCGGCCCCACCACCGTGTCCGAGGGACGGAGGTCCTCCCTCCGGTACAGCGGGGTGTCCCTGCGCTCCCCGTCCACGAACATCGCCACGGTCGCGCGCGACCGCAACCGGTCCTGTCTGGGCGGCTGTTCCAGGTCGACGGAACCGTGCGGCCCGGCCCGGCCCACAGCCTCGACCGATACGGCCTCCACCACCAGGGGCTTGTCCATGGTGAAGGCGTACCGCGTGCGGTGTGCCGCCGTGAACGCCTCCGTCATCGCCTCGGCGGACCCGAGGGGTACGGGCAGGCTCGTGTCCGTGCCCGCGTAACGGATCAGCACGCGCGCGTGGGTGCTGATCGTGTCGTCGGGCAGCCCGTCGGCGCGCAGTTCGTCGCGGGTTCGTTCGGCGAGCCTGTCGCAGAGGTCCTGTACGCGCGCGTGGAGGGTGCCGTCCAGTTCCGCCTCGACGGACTGTTCCCGCATGGCGGTGGCGTCGGCGAGCCCGATGCCGTAGGCGGAGAGCACTCCGGCCAGGGGTGGCACCAGGACCGTGTCGATCCCGAGGGCGTCGGCGACCGCGCACGCGTGCTGGCCTCCGGCGCCGCCGAAGCTGGTGAGGACGTAGCGGGTGATGTCGTGGCCGCGCTGTACGGAGATCTTCTTGACGGCGTTCGCCATGTTGAGGACGGCGATCTCCAGGAAGCCGGCGGCGACTTCCTCCGGCGTACGGGACGTACCGGTGTGCCGCCGTACCTCTTCGGCGAGGGCGGTGAAGCGGGTACGCACCACCTCCGCGTCGAGCGGCCGGTCCCCGTCCGGTCCGAAGACGGCGGGGAAGTGTTCCGGCTGCAGGCGCCCGAGCATCACGTTGGCGTCGGTCACCGTCAGCGGACCGCCGCGCCGGTAACAGGCGGGCCCGGGGTCCGCGCCGGCCGAGTCGGGGCCGACGCGGTAGCGCTGGCCGTCGAAGTGGAGGACCGATCCACCGCCCGCCGCGACGGTGTGGATGTTCATCATGGGTGCGCGCATCCGCACGCCCGCCACCTGAGTGCCGAGCTCCCGTTCGAACTCTCCCGCGAAGTGCGACACATCGGTGGACGTGCCGCCCATGTCGAAGCCGATCACCCGCCCGAATCCGGCCTGCTCCGACGTACGCGCCATGCCGACGACGCCGCCTGCGGGGCCGGACAGCACGGCGTCCTTGCCACGGAAGTGGGCGGCCTCGCGCAGTCCGCCGTTGGACTGCATGAACATCAGCCGCACTCCCGCCAGTTCGCGGGCCACCTCGTCGACGTACCGCCGAAGGATCGGGGAGAGGTATGCGTCGACGACCGTGGTGTCGCCGCGCGGCACGAGCTTGATCAGCGGACTGACCTCGTGCGAGCAGCTGACCTGGGTGAAGCCGGCCACGCGGGCGGCTTCGGCGACGCGCAGCTCGTGCTCGGGGTGGCGGTAGCCGTGCATGAGGACGACCGCGGCGCTGCGGAAACCGTCGCCATGGGCGGCCTTCAACCGGTCCCCCACGGCGACCGGGTCGAGCGGCCGGACGACCGTGCCATGGGCGTCGACGCGCTCGGGCACCTCGATGACATGGTCGTACACCGCTTCCGGGAGCAGGATGCGGCGGTCGAAGATCCGCGGCCGGTTCTGGTAGGCGATGCGCAGCGCGTCGCGGAAGCCCTCGGTGATCAGCAGGACGGTCGGCTCCCCGCGCCGCTCCAGCAAGGCGTTGGTGGCGACGGTGGTCCCCATCTTCACCGAGGCGATCCGGTCCGCCGGTACGGGTTCGTCCGGGGTGAGCCCGAGGAGGAGCCGGATGCCCGCGACGGCCGCGTCCCGGTACCGGTCGGGGTCGTGCGAGAGCAGCTTGCGGGTGACCAGGCGCCCGTCGGGCCGCCGGGCCACGATGTCGGTGAAGGTGCCGCCGCGGTCGATCCAGAACTCCCAGCGCCCTGTCATCCCCCCATTCTGGCAAGCGGAGCCCCGGCGTCCACTGCTGAGGAGACGGCGGCGAGTGCGGCAGACAGGGCATGCTCGGCGCGCTGGTCGAGCCGTGCGCTGGTACCGCCCGCCCAGTGCCGTACCTCCGACCCGGCGAGCCGCAGCAGTTGCGGCAGCAGGTCGTGGCACCGCCGCACCACCCAGCCGGTCCCGGCCGTGGCGAGCCACAGCAGCGTCTCGGCGCGGGTCGGTGGCGGTTGCCGGGGCTCACGGCCGGGCGCGGCACCGCTCGCGAGGCCTCGTGCGGCGAGCAGGGCGTGGAACCGGGCGGCGATCGTCCGGTGCCCGCGCTCGCCGGGGTGCAACCGGTCGGCGCTCCACAGGCTGCGATCGGTGACCCGGGCGGCGTCCGCCATGTGCAGGTGCACGGAGCCGTAACGGTCGGACAGGGCGTGCACGACGGCGTTGACCTGCCGCTGGCGGCGTGCGAGGGGCCGTGCGAGCGGCGGGGGCAGGCCCAGCATGGCGCCGGGATCGGGCAGGCAGGCCGTCAGGAGTACGGCGCCCCGGGCGGAGAGCCGCCCGCAGACGTGGTCCAGGGCGAGGGCCAGTTCGGCGATGTCGAAGGTGCGGCGCAGGGTGTCGTTGACGCCGACGACGACGGAGACGAGGTCGGGGCGGTACGCGAGGGCCCGGGGCAGCTGGACTTCGGCGACGTCCCGGGCCAGGGCGCCGCTGACGGCGAGGTTACGGAACTCCACGGCGCCCTTGTAGCCGCCGTCCGGCTCGTTCACCTCGTGCGGAAGCCCGCCCGCAAGCGCGCCGGCGAGCAGCGCTGCCCACCCGCGCAGCTCGCCGCCCACGGGGTCGCCGACCCCCGCGGTCAGCGAGTCGCCGAGCGCCGCGAACCGCCGCACGGGTGGCTCGCGGACCGCATGCCAGGTTCCGCCCGCCGGGCCGTGCCCGGGGACCTGGCCGGCAACCGGCGCCACGCGCGCGGGGATCGTCCGCCGCAACGGGGCTTCGGAAACCGGGCCTTCGGGGACGGGTGGCGCGGTCATGCCGGGACCTCCGGGCCGGAGTCCGGGTCGGGGGTCCGGACCGGGCGTACGGGGGCGTCGTGGGCCGCGAGGAACGCCGCCACCGCCCGGTCCCAGCCGAAGAGCTCGGCACGCGCGCGTGCCGCGGCGCGACGGTGGGCCTCCGGACGGGCCAGGACGCGGGTCACGGCGTCGGCGAACGCCGCCGGGGTGTCGTGGGCGGCGGCGCCCGCGTCGCCGACGACCTCCGGGAGCGCGGAGGTCGCGCTGGCGACCACCGGGGTGCCGCAGGCGAGCGCCTCCAGGGCGGACAGCCCGAACGTCTCCGCCGGTCCGGGCGCCAGGCAGGCGTCCGCGGACGCCTGGAGGGCCGCGACCTCCGCACGGTCGGGCACGTGCCCGAGGAACCGGACGTCCAGCCCCCGGGCCCGTCGCTCCAGGCCGTCGCGCAGTGGTCCGTCCCCGGCAACCACCAGCGCCGCCCGGACGCCGCGGGCGCGCAGCTCCGCCAGGGTGTCCAGGGCCATGCCGGGCCGTTTCTCGACCGACAGCCGTGAGCAGAGCAGGAGCAGAACCTCCGCACCGGGCGCGTACCGGGCGCGGAGGAGGGCGCTGTGCCGCCCCGGACCGCATCGGCGCAGGTCGACACCGAGTGGCGCCCGCACCACATTGCGCGCCCCGATCCGCACGAACTCGCGTTCCGCCCACTCGGTGGTGCACACGATCCGGGTGTACGCCCACGCGCTGCGGCGATTGAGCCGGTCGGCGGCCCGCGAGGCGAGAGCGGCCGGCATACCCCACGTACGCAGAACGCCGTCCGCCGTCTCGTGGGAGACCATCACGGCGGGCACTCTGGAGCGCCGGGCCCACTCGCCCGTCCAGCGCAGAGTGGTCCGGTCGGAGACTTCCAGACGGTCGGGGGCGAGGTCCTCCAGCAGGAGGCGCAGGCGCCGGCGGTCGGCGAGGACGCGGTAGCCGCCGGTGCCGGGCAGGACGGGCCCGGGCAGGGTGATGACCCGGCCCTGGGGGGTGAGGCGATCGCTCTCCTCCTCCCCCGGCACCACCAGGACGGGTTCGTGACCGGCGGCGCGATAGCCGCGGCCGAGCTCGTCGAGTGCGGTGCGCAGTCCGCCCGAGGAGGGGGTGACGAAGTTCGCCAGCCGTACGATGCGCAGGCTCATGCCGCCACCACCGTCCGCTCGCGCAGCACCTCGCCATAGTGGTCGATGAGCTGGTCCCCGACCGCCGCCCAGGTCCTGTCCTCGACCGCGGCCCGCCCCGCGCCTCCGTACGCCGCGCGCAGGGCCGGATCCGCGGCCAGCGCGGTCACGGCGGTACGGATGGCGGCCGCGTCGTGCGGGGCGACGAGGAGGCCGGTGCGGCCGTGGTCGACCAGGTCCAGCGGTCCGCCCGCGGCGGGGGCGATCACCGGCACTCCGCTGGCCATGGCTTCCTGGACGGTCTGGCAGAACGTCTCATAGGGCCCGGTGTGGGCGAAGACGTCCAGGGAGGCGAAGATCCGGGCCAGTTCACCGCCCGTTCGGCGGCCCAGGAAGACGGCGCCGGGCAGGGCGGTCCGCAGCGCGCCCTCGCTCGGCCCGTCGCCGACGACGACCACGCGTACGCCGGGAACGCCGCACACCCCGGCCAGCAGCTCCACCCGTTTCTCGGGCGCGAGGCGCCCCACGTACCCGACGAGCACTTCGCCGCCGGGCGCCAGCCGGCGGCGGAGCTCCGCGTCCCGCAGCCCGGGCCGGAACCGCGCGGTGTCGACGCCGCGCGGCCAGAGCCGTACTCGCCTCACACCGTGCCGCTCCAGGTCCCGTGCGGCGGCCGTGGAGGGGGCCAGGGTCCGGTCGGCGGCGCCGTGCACGGCGCGCAGCCGTCGCCAGGCGGCGCCCTCGCCCGCGCCCATGTACGTGCGGGCGTAGCCGGCGAGGTCGGTCTGGTAGACCGCGACGGCGGGCAGGCCGAGCCTCGTGGCTGCCGCCATGCCGCGTACGCCGAGGACGAAGGGGCTCGCCAGGTGGACGATGTCCGCCCGGTGTGCCGCGATGGCGGCGGCCACGCGCCGGCTGGGCAGCGCCACCCGGACCTGGGGGTAGCCGGGCAGCGGCAGGGACGGGACGCGTACGACCCGGCAGGGGGCGTCCGCGTCCGGGGAGACGGCCACGGCGCCGCGAGCGGCGGGATCTGCGAAGCCGGCGGAGGCCGAGGGGCCCGCCGAGGCCGGGAGGGCCGCGGAGACCGAGGGGCCCACGGAGGCCGAGGGGGTTGCCGAGGTCGAGGGGGCCGCGGGGGCGGCCGGTGCTATGACGAGCGGGGCATGCCCGCGGACGGCGAGGTGCCGGGCGGTCTGCAGGGCGCAGTGGGCCACACCGTTGATGTCGGGAGGGAAGGACTCGGTGACGATGACGACACGCATACGGGTGTTGTCGTCGTGCCCGGCGTGGCTCCGCCGACTTGGATCTGTCCGTGCGGGGAACGTCCCGTGAGCGTTTGCCCGCGCGCCCCCGCGGGGTCAGACCTTGGGCAGGTCCGGTCCGATCCTGCTGCGTACGGCCGTCTGTACCTCGTCCTCCTCGGCGGGGTCGGCGGCGAGGCGGCGCAGCCGCTCGGCGACCCGCACGTCACCGGTCTCGGCGTGCAGCGCGGCGATCTCCCTGGTGGTCTCCTCGCAGTCCCACAGGCACTCGACGGCGAAGCCGGTCGGGAAGGAGGGGTCCGTGGCCGCGAGGGCGCGGGCTGTGCGCCCTCGCAACTGGGAGGAGGCGGTTTCGCGGTAGATGTGTCGCAGGACGGGTGCGGCACAGGCGACGCCCAGCCTGCCCGTGCCGTCGACGAGGGCGTAGAGCGACGGCGCGTCGGGGCCGTCGGCCCTGACCGCCTCGCGCAACGCCCCGAGGACGAGCGTGGCGTCGCGGGCGTCGCCCCGGCAGGCGAGCACGCCCGCCGCCGAGGCCCCCAGCGGGTCGGGCCGGTGCACCCAGCCGCGTGCGCGGTCGACGGCCTCGTCGCCGCACATGCGCTCGAAGGCGGCGACGGCGGCTTCGGCGACGGTACGGGAGTCACTGGCCGCCGCGGCCTCGATGAGGTCGAGCACGGCGGGGTCCCGCGCTTCGGCGAGGTAGTGCAGGGCGGCGCAGCGGGCGCCGTCGGGGCCGCTGCGGGCGGCCTCGACGATCACGGGCCGGTCGTCGGGGCCGGCGACGGCGGTCAGGCAGCGGGCGGCGGGCACGTGGAGGACGGATCCGCGCTCCAGGCCCTCCTGGGCCCACTCGAAGACTGCCTGGACGCTCCAGCCCGGCCGGGGGCCGGTGGGCCGCATCTGGCGCTGCCAGCGGTCGAAGGAGCCCTGTTCACGGGCCGCTCGCACCCGGGCACCGATGGCGTCGTGCCGGTCCTCGGCCCACAGCCGCCACGGGCGCGGCTCGAAGGCGTCCCGTACGGCGGCCGCCAGCTCGGCGTCGCCCTCCGGGGTGGCGGGGAACCTGGCCAGGACGGGGGCGGCGAGGGCGCGCAGCCCGGCGTCGTCGTCGCGGAGGGCGAGCTCGTCGAGCGCCCAGGCCCAGTTGGTCCCGGTGGCGGCGTACCGGCGCAGCAGCAGGAGCGCGTCCTCGCGGCCGTACGCGGCGAGGTGGCCGAGGACGGCGAGCGCCAGCCCGGTCCGCGACTCCTCGGTGTCGAGCAGGTCCTCGGCGCCGAACAGGTGGGCCTCGATCTCGTCGAGCCCGCCGTGCAGATCCAGGTAGAGGCGTGCGTAGTAGAGGGAGCGGTTCTCGACCTGCCAGTCCTGGCGGGGGTCACTGAGAACGCAGTGGTTGAGGGCCGCGAGGGCTTCCGCCCGTGGCGCGGCGAGCGCGTGCAGCGTGCCGTCGCCGCGACCCCTCTGCAGCAGGCCGAGCAGGGTACCGCTCGGCGCTATGACTGGATCGAACATGGAAAATGCCTCACATCAAGCTGTCGACGCACCCGGAGGAGACCGGGGATCCCGGGGTGACCGGGGAACGGTGATTACCTAGGCCGCGCAGCAACATGTGGAGCCGCCCGTCGTCTTCCGCTTGGTGATGACCATCTTCCTCTGCCTCTCGTCGGTGGCCCCGTGCGGGCCCGACGTCATGATGACCCAGCCATTTCGCCACCGCGACCACATTTACGGCACCGCTCTCACCTGGGGTTCAGCGCCCGTTCACCGGGACTCGAACAGCTCCAGGAGGTGTGTCTTCCCAAACATCCTCGCGGTATCCACGGCGGACGGAGTTCCGGCTTCCGGATCCGCTCCGGCTGCCAGGAGGGCACGGACGATGGTGTCCTCGCCCTTGAAGACGGCGCCCGCGATGGGCGTCTGGCCCCGGTCGTTGACGCGGTTGGGGTCGGCGCCACGCTCCAGGAGGGCGGCCACCGCCTCCTCGTGGCCGTGGTAGGCGGCGAGCATCACCAGGGAGTCGCCCTTGTCGTTGGTGAGGTTCGCGGGCACGCCCGCGTCGACGTACTCGGCGAGCGCTTCGGCGTCGCCCCGCCGCGCCATTTCGAAGACCTTGGACGCCAGCGCGATCACCTCGGGGTCCGGGGTTTCACTCATCGGACGTACTGCCTTTCACCTCGTTGACGCGTCATGGACGCCATGGACGCGCGCGGCCACGACGGCCGCGTTGACCTGCATGGACCCGGTGGGACCGGTACGCACGGCGGGAGCGCCGTACGAGTGAACCGACAGGGTACTGCCCGCGCACGCACATGACCCGGCCCGGCAGTGGCAAGGGATGGGCAACGGAGCCGAGGCGCCTCGTGACATGGACAACCCGTCCGCCAGTCAAGTGAAAAGCGCATAAATTCACCCATTTGCATCTTTTATCATATAGATACTTGCTGTGAGGCTGGAAGTACTGAAGGTGACTGTCCCCTCACCCAGGAGATCCCCTCATGATCCTGTCCATCTCAGGCGTGGTACTGCTCGGCATCATCGTCTTCCTCTTCTTCAAGAAGGACGGGCTCAAGGCCTCCCACGCCCTCGTCTGCGCTCTCTTCGGCTTCTACCTCGCGGGTACCGCGATCGCACCCAGCATCACGGCGGGCGGCGCGAGCCTCGCCAGCCTGCTGGGCGGGATCAAGTTCTGACACCCCGCGGCCCCTTCCACGACTTCAGGATCAGGAGTACGACGTGGCCCGGCGCCCTCTTCCGCGCATCTCGAACCTCCCGAGCATTCCGAGCCTGCCGAGCAGCGCCAGTGCCCGGATCGCACGCGGTCGGGAGATCGCACGAACGGCCGCCGACGGCGCCACGGACGTCCTCCATCCGCTGATCACGATCACCCGTGGTCTGCGGAAGCTGGCCGGGGCCGGCCGCGTCAAGTGGGCCGCGACCCCCAAGGAGCGGCGCGGTCCCGCGCTGTTCGTGGTCGCGGCCTGCGTGCTGGCCGTCGCGCTCATCCCGTACGGGCCGCTGCTGGCCCTGGTCTCGGTGATGGGCGCGGCGGCGTGGAAGGGGCGCGAGCGCCCCGTCGTGAAAACGGGGCCGGACGAGGCGGAGACCGAGCGGCTGCGGGCGCTGTACGAGGCGCTGGTGCCGTACTTCTCCGTCCCCGAGGACCCGAGCCCGCTGTTCGCCCACGGCGGCGACTGGGCCAAGGCCTTCAGCGAGTTCGAGTTCGACGGCGACGGGCGGCCCACCCGGCTGCGGATCACCTACCCGGCGTACTTCACCGACGGCGAGGCCGCGTCCCGCGCGAGGATCGAGCAGCTGCTGCACACCAAGTCCGGACGGGGCCGGGAGTACCTCTTCGACTGGGACGAAGAGGCAAACCAGCTCCTCATGCGGGTGCTACCGGCGCTGTCCACGTCGGTGGCCGCGCAGCGTTTCGTCACCGTGCCGGGCGAGACGGTGCTGGGGTTCACGGACCCCGAGGCGGTGCAGCGGACCGTGCCCGTCCGTGACGGTGACGAGTCCCGGGACGCGCCGGCCGTGGTGTGGCGCACCGGGCCACGCTCGACGGAGCCGCACCTGCTGGCCGTCGGGCAGCCCGGCAGCGGCACCACCACGCTGATGCGGTCCATCGCGCTCCAGGCGCTCCAGCACGGCGACGTCCTCGTCGTCGAGGGCAGCGGGACCGGCGAGTACGCCTGCCTCACCGGGCGCGCCGGGGTCCTGGCGGTCGAGTGCGGTCTGGGCGGCGCGCTGTCCAGCCTGGAATGGGCGGCGAACGAGACCGAACGCCGGCTGATCGCGGCGAACCGGGCCCGGCAGGCGGGACACCCGGCGCCCGAGGACACCAGGCGGCCGCTGTGGATCCTGCTGGACCGGCCGAGTGTGTTCGGCCACCTGGCGGCGGCGGACGGGCGGACGGACCCGCAGTCGCTGCTCCAGGTCCCCCTCCGGCACGGACGGGCGGCCCATGTGACGGTGGTCGTGGCCGAGCAGTTCGACAGCCTGGACGCGCTGAGCGAGGCGGTCTGGGCGCACACCAGGGCCAGGGTCCTCCTGGGACCCGCCACGCCGGAGCAGGTGCGGTGCGTCCTGGACGCGGCCCCGCACACCACCCCGATCCCGCACGTCCCGCCCGGCCGCGGATACGCCCGGCTCGGCACAGGCCCGGTGCTGCGGCTCCAGGTCCCGGCGACGCCCGACCCGTACGACGACGCGACGGCGGAGGCGCACCGGCAGGCGGTCCTGGACCTGCTCCCCGACCGCCAGCCGGTAGCGGTCGCCGAAGCCCCGGCCGTCCCCGAAGCACCCACAGCACAGGCCGCCCCGGAAGCCCCTACAGCCCCGGCCGTCCCGGAAGCACCTCAGCCGCCACCTGTCCCCGCCGCACAGGCCGTCCCCGCCGCACCGGCCGCACCCGCCCCACCTGCAGCCCCGGCCGCCCCGGAGCCACCCGCCGCGCCACCCGTCCCCGCCGCTCCCCCCGAGCCACTGCCCGCCGCGCAGCGACCGGCGGCGGACACGGACCGGCTGCCGGCGGGCTGACCGCGCACCGCCCCACGCTCGCCGCCCCGTAACCCCACGAACGCCGAACCCAGGAACGCCCTACGCCACGAACGTCCTCGGCGACTCACCCGAACCGGCGCTCGCGCCCGCCCGCACCAGGCGGGCCGCCGCCGCCAGGCGCACCGCGGCCTCGTCCGCGACCGGACCGGCGACGGTGAACGGCAGCCGGACGTACCCCTCGAAGGCGCCGTCCACGCCGAAGCGGGGCCCGGAGGGCACGCGTACGCCGACCCGTTCGCCCACCTCCGCCAGCCGGGAGCCCGACAGGCCACCGGTGCGCACCCACAGGGTCAGGCCGCCGCCCGGTACCTCGAACTCCCAGTCGGGCAGCTCCCGGCGTACCGCCGCCACCAGCGCGTCACGGTTCTCGCGCGCCTGGGCGCGGCGCAGGGCGACCGCCTCCTCCCAGCCGCCTGTGCGCATCAGCCAGTTGACGCCGAGCTGCTCCAGGACGGGGGTGCCGAGGTCGGCGTACGCGCGGGCGGCGACCAGCGAGCGGATCACGTCGGGCGCCGCCCGGACCCACCCGATGCGCATGCCCGCCCAGAACGCCTTGCTCGCCGAGCCGACGGTGAGCACCGTGCTGCCGGCCGGGTCGAAGGCGCACACGGGCCGGGGCATGTCGAGCCCCTCCTCCAGGTGCAGCTCGGTCATGGTCTCGTCCACGACGAGCACGGTCCCGGCCGAGCGGGACGCGTCGACCAGCGCGCGCCGCTGGTCCTCGTCCGCGAGGGCTCCGGTGGGGTTGTGGAAGTCCGCCACGACGTAGGCGAGCCGGGGCGCGGCGTCCCTCAGCACCTGGCGCCAGCGCGGGAGGTCCCAGCCCTCCAGGCCCTCGGACATCGCGACGGGCACCAGGCGGGCGCCGGCCTCCCGCATCAGCTGGAGGATGTTGGCGTACGAGGGCGACTCCACGGCGATGCGTTCGCCGCGTCCGGCGAACAGGTGACAGATGGCGTCGATCGCGCCCATGGCACCCGTCGTGACCATGATCTGCTCGGGCATCGTCGGGATGCCCCGTTCCGTGTACCGGTCGGCGAGCATCTGCCGCAGCGCGGGGAGACCGGCCGGATAGTCCCCGTGGGTGTGGGCGTAGGGCGGCAGCTCTTCGAGGGCGCCCTGGAAGCCGCGGGTGAGCCAGGGTTCGGGCGCGGGCAGGGAGGCACAGCCCAGGTCGATCATGGAGCCGAGGGACTCCGGGGGCAGCGGTTCCAGGCCCCGCGCCGGGAGCGGGTTCCCGGCGGGGACGGCCGTCCAGCTCCCGGCGCCCCGACGGGACTCCAGGAACCCCTCGGCGCGCAGCGCCTCGTACGCCGCGGCGACCGTCGTACGGCTCACGGACAGGGCGAGGGCCAGCTCACGCTCGGCGGGGAGCCGGGCGGCGACCGGGACGCGCCCTTCCAGCACCAGCAGGCGGATGCCGTCGGCGAGCGCCCGGTAGGCGGGCGGCTTCCGGGTGCCGGGACCGGCCGGCCGGGGCTGCTGTGCGGTCAGTTGCCGGGCGAGCTGGGCCGGGCCCACCGCCGAAGTCCACTCAGCCATGGATTTCAGTCCACCTTCCTCGAATTGGACCTGGTTGAGATCCAAAGCCCTGCCACAGGGTGGCATGAACCAGTCCACCACCACCACATCGGGGGGCACAACCCATGTCGACGACATCCGGCACACCGGACCGGGACACGGACGCCGCACCACGGCACCTCACCCGTCGACTGCTCCAGCTCTACATCGGCCTGGTGCTGTACGGGGTGAGCTCGGCCCTGCTCGTCCGCAGCGGCCTCGGCCTGGAGCCGTGGAACGTCCTGCATCAGGGACTGGCCGAGCTGACCGGTCTGACGATGGGCGTCGTCCTGACCATCGTCGGGGCCGCCGTCCTGCTCCTGTGGATCCCGCTCCGGCAGAGGCCCGGACTGGGAACCGTCTCCAACGTCCTCGTCATCGGTTTCGCGATGGACGGCACCCTGTGGCTCCTCCCGGACGTCCACGGGCTGCTCGCCCAGATCCCGCTGATGACCGCCGGAATCGTCCTCAACGGCGTGGCCACCGGCCTCTACATCGCCGCCCGCTTCGGGCCCGGCCCGCGCGACGGGCTGATGACGGGCCTGCACCGGGTCACCGGCCGCTCCATCCGTCTGATCCGGACGACGATCGAGGTCGCCGTCGTCCTGACCGGCTTCCTGCTGGGTGGCTCCCTCGGGGCGGGGACGGTCCTGTACGCCCTGGCGATCGGCCCGCTCGCCCAGTTCTTCCTGGGCCTCTTCGCCATCCCCGGTCAGGGCGGCGGAAGCACCGTGGTCGCCTCCGGGAAACCCGGACACGCCATACTGCGGCGGTGACTCGCGTACGCCATCCCTATCTGGACCATCCCTCCTCTCTCATACCCTTCGCCCATCGCGGCGGGGCCGCGGACGGGCTGGAGAACACGGTGGCCGCCTTCCGGCGGGCGGCCACGGCCGGTTACCGCTACTTCGAGACGGACGTGCACACCACCGCCGACGGCCGGCTGGTCGCGTTCCACGACGCGACGCTGGACCGCGTGACGGACACCCGCGGCCGGATCCAGGACCTGCCGTGGAGTGTGGTGCGCCACGCGCGCGTGGCGGGCAAGGAGCCGCTGCCGCTCTTCGAGGAGCTGCTGGAGGAGTTCCCGGACGCCCGCTGGAACGTGGACATCAAGGCGGAGCCCGCGCTGGAGCCGCTGATCGACGTGGTGCGCAGGGCGGACGCCTGGGACCGGGTGTGCGTCGGCTCGTTCAACGAGGGCCGGGTGACCAGGGCGCTGCGGCTCGCGGGCCCACGCCTGGCCACCTCCTACGGGGTGCGTGGCGTTCTGGGGCTGCGGCTGAGGTCGTACGGGATTCCGGCGGCGCTGCGGGCGGGTGCGGTGGCGGCCCAGGTGCCCGAGACCCAGGGCGGGATCCGGGTGGTGGACCGGCGGTTCGTGAGGGCCGCGCACGCCAGGGGCCTTCAGGTGCACGTGTGGACCGTCAACGACCCGGAACGGATGGCCGCTCTGCTCGACCTCGGGGTGGATGGCATCATGACCGATCATCTGGAGACGTTGCGCACGGTACTGACCGACCGGGGGGTCTGGGTCTGAGCGTGCCCCCCGTCTCCGTCCAGGGGACGAACGAGGGGGCGGGCGTGAGCGACGCCGAAACCGCCGACCGGGCCGCCGGTGAAGCCGGGCCGCCCGACCGCCGGCGCGAGCAACGCGGCTGGTATTTCTACGACTTCGCGTGTTCCGTCTACTCGACGAGCGTGCTGACGGTCTTCATCGGCCCTTATCTGACGTCGGTCGCCAAGGCCGCCGCGGACGCGGACGGATTCGTCCATCCCCTCGGGATCCCGGTCCGCGCGGGCTCGGTCTTCGCGTACGCGGTGTCCGTCTCCGTCGTCTTGGCGGTGCTGGTCATGCCGCTGACGGGCGCGGCCGCGGACCGTACGGGCCGCAAGAAGCCGCTGCTGGCGGCGGCCGCGTACCTGGGGGCCGCCGCCACGGCGGGCATGTTCTTCCTGGACGGGGACCGGTACCTGCTGGGCGCCTTCCTCCTGATCGTGGCGAACGCCTCGCTCACGGTGTCGATGGCGCTGTACAACGCCTACCTGCCGCAGATCGCCGAGCCCGAGGAACGCGATGCCGTGTCGTCCCGCGGCTGGGCGTTCGGCTATACGTCGGGCGCTCTCGTCCTCGTCCTGGACCTGGTCCTCTATACGGGCCACGAGTCGTTCGGGCTGTCGGAGTCGGAGGCCGTGCGGATATGCCTGGCCTCGGCGGGCCTGTGGTGGGGCGCCTTCACCCTCGTACCGCTGCGGCGGTTGCGTGACAGGGGGGTGACACCCGGTGGTGAGGGCGCGGTCGGTTCGGGATGGCGGCAGTTGCTGTCGACGCTGCGCGACATGCGCCGGCATCCGCTGACGCTCTCCTTCCTCCTCGCGTACCTCATCTACAACGACGGCGTCCAGACGGTGATTTCACAGGCGTCCATCTACGGCTCCGAGGAACTCGGCCTGGAGCAGACCACGCTCATCACGGCCGTACTGCTGGTGCAGGTCCTGGCGGTCGCGGGGGCGCTGGGCATGGGACGGCTGGCGCGTACGTACGGGGCGAAGCGGACGATCCTCGGTTCGCTCGCGGTGTGGACGCTGATCCTGGCCGCCGGCTACTTCCTGCCGGCCGGGGCGCCGGTGTGGTTCTACGCGCTGGCGGCCGCGATCGGGCTGGTTCTGGGCGGCAGCCAGGCGCTGTCGCGGTCGCTGTTCTCCCACCTGGTGCCGCGCGGCAAGGAGGCCGAGTACTTTTCGGCCTACGAGATGAGCGACCGGGGGCTGAGCTGGCTGGGGCCCTTGGTGTTCGGGCTCGCCTACCAGCTGACCGGCAGCTACCGGGATGCCATCATCTCGCTGGTGATCTTCTTCGCACTGGGATTCGTCCTCCTTGCGCGGGTACCCGTCCGGAAGGCGGTGGCCGCCGCGGGGAACCCGGTACCCGACCGGATTTAGACGCGGAAGTGAAAGGCCGGTAGTGTACGCCTTTGGCCTGCCAGGCGGACCGTTACTGCGTGCTCTGTAAGTAAAGACGCTGGGTGACATCTGCTGCCAGATGTGACAAACCGGGCACTGGTGGGTACAACAAGGGGCGGCACGACGGGCGACGCATGACCCGCAACGGGAATCTTTACCGCCGACCGGACGTTGACCGGATGACGACGACAGCGACACCTGTCCTGTGGGCGACAAGCCCGGGAGGCACGATTCATGAGTGAGCGAGCTCTTCGCGGCACGCGCCTCGTGGTGACCAGCTACGAGACCGACCGCGGCATCGATCTGGCCCCGCGCCAGGCGGTGGAGTACGCATGCGAGAAGGGGCATCGTTTCGAGATGCCGTTCTCGGTCGAGGCGGAGATTCCGCCGGAGTGGGAGTGCAAGGTCTGCGGAAGCCAGGCACTCCTCGTTGACGGGGACGGCCCCGAGGAGAAGAAGGGCAAGCCGGCGCGTACGCACTGGGACATGCTCATGGAGCGGCGCACCCGCGAGGAGCTCGAGGAAGTGCTGGCCGAGAGGCTGGCGGTCCTGCGTTCCGGCGCCATGAACATCGCCGTGCATCCGCGCGACAGCCGGAAGTCCGCGTAAGCGCACAACAGCAGCAACACAGCCGCGGGGGGGGGGGGGGGGGGGGGGGGGGGGGGGGGGGGGGGGGGGGGGGGGGGTGGGGGGGGGGGGTGGGGGGGGTGGGGGGGGGGGGGGGGGGAGGGGGGGTGT
>NZ_JBVJAH010000025.1:51533-94241 GCF_055590785.1 Streptomyces sp. NPDC041796
CCAACAAAAACAACCCCCCCAAACACCCCCCCCACACCCCCCCCCCCCCCGCCCCCCCCCCCCCCCCCCCCCCCCCCCCCCCCGCGGCTTTGTCGTGTGCGCCCGCCCCTCGCGGGTCGCCCGGAGGGTGAACGATTCAGCGGGTCAGCGGCGGCCGAGGGCCCTCGTCGTCGTACGCGCCCGACTGCCGGGACGTTTCGTCGCGGATGACCTCACCCTGCACGACCTTGCCGTCGGGACGGTGAATACGAGCCTGCTGAAACGCGTCGCCCAGGGAACCGTAACCGGGCACGGCCGCCCGCACACGGCGCTCCAGGGCGCTCTCGGCGTACCGCCCGGCCATGGCGCGCACCCCCGGGATCAGGAGCAGCAGGCCCGCCACGTCGGAGATCAGGCCCGGCAGCATCAGCAGGAGCCCGCCGAGCATCAAAAAGCCGTTTCCGGTGCTCGCCCGGTCCGGGCCGAGGGGGGACCCCGGCGCGGCGCCCTGTTGCTGCTGAAGGGTCTCGGTGAGCGTACGGAAGGCCCTGCGCCCCGCCCGCTTGATCACCGCGGCACCGAGCACGGCACCCCCGACGAGCAGGAGGAGCACGGTGAGTCCGCCGGCCGCCCCGGCCACTAGGGTCAGCAGCCAGATCTCGAGCACCAGCCAGGCGGCCAGGCCGAGCGGCACGAGGGTGCGGGCGCGTGAGCGCGGTGTGCGGGCGGGAGGGGGCGGTGGACCGGTCATCATGCCCCCAGTGTGCCCGGGAGCGCGCCAGGACGGCGTAAAGGGCCGCTCAGGAACGGCCGGAAGCTCCGGCTCCGCCCGCGTCGCCACCGCCGGGCGGCGGCGTGGGAACGGACGGGCGGCGGCCGAGGAGGCGGCCGGCGCGGGAACCGACACCCCAGGCGGTCACCCGCCACAGCGCCTCGACGACGATGTCCCGGCTCATCTTGGAATCACCGAGCTCCCGCTCGACGAAGGTGATGGGCACCTCGACGACGTGGTACCCGGTGGCCACCGCGCGGCGGGCCAGGTCGACCTGGAAGCAGTAGCCCTGGGAGGCGACCTCGTCGAGGCCCAGCCCCTCCAGGGTCTCCTTGCGGAAGGCGCGGAAGCCGCCGGTGACGTCCCGGATGGGCACGTCGAGCAGCAGGCGCGAGTAGGTGCTGCCACCGCGCGAGAGGAACTCGCGGGACTTGGGCCAGTTCACGACCCGGCCGCCCGGGACCCAGCGGGAGCCGAGGACGAGGTCCGCGCCCTTGAGGGCGGTCAGCAGCCGGGGCAGTTCCTCGGGCTGGTGGGAGCCGTCGGCGTCCATCTCGACGAGGACGCCGTAGTCGCGCTCGATGCCCCAGCGGAAGCCCGCCAGGTAGGCGGCTCCGAGCCCTTCCTTGCCCTTGCGGTGCAGGACGTGGACGTGATCGTCCTCGGCGGCCAGTTCGTCGGCCAGCTTGCCGGTGCCGTCGGGGCTGTTGTCGTCGGCGACCAGGACGTCGACGTCGGGCACGGCGGCGCGCACCCGGGACACGATCGGCTTGATGTTCTCGGCCTCGTTGTAGGTCGGGATGATCACCAAGGCTCTGCCGAGCGGGCCGTAGCGCCTCTGGCCACCGTCGTTCACTGCTGCCCCTTACGTCCGTACACGGATCACCACCATAGCGAGCCCCGGGCGGGACCGGTCGCGGCGGCGGTACGGAAAGCGTCCGGACCGGGCCGAACGGCACACGGACCGGTCCGGCCGGCACGGGGAAAGGATCATGGATCGGCAGGCGGGGGCAGGCGGAACGGCGTGGCGCGAGTGGGGGCCCGACGTCCTTCGGGCCGACCTGGGGCCCGCTGGCTGCGGGTCGACCGAGAGCCGTTGTCTACTGAACGTCCGGGCCCCACCCGGTTCGCACCTCCCCGAGCTCCGCGGAGCAGGGGGGACCTCCCATCGGCAAAAACCTTCCCTCGCCCCCGAGGCGCGGGCGCTGAACCTGGCTCCCAGTGGTGGTGCGCCGGTGCGGCGCACCACCCCATGACCCAGCGGCGTTCGACGACTGCGTGAAGGTCGACCGGTCGGACGTCCTGTGGTGGACCCGGCCGAACCTACCGGCCGTCGACCGCTCGCTGTCAACAGTCGTTCGACCTGCGGCGATTGACAGAAACAGCAGGTCAGAGGGGAAGATCCCCAGGTCGTGGGCGACCGGTCCGGAACGGTGACGGGGGCGCGGAATGGCCTTACGTCACTCGTTCGGTCGTACGAAGACCGTGCGTCCGGAGACGACGGTCCGCAGGCAGACCGGCAGGTCGACGCCGGGGGTGAGGTCCGGCAGGCCCGGCGTGCCGGAGCGCGGGTCGGTGGACCAGCGCGCGACCCGGTCGTCGGGCGCCTGGACGACCAGTTCCTCGGCGCGCCAGACCGCGTAGTCGGCGGGCGCCCCCGGTACGAGGATCCCGGCGTCGTCCCGCCCGGTGGCCCGCCAGCCGCCCCGGGTGTGGGCCGTGAAGCCCGCCCGTACCGAGATGCGGTGCTCGGGGGTGCGGTGGAAGGCGGCGGCCCGCACGGTGCCCCAGGGGTCCAGCGGGGTGACGGGGCTGTCGGAGCCGAACGCCAGGGGCACACCGGCGCGCAGCAGGGCCGCGTACGGGTTGAGCGTGCGCGCCCGCTCGGCGCCCAGACGTCGCGCGTACATGCCGTCCTCACCGCCCCAGGCGGCGTCGAAGGCGGGCTGTACGGAGGCGGTGAGTCCGAGCTCGGCGAAGGCGGCGATGGTCTCGGGGGTGAGCATCTCGGCGTGCTCGACGCGGTGGCGGGCGGCACGCACGCGTGCCAGGCCGACCGTCTCGGCGGCCGCCCGTACGCCCTCGACGACCGCGCCGACCGCGGCGTCCCCGATGGCGTGGAAGCCCGCCTGGAGCCCGGCCTCGGTGCAGGCGGTGACGTGGGCGGCGACGGCGGCCGCGTCCAGGTGGGCGGTACCGGTGTGGCCCGCGTCGGCGTACGGCTCGTGCAGGCATGCGGTGTGGGAGCCGAGGGAACCGTCGACGAAGAGGTCGCCGGCCGCCCCGATCGCGCCCAGTTCGCGGATCCGCCGGGCGTCCTTCTCGCCGGACACGGCCTCGGCCCAGTAGCCGGTGACCCGGGGGCCGGGTTCCTCGGCCGCCAGCGCCAGCAGGGCGGTGAAGTCGTCCTCGTCGGAGATTTCGGGGCCCGCGCACTCGTGGACCGTGCCGATGCCGAGGGAGGCCGCGCGGCGCAGTGCGGCGCGCTGGGCCTCGGCGCGCTGGCCGGGCGTGACGGCGGCGTGGGCGGCGGCCCGGACGGCGTGGTGGGCGGCGGCGGTGAGCGGCTGGTCCGGGTGGTATCCGGGGAGGCCGGTGACTCCGGGGACCAGGTCCAGGAGGGCGGTGGTGACGACGGCGGAGTGGACGTCGACCCGAGGCAGGTAGAGCGGGCGGCCGCCGGTGGCCTCGTCGAGTTCGGCACGGGACGGGGGGCGCTGTTCGGGCCAGCGGGCGGCGTCCCAGCCGTGCCCGAGGAGGACCTGGTCGGTGGGGCGGGCGGCGGTGTGTGCCCGTACGCGGTCCAGGGCTTCGGCGAGCGTACGGGCGCCCGACAGGTCGAGGCCGGTGAGGGCGAGTCCGGTGGCCGTGGTGTGGACGTGCGCGTCGGTGAAGGCGGGGGTCACCAGGGCGCCTTCGAGGCCGATCACCTCGTCCACGCCGGAGGCGAAGGCGTCGGCCGCGCCCTCGGATCCCACCCAGGCGACATGGCCGCGCTCGACGACCATCGCGGTGGCGAAGGGGTCGGCGGGGCTGTGGACGTCTCCACCGCGCAGGAGCACGGTGCGGTGTTCGCTCTCGGTCATGGTGACCAGCCTAGATACGGGACTACACGCGCGGTGGCCGGGCCTCGTAGGGAGTGGACAGGACGACCGTCGTCCGGGTGGAGACGCCGGACTGCGAGCGGATCCGCGTCAGCAGGTGTTCCAGTTCCAGCGGGGTCGCCACCCGTACCTTGAGGATGTAGTTCTCGTCACCGGCGACGCTGTGGCAGGCCTCGATCTCGGCGATGTCGGCGAGCCGGTCGGCGATGTCGTCGGGGGCGCTGGGGTCGAACGGTTTCACCGAGATGAACGCGGTCAGCGGCAGGCCGACCGCCTCCGGGTCGACGACGGCGGCATAGCCGCGGATGACTCCGCGCTGCTCGAGGCGTCGGACGCGCTGATGCACCGCCGAAGTGGACAGGCCCGTGGCCTTGCCCAGGTCGGTGTAGCTCATGCGCCCGTCCTTGACGAGCAACTCGACGATCTGACGATCCAGCTCCTCCATGCGGTCAACCTATTGCCCCTGGCGCCTCGGGGCACAGTCGGAGGCACGTCGGAGGGGCACCTGCGGGCGGCATGTGACGAAGACCACAGGATTATGACAGGTGTGCTCCGTGACCGGATGGTTATTCGCACGGGCGGAAGGGAATTGCTTGCTGTGGTCGAGGCCGCAAGAGCCTGGTCGGCCCACCCGAGGGGGAGATTCTCCATGCAGGAGCCTGTTGATTCGGTCGCATCCCACGAGGACGACGAACTCGACGCATACGACACTTTCGAGATGGTCCGGGTGATCTGCCCGGACTGTTCTCAGCCCATCGCGCTGCTCGCGGACGAGGACGTGCTGCCGGAGCACGCCCTGTGCCCCACGCCGTGGAACCCGTTCGTGCTGACGGTGTGCACCGGCACCGGGCGGGCGGCGTCGGACGCACGCCCCGCCGACGAGTCGCTGGAGCTTCAGGAGCAGGACACCGCCCTGCTGCTGACCCTCCCGCAGGGGCTCGACTGGCGCACCCAGCCCTTCTCGCACGTGGGCGGCCCCGGCTCGCGGCCCATCAAGGTGCCGCGCCCGGAACACCGCCGGATGCCGCAGATGCGGCGCGCCGCCTGACGTCACGTCAGACACGCTGGTTCCCGTAGCGGTCCTGCACCATCCCCGTCGACATGGCGTGGTGCAGGATCAGGCCGTCCGGGTCCTTGGAACCTCCACTTCGCCGAGTACGCCTGGCCGTAGGCCGCGCGGAGCATCACGATGGCCCGGCGCAGGGTGCCCACCGGTGGAGGGCCGGGCGTCACAGGGGGCCGGCCGAGAGGCCGTGGCAGTCGCCGGCCAGGGCGTCGGAGGCGCGGACGGCGCGCGGTCGGTCTCCGGTGCGGAGCGTGACGTGGGCGCCGATGACACCGGTGCGGGGATGGACACCGAGGCCGGCGATCAGCAGGGCCCGGCCCTGGTGGTCAGAAACGTGGAAGAGGCAGCGATCGCAGGCGTTGCGGCCGCCGCCGACGTGGTGCTTCATCGACACCGGTGCGTGGTGGACGGGGCACTCGTCGAGCGCGATCGGACGGTCGTCGGACACGGACGACCACCGGTGACAGCAAAGGAATTTGACGGTACGTCAGTTGCCGTGGGGTGGCCGGACACGCGCCGCCTCCGGGGACACGCCGGACACGCCGGACAGGGGGGAACTGGCGGTCGAATCCGGAAGGGGGTGACCAGGCGGGGCCGCTCGGCGTTGGCCGGGCATGACCTCGCTGTACTCGACGTACCCGACGAGCGGCTACGGCGTGAGCCGCATGGTCCCGGGCTCGGCAGAATCGGTTCCGCAGCCCGTCGACCCGCCCATCTACCGGGCGCTGGTCCGCCACTGGGCCGGCAGCGGCCGGACCGTGCCGGGCCGCCGCGACCAGGAGTGGACCCGGCTCACGGCGGCACCGGCGTGGACGCTCCCCGGGGAGATCAGCGGGTCTCCGGTCCCAGGAGGTGACGGGCGATGACCATCCGCTGGATCTGGTTGGTGCCCTCGACGATCTGCAGCACCTTCGCCTCGCGCATGTAGCGCTCGACCGGGAAGTCGGCGGTGTAGCCGTAGCCGCCGAGCACCTGCACCGCGTCGGTGGTCACCTTCATCGCCGCGTCCGTGCAGAACAGCTTGGCCATGGCCGCCTCCCGGGAGAAGGGGAGGCCGGCGTCGCGCAGCCGGGCCGCGGCCAGGTACAGGGCACGCCCCGCCTCTATCCGGGTGGCCATGTCGGCCAGCATGAAGCGCAGCCCCTGGAAGTCGGCGATGGGGCGGCCGAACTGCTGCCGCCCGGTGGCGTAGGTGACGGCTTCGTCGAGGGCGGCCTGGGCGACGCCGATGGCGCAGGCGGCGATGCCGAGGCGGCCGGAGTCCAGCGCGGAGAGGGCGATGGCGAAGCCCTGGCCCTCGTCGCCGATACGGCGCGTGTCGGGGACGCGTACGCCGTCGAAGTGCAGCTGGGCGGTGGGCGAGCCCTTCATGCCCATCTTCTTCTCGGGCGCGGCGGCGGAGAGCCCCTCGGCGTCGCCGGGCACCAGGAAGGCGGTGATGCCACGCGGGCCTTCGACGCCCGTGCGGGCCAGCACGGTGTAGAAGTCGGCGACGCCGCCGTGGGTGATCCACGCCTTGGTGCCGGTGATGACCCAGTCGTCACCCTCGCGGACCGCCTTGGTGCGCAGCGAGGCGGCGTCGGATCCGGACGAGGGCTCCGACAGGCAGTACGCGCCGAGGAGCCCGCCGCCCAGCATGGCGGGCAGGTGCTCGGTCTGCTGCTCCTTGGTGCCGTAACCGGCCAGGGCGTGGCAGGCGAGGGAATGGACGCTGACACCGAGGCCCACGGTGAGGCGGGCCGCGGCGAGCTCCTCCAGTACCTGGAGGTAGACCTCGTACGGCTGGTCGCCGCCGCCGAAGCCGGAGTCGTACGGCAGGCCGAGCAGGCCGGATTCGGAGAGCAGTGAGAACACCTCGCGCGGGAAGTGTCCGGAATCCTCCTCCTCCGCCGCGCGCGGAGCGATCTCCCGCTGGACGATGTCGCGCACCAGGGCGATGAGGTCCCTGGATTCCTCGGTGGGCAGCTGTCGTTCCACCGGCTGCGGGGCGCGGTCGGGCATGGGGGCGCTCTCCTCCCTGTCGGGCGCTGCGGCGGGCGCGCGCGAAAGGGTTGGGCGGCGCCGCCGGGTCTCACTGCTTCGCCGATGCTGCCTTCCCGGATCACGGAACCGGCTGACCAGCGGCTGTGGCGGGTTGAGTATGCCCGATCGAGGGGCTTCCGTCACCGGGGGGCCGATGATCTTTCCGTCACCCCGGACCGACGGGCCCCGGGTACGCACGATCGACCGCATACCGTGATCACACTCGCCGCTCACCGGTCGCCGCCACATCCCGCAGCGGTGCACCACACGTACGTGCCATCCGGGAGCGCGGAGCTCGTCAAGCCGGTCGGGCGAGGAGGCACACCGCGCGGGTCACAGCAGGCCGACGCGCGTGACCAGCATCGCGAAGACGACGACGAGCACCCAGCCCAGGGCGTGCTCCAGCAGCTCAGGGCCGTCGTCCTTCGGCCCTCCGGTACGGGCACGCGGGGCGGCGACGGCGGCGGCGTTCGTGGTCATGGTGGTTTCTCACTCTTTCGACCGATCGGGACGTCCCCACAGTGCCAGCGCGGACGGCCCGCCGGGGAGAGACGTTCATCACGCCCCGGTGACCGTCCGCACCGCTCGGCGGCCGCTCAGCGGATGCCGACCGCCGCCAGGGCCCGGCGTTGCGCGGTCGTGGGATGCGCGGGCCAGTACAGGTAACAGACGCCACCCGTGCCCGAGACCACTTTCCCGGTGGCGTTGTAGCGCTTGGTGCGCAGCCAGATGTTCTCCCACTCACGGCGCCGGTAGACCCGGCGTACGGCCTCGTTGCTCGGGGAGGCCGGGTCGTTGGCGATCACGTCGCCCTGGTCGGTGAACCCGATCACGGTCATCAGGTGGCCCGCCGTGCCGTAGCCGGCGCCCGTCAGCTCCTCCGCGCGGAACGACTGCGACGTGATGGCCGGGATCCCCGCCCGGATCAGGCTCTCCAGCTCCGTCAGCGACCGCAGCCGGGTGACGACCGCGCTCATGTCGTCGTACGTGGCGGCGTAGGCGGCGTTGAAGGGCCAGTTGCCGCAGCCGTCGTACTGGTAGTCGAAGGTGAAGCGGGCGGCGTGGCACACCTGGGGGTCGGCGTAGGCCGGGTTCACCCAGGCCAGGTCCTCCGCGGTCGGCTTGCGGCCCCAGTACTCGATGATCATCTGGGAGGAGGTGGGGCTGCACCAGGCCTCGCCGCCGTTGTCGTACTCCGGGTACTGCCCGATGTGGGTGTTCTGCGAATAGCGCGGGACCACCAGCTCGCGGGCGAGGCCCGGCGGGGAGGCGGGCACGGTGAAGCGGTCCGGGATGTCCGACGCCATGGCACCCACCCGCCACACGGTCGGCGTGAGCCGGGTGCCGGGTTTCCGGTGGAGAGTAAGCCGCAGCCGGTACGAGCTCAGCCGCAGCCCGCTCGCCGGGTCGTCGATCGCGAAGGTGTCGGTCCAGACCGTGCTCCGGCCGTCCTTCTGGTCGTCGACCGAGGTGCGCCGGATGTCGCCGTCTCCGGCCGCCCAGCGGCCCATCACGTACCAGGGCGTCCGGGAGCCGTCGGTGTAACGGCCCCCCAGCTCGACCGCGATCCAGGTCCCGGCCGGGGTGTCGGCGTTCCAGGAGGCGATGACCTCGGTCGCCGGGACGGTCGAGGTGTGCTCGGGCGAGGTCCAGGTCGCGTACTCCCACGTGGCCTTGGTGCCGGTGTGCGGATCCGTGTAGTCGGTGTGCCCGGCGGGGGTACCGATCACCAGCGCGGGGCGGCGGGAGAGAGCGGGGCGGGCACCGGCGCAGGTGCCGGAGAGCCAGTCGGTGTACGAGGTCCAGAAGCGGTTGTCGACGAGGCCGGACGACGCTCGCCGGTGGGAGGCGGAGCGGGATCCGGGGCGGGGTTCGGGGCGGGCGTCCAGGGCCGAGGCGGGCGCCGAGGAGGCCGCGGCGGTGCCGACAGCGGCGAGCGCGGCCGCCAGCAGGGCTCTGCGGCCGGCGGACGGCGCTCCGGGCGGCGGGGAACTGGTCATGGCGAGACCCCCGGTCGGTCGGGTGGTACGACAGGTGGGCTCACTATCCCGGTTCCGGTGGCGGGTGGGCCAGCCATTCGGCACGCGTCGCGCCACCAATATTGGTCTCCACCTGTGGCTTTGTAGGGTGGTCGGCATGGACGACCTCCACCGCCCCGCCGCCGCGCTGCGCGCGCTGCCGCCCTCGTGCGGCCCCGTCCGGCTGGTCGCGGTCGACGGCCACGCCGGTTCGGGCAAGTCCACCTTCGCCGGCCGGCTGGCGGCGGCACTCGGCGGGGCCCCGGTGCTCCATCTCGACGACATCGCCACGCACGAGGAACTGTTCGCCTGGACGGACCGGCTCCGGGCCGAGGTACTCGAACCGCTGGCCCGTGGCGAAGTCGCGCAGCTTCACCCGTACGACTGGAATCTCCGCCGCTTCGGCACGCCCCGGCCGCTCCCCCCGGCCCCGGTCGTCCTGATCGAGGGTGTGGGCGCCGGGCGCCGGGCGCTGCGGCCCTACCTCGCCCGGCTGCTGTGGATGGAGCGGGGTGCCGAGGAGTCGTGGAAACGCGGACGTCACCGGGACGGACCGGCGCAGTACGCGTTCTGGGACGGGTGGACGGCGGCGGAGGTCCGCCACTTCGCGGCCGACCCCTCCCGGCCCTTCGCCGACGTCCTGGTACGCGAGTGTCCCGTGGGATACGAGTGGCTTCCCGGACCTGCTGCGACAGCAGCTGCGAACCAGATCGTCACGGATCGTGACCGGCTTTCGCCACCGTACTGAGCAGTCGGAAATCAGCCTGGAGAGTGCCCCAACTTCGCTTGACCGACGGGCGGTACAGGTCTTACGTTCTCAATGTGCGGCTTTCCGGAGCCGTCGCAGACGCGAAGCCCCCGGTTGTTCCCCCGTGATCGGGGGCTTCGTTCTGCCCTCGTCTCCCCTTTCGGCGCCGTTCGAGCACCCGACGCTCACCGTCGGTCACCGTCCCCGGAACGCTCACGGAGCTCCCCACGCCTTCGATCGCGCCCTTAAGCGCACACTCCCCGTGCAGGTACGATGCCTCTCGGTGCGGTCAAATCCCGTTCATGAGAGGGCGATTGGGAACGCTTCCGGCGGGCGGCCGCCCGGCGGACCGGTACGGGGACACGGTTTGTGGGGGACCCGATGGACATCGGCACGCAGGGCACGCACGCCCCGGCCGACCTGGCCTGGCTGCGTGGCGTGGACGCCTACACCATGGGTGCGTATCCGCAGGCGGAGGAGGAGTTCCGGGCGGCGGTGCGGATCGATCCCGGCATGGCCGACGGCTGGCTGGGACTGCACGCGTTACGCGTCGACACCACCACCGCGCTGCTGCGGATGTACCGCAACCGGGAACGCTTCGGTGAACAGCGCTCGCGCCACCGGCGCACACTGAACTCCTGGTACTGGCTCGGCTGGTGGGTCCAGCCCGTACTGGAATCCCCCCGCGACCTGCTGCTCGCGCACGCCTCCCACTGGCTGGACGGCCGCCACGTGCCGGAGCTGGACCGGGCACTGGCCGGGCTGCCGCCCGTCGACGCCGACCCCCAGGTGCGCTTCCTGCACGCCTGCCGGGCCTACCTGGTCAAGGACTGGGACCAGCTGGTGCGCCACACCGAGCCGCTGGTGAACGATCCGCTGCTGGGCATCGAAGCCGGGCTGTTCGGTGGCATGGCCCGCGTCCGCCTGGAGATGTACGGCCAGGCCGAGCCGCTGCTGGCCGCCGCCCTGATGCGGTGCCGCAGCGAGCAGCCGCAGCGCAAGGAGCTGCGCTACTGGCTGGCCCGCGCCCGCGAGGGCACCGGCCGCAGCGCCTCGGCCCTGCCCCTCTACCGGGCCGTGCACCGGATCGACCCGGCCTTCATGGACACCGCGGCACGGCTCGCCGCGATCGCCGAGTACGACGGCTTCGACGGCTGCGACGATCCGGCCGACCTGGCCGCCGTGTCGCTGGCCGGGCTCGGCCAGGACGCGGTGGACCTCCCCGACGTGCCGGACGTTCCGCCCGGCGACGTACTGCGCGTCGGCGACGCTCAGCAGCCGCCACCGGGGCAGCCGACGGGCCAGCCGCCCGCTCAGCCACCGGCTCCCGCCCATGGCCTGCGGGAGCAGGCACCCGTCCCCGGCCGGCCGCGTCCGCCGGTGTTCCCCGCCCGCCCCACCGACCCGGCGCTGCTGGCCGACGCGCTCGCCGAGCTGGAGCGCATGGTGGGCCTGGAGCCGGTGAAACGGCAGGTCAAGGCCCTTTCGGCACAGCTGGAGATGGCGCGGCTGCGGGCCGGGCAAGGCCTTCCGGTCCAACCGCCGAAACGTCACTTTGTCTTCTCCGGCCCCTCCGGAACCGGGAAGACCACGGTCGCCCGGATCCTCGGCCGGGTCTTCTACGCCCTCGGCCTGCTCGGCGGCGACCATCTCGTGGAGGCCCAACGGTCGGACCTCGTGGGCGAGTTCCTCGGCCAGACCGCCGTCAAGGCCAACGAGCTGATCGACTCGGCGCTCGGCGGGGTCCTGTTCGTGGACGAGGCGTACTCCCTGTCCAACTCCGGCTACAGCAAGGGTGACGCGTACGGCGACGAGGCGCTTCAGGTGCTGCTCAAGCGCGCCGAGGACAACCGCGACCACCTGGTGGTCATCCTCGCCGGCTACCCCGAGGGCATGGACCGGCTGCTCGCCGCCAACCCCGGCCTGTCCTCCCGCTTCACCACACGGGTCGACTTCCCCTCGTACCGGCCGCTCGAGCTCACCGCGATCGGCGAGGTGCTGGCCGCGGCCAACGACGACGTCTGGGACGAGGAGGCCCTCGACGAGCTGCGCTCGATCAGCGCGCACGTCGTCGAGCAGGGGTGGATCGACGAGCTGGGCAACGGCCGGTTCCTGCGCACCCTGTACGAGAAGTCGTGCGCGTACCGCGATCTGCGGCTGTCCGGCTACACCGTGACGCCCACCCGCGAGGACCTGGCCACGCTGCGCCTGCCGGACCTCATGCAGGCGTACGGCGAGGTGCTCTCCGGCCGGGGCCCCACGCACCGGGGCCCCCAGGACCCGCCGGGCGCCCCCGGCGCGCCGGGCCCGACGGGCTACTGACCGGCGAATCCGCCCGGGCAGGGCGGGCGGGCCCCGGCGGAGGCGCCCGCCCCTGGGCGTCGTCGTCCGCTCGCCCCGGGCGTCGGCCATGCACCGCGCCCGGGGCGCCGGCGGCGGGTGCCGCCGGTCGGCTCAGGCCGTGAGCAGCCCTTGGGCGGGGTCCGCGTCGGCGCTCGGCGCCGGTTCCGGGGACGGGCCGTCGGCCCGGGCGCCCTGGGAGGCCTGGGTGGGACCGGCGCCCGAGGACGGGGCCGGGGTACCCGGCGCGACCACCGGCACCGGGGGCGTCGCCGAGCGGTGGGCGGGGTCGCGGACCTCGCCGACCAGCATTTCCAGGACGTCCTCGAGGGCGACCAGGCCCAGGATGCGCCCCGACGCGTCGGCCACCTGCGCGAGGTGCGTCGCGGCGCGGCGCATCACGGTCAGGGCGTCGTCGAGCGGCAGCTCGGCCCGCAGCGTGGCCATCGGGCGCCAGATGTGCTGCGGGACCGCCCGGTCGGGGTCCTCCAGGTCCAGCACGTCCTTGACGTGCACGAACCCCATGAAGACGCCGCCCCCGCCCTCCGCGCACACCGGGAAGCGGGAGTACCCGGTGCGGACGGTGAGCTCCTCGACCTCGGCCGGGGTGACCGACGGCGGGACCGTCACCAGGGACGTACGCGGGATGAGGACGTCGGAGACCGGGCGGCTGCCCAGCTCCAGGGCGTCCTCCAGCCGTTCCTGTTCGGCGGGTGCG
Organism: Streptomyces sp. NPDC041796; assembly: GCF_055590785.1. Taxonomy (NCBI): domain Bacteria; kingdom Bacillati; phylum Actinomycetota; class Actinomycetes; order Kitasatosporales; family Streptomycetaceae; genus Streptomyces; species Streptomyces sp. NPDC041796. The sequence continues at coordinate 64,301 of NZ_JBVJAH010000025.1, forward strand.
AGCAGTCCGGCCTGCCGGGAGTCCTCGACGAGCCGGCCGAGCTCGGTGCTGGTGAACACGGCCTCGACCTCGTCCTTGGGCTCGACCCCGAACGCCCTGAGGACGAGCCGGGAGCACGCCCCGAGCGCCGCCGTTACCGGCCGGCACAGCCGGGCGAAGCCGACCAGGCCGGGGCTGAGCCACAGCGCGGTCTTCTCCGGCGCCGCCATGGCCAGGTTCTTCGGGAGCATCTCGCCGATGACGAGGTGCAGGAAGACCACCACGGCGAGCGCGATCACGTACCCCAGCGGATGGATCAGCCCCTCGGGCAGGTGCACGGCGTGGAAGACCGGCTCCAGCAGGTGCGCCACGGTGGGTTCGGCGACAGCGCCGAGGGTCAGCGAGCAGACGGTGATGCCGAACTGCGCGGCGGCCATCATCTGCGGCAGGTTCTCCAGGCCGTACAGGACCTGCCGGGCCCGCTTGGAGCCGGGGCCGAGCGGCTCGATCTGGCTGCGGCGTACGGAGACGAGGGCGAACTCGGCACCCACGAAGAAGCCGTTCGCGAGCACGAGGAGGCCCGCGAAGAGGAGTTGGAGGGCGCTCATCGGGTGGCCTCCGCCAGGACGCCGGCATCGGCGGTGCGGACGAGGCGGACGCGCTCGGCGCGGTAGCGGTCCACTTGGCGCACGGAGAGGTGCCAGCCGGGCAGTTCGGCCCGGTCGCCGGGGGCCGGGATGCGGCCGAGCAGGTCGGCGACGAGCCCGGCGACGGTCTCGTACGGCCCGTCGGGGACTTCGAGGCCTATCCGCTTCAGGGTGTGGACGCGGCAGCTCCCGTCGGCCTCCCACGCGGGATTGCCGTCCTCGGCGGCGACGGCCGCCAGTTCGGGCAGGTCGTCGCCCTCGGCGTCGTGCTCGTCGCGGACCTCGCCGACGAGTTCCTCGACGATGTCCTCCAGGGTGACGACCCCGGCGGTGCCGCCGTACTCGTCGACGACGACGGCGATCGGCTGCTCGCTGCGCAGCCGCTCCAGGAGTGCCTGGGCGGGCAGCGTCTCCGGGACGAGCAGCGGCGGGACGGCGACCCGGCCCACCGGCGTGCGCAACCGCTCGGGCGCGGGGACGGCGAGCGCGTCCTTGAGGTGGACCATGCCGACGATCTCGTCGATGCGCTCCCGGTAGACGGGGAAGCGCGAAAGCCCGGTGGCCCGGGTGAGGTTGACGACGTCCGCCGCGGTGGCGTCGGTCCGCAGCGCGTTGACCTTCACCCGGGGGGTCATCACGTGCTGCGCGGTCAGCCCGCCCAGCGACAGGGTCCGTACGAAGAGGTCGGCCGTGTCCTGTTCGAGGGCACCGGCCCGCGCCGAGTGGCGGGCCAGGGAGACGAGCTCGCCGGGTGTCCGGGCGGAGGCGAGTTCCTCGGTGGGCTCGACGCCCAGCAGCCGCACGAGCCGGTTGGCGGCGGCGTTGAGCAGGGTGATGACCGGCCGGAAGGCGGACGAGAAGAGGGTTTGCGGCCGGGCGACGAACCGCGCGACCTGCAGGGGCCGGGAGACGGCCCAGTTCTTGGGGACCAGTTCGCCGATCACCATCTGGACGGCGGACGCGCCCAGCATGCCGATGGCCACCGCGACGCCGGGGACGGCCCCTTGGGGCAGTCCGGTCGCGGTGAGGGGCCCGTCGAGGAGCTGTGCGAGCGCCGGTTCGGCGAGCATGCCGACGACCAGCGAGGTGATGGTGATGCCCAGCTGGGTGCCGGACAACTGGAACGACAGCTCCCGCAGGGCCTCGACGACGGTGCGGGCCCGCCGGTCGCCCTCGGCGGCGGCGCGTTCGGCGTCCGCCCTCTCCACGGTGACGAGGCCGAACTCGGCCGCCACGAAGAAGCCGTTGGCGAGGATCAGGAGGAATGCCGCGGCGAGCAGCAGGAGGGGGATGGTCATGCCGCCGCCTCCTCGGAGGGGGCGGCGCAGGTACTACCGGACGATCCGTCCATTGCTGGAGGGAATCACTCCTCGGGTCGCTGGGGCCTCGCCGGCCTGGTGGTGCGTGTGCTGCCGTGTGCGCGAGGCGGTGGCGCGCTCGGCGCCACCGCCATAAGAGTAATCACGCCTGCGCCCGGTGGGGCAGAGGGTCGGCGCCCATACGGGCGACACGCCGGTCCTGGGGCGGTGCTTCGTCAGTCGGCGTCGCTGCTGGTGCCGCGGGTCTCCGCGAGCGCGCGGAGCGCCCGCGCGTCACGGATGGCCTGCTGCTTGCCGATGCCGGGCTGGATCCCGAGGGCGGGCATGCTGGTGCCGTCGCTGAGGTCGAGGAAGACCCACGGGTCGCCCTCGCGCAGGTTCACCTGGAGGATCTCGGCCCAGGCCAGTCGGCGTGTCCGGGTGAGGTTGACGACCGTGACGCCCTCGTCGTCGGCGACGACCTTGGGACGGCTCAGGAGCGCCAGGACGCCGAAGAAGAGCGCCGCGACGAAGATGAAGCTCACCCGCTCCCCCGGCCCGAGCTTCTCCAGCATCAGGGCGACGGCCGTGATGGTCGCGAACATCGCCGTGCCGACGATCAGCAGGACGGCCCGGGTCCGGGTCGGCCGGAAGGTGACCGGGAGGGAGGGGGCGTGGGGGTCGGACATGTGGCGTACCGGTTCTGGCTCGGGCCTCGGGCCGCGGGTGGGGGGTGTGGGGCGGGGAGGGGCCTCAGAGACGGCAGGCGTGGATCTCGGTCGTGAGGATCGCGCGTGCGCCCAGGGCGTAGAGGTCGTCCATGATCCGCTGTGCCTCCCTGGCGGGGACCATGGCGCGGACGGCGACCCATCCCTCGTTGTGCAGCGGCGAGACCGTCGGGGACTCCAGGCCGGGGGTGAGGGCGACGGCCTGCTCCAGGTGCTCGGCGCGGCAGTCGTAGTCCATCATCACGTACGAGCGAGCCACCAGGACGCCCTGGAGGCGGCGCAGGAACTGCTGCACCTTGGGGTCGTCGGTGGGGGCGCCGGTGCGGCGGATGACGACGGCCTCGGACTTGAGGATCGGCTCGCCGATGACCTCCAGGCCCGCGTTGCGCAGGGAGGTGCCGGTCTCCACGACGTCGGCGATGATCTGGGCGACACCGAGCTCGATCGCGGTCTCGACGGCGCCGTCGAGGTGGACGACGGAGGCGTCGATGCCCTGGTCGGCGAGGTGCTTGGCGACGATGCCCTCGTAGGAGGTGGCGATCGTCATGCCGCCGAAGTCGGCGGGGCCGCTCGCGGTGCCGGGCTTGGTGGCGTACCGGAAGGTGGAGCGGGCGAAGCCGAGCTGGAGGATCTCCTCGGCGTTGGCGCCGGAGTCCAGCAGCAGGTCGCGGCCGGTGATGCCGATGTCGAGCTTGCCGGAGCTGACGTAGATGGCGATGTCGCGGGGGCGGAGGTAGAAGAACTCGACCTCGTTCTCCGGGTCGACCATCACCAGTTCCTTGGACTCCTTGCGCTGCTGGTAGCCGGCCTCATGGAGCATCGCCGACGCAGGTCCGGACAGTGAACCCTTGTTGGGGACGGCGATGCGCAGCATGGGGTGGGCTTCCTAACTGTGTAAAGGAGTTCTCTGGGAAGAGGTGGGCTCAGAGGTGGGCGTAGACGTCGTCGAGCGAGATCCCGCGGGCGACCATCATCACCTGGACGTGGTACAGGAGCTGCGAGATCTCCTCGGCGGCGGCTTCCTTGCCCTCGTACTCGGCGGCCATCCAGACCTCGGCGGCCTCTTCGACGACCTTCTTGCCGATGGCATGGACACCCTTGTCCACCAGCTCGGCGGTGCGGGAGGTGGCGGGGTCGCCGGTCTTGGCCTTGAGCTCCAGCTCGGCGAAGAGCTCTTCGAAGGTTTTGTTCGCCATGATGGTCCTAAGAGTACGGGGTGCCCGGCACGCACTCAGCGCCAGGGTTCGCTGACCGTGCGCAGTGTGGTCGCGGTGGAGACGGCGGCGGTGACCGCCTCGTGCCCCTTGTCCTCGTTCGAACCCTCCAGGCCCGCCCGGTCCAGGGCCTGCTCCTCGGTGTCGCAGGTGAGGACGCCGAAGCCGACGGGGACGCCGGTGTCGACGGAGACCTGGACGAGGCCCTGGGTGACGCCCTGGCACACGTACTCGAAGTGGGGCGTGCCGCCCCGGATGACGACTCCGAGCGCGACGATCGCGTCGTAGCCGCGGCCGGCGAGGACCTTGGCGACGACCGGGAGCTCGAAGCTGCCGGGGACCCGGAGCAGGGTCGGCTCGTCGATGCCGAGCTCGTGCAGGGCGCGCAGGGCGCCGTTGACGAGACCGTCCATGATCTTCTCGTGCCACTGTGCCGCGATCACGGCGACCCGGAGGTCGCCGCAGTTCTTCACGCTCAGTTCGGGTGCGCCCTTGCCGCTCACGTGGGTGTCTCCTTGCTGGTGGTTCTGGCTGTCTTACTGGTTGTTGCAGGGCGACGCGCCGGCGGCGGCGTCGAGCCAGGGCAGGTCGTGGCCCATCCGGTCGCGCTTGGTGCGCAGGTACCGGAGGTTGTGCTCGCCCGCCTGGACGGGCATGGGCTCGCGGCCGTTGACGGTCAGCCCGTACCGGACGAGGGCGTCGACCTTGTCGGGGTTGTTGGTCATCAGCCGCAGGCTGCGTACGCCGAGGTCGGCGAGCATCTGGGCGCCGGCGGCGTAGTCGCGGGCGTCGGCGGGCAGGCCGAGCTCCAGGTTGGCGTCGAGGGTGTCGTGGCCGCGCTCCTGGAGTTCGTAGGCGCGCAGCTTGGACAGCAGCCCGATGCCGCGTCCCTCGTGGCCGCGGAGGTAGACGACAACGCCTCGGCCCGCCTCGGTGATGCGTTCCATGGACGCCTGGAGCTGGGGGCCGCAGTCGCACCGCAGCGAGTGGAAGATGTCGCCGGTCAGGCACTCGGAGTGGACCCGGACGAGGACGTCCTCGCCGTCGCCGATGTCGCCGTGGACGAGCGCGATGTGTTCGACGCCGTCGACGGTGGAGCGGTAGCCGTACGCGGTGTACTCGCCGTGTGCGGTCGGGAGTCGCACCTCGGCCTCGCGGCGGACGGTCGGCTCGTTGCCGCGGCGGTAGGCGATGAGGTCCTCGATCGAGATGATCGTCAGGCCGTGCTTGCGGGCGAAGGGGACCAGCTCGGGCAGGCGGAGCATCACGCCGTCCTCGCCGGCGATCTCCACGATCGCGCCGGCCGGGCGGAGACCGGCGAGCCGGGCGAGGTCGACGGCGGCCTCGGTGTGGCCGTTGCGCACGAGGACGCCGCCGGGCTGGGCGCGCAGCGGGAAGACGTGACCGGGGCGGACGAAGTCGCCCGGCTCCGCCGTGCCGCCCGCCAGCAGCTGGAGGGTGGTGGCGCGGTCGGCGGCGGAGATGCCGGTGGTGACGCCGTGGGCGGGGGCGGCGTCGACGGAGACGGTGAAGGCCGTCTTCATCGACTCGGTGTTGTCGCCGACCATCTGCGGGAGCTGGAGGCGGTCCAGTTCGTCCCCCTCCATGGGGGCGCAGATCAGGCCGCGGCACTCGCTCATCATGAAGGCGACGATCTCGGGTGTGGCCTTCTCGGCGGCGATGACGAGGTCGCCCTCGTTCTCGCGGTCCTCGTCGTCGACGACCACGACGGGGCGTCCGGCGGCGATGTCGCGGATGGCCTGCTCGACGGGGTCGAGGGCGAGGTCCATGGCGTCCCACACGGTCAGCGCTGTCATGCCGGTGTTCCTTCCAGAGCCGGAGTGCGCGTCCGGAGCCACCAGTCGCGCATGCCCCACAGAACGAGGGCGAAGTAGATCACGTACACCAGGCCGGAGAAGGCCAGGCCGCTGTTGAAGGCGAGCGGGACGCCGACGAGGTCCACGAGGAGCCAGGCGAACCAGAACTCGACCAGGCCACGGGCCTGGGCGACCATCGCGACGAGTGTCCCGACGAAGATGTAGGCGTCGGCCCACGGGCTCCAGGACAGCGACGGGTAGAGGGTGAACAGGCCGCCGACGGCGAGGGTGCCGAGCACCGCGCCGGCGAGGAGCAGTCCGCGCTCCTTCCAGGAGGCGAACCGGACGGCGATGGTGCCGTCCTGGGCCTGCTGCCTGCCGCGGGACCACTGGTGCCAGCCCCAGGCGGCGACGCCGATCACCAGGAGCTGCTTGCCGACGCCGCCACTGAGCTGGGCGGAGGCGTAGGCGGCGATCAGGATGACGCCGGACAGCAGCTGGGCGGGCCAGGTGAGGATGGAGCGCCGCCAGCCGAGGGCGAGGGCGATCAGACCGATCGTGTTGCCGATCATGTCGGACCACAGGATGTGCTGGTCGAAGGCGGTGAAGGCCTCGGAGTTGAGCCAGTTCACTGCGTGTTCCCCCCGTACGTGGTGCCGACGAGCCGCTCGACGTACTTGGCGATGACGTCGACCTCGAGGTTGACCGGGTCGCCGGGCTCCTTGATGCCGAGCGTGGTCAGCGCGAGGGTGGTCGGGATGAGGCTGATGGTGAAGTGGTCGGTGCCCGCGTCGACGACGGTGAGGCTGACGCCGTCCACCGTGATGGAGCCCTTTTCGACCACGTACCGGCGCAGGGATTCCGGGAGGGAGATCTTGACGATCTCCCAGTTCTCGGAGGGCGTGCGCGCGAGGATGGTGCCGGTGCCGTCGACGTGGCCTTGGACGATGTGGCCGCCGAGCCGGTCGCCGACCGCCATGGGGCGCTCCAGGTTGACCCGGGAGCCGGGTCCGAGGGCGCCGAGGCTGGAGCGGTTCAGCGTCTCCGCCATCACGTCGGCGGTGAACTCGCCGTCGGCGGTCTCCACGACGGTGAGGCAGACGCCGTTGACGGCGATCGAGTCGCCGTGCTTGGCGTCCTCGGTGACGAGGGGGCCGCGCAGGCGGAAGCGGGAGGAGTCGCCGAGGTTCTCGACGGCGGTGACCTCGCCCAGCTCTTCGACGATTCCGGTGAACACGCTCAGCGCTCCTTGGGTGCGACGGGGGATGCGGCGGTGGGTGCGACGGTGGCGGTGATACGAAGATCGGGGCCGATGCGCACGGTCTCGGTGACGTCGAGCCGCAGCGCTTCGGTGAGGGTGGTGATCCCGGCGCCGTCGAGGGCGGCGGGGCCCGCGCCGAGGAGGACCGGGGCGAGATAGCCGACGATCTTGTCGACGGCTCCCGCGGCGACGAACGATCCGGCGAGGACCGGGCCGCCTTCGAGGAGTACGGAGCGGACACCGCGCTCGTGCAGGGCGGCGAGCAGGGCGGGGACGGACAGGCCCTTGCCCGCCCTCGGCAGGCGTACGACGTCGGGCAGGTCCGTCTCGGCGTCCTCGGCGACCGCGACGAGGGTGGGCGCGGCGTCGTCCAGGACGCGGGCGCCGGGCCTGACGGCGGTGGCCTCGGTGTCGACGACGACCCGCAGCGGCTGGACGACGCCCTCGATGCCGCGGACGGCGAGGTGGGGGTCGTCGGCGCGGGCGGTGCCGGAGCCGACGATCACTGCGTCGGCCTCGGCGCGCAGCCGGTGGACGTCGGCGCGGGACTCGGGCGAGCTGATCCAGCGGCTGGTGCCGTCCTGGGCGGCGATGCGGCCGTCGAGGGTGGCGGCGTACTTCCACAGGACGTAGGGACGGCCGAGGCGGACGGCGGTGAGCCAGGCGGCGTTGCCGGCCTCGGCCTCGGCCGCGAGGAGCCCGGCGGTGACCTCGACGCCGGCCGCGCGGAGGGTGTCGGCGCCGCCGGTGGCCTGCGGGTCGGGGTCGCCGACCGCGTAGACGACGCGGGCGATCCCGGCCTCGATGAGGGCCTGGGCACAGGGGCCGGTGCGGCCGGTGTGGTTGCAGGGCTCCAGGGTGACGTACGCGGTGCCGCCGCGGGCGAGAACCCCGGCCTGGCGGAGGGCGTTGACCTCGGCGTGGGGACCTCCGGCGCGCTCGTGCCAGCCGGCGCCGACCTCGTGTCCGGAGGCGTCGCGGATGACGCATCCGACGACCGGGTTGGGGCTGGTGGAGCCGAGTCCGCGGGCGGCGAGCTCGACGGCTCGGCGCATGGCGGCGACGTCGGCCGCGTCCGCCGTGCCGGTCGGGTCCACTGCGGTGGCCACCGGGTCCTCCTGCCTCTTCGGGCGCGGACTCCGGGGCCTGTCGATGACGACAGAGAGCGGGAAGAACACCGTCGCACGGGGGACGCGAGGCCGGGCCACGCGGTCGCCGGACGTCGGCGACCAGCGGACGTACGGCCGGTCGCCCCGAGGAAGGGGTCACCCGCCGCGCACTGCCTCCCATCCGGACTTTCACCGTCGGTCCAGGAATTTCACCTGGTCAACCGGCCACTGGATGCGGCCGGGTCGCGGACTGTAACCGCCGGTTCGGAATTACACCGACCCCGGAGTGCGCTGCTGCTGATACAGGGCCAGTGTGCCACGCCCGGTCGTCACCCATGCGGGCGAAGGCTGTGTCCTGCCTCACAGCCCGACCGAACCTCCCAACTGGTCCAGACCTATTGACCGGCTGGTCTAGTCCTCTTAATGTCTGCGTCACCTCCATGGAGACGGCCCGCCGGGTGTGCGCACGCCAGGGCCCAACACGACCCATCCCCTTGCCTGTTGTGTGCCCCTCAGCCTCCCCGGGAGGAACCGACCGTGCTGTCCCCCACACACAGACGAGCCACGCTGCTCGCGTCCGGCGCCGCCGCCGCCGGTCTGCTGCTCGGCTCGCTCTCCGGTGGCGTCTCGCACGCCGCCACCGACCACGAAAGCTGTCGCCCCGACGGCCTGTACAAGACCTCCGGCGTCGACGTCCCCTACTGCTCGGTCTACGACACCGAGGGCCGGGAGAAGATGGGCGCCGACCACCAGCGCCGCGTCATCGGCTACTTCACCGGCTGGCGCACCGGCAAGGACGGCACACCCGCCTACCTCGCCTCGAACATCCCGTGGGACAAGGTCACCCACATCAACTACGCCTTCGGCCACATCGACTCCGGCAACAAGCTGTCCGTCGGCGCCGACGGCCCGAACAACGCCGCGACCGGCATGACCTGGCCGGGCGTCGCGGGCGCCGAGATGGACCCCTCGTACGGCTACAAGGGGCATTTCAACCTGCTGAACAAATTCAAGAAGCAGCACCCCGACGTCAAGACGCTGATCTCGGTGGGCGGCTGGGCCGAGACCGGCGGGTACTTCGACGACACCGGCAAGCGCGTCGACTCCGGCGGCTTCTACTCGATGGCCACCAACGCCGACGGCTCGGTCAACCAGGCGGGGATCGACACCTTCGCCGACTCGGCGGTCGCCTTCATCAAGATGTACGGGTTCAACGGGGTCGACATCGACTACGAGTACCCGACGTCCATGAAGGACGCGGGCAACCCCCTCGACTACCCGGTCTCCAACGCCCGCCGCGCGGGGCTCGTCAAGGGCTACGCGGCGCTGATGAAGTCCCTGCGCGAGAAGCTGGACCGGGCCGGCGCGGCCGACGGCAAGCACTACCTGCTGACCGTCGCGGCCCCCTCCTCCGGCTACCTGCTGCGCGGCATGGAGACCTTCCAGGTCCAGAAGTACCTGGACTACGTCAACATCATGTCCTACGACCTGCACGGCGCCTGGAACGAGTACGTCGGCCCGAACGCCTCGCTCTTCGACGACGGCAAGGACGCGGAGCTGGCGGCGGCGAACGTCTACGGCAGCCAGCAGTACGGCGGCATCGGCTACCTCAACACCGACTGGGCGTACCACTACTTCCGCGGCTCCATGCCGGCGGGCCGCATCAACATCGGCCTCCCCTACTACACCCGCGGTCACAAGAACGTGCAGGGCGGTACGGACGGCCTGTGGGGCAAGGCCGCCGCGACCACCTGCCCGGCCGGGTCCGGCCTGACCAAGTGCGGTGACGGCGCGGTCGGCATCGACAACCTGTGGCACGACAAGGACGACAACGGCAAGGAGTCGCCGGCCGGCTCCAACCCGATGTGGCACGCCAAGAACCTGGAGAAGGGCGTCCTCGGCGACTACCTGCCGAAGTACGGCTTCGGCGCGGACACCCGGCTGACCGGCACCTACGCCCGCCGCTACGACTCCACGCTGGTCGCGCCGTGGCTGTGGAACGCCGAGAAGAAGGTCTTCCTGTCGACCGAGGACGAGCAGTCGGTGGCCCGCAAGGCCGAATACGTGGTCGACAAGGGCATCGGCGGCACGATGGTCTGGGAGCTGGCCGGTGACTACGGCTGGAACGCGGCCAAGGGCCAGTACGAGCCCGGCTCCACGCTGACCTCGCTGATGTACGACAAGTTCAAGGCGGCCACGCCGTACGGCGCGAAGGTCTCGAACAAGGCGCTGCCCACCAAGGCGGTGAACATCGGGGTCGAGTTCGGCGAGTTCAAGCTCGGCGACTCCAACTACCCGATCACCCCCAAGGTGAAGATCACGAACAACACGAGGACCACGCTGCCGGGCGGTACGGAGTTCCAGTTCGACTACTCCACGGCTGCCCCGGGCAACGCCTCGGACCAGTCCGGTTTCGGCACCAAGGTGATCAGCAGCGACCACACCGGCAGCAACGTCGGCGGGCTGAAGGGTGACTTCCACCGTGTCTCGCTGAAGCTGCCCGCGTGGCAGACGCTGGCGCCCGGCGCGTCGGTGGAGCTGTCGTTCAACTACTACCTGCCGGTGTCCACCCCGTGGAACTGGACAATCGACATCGCCGGCACGAAGTACGCCCTCGCCGGTGACCTGGCACGGGGCACGACGGTGGTGGAGCCGGGCACGGACCCGACCCCGTCGCCGGACCCGACGAACCCGACGCCCACCCCCGGCGCCTGCACCGCGCCCGCGTGGAGCTCGGCCACCGAGTACGGCTCCGGCGCCACGGTGTCCCACAAGGCCCGCACCTGGAAGGCGAAGTGGTGGACGAAGGGCGAGGAGCCCGGCACCACCGGCCAATGGGGTGTCTGGCAGGACCTCGGCGCCTGCTGACCCGGTGACGGGACGGGCCCCGGCGGCGGAGATACGGCCCTTGCCGCCGCCGGGGCCCTTCGGCATGCCCGGGCGCCGACCGCGGTGGGCGGCGGGGCGTAGCGGCTCGGGGCGGGGCGGGGCGTAGCGGCTCGGGGCGGGGCGGGGCGTAGCGGCTCGGGGCGGGGCGGGGCGGGGCGGGGCACAGGTGCGAACCGGGCCGCGGGGGTCAGGGGGCCGCCGGGGCGAACAGCTCGTCCTGGGCCGCGTCGCGGACCGTCAGCAGCGCGCCGCGCAGGACCGCCGCGCCGCCCAGGGCGCTCGCCCGTACCTCGGTGCGCAGCGGGGACAGCGCGTCCAGCCGGGTCTCGACGCGGGCCGCGAGTTCGGCGCCTCCCGCGTGGCCGACCTCGCCGCCCAGCACCACGCAGCCGGGGTCCAGTACGGCGCCGACGGCCGCCGCCCCGAGGGCCAGCCGGTCGGCGAGGGCGTCCAGGAAGTCCTCCGCCCCGGCGGCCAGCGCCTTCCGTACGGCCACCGCGCCGGGCGGCCCGCCGCCCCGCTCGTCACCGGCCTCGATGCCGTGGTCGGCCGCCAGTGAGCGGATCGCCGACGAGCCCGCCAGCGCGTGGAAGCCGCCCTCGCAGCCGGTGGCCGAGGGCAGCGCGCCCGTCCCCGGCACGGGCAGGAACCCGATCTCACCGGCGCCGCCCGACGCCCCGCGCCGCAGCCTGCCGTCCAGCAGGACGGCCGCGCCGACGCCGTGGCCGAGCCACAGCAGGACGAACGTGTCACGGTCCCGCGCGGCTCCCTCACGCTGCTCGGCCACGGCCGCGAGGTTGGTCTCGTTCTCGACGAGGACGGTCGCGGGCAGCCGTTCCTGCAGGACGGTGACGAGCCGCCGGTGCCAGGCCGGGAGCCCTGTCGAGTCGCGCAGCTCGCCCGTGGCCGGGTCGATCAGGCCGGGCGCCCCGATGCCGACGCTGTGCAGCCGCCGTACGCCGGCCTCGGCCACCGTCCGCTCCAGCAGCGCCACCGCGCGCTCCACGGCCGGCTCGTCGGTGTGGCCCTCCATGGGCAGGGAGGCGTCGGCGAGCGTGGCGCCCAGCAGGTCGGTGACGACCACGGAGACGCTGGTGGTGCGGACGTCGAGGGCGGCGAGGTGGGCGCGGTCGGCGACGATCCCGTACAGCCGGGCGTTGGGTCCGCGCCGTTCCGCGCCCGCCTCCCCGACGACCTGGACGAGGCCGGAGCCCTGGAGCCGTTCGACGAGGTCGGCGACGGTGGGACGGGAGAGCCCGGTCAGGGTCTTGAGCTGGCCTGCCGTCAACGGGCCCTGGTCCTGGAGGAGTCGCAGGGCGAGCCGGTCGTTGATGGCCCGTGCGGTGCTGGGCGATGCGGGCATGCCGTGATCCTCTCAGAACTCGTCATACCACCTTATTATCAGGCAAGGTTCCTGATAATTTACCGCCCGGAAACGACGTACGAACGGGGAGGGCCCGTGGCGCAGGACAGGGTGTTCGGCAGGGAGCGGCTGAGGCGGGCGCGGTTCGCCGTGGCCGCCGTCTTCTGCGTCCACGGCGCCGTGACCGGCAGCTTCGCCACCCGTATCCCCTGGATCCAGGACCACGCGGGTGTCAGCGCGGGGCAGTTGGGCCTCGCTCTCGCCTTCCCGGCGCTGGGCGCCTCGGCGGCGATGCCGCTGGCGGGCGCGATCAGTCACCGCTTCGGCGCCCGGGCCGCGCTGCGCGGGCTGCTCGCACTCTGGACGCTGTCGCTGGTCCTGCCCGCCCTCGCCCCCGACGTCTACACCCTGTGCGGCGCGCTCTTCGTCTACGGGGCCACCGCCGGCATGTCCGACGTGGCCATGAACGCCCTGGGAGTCGAGGTCGAGAACCGGCTCGACAAGTCGATCATGTCCAGCCTGCACGGCATGTGGAGCGTCGGGGCGCTGATCGGCTCGGCGACCGGCACGCTCGCCGCGCACCTGGGCACCGACGCCCGGCTCCACCACCTGATCGCCGCGCTCGTACTCACGGCCCTGGGCCTGATCTTCTGCCAGGGCGTGCTGGACCTGCGCAGCGCCCCGGACGAGGAGCCACCGCCGCGCTTCGCGCTGCCACCGAAGTCGGCCCTGGTGATCGGCGCCATCGGGTTCTGCGGGGTGTTCGCGGAGGGCGCGAGCCTGGACTGGTCGGCGGTCTACCTGCGGGACGAGCTGGGTACCTCGGCGGGCCTCGCGGCCGCGTCGACCACCGCGTTCGCCCTGACCATGGCGGTGGCGAGGCTCGTGGGCGACCGGGTCGTGGACCGGTTCGGCGCCGTGCGGACCGTACGCGTCGGGGGCGTCGCGGCAACGGCGGGCGGCGTCCTGGTGGTCGTCGCGCCGCACCCGGCGGTCGCGATGACGGGCTTCGGGCTGCTCGGACTGGGCGTGGCCGTGGTCGTACCCCTCGCCTTCGCGGCGGCCGGGCGCAGCGGGCCGAACCCGAGCCAGGCCATCGCGGGCGTCGCCACCATCACGTACACCTCGGGCCTCATCGCCCCGTCGGCGATCGGCGGGGTGGCCGACGCGACGTCGTTGACCGTGTCGTTCGGACTGGTCACCCTGCTGGCCTTCGGCCTGGTCCTCGGCGCGGGGGTGCTGCGCACGGGGGACCGGACGGCCCGTACGGCGAAGGGCGCGGCGACGGCCGAGAAGAGCCCCCGCTGAGCCGGGCCGGCGGGCAGCGGCGCTCGGGCCGGCGGCAGCGTGGGGGGGCAAGCGGCCGCCGCTCCCCCGGGACCCGGCACGGCGGCGGACGGGGCCGCGACAGTGGGCGGATGCGCGTCGGCATGCTCGGACCCCTGCTGCTCGACGCCGGGACGGGCCACGACGGGTCGGTCGTCCGAGCCTCCGACGGGCCACTGGCGGACCGCGCACAGCGCACTGGCAGGTACGACTGGCCGATTACCATGGCGCCTGGTCTTTTTCGGCCGCTCCCGGCCGGGACCCGGCCGCGCGGCCGTCCCGAACCGGAGAAGTGGAGTCATCCCCCATGAACCTCGGCGTGCGCTGGACCCTGCACGGCGACGGACGGACACCCGCTCCCGGAGCCGTGGTCCGCCCCGACGAGCGGCTGTCCTGGCCCCGGACGGCCGGACTCGGCGCGCAGCACGTGGTGGCCATGTTCGGCGCGTCGTTCGTGGCGCCCGTGCTGATGGGGCTCGACCCCAACCTGGCAATCATGATGTCCGGCGTCGCGACGGTGATCTTCCTGCTCGCCACGCGTGGCAAGGTCCCCAGCTACCTGGGCTGCTCGCTCTCGTTCGTGGGCGTGGCGGCGGCCATCAGGGCGAGCGGCGGGGACAGCGCCACCGTCACCGGAGCGGTCCTGGTGGTCGGGGCCGTGCTGTTCCTCGCGGGGCTCGCGGTGCGGCGGTTCGGCGCGCGGATCATCCACGCGGCGATGCCGCCGATCGTGACGGGCGCCGTCGTCATGCTGATCGGCTTCAACCTGGCGCCGGTGACGGCGTCGACGTACTGGCCGCAGGATCAGTGGACCGCGCTGCTGGTGATGCTGTTCACCGGGCTCGCCGTCGTCTGCCTGCGCGGCTTCTGGTCACGGGTGGCGATCTTCCTGGGGCTGGTCTTCGGGTACGCCCTCTCCTGGGTGCTCGACCTGGTCTTCGGCAAGATCCACTCCCCGCTCGGCGGCGCCGAGGCGGTCGACCACTGGCGCCTGGACCTGTCCGGGGTCGCGAAGGCCGACTGGATCGGGCTGCCGTCCTTCCACGCCCCGGCCTTCGAGTGGTCCGCGATCCTCGTCGCCCTGCCGGTCGTCATCGCGCTGGTCGCGGAGAACGCCGGACACGTCAAGGCCGTCGGCGAGATGACCGGCGACCCGGTCGACGACAAGCTGGGCACGGCCATCGCCGCCGACGGTGCCGCGTCCGTCCTGTCCACCGCCGTGGGCGGTCCGCCGAACACCACGTACTCCGAGAACATCGGCGTCATGGCCGCCACCCGCGTCTACTCGACGGCCGCCTACTGGGCCGCCGCCGGCTTCGCGCTCCTGTTCGGCCTGTGCCCCAAGTTCGGCGCGGTCGTCGCCGCCATCCCCGGCGGTGTGCTCGGCGGCATCACCGTCATCCTGTACGGCATGATCGGTCTGCTGGGCGCGCAGATCTGGATCAACGCCAAGGTCGACCTGCGCAATCCGCTCAACCTCGTCCCCGCCGCGGCGGGCATCATCATCGGCGTCGGCGGTGTGAGCCTGAAGATCACCGACGACTTCGAGCTGGGCGGCATCGCGCTCGGCACGATCGTCGTCATCACCGGCTACCACGTCCTGCGTGCCTTCGCCCCCGCCCACCTCAAGGAGCAGGAGCCCCTGCTGGACGCGGGCACCAGCTCCTACGAGGGCGGCGAGGACGGCGACGCTCAGCCGGTCGCCAAGTCGTAGGCGTAGTCGGCGGAGAACTCCCCGGCCGCGCCCGAGCAGCCGTCCGACTCGCCCGGGAGCTTGATCCACAGATAGGCGTCGATCCTGGACTCACCGGTCCGGGTCGTCGGCGTCCGGCCGAGCGCCCGGCCCGGCGGGTCGCACCACTCGCCGGGCGCCGGGGCCCCATTGCCGTTGCGGCTGGTGTCGATGACGGCGCCCAGGTGGGACGGTCCGCCGAGCTCGGCGAGCACGCGCCGGGCGTAGCCGGCCTCGTCGGCGGTGCCGTGGAAGTTGGACACGTTGGTGAAGATGCCGTCGCTGCTGGTCGCGGCGCCCGCCTCGCGCAGGGCTCCGGCCATCTTCGCCGCCGAGTGCCAGCCGGAGTGGCCCGCGTCGAAGTAGACCTTGGCCTGCGGATTGGCGGCCCTGAGCGCCTTGCCGGCCCGGGCCAGCGAGGCGTACCGGGCGGCCCGCTGACCGGAGGAGAGGCAGTCGGCGAGCGCGATGGAGTCGGGCTCCAGGACGACGATGACCGGCCCGCTGCCGAGCCCGTCGGCGAAGTTCCGTATCCATCCGTCGTACGCGGCCAGGTCCGGCGCCCCGCCCTGTGAGGCGCCTCCGCAGTCCCGGTCGGGGATCGCGTACGGCACGAGGACCGGCACCCGGCCCGCGGCGGCCGCGCCGGAGGTCACGGCGCGGACCCGGCCGGTGATGGCGCCCGGGTCGTACTCGGCGAACCAGACGGCGGCCGGCTGGTCGGCGATCCGCGACTGGATGACCGACCGGCGCGGATCGCCGGGGTTGGCGCGCACCCAGTCGAGCACCTGGGACTGCGGGTGGCGGTAGAGGTCGGCCGACACGGTCCGGGGTGAGGGCGCCTTGGGCGCCTTCCGCTTCTGCACCGAGGGCTTCGGGGCGGGCGGGGCGGACGGCTTCGCCGTGGTGCGCGAGGGCGACGGTGACGGTGAGGCCGGCGCCGACGCCGTGGCCGTGGGGCTGGGCCGCGCCGGCAGCGGCACGTACAGCGCGCTGCTGGACACCTCGGGCCGTGGCCGGGCCGTGTCGTTCTCCTCGCCGCCGGTGGCGGCCAGCAGCCCGCTGACGGTTCCGACGGCGACGACCGCCGACGCGGCGGCCGCCATGGCCTGGCGGCGCGCCGTGCGCCGCCGTTCGACCTGCCGGTCGCGTTCCTTCCGGCGCTGTGCGCGCACGCCTGACACCGTTGAGTTCCCCTCCCCCAGGGTGCTCGCCCGGGCGGATCCTTCCCCCGTTTCGGGGAAGCCCGGCGCGATGACACCACCGAGAGCCTACCTACTGGGACGCTGCCCCCATGGCGCAGATCGAGCAGTTCTCGTCGGCCCCGTCGGCGGTCGGCCCCGTGGTGACGCGGATGCGCGCGTTCCGCGCGCTGTGGCCGGCGACGGACGGGGTGGCGGTCTTCAACCGGGTCTACCTCACCGTCACGGAGGAGATCGAAGGGCGCATCGACGCGGGTGAGTTCGCCGACCGGCGTGCCGCCACCACGCTGGACGTCCGCTTCGCGGAGCGCTATCTCGCGGCCGTCGACGCGGTCGCCGCGGGCGGGCGGCCGCCGGCGTGCTGGCGTCCGCTGTTCCAGTACCGGCGCCATCCCGGCGTACGGCCGCTGCAGTTCGCGCTGGCGGGCATCAACGCGCACATCGGGCACGATCTGGCGCTGGCCGTGGTGGACGCCTGTCGTACGCTCGGCTGCGAACCGGCCGACCTGGAGGGGGAGTTCGACCGGGTGGGCGACATCCTCACGTTGCTGGAGGAGCGCATCCGCGAGGAGCTGATGCCGGGCCCGGACCTGCTGGAGGTCGCCGATCCCCTGACGCACCTGCTGGGGTGCTGGAGCCTGGAACGGGCCAGGGACGGGGCGTGGCTCGCGGCCCGGTCCCTGTGGCAGCTCCACCGGCTGGGCGGGCTGCCGGAGCTGGCCGAGGAGTTCACCGAACGCCTCGACCGCTCCGTGGGGCTGGTGGGGCGGATGCTGCTGACGCCGCTCACACCGTGCGGCGACTGACGGCTCGCACGGTGGGCCCGCCCCCTCCCCCGAGGACCGTCAGTCCTCCGGCAGTTCGACCGGGGCGATCTCGTCGTAGACGTCGCCCGGGCCGGGGTTGGTGGCGTCGGTCGCGCCGCCGAAGTGGTGCATGACACCCCACACGGCGTTCAGCGCGGTCTGCACGGCGCCTTCGGCCCAGCCCGCCGTCCAGGAGATGTCGTCGCCCGCGAGGAAGATGCCCCGCTTGTCCTCGGGCAGCCGGTCCTGCATGAAGTGGGTGAACAGCCGCCGCTGGTAGCGGTAGTGGCCCGGCAGGTTGGCCTTGAACGCGCCCATGAAGTAGGGCTCGTTCTCCCAGGACACGGTCACCGGGTTGCCGATGATGTGCTTGCGGATGTCGACCTTCGGGTAGATCTCGCCGAGCGACTTGAGCATGACCTCCATGCGCTCGTTGGCGGAGAGCGGGAGCCACTTCAGGCTGTCGTCGCACCACGTGTATGACAGGCAGATGACTGCCGGCTTGTCCGGGCCGTCGTCCAGCAGGTAGGTGCCGCGGGTCATCCGGTCGGTGAGCGTCATCGACATCACGTCACGGCCGGTCTCCTCGTCCTTGTCCAGCCAGAAGGGCCGGTCGACCGGGACGAACAGCTTGGACGACTCCATGTAGTGGGTGCGCTCCATCGCCGTCCAGTGGTCGATGGGGAACAGCGAGTCGTCGCAGGCGATCTTGGAGAGCAGCATCCAGGACTGGGCGGTGAAGATCGCCGCCTGGTACGTGCGGATGTCGCCGTTCGCGTCGGTGACCGTGATGCGGTTGCCGGCGGTGCGGTGCAGGCGCGTCACGGCGGGCTTGGGGTCGCCCTCGTGCAGCGACTTCAGCGACGTGCCGAGCGGCCAGTGGACGATCTTCTCCGGCTCGCGCTCCCACAGGCGCAGCGGCAGCTGCTGGGAGCCGCCGACGATGCCGCGGTGGTGGTCGTCGGCCTCGGTGTAGACGACGCGGAGGATCTCCAGGATGGAGTTGGGGAAGTCGGTGTCCCAGCCGCCCGTGCCGAAGCCCACCTGGCCGAAGATCTCGCGGTGCCGGAAGGACTTGAACGCCTCGGACTCGCACAGGAAGCCGTAGAAGGTCTGGTTGTCCAGCTTCTCGACGAGCTTGGCCCAGATCTCGCGGATGCGCGGGACGTCGCGCTCACGCATGGCGCGGTTCATGTCGGAGAAGTCCGCGCCCTCCTCCAGGCACTCGTTCCACGCCTTGGCCACGTCGCGGTAGACCTGCGGCAGGTCGTCGATGGTCTCCGCGTAGTGCGACTCGCCCTTGAGGTCGACGACGGTCGACGGGGTCGACTCGGCGAGGGGGTTGGGGAACGGGCGGGTCTCCAGGCCGACGAGGTCGATGTAGTGCTGGAGGGCGGTCGAGGAGGGCGGGAAGCGCATGGCGCCCATCTCGGCGGTCAGGCCGTCGGTGCCGGTGCCCTCGAAGCCGACGGTGCGCAGCCGGCCGCCGATCTGGTCGGCCTCGTACACGACGGGCTTGAGACCCATCTTCATCAGCTCGTACGCGGCCACGATGCCGGACAGGCCGCCGCCGATGACGGCGACCTCGGTGCCGTGCTCGGTCGCGGGTATCTGCCCGAGCCCGGCCGGGTGGGCCAGGTAGTCGTCGTACGCGTACGGGAAATCCGGACCGAACATGGTGATCGGCGGCTGCGCGTCGGTGTGCTGGACGGCGGTGGGCACCGTGGACGTCATGGGGTACGGACTCCTTGCGGGGAAAGCTGGGGAGGGGCGGAAGCTCAGACGAGGGAGGTGTAGAGGCCGGGGCGGCGGTCGCGGAGGTACGGGTTCGCCTCGCGCGAGGCGGTCAGGAACTCCGGGTCGACGTCGCCGACGACCAGTTCCTCGCCGCGCCCGGCGCGGGCGCGGGCGGTGCCGTCGGGGCCTGCCAGGGCGGACAGGCCGACGAACTCGAATTCGCCCTCGGGGCCGGTCCGGTTGGCGTACGCGACGTAGAGCTGGTTCTCGAAGGCCCGCACCGGGACGACGGACTCGGCGACGACCTCGGCGGGGTGCATCAGGGCGGTGGGCACCAGGAGGAGCTGGGTACCGGCCAGGCCGTGCGCCCGGACGTTCTCGGGGAACTCCACGTCGTAGCAGATCATCAGGCCGACTCGCAGTCCGCCGAGCTCCGCCTGGACGACCGGCCGGTCGCCGGGCGTGAACGAGTCGGTCTCGAAGCCGCCGTAGAGGTGGGTCTTGCGGTAGCTCAGGAGCCGGGTACCGTCCGGGCCGATCAGCTGTGCGGAGTTGTACACCCGGTCGCCGTCGCGTTCGGGGTAGCCGTACGCGATGCCGAGGCCGTGGCGCTCGGCGATGTCGGCGACGGCGTCGGCCGAGTCGCCGTCGGCGGGCTCCGCCAGCCGGCCCACCTCGTCGCCGATCGCGTAGCCGGTCAGGAACATCTCGGGGGCGACCAGCAGGCCGGCGCCGGTGGCGGCGGCGCGGGCGGCGGCCTCGTCGAGGACCTTGAGGTTGGCGGCGACGTCACCGGGCTGTCCGGAGCTCTGGAGCAGGGCGGTGCGCAGCGGCGGCATCGGCAGACCTCTGTCGGGTGCGTGACGGGGTGGGGAGGGCGTCGAGAAGACGTTCAAAACGGTACGGTCCGGTGTTCTTCCGGGACAAGGCGTGACCGTTGCGGACCGGTGAGTGATCCGTTGCGCGGATGCCTGTCCCGGCGGCGATTCGTTGCGTGCCCGTGCGACCGGGGTCGTACGGGACCCTCCGCCGCCCGGCGGAAGCGGGTGACGACCTCGGCGCGATGTGGCCGGGAGGGCCCGCGCGGAACAGTGGTGGGCGTCCGATCACCAGCAGAAAGGGCTCCCACCATGAGCCGTCGTATGAAGATCGCCGCCGCGGGCGCGGCCCTGCTGTTCACCGCCGGGGCCGCCGGCTCCGCCGTCGCCTCCGGGGACGGGGCGGGCGCCGGGCCGCGGGAGGCGGCCGCGCTCACCGGCACGGCGAAGCTGTACCGCCCGGCCGGCGACGACATCACGTTCACCTTCGACGCGCACCTGGCGGCGGAGGACAACATGAATCCGGAGGCGGCGACCGGCACGTTCAGCTTCCGGCACGTCTTCCCGGACGGCACGTCCGGCTGGGCGAAGGCCCGGGTGGACTGCCTGGTGACGGGCGGCAAGGTGGCGGTCGTGACCGGTGTCGTCACCGACTCCGACACCCCGTTCAAGGGCAAGCGCGTGGGGATCTCCGTGCACGACCGGGGCGGGCACGACCGGCTGGGCTACAGCTGGATCGGCAGCGAGCCGGAGGAGACCAGGAAGCTGCCGAAGTGCATGAGCGCCGCGCCCTTCGAGAAGGTCGAGCACGGCAGCGGTGACTTCCGGGTGCTGCCCTGGCAGCCGGAGTACCCGGCGAACTGACTAGGCCGGCGAACCGGACGAGAAGCGCCGCAGCAGCGGCGAGAGCACCAGCACCGACTTGGTGCGCTCCACGAACGGCTCGCCCGCGATCCGCTCCAGCACGCGCTCGAAGTGGCGCATGTCGGAGGCGAAGACCTGGACGATCGCGTCCGCGTCACCGGTGACGGTGGACGCGGCCGCGACCTCCGGGTACCGCTCGAGACCGCGCTGAATGGTCTCGGGCGAGGTGTTGCCGCGTGCGTAGATCTCGATGAAGCCCTCGGTCTCCCAGCCGAGCGCCGCCGGGTCCACCCGGACGGTGAAGCCCGTGATGGCCCCTTCGGCCCGCAGCCGGTCCACGCGCCGCTTGACGGCGGGCGCGGACAGGCCGACGAGCGAGCCGATGTCGGCGTAGGAACGGCGGGCATCCTCGGCGAGGGCGTGGACGATGCGTTCGTCGAGATCGTTCAGTCGCACTACGGGTGGGTCACTTCTCTGCTGTGGCCAATCGGGAGCGGCGCATGCCGTACACGAAGTAGACCACGAGACCCACGGCCATCCAGACACCGAAGTAGAGCCAGGTGATCATGTCGAGGCTGTACATGCTGTAGCCGCAGAACAGGAAGCCCAGGACGGGGAAGACCGGGCCGAACGGCACCTTGAAGCTGCGCTGGAGCTCCGGCTTGGTGTAGCGCAGTACGACGACCGCGATGTTGACCAGCGCGAACGCGAACAGCGTGCCGATGCTGGTGGCGTTGACGAGCTCGCCCAGCGGGACGGCCGCGGCGAGGACGCCGCAGAACAGCGAGACGAGCACGGTGTTGGCGCGCGGCGTGCCGGTCTTGGGGTTGACCTTGCCGAAGACCTTGGGCACCAGGCCGTCGCGGGACATCGCGAACAGGATGCGGGTCTGGCCGTAGAGCACGGTGAGGACGACGCTGGCGATGGAGATGACCGCGCCGGCGGCGAGCAGGGTGCCCCAGAAGCTCTGGCCGGTGACGTCGTTCATGATCGCGGCAAGGGAGGCCTCGGAGCCCTCGAACTTCTTCCAGTCCCAGGCGCCCACGGCGACGGCCGCGACCAGCACGTACAGGGCGGTGACGATGACCAGCGAGAGCATGATCGCCCTCGGCAGGTCGCGCTTGGGGTCCTTGGCCTCCTCACCGGCGGTGGAGGCGGCGTCGAAGCCGATGTACGAGAAGAAGAGGATGGCGCCCGCGGCGGCGACGCTGCCGGTGCCCAGCGGCATGAAGTCGGAGTAGTTGCCGGACTTGAAGCCCATGAAGCCGATGGCGCAGAAGAGCACGAGCGCGGCGATCTTGACGAACACCATGATCGTGTTGGCGCGGGCCGATTCCTTGGCGCCGCCGAGCAGGAAGAGCATCGCGAGGACGACGACGATCAGGGCGGGCAGGTTGAACACGCCGCCCTCACCGGGCGGCGCGGTGAGCGTCGCGGGGAGGGTCACGCCGATGGTGCCGTCGAGGAGCTGGTTGAGGTAGTCGCCCCAGCCGACCGCCACGGCGGCGACGGACACGCCGTACTCCAGGAGCAGGCACCAGCCGCACACCCAGGCGACGAGTTCGCCCATCGTTGCGTACGCGTACGAGTACGAGGAGCCGGCCACGGGGATCGTGCCGGCCAGCTCGGCGTAGGACAGGGCCGAGAAGAGCGCCGTGAGCCCCGCGAAGACGAAGGCGAGCGTGACGGCCGGGCCGGCCAGCGGGACGGCTTCGCCGAGGACGACGAAGATGCCGGTGCCGAGCGTGGCACCGATGCTGATCATGGTCAGCTGCCACATGGAGAGTGAGCGGCGGAGCGAGCCGCCCTCACCCTGGCCACCCTCTGCGACCAGCACGTCCACCGGCTTGCGGCGGGTGAGGGCGGAGAACCTTGACGCCTTGGGGGCGGTCGGCTCGGTGGCGGGAGGGGCTGTGCCTTGGTCCAGCACTGCGGAGGCTCCTTCGTCGCTGCGGGTCGGGGGAGGGCGACCTGCGGCGGTTCGTGGACGTGTCGGGACAGTCCACGGGGGAAGGGAAACCGCCGAGCAGGCGGTCACCGCCACTCCTGGTACGGGGCACGAGCCTAAAGGGCGCGCTTCGCGCTCGTAATGCATCGTTGTTGCGCATCCACGAATGATCATTGCGCGCTTGGGGCACAGACGGGGAAACATTGCGCCCCGCCGCACGAATCGACACATTGGGGGTCCGGGGCAGGCATTTCACCGACCGGAGGAGACCCGTATGACCTGGCAGGATCCGGTGCCCTTTCTGCGCGGTACGGCCTGGCTCGACGACCGCGGCCGGGCGGTGCGCGCCGACCCGGCGCACCTGGCGCGGCTGCCGTGGGAGACCGCCCAGCGGGCCGCGCTGCCCATCGGCGTACGCCTGGAGTTCACGGCCTCGCCGGGCACGCGCGCCGTCCGGATCCGCTACCGCACGGCCGTACCGGAGGGTTCCGGGGAACTGCGGGAACTGGCGCACTGCTTCGCGCTCTGGGAGGGCGACACCTGCGTCCACGAGGTGTTCGGCCACCCCGAGGAGGAGACGGACGTCACCATTCCCCTCCCGGGCGGGCCGGGGCCGTTCACCGTCCACCCACCCGAGAGCCGGGCGCCCGAGATCCTGGGGGTGCGGGCCGTGGGCGGCGTCCTCTCCCCCGCTCCGCCGCGGCCCCGCTGGCTCGTCCACGGCGACTCGATCACGGAGGGCTGGTGGTCCACCCGACCCGCCCACGCCTGGCCCGCCGTCGCCGGGCGTGCCCTCGGGGTGGACACGGTCAACCTCGGGTACGCGGGGTCCGCCCGCGGTGAGCTGTCCACCGCCCAGCAGCTGGCCGCCCTCCCCGCCGGCCTCCTCACCCTCGCGTTCGGCACGAACTGCTGGTCCGGGGTGCCCCACTCCGCTCCGCTGCTGTACGAGACGACTCGTGCCTTCATCACCCTCGTACGCCGGGGGCACCCGGACACCCCCTTGCTGCTGCTCTCGCCGCTGCTGCGTCCCGAGGCCGAGTCCACGGCCAACGCCCTGGGCGCGACTCTGGCCGAGCTGCGCACCGCCATGGAGGAGGCCGTCCGGGACCTGATCGCGGCCGGTGACGGACGGCTGTCGCTGCTGCCCGGCCGCGACCTGCTCGGGCCCGGGCACCTCGCGGACGGCCTGCACCCGGACGACACCGGCCACGCACGGGTCGCCGCCGCCGTCACGGCGGCGGTCCGGGACGAGTCGTGGCTCAGGGGTCGGGCGTTGTCCCGGACTTGAGCCGTCTCGTCACGTACGTGAGCGGCCGTGTCTTGGACGGAAGGGGCCTTGTCCCGGACGGAAGGGGCCTTGTCCCGGACCTGAGGGGAATGACGCGGCGAAGGCGGGGTAGGGGCGCCTCGGTCGGTGACATCGCTTTTCCGGTTCCCGGCTCCCACGATCCGGGTTCCCGCCCAGAAGGAGGTTCTGTCGTGCTGATGCCGCACCCGTCGATGCTGCGCACCCTTGTGGCCAGGTATGAGGAACTGGCCGCCACCGGTGCCGATTCGGCGGACCCGAGGATCAGGCGTCATCGGGAGGACACCGCGTACACGCTCTGCGTGTCCACCGGTACGCGTGACATACGCGACGCGCTGCGCGTGGCCAGAGGGGTGATCGCGGCGGCCGGTGAACCGTCGGCCGTCTCGACGACGTCGGCCTCGGTTTGAGCGGACGGAGAGGGCGGCGACCGGCACTTTCCGGTCGCCGCCCTCACGTCGGCACGGCGGAGTCACTTTTCTTCCCGGCGCCCCCGGTCATTACGATCGAACCGCCGTTGAACATGAGAGACAGGCCGGGCGGTCAATTCATCGATGTTTCCGGCGCCTTGCCGCGGAAACCCGCCCGTCCCGTTTCCGATTGCGAGAGGTGCTTGTGAACACCAGCGAATCGAGCGTGCGGGACCGCCTCTGTGAGGCCCTGCGGGAGCGCGAGGAGGAGATCGCGGACCAGTGGGTCCGGCTCCAGCTGGAGCAGGCGGTGCTCAGTACCGACATGAGTGAGCACGAGGTGCGCGAGGAAGCCGACCTGCTGATCTCCGCCCTCGCCGCGGGCCTGGCCAGCGACGTACCGGTGGAACGCCTGGTGGCGTCGCGCAACGAACTGCGCCAGACGGTGATAGAGCTGTCGCTGCGCCGCGCCCGGGCGGGCGCCTCGCCGACCGCCACGTCGATGGCCGTGCTCTCGCTCAAGGAAGCGCTGCTGTCCGCCGTGCAGCACACCACCCGCGACTCGGCCGAGCTGTTCTCCGCCGCCATCCTGGTCAACCGGCTGCTGGACGCCGCCGGGGTGCTCTCGTTCGAGACGTACGTGGAGGGCCGCGAGGAGATCATCCAGCGGCAGAGCCGCCAGCTGCTGGAGGTCTCCACACCGGTGGTCCGCCTGTGGCGGCACGTCCTCGCCGTACCTCTGATCGGCACGCTGGACACGGCACGTACGCAGGTGGTGATGGAGAGCCTGCTGCAGGCGATCCAGGACAACGAGGCACAGGTCGCCATCATCGACATCACCGGTGTGCCGGCCGTCGACACCGCGGTCGCCCAGCATCTGATGCACACCGTCAACGCGGTGCGGCTGATGGGCGCCGACTGCGTCATCAGCGGGATCCGGCCGCCCATCGCGCAGACCATCGCACAGTTGGGCATCGATCTGTCGACCATCCTGACCCGCGCGACGCTGGCCGACGCCCTGGCCGCCGCAATCCGGCTGACCGACCAGCCCGCGGTCGGTCAGGACGCCGTCGGCCAGGACGCCGGCACCGCCCGGCCGGTGACCGCGTGACGGCCGCTCGCGCCACCGGCGTACCGATCCTGCGGCTCGGCGACGTACTGATCACCGGGCTGCTCAACGAGCTGGACGACCAGTCGGCGGTGGCCTTCACCGACGAACTCACCGAGCGGATCGCCGGCGACGGCGCCCGGGGCGTCCTGATCGACATCTCCCGGCTGGAGATCATCGACTCGTTCGTGGCGCGCACCCTGATGGAGCTGACCACCATGGCCCGACTCCTCGGCGCCCGGGTCATCGTGGCCGGGATGCGGCCCGCGGTCGCCATCACCCTGGTCGAGCTGGGGCTGCAGCTGACCGGCGTCGAAACCGCCCTCAACGCGGAGCAGGGCCTGACCGCGCTCGGCTGGCACCGCCTGCCCCAACCCACGGGGGAGGTCCGACGTGACGCTCCACGGTGAACGGGTGGCGACACCGGGCTCCGAGCTGATCGCCCAGCGCTCCCCCTCGGCCGGTTCCACGGTCGGTTCCCCTGTCGGTTCTTCGGCCGGTTCCCCGGTCGGATCCACTGTCGGTTCTTCGGCCGGTTCCACCGTCGCGCCCGGCCGGTCAGGCGACAGGTCAGGCGCACCGTCCGGCACGTCCGGCGGCGACTCCGCCGACCACGAGGCACCCACCGGGCGCCATGGTGCGGGGTCGCGCTACAACGTCAACTCGGAGGAGGACCTGCTGACGGTACGTCACGCCGTACGGGCCGCCACGGTGGAGGCCGGTTTCGGTCTCGTCGACCAGACCAGGATCGTCACCGCCGCCAGTGAGCTCGCCCGCAACGCGTACGTCCACGGGGGCGGCGGCTCGCTGGAGATCGAGATACTGACGCGGTCCGGGCGCAAGGGCCTGCGGCTGACGGTCCGCGACGACGGCCCGGGCATCCACGACCTCGACGAGGCGCTCACCGACGGGTTCACCACCGGCTCGGGGCTCGGTCACGGATTGGGCGGCGCACGCCGGCTGATGCACGAGTTCGACGTCCACAGCGGGCCCGGTGAAGGGACCACGGTGGTCGTAGCGCGCTGGAACGACCGCTGATGGGTGCACCGATGTCCGTCACCGCCCACATCCGGGTGGACCACTACAGCGCCGTCCAGCTTGCGGCCACCACCGCCCGCCGGACGGCGCTGGACCAGGGGCTCGCGGGCGCCCTGCCGGACCAGGCGGCCGTGCTCGCCAGCGAGTTGGCCGGCAATGTCGCCAAGCACGCCCAGAACGGCTCGCTGTACATTCAGCCGCTGCCCCTGCGCACCGGCGTGGAGATCCTCGCCGTCGACCGGGGCCCGGGCATGGCCGACCTGGAACGGTGCCTCACCGACGGGTACACCACCAGCAGGACGCTCGGCTCCGGACTCGGCGCGGTACGCAGGATCGCGGACGAGTTCACCGTGCGTACGAGGGAGGGCGCGGGCACCGTCGTCTCCGCCCGCCTGGGCGTACCGGGCGCGAGTCCCGCCGACGGGACGGGCGGCGTGGGGGCGGTGCGCGTACCCGCCGACGGGGAGAGCCTCTGCGGGGACTCCTGGGGCCTCGCGGTCACCGGGGACGTGCGTACCGCTCTCGTCGTGGACGGGCTGGGCCACGGCCGGCTCGCCGCCGAGGCGGCCGAGCTGGCCGTGCGCGCCTTCCACCGCGACCCCGGTCGGCCGCTGCCCCAGCTGCTGCACACCATGCACCGTGCCCTGCGGCGCAGCCGAGGAGCGGCGGTCGGGCTGCTGCGACTGTCGGACCAGGGCATCGAGCAGTGCTCGGTGGGCAATGTGCGCACCCTGCTGCTGGGGCACGACGGTGTCCGCCGGCGCTTCGGGGGCCAGCCCGGGGTCGTCGGCTGGAACATGCCCGAGCCCCGGGTGCAGCGGGTCCCCGCGGAACCGGACGCCATCGCCCTGCTGCACAGTGACGGCATCGACGCCCGCTGGACGCACACCCTGACCCCGTTCCTCACCGGGCTGCCCGCACCGCTGCTCGCCGGTGCCCTCGTCCACGAACACCGGCGCAGCCGGGACGACGCGACCGTCCTCACCCTCGGCCCGGCGCGGAGAGAGCCATGAAACCGCAGATCACGACCCTGCACTCGCTGGCCGGGCTGCGCAGCGCCCTGCGCCGCCTCGCCCACCGTGCGGGCCTGCCCGTCGAGCTGCGCTACCGGCTCGCGCTGTCGGCGACCCGGGTGGCCGGCCCCGAGCTCGCGGCCGGCCGGCCGGTGCTGCTGGAGACGGTGCCGCCACAGCCGGCCGAGCCGTCGGAGGAACGGTCCGAGGGCCCGTCGGACGACCGGCCGGACGGTCCGGCCGAGGGGCGGCTCGTCGTCCGGCTGCACCTGCCGCACGCGCCGCGCCGTCCGTCGCTGGAAGGGCTCCCGCTGCCCGCGGAGCGGCTGCCCGGCACGGCCGCCGTGTGGCGCGTCCCCGTGCCCCTGCCGTCCGCCACGGAACCGTGCAGGGACGATCCGCCGGGTCTGGTCGAGCTGCTGGAGGAGGAGCTGAGCGCGGCCGTCGACCGGGTGGACGCGCTCGCCGAGGACCACCAGCGGCTCAAGCACGAACTGGCCGAGACGAACAGCGGCGTGCTGGCCCTGTACGTCCAGCTGGAAGAACGCGACGAACAGCTGCGCCAGGCGCACGGGCGGATACTGCGCCAGCTGGAGGACGCCCTGCGCCCGCCGCCGGTACGGGTGGCCGGCCTGGAGATGGCGGTCCACTACGAACCGGCGGAGAAGCACGCCCCGACGGGCGGCGACCTGTACGACTGGTTCGTCCTGCCGGACGGCACCGTGCACATCACGGTGGTGGACGCCCTGGGCCACGGACTGACCAGTACGCGCAGCGCGCTCAACGTCACCCACGCGGTCCGCACCCTCGCCCTGGAAGGCCACCCCCTGGAGTCGATCGTCGCCAGGACCGACGAGGTCCTCGCGACCTTCGACCACGAGCTCATGGCGACCGTGCAGCTCGTCCGGCTCGATCCGGCCACCGGGGAGCTCGTGCTGGCGAACGGCAGTCATCCGCCGGCCCTCCTCGTGCGGGAGGACGGCGAGTCGTCCCTGCTGGAGGTACGCGGGCGGGGCATCGGCTTCCCGCTGCCCGGCAGCGAGCGCCTGCTGCGCGACCGCCTCGACCCCGGCGACCTGCTGGTGCTCTACACGGACGGGCTGACCGAGAGCCGCCGCGACCCGCGCGAGGGCGAGCAGCGGCTCGCCACGGCGGCCCGGCGCCACCGCCACCGCCCGATAGAGGAAGTCCCGGCGGCCATCGCGGACGAGATGCACACGGTGATCCTCCACCCGGACGACACCGTCGCCCTCACGGTACGGCGGGTGGGAGGCTGATCCTCGCCGGGTCCGTGGTTAACGCACGAGGTCTGGGTATGCGAGCGGTGATGAATGAAGGAGCCGCTCGTGGTTGTCATGATTTCGCCGTACGCCGACTGCGCCTCGGCCCGTGATACGGCCGCGCGTTTCGTGGCCGAACACTGCCCGTGGGCGGACCTGGACGCAGTGCAGCTGGTCGTCAGCGAGCTGACGGCCAACGCCCTGCGCCACACCGACGGCTGGTGGCGATTGCGGCTGTGCGCCGACCGGGGGGAGCTGGCCGTGGAGCTGGACGACTCCAGCCGGACCGTCCCCGAGGCGCGTGCGCCGGACTTCACGGGCGGTGGCGGCGGTTTCGGCTGGCCCATGGTGCAGAGCCTGGCCGGACGTGTGGAGGTCCGCCCCACCTCGACGGGCAAGACGGTGCGCGCGGTCTGGTCCCACGCCCCGGAAGCGGCCTGACCGGCCTCTGCCGACCGGCACCACTGAACCGAAGCCGGCCGGCGGGGACCGTACAGTCCGGTCCCGCCCACCAGAAGTGCGCCGATGCCGAAGAGGGCGCCGCCGCACCGACCGGGCCGGACGCGCCCGGCCCGGGACGCGTCGCACATCCGCCGTCCAGCCGACCGCATGTCTACGGGCCCCGGCCGGGCCTGTCACCGTCGACGGCCGCCCGCTCCCCGTGCCGTTTCAGAGCCCCCGCCCGCCGGGCCGAGAAACACCCCGAAGCGCGTTCGCCGACCGGGCGGCGCCCCCGGCGTCCGCCCACCCGGGGCCTGGATGGAGCCCCGGGTGACCCGTCGCCCGGGACCTGGATGGAGCCCCGGGTGATCCGTCCCCCGGTACACGCACAGAGCCCCAGACGGCCCGTCGCCCGGGACACCGACGGCAGCGCCCCAGACGGCTCGTCGCCCGGGACGTGACGAAGCCCCGGGCGAACCGTCGCCGGGACGCCGACGCCTCACCGGCACCGGGGGGGGGGGGGGGGGGGGGGGGGGGGGGGGGGGGGGGGGGGGGGGGGGGGGGGGGGGGGGGGGGGGGGGGGGGGGGGGGGGGGGGGGGGGGG
>NZ_JBVJAH010000026.1:0-42928 GCF_055590785.1 Streptomyces sp. NPDC041796
CCCCCCCCCCCCCCCCCCCACCCCCCCCCCCCCCCCCCCCCCCCCCCCCCCCCCCCCCCCCCCCCCCCCCCCCCCCCCCCCCCCCCCCCCCCCCCGAGCCCGGTCTGTTCCAGCGGTTCCGCCATCGCACCGTCCTCGGTGTGTCGTCATCCTCGGGCCGTTTGGGCCGTCCTCACCAGACGGTCACGGCGACGCGACGCGTGAACGGTCCGTCGGAGCCGGGATTGTTGCACTCATGACGGCAGTTCTTCAGGCACTCCTGGCACCGGAAGCCGGAGGGGTTGCCACGGCACGACGAGCGGCAGATGAAGGGGCACTCCACCATGCTGCAGAATCCCGCCGAATCGTCCTGCGGGATGACGGCGGACAGGCGGCGGCCGGCACGGCCACCGCCGGATGTCCGATAGTGTCCACCGGTCCGCTGGAGTGCCGATTCGGCGGTGAAGCCCGGAACACTCATCTCTCACACCTCCTTGGTCCCGCGCCGGTCGGGCGGCACGGATCAACGGTCGTAGTAGGGAGCAAGCTTGTTCACCAGGAACGGGAAGACTTCGGTCACGTCCACCCGGACGAAGAACTTCTCGGTCACGTCCGTCTGGCGGCCCGTGTAGGAGAGCACGACGTCGAGGACCCGGCGGGCACCGCTCAGCCGGGACTCGCGGAAGACGACCCCGGTGAGGCTCGCGTCGGCGGCAAACGCCTCCACGGTCTTCTCATAGATGCGGGGGTACCGGACCGCGAGGTAGTTGATGGCGCGGTGCTCGTCGGTGTCGCCCGCGTTGTCCCCCAACTGCATGACACGGCGCAACAGTTCGTTGGACGAGCGGGTGAACCATTCGTCGCTCGTCCCCTCCGGCTTGCCGATCTCCGCGATCAGCTCGTCGCTTGCGAAGGAGTAGACCTGCTCGAAGGCCACGACCGGGAGGGTCAGGCCGTTGCAGAGCGACGGCGGGGCGAGCGGCCCCCGGTGTCCGATGACCACATCCAGGTCGGTGCCCTTGGGTTCGGGGCGGACGGCTTCGACGAGCCGGTCGAAGTCCACGGGATCCCGGGGCCGGAGGATGTACGTCTCCATGCCCTGGACGCTCAGCACGTAGCACAACTGCCGTGCGAGGTAACGGTTCTCCGGCCGCGTGATGGCCGCGCAGACGGCTTGCCGGTCCGTCAGGTTCGCGTTCGCGGTCCGGGCCACCGCCTGGGCGACCTCCTTCTCGACCGCCAGGCTCGGGGCCCGGAAGTCGACCTGGCCGAGCACGTACACGTAGTTGTTGGCGGTGTCCGGTTCGACCTGCTCCGTCCGCGCGGCCCCGCATTCGGCACAGGTCGGGACGATGGCGGTGTCGGCGGCGGCCAGCGCGAGGACCGGGTCCGGATGCACTGGGTGTCCCTGGGCGACCGGCGAGTCCGTCGCGGGACCGGTCGGGAGGTCCGCCGGGATATCTGTCGGGGGACTTGTCGGGAGGTCCGCCGCGGGTTCCTTCGGGTGGTCCATGGGTGACTCCTTGTGCCTTGCGGGGCTCATGCCGTACGGGCCGTGGGCCTCACGATCGGTGACCGCGACCCGTCGAGAACACCAGCCATCGGTTGAGCGCGGCCGCGCGTTGTTCGCAGCCGCCGCAGGGCTTCCTCACCCCCATCGTGCTCGTCACGCGCTTGACGGCGTCCCCCAGGCCGATGGACTCGTCCGTGACGAAGCCGGGAAGGCGCACCCGGTGCGGGCGGTGTTCGCCGGCCCGGGCGGTGCCGTCCTGCTTCTCACCCTCGGTCATCCTTCTCACCCCTCGGGTGGCGGGCGGTCGCGGTCCGCGGCAGCCCGGCCGGGAGAACTGCCGGAAGCGACCGGGTAGCAACCGGAGATCCGGGAACGGACAGTGACGAACAGTGGTGGGGGATGGGCAGTTGGGCACGAGGACTCACACACACTCGCGCTGATTCCAGACTGCGCCAGCCCGCTCCGTCGTGCACCTTGGCGCGCGCACCCTGCGCGTAGCCTGGACAGTGAGGGCTGCTCGCTCGGGGGCGTCGGCCGACCTGCGGTCGGCGCGGCCTGCTCGTCCGGATCACCCTGACGGGAGCGAAACCATGACCATCCCCGGTTTCCACGCCGAGGCGGCCGTCCGCCGGATCTCCGGCCGGTACACGACAAGCCGGCCCACCCGGAGCCTGCGCCTCGCCGCCGCCGAGCGGATCGTGCCTAGCTTCACCGAGGAGGAGCGTCAACAGCTGATCTTCTGCAACCAGCGCGTGGACAACTGCCTGCGCGACTGCGAACCCCTGGCGGACAACTTCGACGAGTGGCAGCGGTGCAGCCAGGCCTGCTGGGAGTACTACGACCAATGCGTCGCCGATCCGCCGCTCGGATGGTAGGCGCCCGTCGCACCCGCGTCATGGCGGGGCCGGCAGTCCGGCCGCGGCCCTGGCGATGGTGTTCAAGCTGGTGGAGTCCGCGCAGGACCGCTGGCGCGGACTTACCGGAGCCCACCTGGTCGCGCTGGCTCCGTTCCGGCGCCAAGTTCGAGAACGGCGTCATGGTCGAACGCGAGGAGATCGCCGCAGCCTGATTACGCGTCAACCGATCCACCACTATCGGCAATTGCTCCCCAACCCGCTTGGCCGAGCTCTCCGAATGGCTGCCGTACTGGCTGGAGGAGTGCGTCAAGGACGACCGCAAGAAAACGACGTACGCCAAGTACGAGACCCACGTGCGCCTCTCTTGTTGCCCAACATCGGGACTAGCCGCCTGGAGAACCTGGGGACAGCGGATGTACGCCGGATGCTCGCCGTCGTCTCGGCCCAGGCATCGCCGGCCACGGCCAAGGAGTCGCACCGCGTCCTGCGCAGCGCGCTGAGCGCCGCCTGCCGGGAGGAACTCATCAGCCGGACGAAGAACCGGCGGACCCGCGCCGTCTCTCTCCCCCTCATGTGCGTGCCGCCGCTGCGCTGGCAGCGTCTCCGGCAGGCCGCGCAGCGGGACGCGGCGGGGCAGGACTGGCAGGACAGTGACTACGTCTTCACGACGCGTACGGGCCGCCCGGTCAAGCCGAGGAACCTCAGCCGTTCGTTTCAGCGGATCACGGAGGCGGCGAGGCTCCCCCGGATCCGGCTGCACGACGCCCGGCACGGGTGCGCGACGCTCCTCTTCGCTGCGGGCGTGCCGCGCGGGTCGTGATGGAGATCTTGGGGGCACTCGCAGATCGCCGTCACGATGAACATCTACACCCACGTCTCCGACGATCATCGGAGGGAGGCGATGCGGCACATGGACCGGTTGCTGCGGCGGCGCCGGCCTGAGTGAGCGACTGCCGTCAGCTACTACCGTCAAAGGCCCCCGCAGCAGACGCTGCGGGGGCCTTTGCACTGGTGGGCGCGGACGGTTTCGAACCGCCGACATCTGCTTTGTAAGAGCAGCGCTCTACCCCTGAGCTACGCACCCGTGGAGTGAGTGAACAGCGTACATGGCCCACCCGTGGATCCTGCAAACCCAGGACCTGCCCCGTCTCCCGGGCCTAGGGGGCGGGGGGTAGCCCTACCAGGGGGAGGGTGGGTGGCCGGATCGCGGCGGGGTGGGGTGGATACGTAGCGTGAGGGGTGAGAAGCAGTGATCTAGCGGGGGAGCCAATCGTGGGTGTGCGCCGGATGCGGGCCGTCGTCGTGGTCGGCGGGGTGGTGCTGGGAGCGCTGGGGCTCGTGGGGTGTGGGGGTGCCGAGGCCGAGGGGGCGCCGGTGGAGCGGAAGGCGTTCGGGTTCCGGGGCGAGTCGCTGGTCGTGGACGCGGATGATTCGGAGCTGGTGCTGGTGCCGGCGGATGTGAAGGACGTGGAGGTGACCCGGCAGGTCGACGGGTGGGTGGTGATGGGGAGCGGGCCCGAGCCGGTGTGGAGGCTGGAGGGCGACAGGCTGACGCTCCGGGTGGAGTGCGACGCGCTGGTGAGCGACTGCGCGGCGCGGCATGAGGTGCGGGTGCCGCGGGGGGTGGCGGTGACGGTGGAGGGCGACAACGGGGATGTGACCGCCGAGGGTTTCGAGACGGCACTCAAGGTCACGTCGGGGAACGGCAGGGTGACCGTGCGGGACGCGGGCGGGCCGCTGGAGTTGCGGAGTGACAACGGGGACGTCCGGGTGGAGGGCGGTACGTCGAAGAGCGTGGTGGCGCGCTCGGGGAACGGGGAGATACGCCTGGCGCTCGGGGCGGTGCCGGACCAGGTCGAGGCCATGAACGACAACGGGGACATCGCCGTCGAACTGCCAAGCGGGAGCACCCGGTACGCGGTGGAGGCGGGGAGCGACAACGGGGAGGTGGATGTGGCGGTGCCGACCGATGCAGGCAGCGGGCACGTGGTGAAGGCGCGCAGTGACAATGGGCAAGTCACCGTGCGGGACGCGAACTAACGGGCTCGTGTGTTCGTCCTTACCAGGTGGGAGAATGAACCGGTCAGGGGCGGACACACGGCACGGGAGCGGATGTGACGGCGACACACGCGCGGCGGTACGTGAAGGATGTGCTCGCGCTGATGTTGCTGCCGGTGCCGCTCGTGGTCGCCGTGCTGCCCGGGGCCTTCGCCGGGGGCGGTACGCGGCGCTGGTTCGGTGGCCGGGGAGAGAGTCAGCGGGCGGACGCCCAGGCGGCGAAGGACGCGGCCGCGGCGGCGTTCTACGAGTTGGACACCGCCCAGCGGGACTTGCGGATCTCGATCGAGACCATCTCGGCGGTTGACGCGTCGCCGGGGGCGCACCGGGCGGTGGAGGACTTCGCCGCGCTGGGGCGACGCATTGACGAGGTGAGTCATGCGTACATCACCGCGGTCGACGCGTATGACCTGGACCGGGACGATCTGGAGGCCTCCGTCGCCACTCGGGCGCGAGGTGAGCTGAACCGTGCCAAGGACGACCTCGTCCGTGTGAAGGGGGAGCTGGACAGGTTCGAGCAGGGGCTGGGGCCGTTGCTGGACAAGGCGGAGACCCAGCTCGCACGGTTGGCGCCCGCCGTGGAGCGGGCGAGAGCGGCGCTCCTTTCCGCAAGCAATGCTCTCGACGCGGTACGGGGTTCCGGTCTGCGGGCGGACGATCTCGCGGCGCGGCTCGCCGCCCTCGGCCCTGAGCTGACCAAGCTCAACCAGGGTGCGGGGCAGCACGGCGTGGCCGAGACGCTGCAGCGGGCCGACCGGGTTCTCCGGGACGCCGAGGCCGTGCGCATGGAGGCGGAACGGCTGCCGGAGCGCGCCGTCGAGACGGACAAGCGGCTGGTGTCCCTCCGGACGCGCGCGCAGGCCCTGGGCAACCGTGCCGCATCGGTCGAGCCCGTCCTCAGTGAGTTGCGCCGCCGGTTCAGCGCCGCCTGCTGGCAGGATCTCCAGCACGTTCCCGAGCAGGCCGCGCAGAGTGTCCACCAGGCCGAGGAGAAGCTCCAGGAGGCCGCCAAGGCCCGGGAGGCGCAGCGCTGGGCCGACGCGACGGCGCTGCTCTCGACGGTGCGGGCCCTGCTGAACGGCGCCGACGAGGCCGTATCGGCCGCCGGTGACCGGCTCAGCCGGTTGAACGCCGTCTCCAAGGACCCGCAGGCCGAGATCCAGCGCACCCGTTTCGCCATCCGGGACGCCCAGCGGCTCGCCATGGACGGTCGTCACACTCCCGACCCCCGCCACGCCCGTCCCCTGGACGAGTCGGTGGCCCGGCTGGAGCGGGCGATCACGGGTCTGGAGGGACGCCACCCCGACTACTGGCACTTCCTGACCGAAACGCGAGCGGTGCGGGCCGCCGTGGCGCGTGTCGTCGAGATGATCAGGGAAGAGCGGGGCGGCGGACACTGACCGCGCGGTTAATCTGGGGCCATGCCTCGCTATGAGTACCGCTGCCGCACCTGCGGAGACACCTTCGAACTGAACCGTCCCATGGCGGAGTCGTCCGCGCCCGCGGCCTGCCCCGTCGGGCACGACGACACCGTCAAGCTGCTGTCCGCCGTCGCGGTGGGCGGCACGGCGAAGGGCGGTGCGCCCGCACCGTCCCAGGGCGGTGGCGGCGGATGCTGCGGCGGCGGGTGCTGCGGCTGATCCGCACCCTGTCGCCCGGGCCCGGGGCGTGTCCTCGGGGCGGGCGGGATCAGGGAGGGAACCACTGCGGCGGGGGCGGCTCCGGCAGGTGCGGAAAGGCACGCCCTAGCTGCCGAGGTAGCGCAGGATCGCCAGCACGCGGCGGCTGTAGCCGGTCGTTCCGGCGGCGCTGAGTTCCAGCTTGTCGAAGATCGCGTTGATGTGCTTTTCGACCGCGCTCTGCGAGACGAACAACCGCTGGGCGATCGCCGCGTTCGTATGGCCCTGAGCCATTTCGGCCAGCACGTCCCGTTCCCGGGCGGTCAGGCGGGACAGAGGGTCGGTGCGGGTCGAGCGGGCCAGGAGGCGGCGGACGACCTCCGGGTCGAAGGCCGCTCTCCCCTGACCGACGCGTTCCAGGGCGTCGAGGAACTCGTCGACCTGCGCCACCCGGTCCTTCAGGAGGTAGCCGACGCCCTCCGAGTCTCCGGTAAGGAGTTCCGTGGCACAGCGGTTCTCCACGTACTGAGACAGGACGAGGACGCCCACCTCGGGCCGGCGTCGGCGGATCGTCAGGGCTGCGCGCAGTCCTTCGTCCGTGTGCGTCGGCGGCATGCGTACGTCGGCGACCACCACATCCGGAGGCTGTGCGTCCACGGCGGCCAGGAGCTGCTCCGCGTCGCCGACCGCCGCGAGGACCTCGTGCCCCTCCTCGGCGAGCAGCCGCACCAGGCCCTCCCGCAGCAGCGTCGGGTCCTCCGCAAGGATCACTCGCACGGCAGCTCCGCGGTGACGACGGTCGGCCCACCGGCCGGACTGTCCACGCCGAACCGCCCGTCCAGCGCCGCCACCCGGCTGGCGAGCCCCGTCAGCCCGCTGCCCCGCGGGTCCGCCCCGCCGCTGCCGTCGTCCGTCACCGTGACCGTCAGTGCCGTCCCGACCAGTGATACCTGTACGTCCATACGCGTTGCCCCCGCGTGCTTGACCACGTTCGTGACCGCCTCCGACGCCAGGAAGTACACCACCGTCTCCAGCTGTTTCGGCAGCGGACGTGCCACCTCGTAGTCCAGGGCGACCGGCAGCGGGCTGCGTTCGGCGACCGATTCCAGCGCGGCCCGCAGCCCCGCCTCGTCGAGGATCGCCGGGTGGACGCGCCATGCCACTTCCCGCAGCTCGGCCAGGGCGCGCCGGCTCTCCTCGTGGGCCTGGAGCAGGAGTTCACCGGCGCGCTCGGGGTCACGGTGGCGCCGGGCGCGGCCGATCAGCATGCCGAGGGCGACGAGCCGCTGCTGGACCCCGTCGTGCAGGTCGCGTTCGATCCGGCGTCGTTCGTCGTGGACGGCGTCCATGACTTCCGCGCGGCTGGCGGTCAGATGGGCGATGCGCCGCTCCAGTTCGTCCTGGTGACTCCGGTTCAGGAAATGGCGAGCCGCCTGTCCCTCCAGCGCGGCGACGCCG
Organism: Streptomyces sp. NPDC041796; assembly: GCF_055590785.1. NCBI lineage: Bacteria > Bacillati > Actinomycetota > Actinomycetes > Kitasatosporales > Streptomycetaceae > Streptomyces > Streptomyces sp. NPDC041796. The sequence goes on from NZ_JBVJAH010000026.1 coordinate 7,485, forward strand.
AAGACGCCCTGGACGGCGAGGAACAGCAGGAACAGCCCGGCCAGGCTGCTTGCGAGGACCGCCCACAGGTGGCGGACGTCCGTGATCGCCCAGCCGTAGAGCATGAACGTGCCGTACCCGGCGCCGATCACCAGACAGCCGAGCACCACGGCGCCCAGCAGCCCGAGCGGCCCGCGCGCCGCCGCGTATCGCAGGGCCCGCCCGTCCTCGCCGGCCTCGGTCACGCCGGGGATCCGTATGCCGTGGAAGCGGGCGAGCCGGTGCACCTCCAGACCCGCCGCCCTCGACGCGGCCGAGCGGAACGGGCGCAGCGCCACGCGCCGGCCCCGCGGCCACGCGGCGACGGGCAGCACGACGAGCACCGCGGCCAGCGCCAGGAGCAGCCCGGGGACGGCGGTGGCGGCGCCCAGCGCCAGGCCGGTCACCTGCCGGGCCCACTTCGCGGCGGCCTGCCGCGTCCGGCCTTCCTCACGCGGCCCGCGCCAGGCCCCTGCGTCATGCGGTTCTCCCATGATCCGTCACGCTAGCGACCGCGCCCCACCCGCACACTGAGGAAAACCACAGGGAGAAGTCTGCGGCGGCCTTCAGTGTGCCTTCAGCTGCGTTTCTCTAGCGTTGGAGCCATGGAACGCTGGATCAACAGCCTCATGGACACCCTGGGCGCGCCCGGGGCCGGACTCGCCATCGCCCTGGAGAACCTCTTCCCGCCACTACCGAGCGAGGTCATCCTGCCGTTGGCGGGCTTCGCCTCCGCGACCGGCCGGATCGACCTGATCGCCGCCCTGCTGTGGACGACGGCCGGCTCGGTCATCGGCGCGCTCGCGTTGTACGGGGTGGGGGCGCTGCTCGGCCGGGAGCGGACGATCGCCATCGCGAGCAGGCTGCCACTGGTGAAGGTCGCCGACATCGAGCGCACCGAGGCGTGGTTCGGGCGGCACGGCACCAAGGCGGTGTTCTTCGGGCGGATGATTCCGATCTTCCGCAGTCTGATATCCGTCCCGGCCGGCATCGAGCGCATGCCGCTGCCGGTGTTCCTCGGGCTGACGACGCTCGGCAGCGCGATATGGAACACCGTGTTCGTCCTGGCCGGTTACGCACTGGGAGACAACTGGGAGCAGGTCACCCACTATGTGTCGCTGTACTCCAAGGTGGTGCTGGTGGTGGCGGTCGGCGCGGTGCTGGCGTTCGTGGGTGTCCGGATGTTCAGGCCGGGGACGGGCGCACGGCGGAGCTGAACCGGCGGAGGATCTCCTCGCCGGCCAGCACACCGCGCTCCTGCAGCGTGTCGACGTGGTCGGCGCTCCAGCCCGTCTCCGCGAGCTCTCCGTGGCCGGGTCGCCAGCCCCGGTCGGCGGCGAGCAGCAGATCGGCGTCGAGCAGCGAGTCGCCGGCCGCGAGCACCAGGTCCGCCCCGGCCCGGCGGGCGACTTCGCGGACCGCGGCGCTCTTGGTGAGCGGCTGGGGAACGGCGTACACCTTGCGTCCTTGGAGGGAGACGGCCCAGCCGCGCGGCGCCGCCCATGCGGCGAGCTCCTTCATCCAGCCGTCGGGCAACAGGGCGCGCTCGACGACCAGGTAGGCGAAGAGCTCTTCGGCGACGCGTTCCTTCAGCAGCCAGGCCGGGTCGGCGACGGCCAGCAGGTGGGTGCGGACCTCTTCGAGGGTGGCGCACTCGTCGGCGAGGCGGGCGGCGACCGTGCGCCGCCAGTCGGGGTCGGAGACGCCGTCGACCAGCACGTGCCCGCCGTTGGCGCAGATCGCGAACCGCGGCGGCGGTCCCGGGAGCCGGATGCGGTGGTACTGCTCGCGGGTGCGGGTGGTGGTGGGTACGAAGACGCAGTGGCGCGGCAGTTCGGTGAGCAGGGCGGAGGCGGTCTCCGTCATGTACGACAGCGGCTTGTGCTGGTACGTCTCGACGCACAGCAGGCGCGGCGCCTCGGGGTCCGGCATGGTCAGGCCGAGGGCGGCGGAGGAGTAGATGAGGGTGCGGTCGAGGTCGCTGGCGACGAGCGAGGTCACGGTCATCGGCTGGTCACCGCCTTGCCGTCGGCGCCCGTCGCGCCCTTGGTGTACTTCGGGTGGATGAGGCCGACGCAGGTGTAGTGCAGGTCGTCGACCTCCTCGACGGGTACGCCGCGCTGTTCGGCCAGCAGTCGTACGTGGTCGAGGTCGGCGCCCGCGCCGCGCTGGGCGAGGATCTTCCAGGGGACGCGGCGCAGCAGGACGCGGGTGGTCTCGCCGACGCCCGGCTTGACCAGGTTGACGTCGTGGATGCCGTACTTCTCGCTGATCCGTTCGACGGCGGCCCAGCCGTCCCAGGTGGGGGTGCGGTCGGCGGAGAGGAGTTCCTTCACATCGGCGTCGACGACGCCGGTGACCTGGTCGAAGTGGGCGGCGACGGTGTCGAGGAAGGTGGTGGACACATCGGCGGTGGCGAGTTCGCGGTAGAACTTCGCGCCGTGGAAGTCGTTCGGCCCGACGAGGTCGGCGCGCAGCACGGTGCGCGATATGAGGCCGGAGACGGTGGAGTTGAGGCAGGCGGAGGGGATGAGGAAGTCCTCGCGGGTGCCGTAGGTGCGGACGCAGGAGCCCGGGTCGGCCAGGACGGCGATCTCGGGGTCGAAGCCGGGGAAGTCCTCCAGGGCGGCGGCCAGTTCGCGGGTGATGGCGCCCTTGCCGGTCCAGCCGTCGACGAACACGACGTCGGCGGGGTCGTGGTGCTGCTGGAGCCAGCGCAGCGCGTGGGCGTCGATGCCCCGGCCGCGCACGATGGAGACGGCGTAGTGGGGGAGGTCGAGGCCATGACGGTGGAGTGCCCAGCGGCGCATGAGGACGCCGACGGGGGTGCCGGCGCGGGCCAGCGACACCAGCACGGGGCGCGGGGACCGCTCGGCGAGAACCGTCTCGGTGACGGTGCCGACGGCGCGGGCGATGCGGGCGGCGGAGGTGTCGAGAGCGGCGTGGAAGAGGGCCTGGTAGCGGTCGCTGGGCTGGTACTCGACGGGCAGGGACTCGGCGTAGTGGGCGCCGCCGCTCTGGATGGCCTCCTCGCGCTCCTCGGTCGGGGCCTCCAGCTCGACGTCCGAGAGGTCCTGGAGGAGCCAGCCGACCTCCTCGGGGGCGTAGGACGAGAAGGCGGGGCCTCGGAGAGGCTCGGGGAGCATGGTGGGCCTTTCGGCGGGGACGTAGGACGGGACGACGGCGAGCAGCACCTGCGGTATGTGCGCGGCGAGCTGGGCGAGGAGGCCGTCCGGGGCGTGGAGGGCGGGGGTGTCGGCGGCCGAGTCGACGACGGCGACGACGGCGTCGAAGCCGGCGCCCGCGATGTTGTAGGCGTACCGGTCGCCGGGCCCGTCGGCGGGCTGGTCGTGGGCGGGGAAGACCAGCCGGGTGCGTATCGCGTAGCCGGGGTCGTCGACGGCGAGGACGGGCGAGCGGGTGGTGGTCGAGAACCGCACGTCGGCGCCGCCGCGGTTCTCCAGGGCGACGCCCAGGGCGAGCGGCGCGTACATCAGCTCCTCGCAGCCCAGCACGAGCACGCGCGGCGGGGTGTCCCGCCCGGAGGCGGCCGGGGGGAGACCCAGCGCGTCGGCGACGCGTGCGGCCATGGCGGGGAGCGCCGCGTCCAGCCGGGCGCGGTGGGCCGGGGTGAAGCCGTGCCTGCCACCGTCGGGTACGCCGTCGGGCCACCCCAGCTCGACGCGCCGCACGGACGGGGTCGGCGCCTGGACGGCCGCCTCACCGGCACCCGAGCCCGCACCGCCGCCCCCGGCCTCGCCGGCACCCGAAGCGGCACCGCCACCTCCGGCCGCACCCGCACTGGCACCCGCACCGGAGCCCGCACCCACGTGGGCGCCCGCGTCCCGGGCCTCGTACTCGGCCACCAGTGCCTGGCCGCGTTCCAGGACGCCCTCGGGCAGCCGGACCGTGCCTGCCGCCAGGGTGACCAGGTCGATGCGGGCGCCGATCTCGGAGGCGAAGTCCGCGAGCCGGTCCCGGTCGGCGGCCGAGCGCATGTCGACGAGCGCGACGATCACGTACCGCTCGCGCGGGTAGCGCGCGTGGAGGGCCCGCACGGTGTTGAGCACCGTGTTGCCGGTGGAGAACTCGTCGTCGACCAGCACCAGCGGCCCGGGCGCCGCCAGGAGCGCCGGGTCCTCCGGGAGCAGGAGGTGGGAGGTGGCGTGCGAATGGGACTCCTCGAAGCCGCCCGCCCGGGCGACCCCGGGCACCGGGCGGCGCGTGGAGTGCAGGTACGGGGCCGTCCCGAGGCCGTCCGCGACCGAGTGGCCGAGACCGGTCGCCGTTTCCGCGTACCCGAGCACCACCGCCCGCCCCGCGTCGATGGGCCCGAGCAGCTCCCGTACCCGTACGCCCAGGTCGTAACCCGACCGCCACACCACGCCCGGGCTCTGCGGCACGTGCTTGCCCAGCACGTTCGAGACGAGCAGGTGTGCCCGCTTCGGGTTGCGCCGCAGCGCCAGGCCCAGCAGCTCACGCAGCCGCCGGTCGCCGGCCAGCTCGACACCGAGCCGCTCCGACACCCACGTACCCGACCAGACCACCACGTTCTCGTTCTCCCTCGACCACTTCGAACAATTCGACCACTTCGACGGCATTGACGGCATTGACGTCACTTGACCAGCCCCGCGGCCAGTAGCTCCACGAAGCCGACGTCCTCCTTCGCGACGCCGAAGACCTCCGCCCGCTGCAGGGTCCGCTCGGCCCACGCACGGTGGGGTTTCACTTCATTCATCTTGTTCGTGTACGCGCTGCGCAGCACCCCGCCGCCGCCCCGTTCCGGCCGGAGGATGTCCTGCGCGTCGCTGAACTCCTCGTGGCTGACGACGGACAGCGCGTGCACCGGCAGCACGTGGGAGGGGTGGATGCAGGTCTTGCCGAGCAGCCCGTTGGCCCGGTCCAGCTCGATCTCGCGCAGCAGCCCGTCCAGGTCGTGTTCGATCAGCGCGGTGCGCAGCTCGTCGGCGCGCTGCTCCATGAAGGGGCTGCGGCGTAGCTGTGGCTTGAAAATGCGCTCCTGGAGGCGGAAGTACTCCCACACCGGTCCGGTGATGGTGAAGCCGGTGCCGTCGGACCGGCCCAGCACGTTGACGACGTCCGCGATCACTCCGGCGACGATCTGGACGTCGTACGCCGTCATGTCGGGCGACCGGCGCAGCCCGTACGCGGAGCAGAAATCGGTGACGCCGAGGCGCAGCGCGAGGACCCGCTCCCGGTACTTGTCGACGATCCGGCCGATCCCGGCGAGCGTCTCGTGCCGGGTCTCCAGGTGGAGGAGTTCGGGCGACTCCAGCACGGGCATGGCGAACAGCCGCCGCCCACAGAGATTCTCGGCCACGGTCAGCGCCTCCAGGAAGGGCCCGCCGCGCTCCTCGGTGAACTTGGGCAGAACGAATCCGGACAGCAACCGCGCCGACGGCCCGAGCCGTCGTACCAGGTCGGCGATCTGCCCCGCTTCACGGACACGGATGAAGAGCAGCGGCGGTTCGCCGTCCCGCTGGTGCAGGTCGGCGAACTGCCGTACGAGGTTCTCCTCCGCCCCGGCGACCTCACCGTCGTCGATGGAGTCCTCCAGGCACAGCACCATCGACACAACCCCGCGCCCCACCTGCTTCATCACGTCGTCGGCGAGACGCGGCCGGGTGGCGGGGCTGTACAGCGTGGCGCCGAGGCCGGCCGCAAGGACCCGCGCCGGGGACTCGGCGCTGAACTCGCACGGCTCCCGGTGGAAGAGCCCGGCCCGGGCAGTGGCCGGGATGTGCCCGAAATGACGCATGAGTATCCCCCGTACTGCCTTGACGGCCCTGACGACATGTGGCCGGTAATAGTACGTAGGGACCGGTGTCGCGGGTTCCCCCCGGGCATGAACTTCAGGTAACTCGTCCGCTTCTCGCCCCTGCCGCGCGGCCCCCGCGTTGTCCCCGGCGTGGGCGGCCAGGCAGGATGTCGGACATGACGCACGCCATGCTGAAGGGCTCGAACGTCCCGCTCGACGCCGCGGCCGTACGGGCCGTACTGTGCTGGACCCCGGGCCCCGGGGTGCCGGACGTGGACGCTTCCGCCCTGCTGCTCGGCACCGACGGGCGGGTGCGTTCCGACGAGGACTTCGTCTTCTACAACCAGCCGCGCCATCCGTCGGGTCTGGTGCGGCGGCTGTCGAAGAAGCGGGTTCAGGAGGGGCTGACCGACACGGTCGAGGCCGATCTGGCCGCGCTGGACGCGTCGGTGGACCAGGTGGTGCTGGCCGCGTCGTCGGACGGGGACACCTTCGACCGCGTACGGGATCTGCGGATCCTGCTGTACGACGCGGGCTCGGGCTCGTCGGAGCCGCTGGCCGTCTTCGAGGTGAAGCCGGAGACGGGCGAGGAGACGGCGATCATCTGCGGCGAGCTGTACCGGCGCGGGGAGGGCTGGAAGTTCCGCGCGGTGGGGCAGGGGTATCCGACGGGGCTGATCGGCCTGGCCACGGCGTTCGGTATCTCGGTGGACGAGGCCGAGGACGCGGACGGGGCGGTAGAGGCCCGGGAGGCGAGTGGGCAGGCGTCGTCGGCCACCGCGGCGGCGACGGACGTGTCGGCGGCCGCACCCACCACGGCGATGCCCGGTGCGGGTGGGAGTGCGGGTGCCGTGGCCACTGCGCCTCCGCCGCCCCCCGCTCCCGCGACACCCCCGGTGCCTCCGGCGCCGACTGCGCCTCCCGCGTACGGCTACCCCCAGCCCGGTACGGCGCAGCCCGCCTACGGTTACCCGCAGGACGGCTCGGCCCGGCCCGGTTCGGGGCAGCCCGGTGCGGCGCAGCCCGGGTACGGCTATCCGCAGCCCGCCGCGGCCGCCGCGCCCGCGCCGGACCCGAACTTCCGGCTGCCCCCGATGGGCCCGCAGTTCGTCCGGACCTGACCGTCCGCTCTCCCGCCCAGTCGACCCGTCCGGACCCGATCGTCCGGACCTGACCGTCCGGTCCCGATCCGCCCAGTCCTCCACCCAATCCCGACCCGTCCGGTCCCGGCCCGCCCACTCCCCGACCCGTCCTGACCGGACCCCTCCGGACCCGAGCGTCCGGGACCCGAGCGTCCGGACCTGATCCATCCGGCCCTCATCCGTCCGTTCCCGATCGTCGGGCCTGACCGTCCGGCCCTGACCGTCCCTCCTCGCTCGTCGGGCCCTGACTGTCCGGCCCTGACCGCCCGGCACTGACCGTCCGGCACTCACGCCCGGCACTGACCGTCCGGCACTCACCGTCCGGCACTCACACCTCCCGTCCCGGCGAAGGGACGTCGGGCGGTCAGACCTTGCCGGCCTTGAAGCCTCGTCCCCACTGCAGGCCCCACCCGTACAGCCGGTCCAGCTCCGCCTGGAAGCCGTAGACGAACCGCACCTCCCGGCGGACCACCAGTTCGTCCTTGACGTTCTCCAGCATGAACACCGCGCAGGAACGGGCCTGGGGCGCGCGCTCGTCGAGCTCGATCTCGATGCGCGGGCCGTTGCTCGGATAGAGCGTCATCGTGGCGTGCGTACGGTCGAACGCGGGTGTCTGGTCGTAGATGTAGACGAAGAACAGCAGGCGCTTGATCGCGTCCCGGTGATCGAGATTGACGAAGATCGTCTCGCCGGACGGCGCACCGAACCGGTCGTCGCCGCTGAGCTTCACGTACGGCGGCCCGTTGAGGTCTCCGAAGAAGCTGCCGAGCGGCTGGACCACGCCCTTGGTGCCGTCCTTCAGCTCGTACAGGCAGCCGATGTCCAGGTCCACATTGACCACGCCCTGCGTGTGCGCCTGGACCACGTCGGGCTTGAAGAGCTTGAGTGGGTGCCGCAGCAGACGGCCGCTGTGCCGGGACCGGCCCTCGATGTCGGAGGTGCGCATCCGCCACGAGAGGTTGACGCGCAGGTTGCCGGTCGCCGCGCCCTGCTTGGTGAGCGAGACCGACGGGCGGCGCTTGGTCAGGTCGATGGCGTTCGTCGATGCGCTGCCCGAGTCGAACTGCGTCGTGGCGTTGTTCCGCCACAGGTTGTCCCAGAAGGCCATGCCCCACCCCCAGTCGTCCGGTTCCCCTCGGGATCCGCTCGGATACGCGGCGGGGCGGCCGGGAGCTCCCGGCCGCCCCGCATCGGAAGCGTTCCTCAATGCCGGGGCCGCCACACTCCGGCGGGCCCCGGCGAATGTCACACGGAGACGTGTGTCTTGTCGTCCTCGCCCGCCGCCTCCAGCGCCTTGTTGCGGCGCACGGAGGACAGGAAGGACGCGGCGATCAGGAAGACACCGACGAGACCGGTGATGATCTCGCTGATCTCGTGCTGGATGGTGATGAGCAGGATGACGGCGAGCGCGCCGATGGCGTAGTGCGCGCCGTGCTCCAGGTAGACGTAGTCGTCCAGCGTGCCCTGGCGGACCAGGTAGACGGTGAGCGACCGGACGTACATCGCGCCGATGCCGAGGCCCAGCGCCATCCAGAAGATGTGGTTGGTGATGGCGAAGGCGCCGATGACGCCGTCGAAGGAGAAGGAGGCGTCGAGGACCTCGAGGTACAGGAAGAGGAAGAAGGCGGCCTTGCCGGCGAGGCCGACCGCGGAGACGGGCTTGCCCTCCTTCTTGGCCTTCTCCTCCTCCTCGTGCTCGCGTTCCTCTTCTTCCTCCAGCTTGTCCTCGAAGTAGCCGGAGAGGCCGCCGACGACCAGGTACGTGATCAGACCCGCGACGCCGGACAGCAGGACGGTGGCCGACTTGTCGGCGTGCCCGGTACTGGTGTGTGCCTGGGTGGCGAAGGTCATGGCGGTGATCATCAGGACGATCAGCGCGATGCAGACCGACAGCATGTCGACCTTGCCGAGCTTGGCCGCCGGGCGCTCCAGCCACTTCAGCCACTTGTGGTCACGCTCCTCGAACATGAAGTCGAGGAAGATCATCAGCAGGAACATGCCACCGAAGGCGGCGATGGCCGCGTGTGCGTCGGTGACGAGGTCCTCGTACCGCTCGGGGTCGTCCATGGCGAGCTGGACTGCCTCGATGGGGCCGACCTGGGCACTGATGGCGACGATGACGACGGGGAAGACCAGCCGCATGCCGAAGACCGCGATCAGGATGCCGATCGTCAGGAAGATCTTCTGCCAGAAGGCGTTCATCTTCTTGAGGATTCCGGCGTTGACGACCGCATTGTCGAACGACAGCGAGATCTCGAGGATCGACAGGATCAGTACGATCCCGAACGCCTCCCAGCCCCACTGCCAGGCGGCGAAAGCGAGGCCGAGCGCCGTGACGGCGAACGACCAGCCGAAGGTTTTCAGAACCACTGGCTACCCAATCGTGTTAAGTACGGGTACGGGTCTCCCCCGCGCCGTGCGCGCCGGGCTTTGAACGAACCCGGAGACGTGCTTTAGGAAACATTGACCCCGAAGTCTAGAGCGATGCCCCTCAGCCCCGATGCGTACCCCTGTCCTACCGCCCGGAACTTCCATTCCCCGCCGTACCGGTAGAGCTCACCGAAGATCATCGCCGTCTCCGTGGAGGCGTCCTCACTGAGGTCGTACCGCGCGAGTTCCTGTCCGTCGGCCTGGTTGACGACGCGGATGAAGGCGTTGCTGACCTGGCCGAAGGTCTGGCCCCGGTTGTCGGCCTCGTGGATCGAGACCGGGAAGATGATCTTGTCCACGTCGGCCGGCACCCGAGGGAGGTCGACGATCAGCGACTCGTCGTCGCCGTCGCCCTCGCCGGTGAGGTTGTCACCGGTGTGCTCGACGGAGCCGTCGGGGCTGGTGAGGTTGTTGTAGAACACGAACCACTCGTCGCCGAGCACCCTGCCGTTCTGGCACAGCAGTGCGCTGGCGTCGAGGTCGAAGGGCGCTCCGGTGGTGGAGCGCGCGTCCCAGCCGAGTCCGACCAGCACTTGGGTGAGGTTGGGTGCGGCCTTGGAGAGGGAGACGTTGCCTCCCTTGGCGAGCGTGACGCCCATGACGTGGATCCTCCCCTGAGATCTGCTGCTGCGTTGTCCCGGGGGCGGCCCCCGGTCCCCCGGCCCTGGTGCGGGCCGACCGGTGTGCCCGGACCCGGACCCGGACCCGGGCGCGGGCACCGGCTAGGTCACCGCGCGCCCGAGGCGGGTGGTAAGGCACGGTAAGGCACGTCCGGCGCCGCACGAACCGTGCGGCGCCGGGCGAAACTGCGGCGGCCGGCCCCGGGCCCCCGAAGGTCCACGGGCCGGCCCGCCCCCGCGGGCCCCGTGGGCCGCGCCCCGCCCGGCGGCCGGAGGCGTGGGTGACGCTGCCGGGCCGGTCGGGCGCGGGTGTCCGGCGCCCGGGGGGTGGGTCAGACGTTGACGCCGAAGTCCTGCGCGATGCCGCGCAGGCCCGAGGCGTAGCCCTGGCCCACCGCGCGGAACTTCCACTCCGCGCCGTTGCGGTACAGCTCGCCGAAGACCATGGCGGTCTCCGTCGAGGCGTCCTCGCTCAGGTCGTAGCGGGCGATCTCGGCACCGCCGGCCTGGTTCACGACGCGGATGAACGCGTTGCGGACCTGGCCGAAGGACTGCTGGCGGGTCTCGGCGTCGTAGATCGACACCGGGAAAACGATCTTGGCGACGTCGGCCGGGACGTTGGCCAGGTCGACCTTGACCTGCTCGTCGTCGCCCTCGCCCTCACCGGTGAGGTTGTCACCGGTGTGCTCGACCGAGCCGTCCGCGCTCTTCAGGTTGTTGAAGAACACGAAGTCCTGGTCGTTGCGGACCTTGCCCTCGGCGTTGACCAGAATGGCGCTGGCGTCGAGGTCGAAGTCCGTTCCGGTGGTGGTGCGGACGTCCCAGCCCAGACCGACGGTGACTGCCGTCAGGCCCGGGGCCTCCTTGGTCAGCGAGACGTTGCCGCCCTTGCTGAGGCTGACTCCCACGAGTCCCTCCATTGGTTTTCAGGGGCAGCGCCCCCGTCGTGCGTTGGCATCGGATCAACGACTGGATCCTAGTGACCGGTTCCCGTCGTGAGCAGGCACTTGGGCCGAAGATTCAGAGGGTGTCGAGCGCCGCGACGTACTCGTTCAGGTCACGGGCGTCCGGCAGGCCGTTCACGACCGTCCACCGGACGACGCCCTCCTTGTCGATGATGAAGGTGCCGCGCACCGCGCAGCCCTTCTCCTCGTCGAAGACGCCGTACGCGCGCGAGACCTCGCCGTGCGGCCAGAAGTCCGACAGCAGCGGGTACTCCAGGCCCTCCTGCTCGGCGAAGACGCGCAGCGTGTGGATCGAGTCGTTGGAGACGGCGAGGAGCTGGGTGTCGTCGTTGACGAACTTCGGCAGCTCGTCGCGGAGCGCGCACAGCTCGCCCGTGCACACGCCGGTGAAGGCGAAGGGGTAGAAGAGGAGCACGACGTTCTTCTCACCGCGGAAGTCCGCGAGCGACACGGTGCGGCCGTGGTTGTCCTTCAGCTGGAAGTCCGGGGCCTTGGTGCCGACCTGGACAGGCGCGGTCGTCTCGATCGTCTCGATCGCCATGACAGCAAGCATTCCCTTCGCTGGGTCCCCTGGGGTTCGTGGGGTCCCACCCTACGCACAGGGCCCCCGCCGACGGATGTCGGCGGGGGCCCTGGTGGCTGGGGGCCGGCTGTGGAACGGCTCAGCGCTTGGCGGACTTCGGGGTGGCCAGGCGGCTACCGGTCCAGTCCTTGCCGGCGTTGATGCTCCGGGTCTGCGAGAGGCCGGCGGTCTGCGCGGCCTCGTTGATGTCGCTGGGCTCGATGTAACCGTCACGGCCGGTCTTGGGCGTCATGAGCCAGATCTGCCCGCCGTCCTCGATCAGACCGATGGCGTCGACCAGTGCGTCCGTGAGGTCGCCGTCGTCGTCACGGAACCACAGCAGGACGACGTCGGCGACGTCGTCGTAGTCCTCGTCGACGAGATCCTGGCCGATGACGGCCTCGATGCCTTCACGGAGCTCCTGCTCGACGTCGTCGTCGTAGCCGATCTCCTGGACCACCTGTCCGGGCTCGAACCCCAGCTTTGCCGCCGGGTTGGTCCGCTCCTCCGCGTGGTCCGCGGTCGCGCTCACGGCTTGCCTCCTGATCGTTTTTTGGAAAGTGCTTCGGCCGCGCGCGTACGCGTGGCATTGGGCGTAGTCCACACGTGCGGGGCGGATCGCGCAAGTACCCGGCGATCGAGACCGCCGAAACGGTGACTTTTGGGGCCGTCTCGCCGCAACTCCAGGCACCTTCCCGCCCGCGCCCGTGCTACACGCCACGGCTCTTGACCCACTTTATTCGCTTCTACTCCTTCCGTGCGCCCGTAGGGGCCGAACGACCGAACGAAACACATGGCCGGGTTGGGCGTAAGGTTGCGATTTGACCAGCGCCTTCCGGGGACCCGGGCCCGGATACGGCGACCCGTGGGGGTTACCCCTCGGTAAAGATGACGTTTACGCCCTCGCGGTACACGATGGTGGCGGCGCGACCGCACTGCTGACATTCCCCTCCCCGTAGGCTCCACCGAACAGAAGGAACAGCGTGGCTTCCGGATCCGATCGCAACCCGATCATCATTGGCGGCCTTCCCAGCCAGGTCCCGGATTTCGATCCCGAAGAGACCCAGGAATGGCTCGACTCCCTCGACGCCGCCGTGGACGAGCGCGGCCGCGAGCGGGCCCGCTACCTGATGCTCCGCCTGATCGAGCGGGCCCGCGAGAAGCGCGTGGCCGTGCCCGAGATGCGCAGCACGGACTACGTCAACACCATCGCCACCCGGGACGAGCCGTTCTTCCCCGGCAACGAGGAGATCGAGCGCAAGGTACTGAACGCGACGCGATGGAACGCGGCCGTGATGGTGTCGCGCGCGCAGCGTCCCGGTATCGGTGTCGGCGGCCACATCGCCACGTTCGCCTCCTCCGCGTCCCTGTACGACGTGGGCTTCAACCACTTCTTCCGCGGCAAGGACGAGGGTGACGGCGGCGACCAGATCTTCTTCCAGGGCCACGCCTCCCCGGGTGTCTACGCGCGCGCCTTCCTCCTGGACCGGCTGACCGAGCAGCAGCTGGACGCCTTCCGCCAGGAGAAGTCGAAGTTCCCCAACGGGCTGTCGTCGTACCCGCACCCGCGGCTGATGCCGGACTTCTGGGAGTTCCCGACCGTCTCCATGGGCCTCGGCCCGATCGGCGCGATCTACCAGGCGCGCATGAACCGCTACATGGAGGCACGCGGCATCGCCGACACCTCCAAGTCGCACGTGTGGGCGTTCCTCGGCGACGGCGAGATGGACGAGCCGGAGTCGCTCGGCCAGCTGTCGATCGCGGCGCGCGAGGGACTCGACAACCTGACCTTCGTCGTCAACTGCAACCTGCAGCGGCTCGACGGCCCGGTGCGCGGCAACGGCAAGATCATCCAGGAGCTGGAGTCGCAGTTCCGCGGCGCCGGCTGGAACGTGATCAAGCTGGTGTGGGACCGCTCCTGGGACCCGCTGCTGGCGCAGGACCGCGACGGCATCCTGGTCAACAAGCTGAACACCACGCCCGACGGCCAGTTCCAGACGTACGCGACGGAGACCGGCGCGTACATCCGTGAGCACTTCTTCGGCGACGACCACCGGCTGCGGGCCATGGTCGAGCACATGACCGACGACCAGATCCTGCACCTGGGCCGTGGCGGACACGACCACAAGAAGATCTTCGCGGCGTACAAGGCGGCCGTCGAGCACCAGGGCCAGCCGACCGTGATCCTCGCGCAGACGGTCAAGGGCTGGACGCTCGGCCCGAACTTCGAGGGCCGCAACGCGACGCACCAGATGAAGAAGCTGACGGTCGACGACCTCAAGCGCTTCCGCGACCGGCTGCACATCCCGATCAGCGACCAGCAGCTGGAGAGCGGCGCCCCGCCGTACTACCACCCGGGCCCCGACTCGGAGGAGATCCAGTACATGCACGACCGCCGCAAGGCACTGGGCGGGTACGTCCCGACCCGGGTCGTGCGGGCGAAGCCCCTCGCGCTGCCGGACGACAAGACGTACGCGGCGGTCAAGAAGGGTTCGGGGCAGCAGTCGATCGCCACGACGATGGCGTTCGTACGGCTGCTGAAGGACCTGATGCGGGACAAGGAGATCGGCAAGCGGTTCGTGCTGATCGCGCCGGACGAGTACCGCACCTTCGGTATGGACTCGTTCTTCCCGAGCGCCAAGATCTACAACCCGCTCGGCCAGCAGTACGAGGCCGTGGACCGTGAGCTGCTGCTGGCGTACAAGGAGTCCCCGACCGGCCAGATGCTGCACGACGGCATCTCGGAGGCGGGCTGCACGGCGTCGCTGATCGCGGCCGGTTCGGCGTACGCGACGCACGGCGAGCCGCTGATCCCGGTGTACGTCTTCTACTCGATGTTCGGTTTCCAGCGGACCGGCGACCAGTTCTGGCAGATGGCCGACCAGCTGTCGCGCGGTTTCGTGCTGGGTGCGACCGCGGGGCGTACGACGCTGACCGGTGAGGGTCTGCAGCACGCGGACGGCCACTCGCAGCTGCTCGCCTCGACGAACCCGGCGTGCGTCGCGTACGACCCGGCCTTCGGCTTCGAGATCGCGCACATCGTCAAGGACGGTCTGCGCCGGATGTACGGCGAGAACGCCGAGGACGTCTTTTACTACCTCACCGTCTACAACGAGCCGATCCAGCACCCGGCCGAGCCGGCGGACGTCGACGTGGACGGCATCCTCAAGGGCCTGTACCGCTTCAGCACCGGCCAGGCGGGGGCCATCCCGGCGCAGATCATGGCGTCCGGTGTGGCCGTCCCGTGGGCCCTGGAGGCCCAGCGGATCCTCGCCGACGAGTGGAACGTACGCGCCGACGTCTGGTCAGCCACCTCCTGGAACGAGCTGCGCCGCGACGCCGTCTCGGTGGACGAGCACAACCTGCTCCACCCGGAGGAGGAGCAGCAGGTTCCGTATGTGACCCGGAAGCTTTCCGGTGCGGAGGGTCCGTTCGTGGCCGTCTCCGACTGGATGCGGTCGGTTCCGGACCAGATTTCGCGCTGGGTGCCGGGGACGTACACCTCCCTGGGCGCGGACGGCTTCGGTTTCGCGGACACGCGTGGTGCGGCACGGCGGTACTTCCACATCGACGCCCAGTCGATCGTGCTGGCGGTGCTGACGGAGCTGGCCCGCGAGGGGAAGGTGGACCGCTCGGTGCTGAAGCAGGCCGTGGACCGCTACCAGCTGCTGGACGTGTCGGCGGCCGACCCCGGCGCCGCGGGCGGCGACGCGTAGCCCGCCGGGCGGGGCGCGGGGGATTTCGTCCCCGTGCGCCCCGCCTACCATTCCCGGCATGAAGGAACGCTGGGAAGCACGCACCCAGACGCCGCTCCTGGCGCTCGCTCTCGCTTTCGGCATCGCGTACGCGGTGCCGATAGTCATGCCCGACGCCGAGCGCTGGGTGCATTCGCTGTGCACGGTGGTGGAGTGGGTGGTGTGGGGCGCGTTCGCCGTGGACTACGCGGTACGGCTCGTCCTCGCCCCGTCGCGGTGGCACTTCGTCCGCAGCCACCCGCTGGACCTGGTGGCGGTGCTGCTGCCGCTGGTCCAGCCGCTGCGGCTGCTGCGGCTCGTCTCGACGCTGCTGCTGGTGGGCCGACGGGCCCGGATGGCGTCGCAGATAACGCTCACGACGTACGTGGCGGGGTCGGTGGCGGGTCTGCTGATGTTCGGCTCGCTCGCGGTCCTTCACGTGGAGCGTGACGCCCCTGACGGGAACATCAAGACGCTGGGTGACGCCGTGTGGTGGTCGTTCACGACCATGACCACTGTGGGGTACGGCGACCACGCGCCGACCACCGGCCTGGGGCGGCTGCTGGCCGTCGGCCTGATGCTGTCCGGCATCGCGCTGCTGGGTGTGGTGACGGCGAACATCGCGGCGTGGTTCATCTCCCGTTTCGAGCGGGACGACGCGGAGGAACGCCGCCAGAGCGCGCTGCTGGAGGCGCTGACCCAGGAGGTCCGGGAGCTTCGGGCGGAGGTCGGCCGGCTGTCGGGCAACGCCCCTGCGGTGCCTGTCCCACCGGCCGTTCCGGCCCAGACCACCACCGAGAGGGCGCCCTAGGACCCGTGCGGTGAGCGGCCTCCGGCGAGGCCCGAGCGGCAGGCCCGAGCGGCAGGCCCAGACGGCCGGGCGGCGGACCCGGGCAGCGGGCCCGGACCGCGGGCCCGGACCGCGGGCCCGGACCGCCGGAGGCCGGGCGGCTGGGGACAGCCGGCCCGGGCGGCAGGCCTGGACGGCCGGGGGGCCGGGCGACGGGCCTGTACGGCGGGCCTGGACCGCCGGAGGCCAGGCAGCGGCTCGGGGCAGCGGCCGGGCGGCGGGCTCCGGAGGCGGATCCGGCCGGCGGGCCGGGGCGGCAAGATCCGGATCGGCTATCCGGGGCGACAAAGTCCCGGGGGCGGGTCCGGTGCGGGACGCGCGGCCCTGAGGTATCAGTCACGGATCGCGGCACTGGGGTATCAGTCGCGGGTCGCGGTCCTGGGGAGCCAGTCACGGGTGGGGCGGCTGGGGCGCGGGAGCGGGCCCGGCCCCGGCCCCGGTGGCACAGGCGTGCCTAGAGGATGCCGTTGCCCGGGGTGCCGGCACCGGCCAGCCAGACGAGGGCCAGGACGGTGTCGATCGCCCCGAGAACGAACGCGACCAGCGCGGGGATGCGATCACTCGCCCAGCGCCGGCCCATGCCGAGCCAGCCGCAGACGATCGCCACCGGGCCCAGGATGATGCCCAGTACGAAGAATCCGGCGACCGCGCAGACCAGCCCGACGATCCCGAGCGTCGCGCGATCCGGCCCGGTCCGCGACCACATCCGGCCGCGTGAGCGGGGGCTCCTGCGCGAACGCGAGGTGTACCCGAAACTGTTCATGGCCCCCGGGTGCCCTCCTTCAGGTCTCCCACACCTTGAATGCCCGTACCTGGTAAGGCGATTGGGGCACCCATGTGCCGCCGCCCGGATACGTCTCGAACTCGCCCGTCTCGGCGCACTCGGCGGACTGGTACGTGGTGACGGGTCGTCCGGTGCGGTTGGCGAGGGCGGCCGTGGTCGTCCCGGCCGGGAGCGGGACGCACGACTCGATGTCGACGTCGGTCAGCTCGTGGGTGTGCCGGGCGCCTCTGAACCCCTCCTTGGCCCACAGGCACAACTGCCCCGTGTCACAAGGCCCGAGGCGGGGCGGTGCCGCGGCCACGGGCGCGGCGCCCCCGAGGAGGCCGGCGGCGAGGGCACCGGCGGTGAGAGCGGTGGTGAGAGCGGCGGTGAGGACGGTCGTGGAACGCATGAGAACCCCCGTGGTGCGTCGGCGTGACGATCACGCTCCACCATGGTGACGCTGAGTGACTCTCTGGGGAAGGTTCTCCTGGATGATCCACCCGGACGGGTGACACAGCGCGACGAGCGGGCCCCGCAGCCGCAGCCGCGGAGCCCGCTCGTCGCCCCGGGCGTCCACCGGACGGCCCGACGGACGCGCGTCGGCGTCAGATGTGCGCGCCGCCCGCGCCCGCTTCCGCGTTCTGGCCGCGCTTGGTGAGCGTGGCCACCAGCGCCGCGACGACCGCCACGACACCCGCGACGGTGAAGGCCAGGCCCATGCCGGACAGGAACGTGTCGTGGATGACTCCACCGATCTTCGACGTCAGGTCCGGCGTCATACCGGGCACCTTCGCCAGTTCCGCCGGGACCATGCCGAACTCCGCCGCCTGCTCCAGCCGCGGGTCGGCCGGGACGGGGATGCCGGCGTCCTTCCAGTTGGCCGCGAAGTCGGAACTCACCTTGGAGGACATGACGGCGCCCAGCACCGCCGTACCGAGCGCGCCGCCGACCTGCATCGCGGCCTGCTGGAGTCCACCGGCCACGCCGGAGAGCTCCAGCGGCGCGTTGCCGACGATGACTTCCGTGGCGCCCACCATGACGGGGGCGAGGCCGAGGCCCAGCAGGGCGAACCAGAGGGACATGGCGAGCGTGCCGGTGCCCTCGGTGAGGCTGATCATGCCGAACATCGCGCTCGCCGTGCAGACCATGCCGCCCACGAGCGGGACGCGAGGCCCGAACTTGGTGATGAGCGCGCCCGCCAGTGGCGAGGAGACGATCATCATGGCCGTCAGCGGCAGCAGATGCAGGCCACTGTCGACGGGGCTGAGCCCCTTGACGCCCTGGAGGTAGAAGGTCACGAAGAAGAGCCCGCCCATGAAGGCGAACGCCATCAGCACCATCAGGACCGTGCCGGCGGACAGCGGCACGGAGCGGAACATGCCGAGCGGGATCAGCGGCTCCTTCACCCTGGTCTCCCAGACGGCGAACACCGCGAACAGCACCAGCGCACCCCCGAGGAAGCCCCAGGTGTTGGCGCTGCCCCAGCCCCAGCTCTCACCGGCCTTGATGATGCCCCAGATCAGGGACCCCATCGCGGCGGACAGCAGCACGATGCCGAGCACGTCGAACGACCGCGGCGCGTTCTCCGCGCGGTGGTCCTTGAGGATCACCAGACCCATCACGAGCGCCAGGACGCCGACCGGCACGTTGATGAAGAACACCGACTGCCAGCTGACGTGCTCCACGAGCACACCGCCGAGGATCGGCCCGCCGGCCGTGGAGGCGCCGATGACCATGCCCCAGATGCCGATCGCCATGTTCAGCTTCTCGGCCGGGAAGGTGGCGCGCAGCAGGCCGAGTGCGGCCGGCATGAGCAGCGCGCCGAACAGGCCCTGGAGCACCCGGAAGGCGATCACGAGGGTGATCGAGTCGGACAGGCCGATCGCGGCGGACGCGGCGGCGAAGCCCGCGATGCCGATGAGGAACGTCTGGCGGTGACCGAAGCGGTCGCCCAGCTTGCCGGCCGTGATCAGCGAGACGGCCAGGGCGAGCAGGTAGCCGTTGGTGATCCACTGGACGTCGGCCAGTGACGCGCCGAGGTCCCGCTGGATCGCGGGGTTGGCGATCGCGACGATCGTGCCGTCGAGGGCGACCATCATCACGCCGACCGCCACGGCGAACAGTGTCAGCCAGGGGTGGCCGCGGAGCCCCTTGGCCGGTACCGGCTCGGACACGGGGCCCTGCGGCGACTTCCTGACGGTGGTCTGACTAGTCATACCGCGAGGCTAATGTCAGCGACTGACAATTGACAAAGCAATTCATACGCCGGTAACTGTCGCGTCCCTCACAGGTAGCCTGAGCAGCCGGAAATGGCAGAAAGAGGACCATGAAGTGACGGCCGAGCAGCCGACCTCCCCCGGCACGCCGGCGCCGCCCGTCGGGCTGCGCGAGCGCAAGAAGCAGCGCACCCGCGACTCCCTGCTGCGCGCCGCGCTCGAGCTCTTCACCACACGGGGGTACGAGCAGACGACGGTCGACGAGATCGTCGACGCCGTCGACGTGTCGCAGCGCACCTTCTTCCGCTACTTCGCCAGCAAGGAAGAGGTCGCCTTCGCCGTCCAGCAGATGGTCGAGCGGCACTTCCTGGCCGCCCTCCGCGCGCGCCCCGCCCACGAGGCGCCGCTGGAGGCGATGCGCAACGCCGTCCTGTCCGGCTGGGACACCATCGGCGAGGCCATCATGGAGGTCGTCCCGATCGAGCTGTACCTCCGCACGTTCCAGGTGATCGAGTCGACACCCGCGCTCCTCGCCGTGCACCTGCGGCGCTCGATCGAGATGGAGGAGAACATCGCACGGCTGATCGCCGACCGCGAGGGCCTGGACGTGGACACCGACCCGCGCCCGCGCGTGGCCGTCGCCGCGTTCAGTGGCGTGATGCGGATCACCGGCCAGCTGTGGGGGCGGGGCGAGGACCCGTCCTTGGAGGCGATCCGCACCCTCACCGAGGCGTACCTGGACCACCTGGGCCCGGCACTCGCCACCGACTGGCGCGGCGCCCCCGGGCCGGAGTGACCCGCCCCGGGGCGAGCGTTGCCTCGGGCGGCCATGAGCCCGGGGTGAGTGTTACCCCCGGCGGCCATGAACCCGGGATGAGCGCTACCACCCCCGGGCGGTCATGAACCCGGGGCCGGCGTGGCCCCCGGGCGGCCGTGAGCCCGGGGCCGGCGTGGCCCCCGGGCGGCCGTGAGCCCGGGGCCGGCGTGGCCCCCGGCGGCCATGAATCCGGGGCGAGCGTGGCACCCCCGGCGGCCATGAGCCCGGGCAGCCCGGGAGGCGGACCGCACGACCCGGGCGGCCCACCCCCCGGGGTGCCCGTGGCGACCCCGCGGCCCGGCGCCGCCTGCGCCAACTGGCCCTCGGGAGCGTGCCGTAGCGTACGCCGGGCGCATACCCGGAGTAACCGCACTTCCCCCAACCGGCCACCCTCACGCGTGATGTACATCACCCTCGTCGCGGTGCCCCTCAGACGTCTCCTAGGGTGTCCCGCAGTGACTTCCTTCGACTCCTCCCCCACGCCCCAGGTGTGGCGCGCGCTGCTCGCCCTCGCCGTGGTCTTCGTCCTCCTCATGACGACCGGATGGACGGCGATACGCCATCAACACGGGCCGGGGGAGCCACGCGAGGCCGCACTCGCCGCGTGGCGGGACGGCCGTGCGGGTACGCGGGACCTCCCCGACCCCGAGTCGCCGCCGAACGTCATCGCCACGTTCTTCCGGTCCCTGACCGAACGTCAGCGTGACCGGCTCGCCGCCGAGCACCCCCTCGTCGTCGGCAACCTCGACGGCGCCCCCGTCACCCTCCGCTACCGCGCCAACCGGCTTGCGCTGCGCGCCGCGTACGACGCCGAGCGCGACCGGGTGGAGGACAACCGGCTGTCGCCCGACGGCCACCACGAGGCCGTCCGCCGGTCGCACCGGTTCGCCTCCCTGATGCGCCAGGACCGGCAGATCCTCGCCTTCGACCCGTCCGGAAAGGGCCGCGTCGCCGAGGTCTTCGGCGACCTCGACCGGGCGCAGCACGTCTCGGTGGTCGTCCCGGGCGTCGACACCAATCTGCTGACGTTCCAGAAGACCGCCCGCAAGTACACGGCCCCCGTGGGAATGGCCGAATCCCTGTACGCCGCCGAACGCGCCGCCGCGCCCTCCGCCCGTACCGCCGTCATCGCCTGGGCCGACTACACGGCACCCGTCGGCGTCGGCATGGACGCGGCCATCGGCAGGCTCGCCGAGAGCGGGGCGGCCCGGCTGGTCTCGCTCACCGGCGCGCTGCCCGGCGACTCCCGCGTGGCGCTGTTCTGCCACAGCTACGGCTCCGTGGTGTGCGGGGTCGCCGCCCGCCGGCTGCCCGCGAGGGTGGCCGACGTCGCGGTGGCCGGCAGCCCGGGGATGCGGGCCGAGAACGCCGCCGGGCTCGGCACCCGCGCCCGTGTGTGGGCCATGCGCGACGCCGACGACTGGATCGCCGACGTGCCGTACCTGGACGTCGGCGGACTGGGCCACGGCGCCGACCCCGTGACCCCGGAGTTCGGGGCGCGGGTCCTGTCGGCGGCGGGCGCGGTCGGGCACGCCGGGTACTTCGAACCGGGCACCGAGAGCCTCCGCAACTTCGCCGAGATAGGTGTCGGCTCGTACCGCACCGTCCGCTGCGCGGGCGACCAGGACGCCTGCCGCAGGGGAATCTCCGGCGAGGGCACCCTCTGACGCGCGTAGAGGCGCGTGGAGGGCCTCCGAAGCTCATAAGTCTCCGGGGGCGACGCGCGGGCGCACGCCGCATACGATGAGGCGCATGGGTGATGTGCTGGCCGGAATTCATGCCACCTGGGAGTTCGAACCCGACGCCGTGCTCATCCGCTTCGAACGGGGGATCCGCGCACCGAAGCTCTACCAGGCGCTGCGCGAGCGACGCATCCCGCACGAAGCGTTGGCGTCGGTGACCCTCTCCCCGGGCAGACGCGGCACGGTGGTGCTGCACGTGGTGCCGCGAGCGGGCGCCGATCCGCTGATGGAGGCGGCCGTGGGTCAGCTCAAGGACGCCTGCGACCCGTACCGGCTGGTCCTGCCGGCCGAGCGGGAGACCCTCGCCGAGTACTACGCCGACGAGCTGCGGGCGCGGCTCGGACGCGAGGCGACGGAGCCGGCCGAGCGGTTCCTGGTCTCCGCGCCCGAGGCGCCGCTGCAGTTCAAGGCGTACGACGGCAAGGCGTCCTTCGACGGCGGCCAGGTGGCGTTCCGCTGGTTCTGGACCGGCGCGTCGTCGGCCAAGTGGAAGGCCGGCGACCAGACCTTCTCCGTACGGGACTTGAGCGGCGTCGAGTGGCGCTCGCCCGACGTCTTCGACGGCTACCTGCGACTGTTGCGCCGCGGCCACGCGGGCGGCGCGCAGCCGGCGCAGGCGGACCAGGACCCGGCGGCGGTCGTCTTCGGGCTCGGCTACGGCCCGGTGCACGAGTCGCTGCCGTTCGCGGCCGCGGTCCTCGCGGCGGTACGGAACGCGGGTGCGGCACCCGTACCGGTCGGGGCCGCGGTGACGGCCGGCCGGGACCCGGCGGTGATCGCGGAGCGGATACGTCACCTGGGCGAGCTGTACCAGGCGGGTCTGGTCACGGACGAGGAGTTCGCCGCGAAGAAGGCCCAACTGCTCGCGGAACTGTAGGCCCGGGCCCCACCGCGACCGGCAGCCCCCGAAACACCCACGGGCCCGGAACGCCCACGGGACCGCGCCGCCGTCGGAGCCGCCCGCCCACCGGGTCACGACGCCCGCGAGACCTGGCTCCCACCGGGTGGCAACGCCCGCAGAGCTCACCGCCCCCGCACCGCCACGCCCGCCGGACCCGGCTCCCACCGGACCGCGACCGCCCGCCGGACCCGGGCGCGGGCCCGCACGGCGCCGGATCCGCGCGGGTCGCGCCCGGACCGCGACACCCCCAGAGCCCACCGCCCACGCGGCCGCGACCCCGCAGAGCGGCGACCGCTCGCGCGCCCGGCCCCGCCCCGCCCCGCCCCGGCGCGGCGCGGGCGGGCCCGGTCGCGTCGGCGGGGGTGTCATACCGCGGTACGAGAACCGGGGCGACACCCTGGTATGACGCCGTCGTGTCCGGTGGTGCCTAGGCTGCGGGATCATGCCGACCACTCACCCCCTTTCCCAGCTGCGCACCTCGGTGCGCGCGCTGGGGCTCGCCGTCGCCACGCCCACCGAGTCGGGTGAGCCGCTGCTCGGGAGGGCGGCGTCGCCGTGGCTGCGTCGTCTCCCGTACGTCGTCGCCTTCGGGTTCGTCGCCTCGCTGCTGCCGGTCACCGTGACCGTGCTCGTCAGCGACTACAGGGTGAACGGCGCGATCGCCGGGGCCGTGGCGACCGCGCAGACCGCGCCGTTGCTGCTCGCCGTGGTCCGTCCGCTGCAGGCGTGGTGGATCGTCATGGCCGCCGACGTGCTGGGCGCGCTGGTGACGCTGGGGGCGACCGGCGGGGCCGGCCGGCCGTGGCCGTGGACGCCGATGATCGTGGTGGGTTACCTGGCGCTGATGGTGGCGGTGGGGCTGCGCGAGCCGCGCCGGACGCTGCTGGGCGTGTGGCTGGTGACGGGCGGGGCCGGTCTCTTCTTCGAAGTGCTGTCGCAGAACCGCAGCGACGGCACCCATCTGCTGTTGTTCATCCTGAGCGGGGCCGTGCTGCTGCTCACCGCGACCCTGCGGGAACGCGGTGACGCGCAGCGGCGGCTGGTCGAACAGGAGACGATCAGCGAGGCCGAGCGGTCCCGGCGCACGCTGCTGGAGGAACGGGCGCGGATCGCGCGTGAGTTGCACGACGTGGTGGCCCACCACATGTCGGTGATCACCGTGCAGGCGGATTCGGCGCCGTACCGGATCGAGGGGCTGCCCGAGGCGGCGCGTGAGGAGTTCACGACGATCGCCGCGTCCGCCCGCGAGTCCCTCACCGAGATGCGGCGGCTGCTGGCGGTGCTGCGCAGCGAGGGTGCGGAGGGCGAACGGGCTCCGCAGCCCGGCCTGGAGCGGGTGCAGCAACTGGTGGAGGCGACGGTGCGGGCGGGGGTGCCGGCCGAACTGTCGATGCCGGCCGAGCTGGGCCCCGTACCGCAGGCGGTGGACCTGTCCGCGTACCGGATCGTGCAGGAGGCGCTCGCGAACGTGGTGCGGCACGCGCCGGATGCGGCGACGCGGGTCTCGGTGTCGTCGGACGGTGACCGGTTGACGGTGCTGGTCGTCAACGGGCCCTCGGAGCGCGCCGGTTCCCCCTTGGAGACGTCCGGTACGGGGCACGGGCTCGTCGGTATGCGGGAGCGCGTACGGTTGACCGGCGGCACTCTGGACACCGGGCCGCTGCCGGACGGCGGCTTCCGCGTCGCCGCCTGTCTGCCCCTCGCCCTCGACACGAAGGAACCCGCGTGACCATCCGCGTGATCATCGTCGACGACCAGGCCATGGTGCGCGCGGGGTTCGCCGCCCTGCTGTCGGCGCAGCCGGACATCGACGTGGTCGGCGAGGCACCGGACGGGCGTGCGGGGGTCGCGGTGGCCCGTTCGGCGCACCCCGACGTGGTCCTCATGGACGTGCGGATGCCGGAGATGGACGGGCTGGCGGCGGCGCGGGAGATCCTGTCGCCTCCCCCGGGAGTCGTCCACCTCCCGAAGGTGCTGATGCTGACCACCTTCGACGTGGACGACTACGTGTACGAGGCGCTTCGCGCCGGCGCTTCCGGGTTCCTGCTGAAGGACGCCCCGCCGGCCGACCTGATCGCCGCGGTACGGGTGGTGGCGGCCGGCGAGGCGCTGCTGGCCCCGTCCGTGACGCGTCGTCTGATCGCCGACTTCGCCGCCTCCCGCCCGGCCCCGCGCCGTGACCGCTCGCTGCGTCTGAACGGTCTGACGCCCCGCGAGACGGAGGTTCTGGAGCTGATCGCCCGGGGGATGTCGAACCAGGAGATCGCCGGCCACCTCGTCCTCGCCGAGCAGACGGTGAAGACTCACATAGGCCGGGTCCTGTCGAAGCTGGACCTCCGCGACCGGGCACAGGCGGTGATCTTCGCGTACGAGTCGGGCCTGGTCACCCCGGGCGACGCGTAACACGGCGGTCTCGCCCACCCCCTACCCCGGTATGACCCCGCACTTGGCTCCGCGGGGTGACGTCCCCTCGTGGACCGCGCTCCTACCTTCCTCTCGCCGCACAGGACGAGGAATGAAGAGGGGGGCGTCATGCGCCGTTGGAAGAGCGACGGGCAGAGCGACGGGTCGAGCATCGGGCAGAACGACGGGCCGGGCATCGGGCAGAGCGACGGGTCGAGCCGGCAGCGGAGCCAGCGGCGGAGACGCGGAGAGAGGAGGGGCGGAAGGAACGGCCGGCTGCGCCGGACCCTGACCGCCCTCGCGCTCGCGACCGCCGTCGTCGCGACCACCGCCGGCTGGGCCACCGGGACCGGTCAGCGGCCCGTGACCGGGCCGCCGCCGGGCAGCGAGGCCTGGCGCGCCGACACCTCGCTGGGGCGCGCCCTGCCCGACCCGGCGAGTGCGACACCCCGCGCCGTCGCCGCCTTCTTCCGTACCCTCACCCCGGCCCAGCAGCGGGACCTCGCGCGCCGGCACCCTTCCGTCGTGGGCAACCTCGACGGCGCGCCGGTCGCCCTCCGCTACGAGGCGAACGCGACCGCCCTGCGCCGGGACGCCCGGTACGCGCACCTCGCCGGGCACGGGCGGCGGATCCTGGCGTTCGACCCGCGCGGACGGGGTCAGGTCGCCGAGGTGTACGGGGACCTGGCGGGCGCCCGTCACGTGGCGGTGGTCGTGCCCGGGTCGGACATCGACGCCGGGACGTACGACCGCTCCACCGACCCGTACGGCACCCCTGCCGGGATGGCGCGGCAGTTGCGGGCCGTCACGCGGGGCACGGCCGTCATCGCGTGGGCCGGCTACACCACGCCCGTCGGGGTGGGCCTCGACGCCGCCACCGGCGAGCTCGCCGAGGCCGGTGCCGTGCGGCTGGCCCGGTTCGCCGACGGGCTCGCCGCCACCGGTGCCCCCGCGCCCGCCGTGTTCTGCCACAGCTACGGCTCCGTCGTCTGCGGCCTGGCCGCGCCCCGCCTGAGGGCCGGCGACCTGGTCGTCCTCGGCTCGCCGGGCATGCGCGCCGACAACGTCGCCGAGCTGAGGACCGGCGCCCGCGTGTGGGCCGCCAAGGATCCGTCCGACTGGATCTCCAAGGTGCCGAACGTCCAGCTCCTCGGCCTCGGCCACGGCACCGACCCGTCCGCCCCCGAGTTCGGCGCCCGCCCCGTGCCCGCAGCCGACGCCCACGGCCACACCGGCTACTTCGCGCCGGGCACCGAGTCGCTCCGTACCTTCGCCGCCATCGCCCAGGGAGAAGCCGGATGAAGCCCGCCCGTCCGAGGAAGCCCGCCGGTCCGAGGAAGCTCGCCGGTGCGGCGAACCTCGCCGAACGCATCGAAGCCCGGACACCCGCCCACCGCGACCGTGCCGTCGACGGATTGCGTGCCCTCGCGCTGCTCGCCGTCCCCACCGGCCACTGGCTCCTCGGCGGTTTCACGCTCGACGGCGACGGGGCGATCCACAACGCCAGCCCGCTCAGCGCGTTCGGGTTCTTCGCCCCCGTCAGCTGGGTGCTCCAGATGCTGGGGATCTTCTTCCTGGTCGGCGGGTACGCGTCCGTCCTGTCGTACAACAAGCGGAGAGGATCCACGGGCGCGTGGCTCCGGGGGCGGATCGCCCGGCTGGGCCGTCCCGTCCTCGGCGTCACCGCCGTCTGGGCCGTCCTGATCCCGGTGCTGTACGCGGTGGGCGTCCCGAACGACACCCTGCGCACGGGATCGACGCTCGTCGTCCAGCCGTTGTGGTTCGTCGGGGTCTACACGGTCGTCACCGCCCTCACCCCGTACTGCGTACGCGCCGCCCGCCGGCTCGGCGTGTGGGCGGCCGCCCCACTGATGGCCCTGGTCGCGGTGGTCGACTTCCTGCGCTACGGCCCGTACGCCGAGACGGTGCCGTCCTGGCTGGGCCTGCTGAACATCCTCCCCGGCTGGCTCTTCGCCTACCAACTCGGCGTCTCCTGGGGGGAGAAGAGGCTCGGCGGGCGTCAGGCGTGGGCCCTCCTCGTCGGTGGTACGGCCCTCTTCGCGGCGCTGCTGATCGCCTTCCACTACCCCGCCTCGATGGTCGGCGTCCCCGGGGAGGCCCGGACCAACTCCCACCCGCCGTCGCTGCTCGTCCTCGCGCTCGCCGCCGCGCAGAGCGGTGCCGCGATCCTGCTGCGCGACCGGCTGGGCAGGCTGCTGCGGCGCCCGGCGCTGTGGGCGCCCGTCGTCGTCATCAACCTGTCGGCGATGACGATCCTGTGCTGGCACCAGACGGCGATGCTGGTCGCGGCCGTTCCCGCGTCCTTCCTCGGGCCGGTCGCGGGGCTGACGACCGCGCCCGACACGTTCGGCTGGATCCTGGCGCGGCTGGCGTGGATGCCTCTGTTCGCGGGGATGCTGCTGCTGATCGGCCGGTACGCGCGCGGCTTCGAGACGCCGTGGACGCACGCGTCCACCGCCCGCCGCTCGGCGGCGGGGCTGCTGGCGGCCGGCTTCGCGGTGTACGCGCTGGGCTAGGGCGTGCCCCCCGGGTCAGGCCGGGTGCGGCTCCCGGTGGCTCATCCGCTCGCCCATGTAGGCGAAGAACTCCTCGGGCCGCGTCACCCCGGCCGTCACCCTGGCGAACGCGTCCCGCGCCGCGGGGCTCTCGGACACCGCCTGGAGCAGTTGCTGCATCTCCGGGGGAGGCGGTTCCATCGTCGCGAACTGGGCGGTGAACTCGTACATGCTCATGACCTGGGCGTCCCTGGCCTCCTGCGTCGCCCGCATGGCCCGGTCGAAGGGCCGGCGTCCGGTCAGCGCGTCGTCGAGCGCGTCGGCGCATCGCTCCGCGTCCCGGAAGGCGTCCTGGATGCCCTGGGCGGTGATCGGATCCTTCAGGTATCCGGCGTCGCCGACCAGGACCCAGCCGGGTCCGTAGGGCTTGCGGAAGTAGTTGGGGATGGCCATGCCGACGAACCGCTCGGCCCGGGTGCCCGCCGCAATCCGCTCGGCGAGGGCCGGTGCCCGCGCCAGCGTGGCGTGGTAGTTGCCTTCGACGTCGTCGCGGTTGGCCTCGAAGTCGCGCATGGGCCAGCCGCAGATGACGAGGGTCAGGTCGTCGTTGGTGGGCCAGGCGGCCACGGCGCGGTCGCCGCGGTCGTAGGCCTCGAACATGCCGCGCATGGGCAGACCGGCCCAGTACGTGTAGTAGTAGGCGTTGATCTTGGGCTTCTCGGCGTACCCCGCGGCGCCCGCCGCCTTCGCGACGGACGAGTGGAGCCCGTCCGCGCCCACGACGACCCGTGCGTGCGCGTCGGTGGTCCTGCGGTCCTTGCCGTGACCCCTGATCCCGGTCACCCGGTCCCCGTCGAAGAGGATCCGCTCGACGGTGAACCCCTCGCGCACGTCCACGCCGGACTCCGCCGCGGCGTCGACGAGGATCTTGTCCAGGACGGTGCGGCGGGGTGCGTACGAGGCCTCGTAGCCCTCTCCGGCCGGGGAGCCGGTGATGGTGAAGGGTCCGAGGTCGAACGCGTAGGTGTCGATGGGAGGGCAGCCCGTCGCGACCACCCGTTCCAGCAGCCCCCACCGGTCCAGCGCGGCGAGGCCGGGCGGATGGATCAGGTGGGTGGAGATGGTGTCGCTCGGGAAGGTGGCCCGGTCGACCAGGAGGACCCGGTGTCCGTGGCGGGCGAGGAGCATCGCGGTCGGCGCGCCCGCACAGCGCGCGCCGACGACGATGACGTCGTAATCAGGGGGTGGGCCGGCCGTGCTGGTCATGGTGTCACCTGCCGATCGGGCGCACCGCCGGAAGGGTCTCGCGGCCGGACGAGCGGCGGACGCCCCGTGGGTCGTCGCTGTGGTTGCCTGCTCCCCTTCCAGGCTAGACCCGGCCGGCCCGGGGCACGGCCTACGCCTCCCGGGCGGCCGAGGTGAACGTCATGTCCGGGTACCGGTCGCCCGCCACCTGGGCGGCGATCGGTTCCAGTGCGGCCAGTTCCCGCTCGTCGAGGGTGACGCGGGTGGCGGCGGCGTTCTCCAGCAGGCGGGCGCGCTTGCGGGTGCCGGGGATGGGCACGACGGTCAGACCGTGGACCCGCGCCCGCTGCTGCACCCAGGCGAGGGCGACCTGGGCGGCCGTCACCCCGTGCGCCTCCGCGATCTTCCGTACCGGCTCCAGCAGGTCGCCGTTGCGGCGGGCGTTCTCGCCGGAGAAGCGCGGCTGGTTCTTCCGGAAGTCGTTCTCCGCCAGGTCCTGGGCCGCGTCGGCGAACGCCCCGGTGAGGAATCCGCGCCCGAGCGGCGAGTACGGCACGAACGCCACGCCCAGCTCGGCCGCCGCGCCCACCGCGCTGCGCTCGACGTCCCGGGAGAACAGCGACCACTCCGACTGGAGGGCCGCTATCGGGTGCACGGCGTGCGCCTCGCGCAGTTCGGCGCCGGTGACCTCGCTCAGCCCCAGGTGCTTGACGAGCCCCCGCTGAACGAGTTCGGCCATGGCGCCGACGGTTTCGGCGAGCGGCACGGCCGGGTCGCGGCGGTGCATGTAGTAGAGGTCGATGACGTCGACGCCGAGGCGGCGGAGGCTCCCCTCGACGCACGACCTGATGTACGCGGGGTCGTTGCGGATGCCCCGGTAGGTGGGGTCGTCGGTGCGTACGATGCCGAACTTCGTCGCCAGGGTGATCTCGTCGCGGTGCCGGGCGACGAACGGCGCGAGGAACTCCTCGTTGGCGCCGCGCCCGTAGACGTCGGCGGTGTCGATCAGCGTGACGCCCGCCTCCAGCGCGGCGTCGAGGGTGTCGCGGGCGGCGGCCTCGTCGGTGTCGCCGTAGAACTCGCTGATGCCCATGGCGCCGAAGCCCTGGACGCCCACGAGCGGGCCTTCCGTGCCGAGGCGTACGGTCGCGATCTTCTCCGTGCTCATGTGGTCCTTCCCGGGGTCCGTCGGACACCCGCGTAAAAGTCGATCTTGTGGTCGAGTACGGCGAGCGTGTCCTGGAGCTCCGCGATCCGGGACCGGACGTCCCGCCGCGTGGCCTCCAGCAGTTCCTGCCGTGCTTCGAAGGTGTGCTCGCCCTCGCGCACCATCTCGGCGTAGCGCACCATGTCCGCCACGGGCATCCCGGTCAGCCGCAGCTTGCCGACGAAGGCGAGCCAGTCCAGGTCCCGGTTGGTGAAGCGGCGCTGACCGGTGTGGGACCGGTCGACGTGCGGCATCAGCCCGATCCGCTCGTACCAGCGCAGGGTGTGCGCGGTGAGTCCGGTCCAGGCCGACACCTCGCTGATCGTGTAGCGGTCCTGCCCGTCGGGACGCGGGTGGGGTGGCGGAGCGGATGCGCAGGCGGCGAGGCGCTCGGTCGGTACGGGAGTGCTCTCGATCACCGTCATGGCCTCCACGCTAGGACCTTGGAGTGCACTCCAAGCAAGCCCTTCCCCGGGGAGGTTCCGGTGGGGCCCGGGGATACGCTCGTACGCATGCGAAGCGTGGCGATGATCGAGAACTGGCCGGTGGAGACGGCGGCGGCGGCCGTGGTACGGGCGGACGGCACCGTCGTGGGGGCGCACGGCCCCACGGGCCGGCGGTTCGCGCTGGCGTCGGTGACCAAGCCGCTCGCCGCGTACGCCGTGCTCGTGGCGTACGAGGAGGGGGCGGTCGAGCTCGACGAGCCGGCCGGGCCCGAGGGGTCCACGGTGCGGCACCTGCTCGCCCATACGTCGGGGCTGGCCTTCGACGAGCACCGGGTCATGGCGGCGCCGGGTACGCGGCGGATCTACTCGAACGCCGGGTTCGAGGTGCTGGGCGACCACCTCACGAAGGTCACGGGTATCCCGTTCGCGGAGTACCTGCGCCAGGCGGTGCTGGAGCCGCTGGGCATGAAGGACACGACGCTGGACGGTTCGCCCGCGAAGGACGCGGTGTCGACGGTGGACGACCTGGTGCGGTTCGCGGCCGAGGTCCAGGCGCCCCGGCTGCTGGACCCGCGCACGGTGCTGGAGGCCATGTCGGTCGTCCACCCGGGGCTGACCGGCATCCTGCCCGGGTACGGGCACCAGCGGCCGAACGACTGGGGGCTCGGCTTCGAGATCCGGGACGGCAAGTCCCCGCACTGGACGGGCGGCTCCTCGTCCCCCCGTACGTTCGGTCACTTCGGCCAGTCGGGCACGTTCCTGTGGATCGACCCGGATGCCCGTGCGGCCTGCGTCGCCCTGACCGACCGGCCTTTCGGGCCGTGGGCGATCGAGGCGTGGCCGCCGTTCACGGACGCTGTCGTGGCGGAGCTGGGCGCGGCGCGCTGACCGACGACTACCACCCCCTCGGCGACGACAGAAAAACGTATCCGGCGAAGGTAGATTTTCGCTGTCGCGGGGCGTAGGGTTTCCTCCGTACACGTTGGCCACGGGCCCTCGGCAGAGCCAGGGCCCGCCCCGGAGAGACAAGGAGACGACACCGTCCAGGATCGCCCGGGCACGCACGCCGCCCGGGTACCGCAGACCCCGAACGGCAGGTGGTCCACGGTCGCGTATTCAGGATCCCGCATCCCCGCCCTCCCGGGCGCCGTTGCGGAATACAGAGAGCCGGTCCCGCGAGCGGACCGGTAGATGGTGTTGGAACCCCTCGGGGCCCGGGTGTGGAAGTACACCCGGGCCCCTCGACGCGTCCCCGAAACGAAGGTGCTATGCCCTCTGAGAAGCCCACCGTCGTCGACAGCCTCGACGACGACGACTACCCCGCCTACACCATGGGGCGCGCCGCCGCCATGCTGGGCACCACTCCCGCCTTCCTCCGCGCCATCGGCGAGGCCCGGCTCATCACCCCGTTGCGCTCGGAGGGCGGCCACCGCCGCTACTCTCGCTACCAGCTTCGCCTCGCCGCGCGGGCCCGTGAGCTCGTCGACCAGGGCACTCCGGTCGAGGCCGCCTGCCGCATCATCATCCTGGAGGACCAGCTCGAAGAGGCCCTGCGCCTCAACGAGGAGATGCGCCGCCGCGCCGAAGCCTCCGCCACGGACGACGGCCGCTGACCGCCGACGCCGGGCGGCGAATATCTCTTGCCGCCGTTGCAGAAATACAGGAAATGCGCGGTCAGTTTTTTCCCGCCCGCCACGCCGGGCAGAAAAACGTATCGCCCTCGTCCGCTGATCCCGTGCTACGGTGATGTCAGTTGCAGTTGTGGTTCCCAGAGACTTTCACAGTTCATTTCCGGTGTTTTCCGGAGGGGAAATCATCCCAGCGACTCCGGGTTCGCAAGGTGCGTACTCCGGGCACTGCCCCAAAGGGAGATTCAATATGGCATCTGGCACCGTGAAGTGGTTCAACGCGGAAAAGGGCTTCGGCTTCATCGAGCAGGACGGCGGCGGCGCTGACGTGTTCGCCCACTACTCGAACATCGCCGCCTCCGGCTTCCGCGAGCTTCAGGAAGGCCAGAAGGTGAACTTCGACGTCACGCAGGGCCAGAAGGGCCCGCAGGCCGAGAACATCGTTCCCGCCTGACGCTGACGCGTAACGACGCAGCCGGGGCCCGCACCATGGGGTGCGGGCCCCGGCTCGTCTCTTTTTCCGCCCGTCGGAGGAACGACGGGCCAAGACGAACCGGCCCCCCTGTCGGCCCGGATTTTTTTTCGTCTTTTTCCCGGATCGTTCTTGCGAATCCTCATGCGGCCTCCCGGCTGCCGGGAGGAATTCCTCGATACGTTCCGCATCGAGGAAGGTTCCGCATGAACCGCACTGCGCGCACCAACGACAGCTCCCACCGCTCGCGCCGAGGCGCCGCCGTCAGGGCGCCCGGCAACCGCCGCGCCGCCGGCGGCGGGCCCGCACGCCGACCCGCCCCGCTCCACGGCGAGTTCGCCCTCCCGGTCGGGGGCACCGCGCCGCTGCCGCCCGTCGAGGCGTTCGCCGATCTCGGCCTGCCCCACCGGCTGCTGGCCGCGCTCCGCTCCGAAGGCATGACCGTGCCGTTCCCCATCCAGGCGGCGACCCTGCCGAACTCGCTGGCCGGCCGGGACGTACTGGGCCGCGGGCGCACCGGATCCGGCAAGACGCTCGCCTTCGGCCTCGCCCTGCTGGCCCGCACCGCGGGGAAGCGCGCCGAGCCGCGCACGCCGCTCGCCCTGGTGCTCGTACCCACCCGGGAACTGGCCCAGCAGGTCACCGACGCGCTCACCCCCTACGCCCGGTCGCTGCACCTGCGGCTGGCCACGGTCGTCGGCGGAATGTCCATCGGCCGCCAGGCCGGCGCCCTGCGCGGCGGGAGCGAGGTCGTCGTCGCGACACCCGGCCGGCTCAAGGACCTCGTCGACCGGGGCGACTGCCGACTGGACCAGGTCGCCATCACCGTCCTGGACGAGGCGGACCAGATGACCGACATGGGCTTCATGCCGCAGGTCACCCATCTGCTCGACCAGGTGCGGCCCGACGGCCAGCGCATGCTCTTCTCCGCCACCCTCGACCGGAACGTGGACACCCTGGTCCGCCGGTACCTGACCGATCCGGTCGTCCACTCCGTCGACCCCTCCGCGGGGGCGGTCACCACGATGGAGCACCACGTGCTGCACGTGCACGGCGCCGACAAGCACGCCACCACCACGGAGATCGCCGCCCGCGACGGACGGGTGATCATGTTCCTGGACACCAAGCACGCGGTGGACCGGCTCACCAAGGACCTCCTGGCCGTCGGTGTGCGGGCCTCCGCCCTGCACGGCGGCAAGTCCCAGCCCCAGCGCACCCGCACCCTCGACCGGTTCAAGAGCGGGCACGTCACGGTCCTGGTGGCCACCAACGTGGCCGCCCGCGGCATCCACGTCGACGACCTCGACCTCGTCGTCAACGTCGACCCGCCCACCGACCACAAGGACTACCTGCACCGCGGCGGCCGCACCGCCCGCGCCGGTGAGTCCGGCACCGTCGTCACCCTGGTGCTCCCCGGTCAACGCCGCGGCATGGAACGCCTGATGGCCGACGCCGGCATCACCGCCCGGGTGACCCGGGTCCGCTCCGGCGAGGCCGAACTGAACCGCATCACCGGCGCCCAGGCGCCCTCCGGCGTACCCGTCGTCATCACCGCTCCGGCCGCCGAGCGGCCCAAGGGCTCCGGCGCCTCCGCGCGCGGGCGTCGCCGCCGGCCCTCCCGGTGGGGCCGCAGCGCACCCTCCGGCACCGCCGCGTAGTCACCGCCCCGTCCCCGATGGTCGAACAATCGAAGAGGAGCAGCATGTGACGCCGATTCGGACACGGCTCCGAGAAGCACCCGGCACGGGCCTCACCGCGCGTGACGCCATGGACGCGCCCGGCCCGCAGGTCGACGACCACATGATGGTCGACGTGGCCCTGTCCGTACTGATCAGCGCCCGCGTCGATCACCTGCTCGTCCAGGACGAGGCGGGCCGCTGTTCGGGCCTGGTCACCCGGGCGCAGCTCGCCGCCCACCGGGGCGGCTCCTGGTACAGCGACCGCACCCGGCTGCGTGACATCCCCCTCGACCGGGGGCCGTTCACCTGCTCCGCCGCGCACCTGAACGACGCCGAGGCGGCCATGCGGATGCGGACCCTGGACGTGTCGCCCGTGGTCGACGAGCACGGCTACACCCTGGGCGTCCTGGCCCTCACCCCCTGACCGTCCCTCCCACCCTGCCGAGGCCCCATGCGCTGCGTCATCGCCCACTTCCCCTTCGACCTGTTCAAGAGCGACGTGCAGGAGGCGATGAAGGGCGTCCGGCCCGAACCCGTCACGGGCCCGTCCGTGACCGTCGGACGCCGGACCTACCCTGTCAAGCAGGTCGGGGAAGTGATCACCAAGCAGGACCGCCGCGACTTCACCTCCCAGGAGGTGACCAGGGCGCTGACCCGGCTCGGCTTCACCTGCCACGACCCCGCGGCCACGCCCGTGGCCGTCCTCACCCCCCTGGAGACGGCGGCTGCTCTGCTGGGCGGCGGTGCGCGGTGACGACCTCCTCGGTCCACGGGAGCGCCCCGGGATCTAGAATCAGCGCCCATGTCGAACCCTGATGAACTGCTCGTTGACATCGCCGCCACGGTGGAGTCGGAGCAAACCACTCAGATGTCCCTCACCGTCGTGGTCCACGGGGCCGTCATCACGGGCCGGCTGGCGCCCGAGACGGTGTGGCGGCAGCGGGTCGCCGAGGTCCTGAGGGACTCGGACCGGCTCGGTCCGTTCGCCGGTACCTTCGCGCCGCCCGGCGGCGCCGGTTCGGTGCCGGCCGGGACGCCCACCCATCTGCACTTCCATGTCGCCAGGATCCTCCAGGGCCAGGTGGGCATCCCCGAGACGGGCGGGATGTACCGGATCGCCATCAAGGACGTGAGCGCCTGGACGGTGGGGGACTTCAGCTACTCCGACCAGTGACCGCCGTGGGGGGGGGGCCCCCCCCCCCCCCCCCCCCCGCGGCCGGCGTTCATGGTTCCGCCGCGCCCCTCCCACCGCAGCCCCCCTGCCTCCCCTACCGGCACCAACGCTCGCCCCTCCGCGCTCATGCTC
>NZ_JBVJAH010000026.1:42938-76860 GCF_055590785.1 Streptomyces sp. NPDC041796
CGACAATCACGCCTCCCCCCCCCCCCCCCCCGCCCCCGCCTGTCTTCCCCTCTCCCCCCCCCCCCCCCCCCCCCCCCCCCCCCCCCCCCCCCCCCCCCCCCCCCCCCCCCCCCCCCCGCCGCGGCCGGCGTCCGTGGTTCAGCCGCTCATCTCCCACAGCAGCACCTCGGCCTGCCCGAGCGCCACCAGTTCCAGCCCCTCCGCGCCGGTGATCCGCGCCGCGTCCCCCGGTCCGAGCTCGTCGTCGCCGAGGCGTACCGCGCCCCGCACGACGTGGACGTACACGAAGGCGGCGTCCGGGACGGCGATCCGCTCCCCCGGGGTGTCCGGGCGCCGGACGTGGAGCATCGCCCCGGCGGCCGGCAGGGCGTACGGCGCCGCGTCCGCCAGGCCCCGTACGACCTCGTACGACGGCTTTCCTCCGGGTTGTCCGGGCGCCAGCCACATCTGCACGAAGACCAGCGGGCCGGCGCCGTCGTTGCGCTCCTCGTGCCGGACCCCGGCCGCCGCGCTGAGGTGTTGTACGTCACCGGGGCCGATGCGCGAGGTGTGCCCGGCCGAGTCGCGGTGGGTGAGCTCGCCCTCGACGACCCAGGTGACGATCTCGGTGTGGCTGTGGGGGTGCTCGTCGAACCCGGAGCCGGGCGCGAGCCGCTCCTCGTTGCAGGCCAGGATGGCGCCGAACCGGAGGTTGTCGGGGTCGTAGAAACGCCCGAAGGAGAACGCGTGCAGGGTCTCTATGCCGTCCGTCGCCCCGCCGCCGCGGTAGCGCTCGCCGGCCCGGTGCACGGACCACGCCGGTGCGTCCGGCCCGGAGCGGGCGGCGGCCGCCCGGCCGTCTGGATGCCATGAACTCACGGGACCACCGTAGACCCGGCGCGGCACTCCCCCGTCCGGATAAGGCAGTCTTGTCCCGTGCCTGAACCCGCAGCGAACGACACCCACTCCCATGCCGCCACCCTGAAGCGCCTGGAGCAGTCCTCCGGACGGCTCGCGGCGAACGCCATTGCCCGCATGGACGAGACGCTGCCCTGGTACCGGGCGATGCCCCCGGAGAACCGGTCCTGGATCGGTCTGGTCGCCCAGGCCGGTATCGCCGCGTTCACCGAGTGGTTCCGGCATCCGGAGACCCCGCAGGCCATCTCCACCGACGTCTTCGGGACCGCCCCGCGCGAGCTGACCCGGGCGATCACCCTGCGCCAGACCGTGGAGATGGTGCGGACGACCATCGAGGTCATGGAGTCGGCGATCGAGGAGGTCGCCGCGCCCGGCGACGAGTCGGTGCTGCGCGAGGCGCTGCTGGTGTACGCCCGGGAGATCGCCTTCGCGACGGCCCAGGTGTACGCGCAGGCCGCCGAGGCGCGCGGCGCGTGGGACGCCCGGCTGGAGTCGCTGGTGGTGAACGCGGTGCTGTCCGGCGAGGCCGACGAGGGCGCCGTCTCGCGGGCCGCCGCGCTCGGCTGGAATTCGCCGGAGCACGTGTGCGTGATCCTTGGCACGGCCCCGGACGGCGACAGCGAGCTGACCGTGGAGGCGATAAGGCGGGCCGCCCGGCACGCCAAGCTCCAGGTGCTGACCGGCGTGCTCGGTGACCGGCTGGTCGTCATCGCGGGCGGCAGCGACAATCCGCTGCACGTCGCCAAGGCGCTGATCGGCCCGTACGCCGCCGGGCCGGTCGTCGCCGGGCCGATCGTGCCGGACCTGCTGGCGGCCACCCGGTCCGCGCAGGCCGCGGCGGCGGGCCTGAAGGCGTGTTCCGCCTGGCAGGACGCGCCGCGGCCGGTACTGGCGGACGATCTCCTGCCGGAGCGCGCGATGGCCGGTGACCCGTCGGCGCGCGAGCAGTTGGTGGAGGAGATCTACAGACCGCTGGAGGAGGCGGGCTCGGCGCTCCTGGAAACCTTGAGCGTTTATCTGGAGCAGGCGAGCAGTCTGGAAGGCGCGGCCCGGATGCTCTTCGTCCACCCCAACACCGTGCGCTACCGGCTCCGACGTGTGACCGACGTCACCGGATGGTCACCCTCCGATGTGCGTTCCGCGTTCACGCTGCGAATCGCGCTGATCCTCGGGCGTCTGGTCGATGGAGATCCTCAGGCCTAGACTTTTGTCGAACGTCCACAATTAGCCCGACGGTTCTTCGTCCCTGTCCCCACGGGCGGTGGGAGCCGTCCACAAGAGAGAGTGTGAGGGTGCTCGTACTCGTCGCTCCCGGCCAAGGCGCTCAGACGCCCGGCTTCCTGACTCCCTGGCTCGATCTGCCCGGCGCCTCCGACCGCGTCGCCGCGTGGTCCGACGCCATCGGGCTCGACCTCGTCCACTACGGCACCAAGGCAGACGCGGACGCGATCCGCGACACGGCGGTGGCCCAGCCCCTGCTGGTCGCGGCCGGTCTGCTGTCCGCCGCCGCGCTCGGTGACGTCGTCCCGGACGCCGTCGCCGGCCACAGCGTCGGCGAGATCACCGCCGCCGCGTTCGCCGGTGTCCTCGACGACACGGCCGCGCTCGGCTTCGTACGGACCCGTGGACTGGCGATGGCCGAGGCCGCCGCCGTCACCGAGACCGGCATGTCGGCGCTGCTCGGCGGCGAGCCGGAGATCACCGTCCCGCACCTGGAGAAGCTGGGCCTGACCCCGGCGAACGTGAACGGCGCCGGCCAGATCGTCGCCGCCGGCACCATGGAGCAGCTCGCGGCGCTGGAGGCCGACAAGCCCGAGGGCGTCCGCCGCGTGGTGGCGCTCAAGGTCGCCGGCGCGTTCCACACGCACCACATGGCGCCCGCGGTCGCGACGCTCCAGAAGGCCGCCGACGGTCTGACCGTCGCAGACCCCACCGTGACGTACGTCTCGAACAAGGACGGACAGACCGTCGCCACGGGCGCCGACGTCGTCGCCCGCCTGGTCGGTCAGGTCGCCAATCCCGTCCGCTGGGACCTGTGCATGGAAACGTTCCAGCGGCTCGGCGCGACCGCCCTGGTCGAGGTGTGCCCCGGCGGCACGCTCACCGGTATCGCCAAGCGCGCCCTTCAGGGCGTCAAGACGGTCGCCCTGAAGACGCCGGACGACCTCGACGCGGCCCGTGCGCTCATCGCCGAGCACACGACGCCCGCCGTCTGACAAGGAGCCGTAGAGCATGGCGAAGATCAAGCCCAGCCAGGGCGCCCCGTACGCGCGCATCATGGGTGTCGGCGGTTACCGGCCCACCCGTGTCGTGCCGAACGAGGTGATCCTGGAGACGATCGACTCGTCCGACGAGTGGATCCGCTCGCGCTCCGGCATCGCCACCCGCCACTGGGCCTCCCCCGAGGAGACCGTGACCGCGATGTCGGTCGAGGCGGCGGGCAAGGCCATCGCGGACGCCGGAGTCACCCCCGAGCAGATCGGCGGCGTGATCGTCTCCACCGTCTCGCACTTCAAGCAGACCCCTGCCGTCGCCACCGAGATCGCGGACAAGATCGGCGCGAACAAGCCGGCCGCGTTCGACATCTCGGCGGGTTGCGCCGGCTTCGGCTACGGCCTGACTCTCGCCAAGGGCATGGTGGTCGAGGGCTCGGCGGAGTACGTCCTCGTGATCGGCGTGGAGCGGCTCAGCGACCTGACCGACCTGGAGGACCGCGCGACGGCCTTCCTGTTCGGTGACGGCGCGGGCGCCGTCGTCGTCGGCCCCGCCAAGGAGCCCGCGATCGGCCCCACGGTGTGGGGCTCCGAGGGCGACAAGTCCGAGACCATCAAGCAGACCGTCGCGTGGACCGACTACCGCGACGGCACGGTCGACAAGTTCCCCGCCATCACGCAGGAGGGCCAGGCGGTGTTCCGCTGGGCCGTCTTCGAGATGGCGAAGGTCGCCCAGCAGGCCCTGGACGCGGCCGGCATCGCGGCGGCCGACCTGGACGTCTTCATCCCGCACCAGGCCAACATGCGGATCATCGACTCGATGGTGAAGACACTGAAACTGCCGGAGCACGTCACGGTCGCCCGTGACGTGGAGACGACCGGCAACACCTCGGCCGCCTCGATTCCGCTCGCGATGGAGCGGCTTCTGGCGACCGGTCAGGCGAAGAGCGGTGACACCGCGCTCGTCATCGGCTTCGGGGCGGGTCTCGTCTACGCCGCGACGGTCGTTACCCTCCCCTAGGCACGTTCCGCGGATTTCCGGGACGACAGCCTCAAAACCCTCTGAGAAACACCTCTGAGATACACACCGAAGGAGCGCCACATGGCCGCCACTCAGGAAGAGATCGTCGCCGGTCTCGCCGACATCGTGAACGAGATCGCCGGCATCCCGGTCGAGGACGTCCAGCTGGACAAGTCCTTCACCGACGACCTGGACGTCGACTCGCTCTCCATGGTTGAGGTCGTCGTCGCCGCCGAAGAGCGCTTCGACGTCAAGATCCCCGACGAGGACGTCAAGAACCTCAAGACGGTCGGCGACGCTGCCGACTACATCCTGAAGCACCAGGGCTGATCGGATCGCCACCCGGCGGTGGCGCCGCATTCCCCGCATACCTCATAGACGTGGAGAAAGAATTCCTGTGAACTCGACCAATCGCACCGTGGTCGTCACCGGTATCGGCGCAACCACACCGCTGGGTGGCGACTCCGCCGCGACCTGGGAAGGTCTGCTGGCGGGACGCTCCGGCGTCAAGCCCCTGGAGGGGGACCGCTTCGCCGAGCTGCCCGTCCGGATCGCGGCCCCCGTGGCCGTCGACCCGGCCGAAGTCCTGCCGCGCCCGCTGGCCCGCAAGCTGGACCGCTCGGCGCAGTTCGCCGTGATCGCGGCCCGCGAGGCGTGGGCGGACGCGGGCTTCACCGCTCCGGCGGGCGAGGACGCGTCCATCGCTCCCGAGCGGCTCGGCACCGTCATCGCCTCCGGCATCGGCGGTGTGACGACCCTGCTCGACCAGTACGACGTGCTGAAGGAGAAGGGCGTACGCCGCGTCTCCCCGCACACCGTGCCGATGCTGATGCCCAACAGCCCCTCCGCCAACGTCGGCCTGGAGGTGAACGCCCGCGCGGGCGTCCACACCCCGGTCTCGGCGTGCGCGTCGGGCGCCGAGGCGATCGGCTACGCCGTCGAGATGATCCGCACCGGCCGCGCCGACGTGGTCGTGGCGGGCGGCACCGAGGCGGCGATCCACCCGCTGCCGATCGCCGCGTTCGCCAACATGATGGCGATGTCCAAGAGCAACGACGAGCCGGAGAAGGCCTCGCGCCCGTACGACAACGGCCGTGACGGCTTCGTCCTCGGCGAGGGCGCCGGTGTCGTCATCCTGGAGTCCGCCGAGCACGCCGCCGCGCGTGGCGCGAAGGTCTACTGCGAGGCGCTCGGCCAGGGCCTGTCGGCCGACAGCCACCACATCGCCCAGCCGGAGCCGACGGGCCGCGGTATCGCCGCCGCCCTGCAGAACCTGCTGGACACCACCGACCTGAAGCCGGCCGAGGTCGTGCACCTCAACGCCCACGCCACGTCCACCCCGCAGGGTGACGTCGCCGAGGTCAAGGCGCTGCGCAAGGTGCTCGGCGAGGAGCTGGACCACGTGGCGATCTCCGCCACCAAGTCGATGACCGGCCACCTGCTGGGCGGCGCGGGCGGTATCGAGACCGTCGCCACGGTGCTGGCCCTGCACCACCGCACGGCCCCGCCGACCATCAACGTCGACGACCTGGACGAGGAGGTCGACGCCGACATCGTCCGCGACAAGCCGCGTGCGCTGCCGGAAGGCACGATCGCCGCGATCAACAACTCGTTCGGTTTCGGCGGCCACAACGTGGTGCTGGCGTTCCGCACGGTCTGACCTCGCTGTCGGCGACCGTGGACACGGTGTGGGCCCGCCCCTTCGGGGGACGGGCCCACACCCATGTCCACACCCATGTCCGGAGCCGCGGCCTGCACGCCAGGCCCACGGGCGCGGACGGTCGTACGACGAGCGACGCCGGGTGACCTCCGTACAGCGGCCGTCACGGCGCGGGCAGGCGCCACAGCGGCCGGGGGGCGTCACGGCGCGGGCGCCACAGCGGCCGGGCAGGCGTCACGGCGCGGGCGAGCGTCACGGCGCGGGCGCCGGTCGCAGCGGTCGGGTGGGCGTCACGGCGCGGCGCGATTCACAGCGGCCGAGCAGGCCTCACAGCGCGGCCGAGCGTCACGGCGCGGCGGCCGTTGCAGCGGCCCGGCAGGCGTCACGGCGCGGCGGCCGTTGCAGCGGCCGGGGGGGCGTCACGGCGCGGGCGCCGGTCACAGCGGCCGGGGGCCTCGGGACCGGGGTCAGACCACCTGGTGCAACCAGCGGACCGGGGCGCCTTCGCCGGCGTAGCGGAAGGGTTCGAGTTCGTCGTCCCAGGGCTTGCCCAGGAGCCGGGCGATTTCCGCTTCCAGTTGGGTCTCGCCCTGGGCGGAGCGGACGAGCGCGGCGCGGAGGCGGTCCTCGGGGATCAGGATGTCGCCGTGGATGCCGGTGACCGCGTGAAAGATGCCCAGCTCGGGCGTGGCGCTGTAGCGCTCGCCCTCGGCGGTGGCGCACGGCTCGGCGGTGACCTCGAAGCGGAGCATCTGCCAGCCGCGCAGCGCGGAGGCCAGCTTGGAGGCGGTACCCGGTTCGCCCTGCCAGGAGAACTCCGCTCTCCAGGTGCCCGGGGAGGCCGGCTGCCGGATCCAGTCGAGTTGGACCCTCGCACCGAGCACTCCCGCCACCGCCCATTCGACGTGCGGGCACAGCGCGCGCGGTGCGGAGTGTACGTACAGGACTCCACGTGTCGTCACCGGGACCTCCAGTGTGGGACGAGGTTCGCCTTTCCCAGCGGCCTCAGTAAACAGCATCAGGAGTGAAACTCCGCAAAAGGGACAGCATGTGACGTGATGTAATTTACCGGAGCCGGTTGGCGAAGGCGCCTGACGGTTCGACGGGGAAAAGCTACCGTGCGCCGGGGCGCTTGGGATGACGTACGGTCTGGCCGGGGGACCCCGACACCAAGCTTTCACTCGCCAGGACGCCGACGAAAGGGCTACCGGATGCCCGACAGCCGACGAGGCCGTATACGAACGCTCGCCGCGTGGGCGGCGGCCGCCGCCCTGGTGGCGGGCGTTGCCGTGTCCGGATGCGAGGCGGAACCGGAGCGCGGGCCGGGCGTGGCGCCGCGCCCCTCCCCGTCACCGAGGCCCACCCCTGCGTGGGACACCAGCCCCGCCTCGATCGCGGCCGTCGGTGACTCGATCACCCGGGGTTTCGACGCCTGCGGGGTGCTGACCGACTGCCCGGAGGCGTCCTGGGCGACCGGTGGCGACGCGCGGGTGAACAGCCTCGCGCGGCGGCTGCTGGGCGCGTCGGCGCTGCCCGCCCGGAGCTGGAACCTGGCCAGGTCGGGGGCGCGGGTGGCGGAGCTGCCGAGCCAGATGGGGAAGGCCGCCGCGAAGAGGCCCGGGCTGGTGGCGGTGATGGTCGGCGCGAACGACGCCTGCCGGGACAGCACCGACCTGATGACGCCGGTGCCGGACTTCCGCGCCTCGTTCGAGGAGGCGATGCGGGAGTTGCGCGAGGTGTCGCCGAAGAGCCAGGTGTACGTGTCGAGCGTGCCGGACCTGAAGCGGCTGTGGTCGACCGGCCGCGGGAGTGTCCTCGGCAAGCAGGTGTGGAAGCTGGGCGTGTGCGCGTCGATGCTGGGGGACGCCGACGACCTCGGCCCGGCCGCCGAGGCGCGGCGCGAGGAGGTGCACCGGCGGGTGGTGGCGTACAACGAGGTGCTCCGGGAGGTGTGCGCGAAGGACCGGCTGTGCCGGCACGACGGCGGGGCGGTGTTCGCCTACCGGTTCACCACTGCGCAGCTCAGCCCGTGGGACTGGTTCCACCCGAGCAGGAACGGCCAGGAGCGGCTCGCGGAGATCGCGTACCGCAAGGTCACGGAGGCCGGGAATGGGTGACGCCGAGGAGTGCGGCCGGCTGGCCGACGGTACGAGGGTGCACCGCTGGGTCCTGGAGCGGGGCGGTACGCGGGTGGGAGTCCTGACGTACGGCGGGATCGTGCAGTCGGTGGAGGTGCCCGACCGGGACGGTGCCGTGGCGAACGTGGTGCTGGGGTACGGCTCCCCCGCCGGGTACGAGGCCGATCCGGGGCCCTACTTCGGGGCGCTGGTGGGGCGGTACGCGAACCGGATAGCCGGCGGATCGTTCACGCTGGACGGCCGCTCCTACCGGCTGGCCCGCAACGGCGGGCCGAACAGCCTGCACGGCGGTGAGCGCGGGTTCGACAAGCGGGTGTGGGACGCCGAGGCGGTCGACGGCGGGGTACGGCTGACGCGGGTGAGCCCGGACGGGGAGGAGGGCTTCCCCGGGCGGCTGGAGGTCTCCGCCACCTACACCCTGGATGCCGAGGGCGCGCTGCGGATCGCGTACGAGGCGGTGACGGACGCGCCGACGGTGGTGGCGCTGACGAACCACACGTACTGGAACCTGGGCGGGGCGCACGAGATGCGGCTGGCGGCCGGGCACTTCACGCCGCTCGACGACGTGTCGGTCCCGACGGGTGAGATCGCGACGGTGGACGGCACGCCGCTCGACTTCCGTTCGTCGCGCCCGGTCGGCACGGGCATCGACCACAATTTCGTCCTGGACGGCGGCGACGGCCCGGCGGCCGAGCTGTACTCGCCGGTCACCGGACGGCTGCTGACGGTCCGCACGACCGAGCCGGGTCTCCAGGTGTACGCGCCGGCCCACCTCGACGGCGTCGCGCTGGAGACCCAGGCATTCCCGGACTCCCCGAACCGGCCGCTGTTCCCGAGTTCGGTCCTGCGGCCGGGCGAGGTGTACGCCTCGGAAACCGTGTACGCGTTCGGGATCCGCTAGTCCGTCCCGGCGACCGTCAGCGCCGCGCGCACCCGGGTGTCGGACACCGAACGGCCCGCCTGGATCTCGTACGTACCGGGGACCGCCGTCCACGCGCCGGTCTCTTCGTCCCATATCTGAAACGCCCTCAGCGGGAGCGGGATCTCGGTCTCCACGGTCTCACCGGGGCCCGCCTCGACGCCCGCGAAGCCGGCCAGCCGGCGGGACGGGCGCTCCACCCGGTCGTCCACGGGTGCGACGTACAGCTGGACGGTCTCGCGACCGGGGCGGGTGCCGGTGTTGCGGACGCGGACCGTGGCGCTCTCCGGGGTGAGCTCCAGCGCCTCGTACTCCCAGGTGGTGTAGCCGAGGCCGTGGC
Organism: Streptomyces sp. NPDC041796; assembly: GCF_055590785.1. Taxonomy (NCBI): domain Bacteria; kingdom Bacillati; phylum Actinomycetota; class Actinomycetes; order Kitasatosporales; family Streptomycetaceae; genus Streptomyces; species Streptomyces sp. NPDC041796. The sequence goes on from NZ_JBVJAH010000026.1 coordinate 52,127, forward strand.
CGAAGGGGTACGCGGGCGCCGTGCCGGACCGGTCCCAGGCGCGGTAGCCGGTGAAGAGACCCTCGGTGTAGCGCAGTTCGCCGTCCGTCGGGGTGACCTCGGTGACGGGTGCGTCGGCGAGTGCGGCCGGCCAGGTGGTGGGCAGGCGGCCGCCCGGTTCCTCGGTGCCGAGGAGGACGTCGGCGAGCGCGGCGCCGCCTTCCTGGCCGGGGAACCAGCTCAGCAGGACGGCGGCCACGTCGTCGCGCCAGGGCATCTCGACGGGGGACCCCGCGTTGACGACCACGACGGTGTTGGGGTTGGCGGCGGCGACGGCCCGTACGAGGTCGTCCTGGCGCCCGGGCAGCCTCAGGTCGGCGCGGTCGAAGCCCTCCGACTCGACGCGCTCGGTGGTGGCCACCACGACGATCGCGGTGTCGGCTGCGCGGGCGGCCTCGGCGGCCTCGGCGATCAGCTCGTCGGGGTCGCGGCGCGGCCCGCGGTGGACGAGCGAGAACATCACGCCGGGCAGGGGCGCCGCGTGTTCCTGGTCGAGCGGGTGCAGCAACGACACCTCGACCGGTACGTCCTCGGTGAGGGCGACCGTGCCGCGTTCAAGCGGGGTGCCGAAGAAGGCCTCGAACGGGTCGGCCTCGTCGCCCATCTCCTGGACGCCGTCGTAGAGGGTCCGGCCCGCGACGGTGAGCGTGAAGGCGCCGAGGCCGCGTGTGCCGAAGGCGTGCTCCCCGCTCTCGCGGGGCGTGAAGGTGCCGATGACCTCGACGCTGTGCAGGGTGTCGTACGTGACGCCGTCGGGCAGGTCGTCGCCGATCCACTGGACCTGGCCGCTGGGCAGCGACCCCGCGCCGATGACGTTCCCGGCCGCGTCGCGGCAGACGGCGCGCAGCGCGAAGCCCTGCCCGGCGGGGGCGAGTTCGTCGCTGGGGTCGGCACCGACGGCGTAGGCCGGCTCACCGGCGGGGAGCGCGGCGGTGAGGCCGTCGAGCGGGGAGACGGTGTGGTCGGGGAAGACCTGGGCGGAGCCGCCGCCGAGGACGCGGGCGTCGCGGGCGGCGGCGCCGAGGAGGGCGACGGTGCGGCCTTCGGGGAGGGGCAGGGCGCCCTGGTTCCGCAGGAGGACGAAGGAGCGGCGGGCGATCTCCCGGGCGAGGGCGTCACCGTCGACGGGCGACGGCAGCCGGGTGACGGCCGGCTCGACTCCGTCCAGGGCGCCGACGCGGGCGGCGAGGCGCAGCACGTTGCGTACGGCTCGGTCGACGACCGTCTCGTCGACCTCGCCGGCCCGTACGGCGGCGGCGAGCGCCTCGCCGTACACCGTGTGAGGGCCGGGCATGGCGACGTCGAGGCCTCCTTCGACGGCACGCTTGGTGTCGCGGGCGGCCATCCAGTCGGAGACGTTGACGCCGTCGAAGCCCCACTCGCCGCGCAGCACCTCGTCGACCAGGTGGTGGTGCTCCGTCATGGTGCGGCCGTTGACCTGGTTGTAGGCGGTCATGATGCCCCAGGGGCGGGCGTGGGTGACGATCGTCTCGAAGGGGGCGAGGTAGAGCTCGCGGAGCACGCGGGGGGCGACGACGTTGTTGACGGTGAAGCGGTCGGTCTCGGCGTCGTTGGCGACGAAGTGCTTGACGGTGGTGCCGACGCCGCCGTCCTGGACGCCCAGGACGCAGCCGGTGCCGATCTCGCCGGTGAGGTACGGGTCCTCGCTGTACGCCTCGAAGTGCCGTCCGCCGAGGGGTGATCGGTGGAGGTTGACCGTGGGGGCGAGGAGGACGTGGACGCCCTTGCGGCGGGCCTCCTGGGCGAGGAGCCGGCCGGCGCGGCGGGCGAGGGCGGGGTCCCAGGTGGCGGCCAGCGCGGTCGGGGACGGGAGGGCGACGGACGGGTCGTCGGCGGTCCAACGGACGCCGCGCACGCCGATCGGGCCGTCGGACATGACCAGCGACTTCAGGCCGATCTCGGGGAGGGCGGGCAGGGACCACATGTCCTGTCCGGCCAGGAGACGGGTCTTGGCGTCCAGGTCGAGCGTGCCGAGGGCCGCTTCGACGGCCGCCTCGCGTGCGGCCGCCACGGTCTTCTCGCGCGCCGCGTCGTGTGCCTCTTCGCGTGCCTGTCCCCGTGCGTCTTCACGTGCCTCTTCACGTGCCTCTTGGCGTGCCTCTTCGTGCCGGGGGCCGGTCGGGTCTGTCACTGTCGTACCTCCGTGTCGGCGTGCGGGCGGTACGCCCATGGTGTGCCCGACACCTGTAGGGCAGTAGGTTTCGTTATCTTTCCGTGACTGAGAGAGTCGGAGTGCGAGGATGGCAGCGGCCAGGGCCAGGAGCGAGGAACGGCGCGCCGAGATCGTGCGCGCGGCCCTCGAAGTGATCGCCGAGCGCGGCTACCGGGGCGCGTCGCTCGGGTCGGTCGCCGAGCGGGTCGGTCTGACCCAGCAGGGGCTCCTGCACTACTTCCCCACCAAGGAAGCCCTGCTCGTCGCGGTCCTGGAGGAGCGCGACCAGTGGGACACGGGCGGCGGGAGCGGCGGCCCGGGCGGCTGGCGGCTCGACCTGCTGGACTCGCTGGTCGAGTACAACGCCATGCGGCCGGGCATCGTGCAGACCTTCTCGGCGCTGCTCGGCGAGAGCGTGACGGAGGGGCATCCGGCCCGCGAATTCTTCACCCGCCGCTACGCCCAGGTGCGGGCCGAGATGGGAGCCGTCCTGCGGGCGGAGTACGGGGACCGGCTGCCCGGCGGGCTGACGCCCGAACAGGCGGCGCCGCTGATGACGGCGGTGATGGACGGACTGCAGTACCAGTGGTTGCTGGATCCGGACGCCGTGGACATGCCGGCCGCCTTCCGGGACTTTCTGCGGCTGTTGGGGGCGCGATAGCGTTCCGGCACCCCTACGGAAGGCTGCGCCTGTGTCACGAATACGGTTGCGTACGACGCTCGTTGCCGCGCTCGCCGCGCTGACGGTCACCACGGCTCCCGCCCAGGCGGCGGACCCGGCCGTCGAGCCCACCGTCGAGGAGGCCCGCCTCGACCGGGCCGTCCCGCGCGAGATCCTCACCCGCAGCGGATTCGACACGGTGGCACCCGAGTTCGCCACCGCACTCGGCGGGGCCGGCTCGTACGCGGCGGCCGAGCGGGCCGTCGTGCGGCACGCCTCGCGGCTGTGGCAGCGGGCGGTGGACCGGGCGCAGGGGCGGGGACCGGCGACGGGCGACCTGAGCCGGGACGACGACCGACCGCTGTACTGGGCACGGTTGGCCATGACGCGTGAACTGCGCGCCTGGCAGCCGGGCTTCACCCTGACGCCGGACGCGCGGGAGCGGCTCCTGGACCGGCTGGAGACCTCCTCGCGCGGCCAGGACGCCATCCGTTACCCCGCCGGCCGGGGCGTCAAGCGCGTACTGATGACCGGGTTCGACCCGTTCACCCTCGACCGGGACATCCGGATCAGCAACCCGTCGGGCGCGGCGGCGCTGGCGCTGGACGGGACGCTGATCCGGACGGCGGACGGGCAGCTCGCACGGGTGGAGACGGCGGTGTTCCCGGTGCGCTGGGCGGACTTCGCGGCCGGCGAGGTGGAGCGGACCCTGGCGCCGCACCTGCCGCGCGTCGACGCCTTCACGACGGTGAGCCAGGGCCGGGTCGGCCGCTTCGACATCGAGCGCTTCAACGGCGCCTGGCGCGGCGGGTTCGGCGACAACGAGAACGTGTCCGAGACGGGCCTCGTGCCGGTCGCCGACCCGGCCTCGCAACCGCAGTGGACCACGACGACCCTCCCGTACGCGAAGATCGTCGCGGCGGAAACGGGGCGGTTCCCGGTGTACGACAACACGTCGGTGACCGAGGTCCCGGCGGGCGGCACGGCCCCGGTGGTCCGGCCCCAGGGCCCGACGCCCGGTTCGGCGGCCCGCGCGGGCGGCGGCGGGGACTACCTGTCCAACGAGATCGCGTACCGCGCCACGCTGCTGCGCGACCGGCTGGGCCTGGCCGGCCTGCCGGGCGGGCATGTGCACACGCCGGTGCTCCAGTTCGGGGCGGGCAACACCGGCGCGGTGACCGATCCGGAGTTCCTGCGCAACCGGGCGGACATCACGTCCCAGGTCAGGGCCGTCATCGGGGTGGCCGCGTCGGGGAATTGAGCCGGCGGACTGCGGCGCCGCGTCCACGGACTGCGCGGTCGCTTCCATGACGGGGCGGCGCCGCGTCCACGGACGGCGGGCGCGTCCACGGACGGCGGCGTCGCGTCCACGGGCGGCGGGCGCGTCCACGTTCGGGTGGGCCGCCTCAGCGGACGGCGGCCAGGATGTGGCTGTGCCCGTACTGCCAGACCACGCCCACGTGCTCGAACCCGGCCTCGCGCAGCAGGTCCAGGTGGCTGGAGATGGTCAGGTCGTTGCCCTCGCAGCGCGGGTGCCGGTGGCTCCCGCGCCGCTCGAGGAAGCGGGCCAGCTCCGGGTCGGAGGCGGCGCCCGACCACCAGGACTCCCAGTCGTCGTGGCTGAAGGTCAGGTGCCGTTCGGCGTGACGGCGCCCGATGTCGACGGCCAGTTCGGAGACCTTCGGCGAGTCCGGGCCGATGTGGTCGCCGTTGACGAGGACGCCGCCGGGTCGCAACCGCCCGGCCAGCTCCCGGTAGACCCGGCACAGCGTGGGACGGTCCAGGTAGTGCAGGGCGGTCGCCGACACGGCCGCGTCCACCGGGCGGTCCAGGGCGAGCGCGTCGAGCCAGCCCGGTTCGCCGATCATCGCCTCGACGTAGCGGAGGGCGGAGCCGTAGTACGTGCTGCCCAGCTCCAGCAGGAGCGGGTCGCCGTCGACGGCCAGCACCTCCGCGCCCGGGAGGCGGCCGGCCAGCCGTGCCGCCAGGGAGCCCGGCCCGCTCCCGAGGTCCAGGACGAGCGGCGGCCCGGTCTGGCCGCGTGTCACATGCTCGACCACGTCCGCGATGACGGTGAAGCTCTCCTCGCGGTCGACCGCGTACCGCTGTTGCTGGTCCTCCCAGCGCTCCACCCATCGCGCGGCCGTCACCGCGTTCACTCCCATAGCCGCCCGTGTCCTCCGCACCTCACGACCCTCTTCTGCTATTGAAAATCATTGCAGATTGGCGAGCGCGGCGAGCAGCCTTTCCATCTCTTCGGGTGTGTTGTGCACATGGAGGCTGACGCGTACGGACCCGTCCCTGTCGCCCCGCCCCGCCTGACAGTGCCCGTCGGACCGCACCATGAACCCGTGGCTGAAGAGGATGAAGCCCAGGTCGTGGGCGTCGATCGCCCGGTGCCGGAAGGTCACCAGGCTCCGCCGCCGCTGCACCGGGGAACCGGCCGCGAGGCTGGTGCGGCAGCCGAGGACCTCATAGGTGCCCTCCATCCGGCTGAGCCCGTCGGTCAGCAGGGACGCCAGCGCCACGGTCCAGCGCTCGATCCGGTCGGTCCCGGCCGCGTCCAGCCAGTCGAGCGCCGCCACCAGGGAGGCGATGCCGACCGTGTTCGGGGTGCCCTGCCACCCGCCCGGCCGGAAGTCCGGCCCGCGCCGCCGCCGGGCCCACACCGCGCCCGTACCGGGCAGGGCGAGGGCCTTGTGCCCGGAGAACACCAGGAAGTCCACGTCCAGGGCCGCCACCGACACCGGCAGGTGCCCCACGCTCTGCGCGGCGTCCAGGCAGATCGGGACGTCCGGCCCCACCACCCGCCGGAGGCGGTGCACGTTCATGTCGGCGCCGTACACGTGGTGCACGTGCGTGGCCGCCACGAAGCGGGTGCGCGGACCGACGACCGCCGCGAGCGCCGCCGGATCGTAGTCCCCGGAGGCCGCCTGGTACGGCAGCTCCCTGACGCGGACGCCGACGCCCTGGCGGGCCAGCAGCTCCCGCGCCTCCAGCCAGGGCGACAGGTTGGCCTCGTGGTCGTGGAACGGCACGACGATCTCGTCCCCGTCGGCGAGCAGCCCCGGCAGCCAGTCCCGGGCGACCGTGCGCAGTCCCTCCGTCGTCCCGCTGGTGAAGTGCACGGCCGACCGGTCCGGTTCCGGATCGCCCAGGAACCGCTTGACGCGTGTCCGGGCGTCCTCCACCAGCGCGGTGGTGGAGTTGGCCCACGGGTAGGAGCCACGGCCCGCGTTGGCGTTGGAGGTGGTGAGGTAACGCTGCACGGCGTCCAGCACGTCCTGCGGCTTCTGCGCGGTGGCCGCGCTGTCCAGGTAGGCCAGGTCCGGGTGGCCCACGACGATCGGGAACCGGGCGCGCAACGCCCGCTGCCAGGGCCCCAGCTCGGCGAAGACGTCCGCCACCTCAGTCACGCACCAGCGGCGCGCCCGCGTCCCGCCAGGCCACGATGCCGCCGGCCAGGCTGCGCACGTCGGGGTGGCCCATCCGCGTCAGCAGGGCGGCGTACCGCGCCGACTTCTCCCCCACCGGGCACGCCAGCAGCACCGGCTGCCGCTTGCCGAAGGGCAGGCCGCCCCGCAGGAGTTCGTCGAACAGCTCGTCGACGATGTTCACCGAGCCGTCGATGTGGAGCGCGGCGTACGCGAACGGTCCGCGCAGGTCGATCACCAGCGGCCGCTGCTCCGCGATCCACTTCTGGGCGTCGGCGACGTCGATGACGGTGGCCGTGCGGGCCTCCGTGTCGGTGAGCGTGGCCACCGAGTTCTTCACCGGTGGACGCCCCAGCAGCTCGGGGCGCCGCTGCCGTACGTATCCGAGGTAGCTCTCCACCCGGTCGCAGACGATGAAGACGGCGGTCCTCCGCTCCGCCGACTCCTCGTCCAGGGCCCTGAGGTGGCGTACCGCCCCGTAGTACGCGGCTCCGCCGGTCGGCCCGGCGAGCAGGCCGCAGCGGCGCAGCAGGGTCACCATGCCGTCGATGGCCTCGTCGGCGCTCACCGCCTCGATGGTGTCGTACGTGGCCGGGTCGAAGAGCCCGACCTCCTGGACCTCGTCGGCGGTGCGGATGCCGGGGATGAAGTCGCTCTTCTCCCCGACGAGCCCGACGACGTTCACCGCCGGGTCGTGGGCGCGCAGGGCCCTGGCGACGCCGGTGGACGATCCGGCGGTGCCCACGCAGGCGATGAACCAGTCCGGGGCCCGGCCGCCGAGGTCCGCGATGATCTCGGGGCCGGTGCCGGAGGCGTGGGCCTCGGCGTTGAGGGCGTTGAAGTACTGGTCGGTGTGGAAGTGGGCGCTGCCGGGCCGGTTCAGCCGCTGGTGGAAGAGGGTCAGCGGGTCGTCGGTGTCGGTCGGGTCGAGGCACTCGGACCGCCCCGGCAGTTCCTCGATCTCGGCGCCCAGCAGCAGGAGCAGGTCCTTGATCTCGGGGATGCGCATGCGGTTGGTGACGCTCTTGAACGGCAGTCCGTGCAGGCCCGCGATGAGCGCGAGGGCCTTGGCCGTGTTGCCGCTGGACAGTTCGACGACCGTTTCACCGCGCTCCTTGGCGGCGGCCAGGCCGTGGCGGGCCATGTTCCACGCGGCCCGGTCCTTCAGGGAGCCGAAGGGGTTGAGCATCTCCAGCTTGGCGTAGAGGTCGATGGTGCGCAGACCGTGGACCTCGGGGTCGATACGCACCAGCGGGGTGTCGCCGATGGCGTCGGTGATGCTGTCGTACCTCATGTGCGCGGTCCCCCCGGTCGTGTGATCGGCCAGTACTGCTCGTCGAGGCACCAGTTCCAGGACTCCCCTTCCTGGTGAACGGCGACCTTGCGGGCGACGGGCTGCTGTTGGGCGTGGGTGGCGCCGAAGTCCATGCAGTAGCCGGCGGTGTTCGGGAAGGCGAGGAGGTCGCCGGGGCGGGGCAGCCGGGGCAGGTGGACGGTACGGCGGGTGATCAGGTCCGACTCCAGGCAGAGGTTGCCCATGAGGTGGACCGCCGCCGGTCCCCCCACCGGCCCCTCCGCCGGGCCGTCGTCGCGGGGCAGGACGACGGGGTCCATCAGGACGCCGTGGTCCTCCAGGCTGACGTCACCGGCGTTCATCGCGAGGCGGACCAGGTGCTCGCCCGTCTCGGTGTGCCGCACGTCCAGCACCTTGCCGAGGGTGAGTCCGCAGCTGTCGGCCAGGGCCCGGCCGGGCTCGACGTACAGCTCGTGGAGGCTCTCCAGCAGCAGGGTGCCCAGCGGTCGGCCGCCGAGGCCGGGGGCGGGGCGCGACAGCAGCTCGTCGAGGTAGTCGGCGCCGGCGAGGGGGCGGTGGGCGGGGTAAAGGCCGAGGGAGCCCTTGAGGGTGCCGTTCTCCATACGGAGGCCGTAGCCGTGACCGCCCCAGGTCATGGGCGGGCGGTGGCCCATGACGGCGTGGGTGAGCGCGGTGGTGTAGCGGTCCCACTGATCGGCGCGGGCCAGGTAGGTGACGCCGAAGCCGCCGCCGATGTCGACGGCGCGCGGGGAGAAGCCGCGCGCCCGCATCTCCTCCATGGCCCGCAGGCAGCCTTCGAGCGCCGCCGCCTTTTCGTCCAGGCTCGTGGTGTCGAGGTGGTAGCCGACGCCGATCGGCTCCAGCGCGTCCAGGTGCCGGTCGACCGTGTCCAGCAGGTGCTTCAGGGACCGTGCCGGGGTGCCGAACCGGCTGCGGCGGGACAGCAGGGTGGTACCGGACGTCTCGAACTCGGACAGCCGCAGCACGACACGGAGGCGGGGCAGGTCGTACGCCCGTACGAGAGCGGCGGCCTGCTCCACCTCCGAGGGGCCGTCCGCGTTGACGATCGCTCCGGTGCGGGCGGCCAGCCACAGGAACTCCGGGTCCTTGGGCCCGGTGGTCATGATCCGGTCACCCGTCCACCCCGAGGCGAGGGCGTGCTGCAGCTCGGCGAGCGACGCGGCGTCCAGGTCGGCGTCCGTGGTGACCAGCCGGCGGACCAGCGCGCTGGAGCGGTTCGCCTTGTGCGCGAAGAAGATCCGGCCGGTGAGCCGGTGGCGGCGGAAGACGGAGCGGAAGTGCTCCACGTTCTCCGCGATCCGGTCCGGCAGCAGGACGTTGAGGGGGGAGCCCAGCGCGTCCACCAACGTGTGCAGGAACGGGCCCCCCGACTCCAGGAGGGCGGCCGACCGCTGCTCCAGACGGGGTTCCAGGTACAGCGGCTCCCCGGCCGTACCCGCTGTGTTCGTCCCAGCCGTGCTCATCCCAGCTGTTCCTCCCGCGAGGAATACCGACCGGCGCCCGTCGTCGTCCCGCTCTTTATGCCCAACTTTTGCCGGCGGGATGGCGGCGGGGAACGAGACGGCCGGATTCAGCCGTTGCGGATGGTCACGTCACGCCCAGTGTGATCCCCAGTCCCACCAGTGTGGCGCCGATGGCGCGGTTGAGGGCCTTCTGGGCGCGCAGCAACGACGTACGCAGCCGGGAGTGGGAGAAGAAGAGCGCGACCAGACCGAACCAGGCCAGGTGGGCGAGGGACATGAACAGGCCATAGGCGCCCTGTTGCCACCGGGAGGTGTCGGGGCCGACGACCTGCGTGAAGGTGGAGACCACGAACAGCGTGGTCTTGGGGTTCAGGACGTTCGTGAGGAACCCGCCGCGCAGTGCGCCCCACCGGGACAGGGACTGCTTCGCCTCCAGGTCGACGGTCACGTCCGCCCGGGAGAAGAACGTGCGCAGGCCGATGTAGACCAGGTAGGCCGCGCCGGCCAGCTTGATCGCGGTGAACAGCGCGGTGTTGGCGGCGATCAGCAGGCCCACGCCGAGCATCGTGTACGCGACGTGGACGAGGACGCCCGCCGCGACTCCCGCGGCGGCGAAGAGGCCGGTCGTCCGGCCGTGGAGGTAGCTGTTGCGGACGACCATCGCGAAGTCGGCGCCCGGGCTGACGACCGCGAGCACCGTGATGGCGGCGACGGCGAACAGCTCAGGCACGCGCGGTTCCCACGGCCTTGCCGTCCGTGTCGGCCGGCGGGTCCTGCGGTGCCTCCAGGTCGCGGACCATCAGCGTCGCGCCCGCGACGGCGCCCGGCATCAGGAACACGGCGACGAACGGCACCAGGAAGGCCAGGGTCAGCGGGACGCCGAAGCCCAGCGTCAGCATGCGGCGGCCGCGCAGCATCGCGAGGCGCTCCTTGAGTTCGACGCCGCGCCGCTGGAGGGCCACCGCCGTGAGCTCCTCCGCCAGGAAGAAGCCGGAGACGCAGAAGCCGAGCACGGGGACGACGGTCTGGCCGACGACCGGGACGAAGCCGAGGGCGAAGAGCAGGATGCCGTACAGCACGACGCGCACGAGGACGCGCAGGCTGTCGCGGGCGGAGATCCACAGCTCGCGCCAGAGCGGCAGCCCCGAGCGGGGCACGTCACCGCCCTCGGTGCGGTCGACCTCTTCGGAGAGCGACTCGTAGAAGGGCTGGCCGACGAGGAGCGTCACGGCGGTGAAGGTGACGACGGCCAGGAACAGCCCGAAGGCGAAGAGCAGCGCGGTCAGGAAGCCGCGGAAGGCACCCTGCCAGGGCGAGGACCAGTCGTCCGCGAAGGGCGTCGCCCACGCGGTCAGGTCGTCCGCGCCGTACACCAGACCGGCCATCGCACCCGCGTACAGCACCAGGGTCACCAGGCCGGGCAGCAGCCCGAATCCGAACCACCGGCCGTGCCGGCCGACCCAGCGCTGACCCTTCATCACGTAGCCGAAGCCCACCCCGAGATCACGCATGGGTTCACCCTATCGGGGCGCGGCGGGGACGCTCACGGGCGGCCCGGTCGCACGGGAGACGGCGGGCACCGACGGCCGGCACCGTACGAGCGGAGGGCCGCACCCTGGGTGGGTGCGGCCCTCCGTCACGTACGTACGCTCCCGTACGGCGCGGTGATCAGGCGACGTCGAGGTCGACCGTGATGTTGCCGCGGGTGGCCTTGGAGTACGGGCAGACCTGGTGGGCCTTCTCGATGAGCTCCTTGGCGGTGGCGGCGCTCACGTTCGGGATCTTCGCCGAGATCTTGACGGTAATCCCGAAGCCCTCGGCGTTCTTGCCGATGCCGACCTCGGCGGTGACCGTCGAGCCGGAGATGTCGGCGCCCTCCTGGCGGGCGACGACACCGAGCGCGCCCTGGAAGCAGGCGCTGTAACCGGCGGCGAAGAGCTGCTCGGGGTTGGTGCCCTCGCCGGACCCGCCCATCTCCTTGGGCGGGTTCACGACGACGTCGAGCTTGCCGTCGTTGGTGGCGACGCGGCCGTCACGCCCGTTCTCGGCGGTGGCGACGGCGGTGTACAGGACGTCGGACTGCTGGATCGACATGTAAGAGGTTTCCTCCTGTGTGGCGCCGCGATTCGCGCCCACGATCGCGGCGGGCTGGAGGTGAGCCTATCGGGTGAGTGAAACGATCATCTTGCCGGTGTTCTCACCGCGCAGCATGCCGAGGAAGGCCTCGACGCCGTTCTCCATGCCCTCGACGACGGTCTCCTTGTACTTGAGCTCGCCGGAGGCCAGCCAGCCGGCGACCTCCTCGACGAACCGCGGCTGGAGGGCGGCGTGGTCGCCGACGAGCATGCCCTGGAGGCGCAGCCGCTTGCCGATGACCAGCGCGAGGTTGCGCGGGGCGGGGGTCGGCTCGGTGCTGTTGTACTGGGCGATCATGCCGCAGATGGTCGCGCGGCCGTGCACGTTGAGGGAGGAGATGGCCGCCTCCAGGTGCTCGCCGCCGACGTTGTCGAAGTAGACGTCGATGCCGTCCGGGGCGGCTTCCTTGAGCTGCGCCGCGACGGGGCCGTTCTTGTAGTTGAAGGCGGCGTCGAAGCCGTACTCCTCGGTGAGGAGCTTGACCTTCTCGTCGGAACCGGCCGAGCCGATGACCCGGGAGGCGCCCTTGAGCTTGGCCATCTGGCCCACCTGGCTGCCGACCGCGCCGGCCGCGCCGGAGACGAAGACGACGTCGCCCTCCTTGAAGGACGCCACGTCGAAGAGCCCGGCATAGGCGGTCAGGCCGGTCATGCCGAGGACGCCGAGGTAGGCGGAGAGAGGGGCGAGGGAGGCGTCGACCTTGGTGGCGTGCTTGGCGTTCACATCGGCGTACTCGCGCCAGCCGAGACCGTGCAGGACGTGGTCGCCGACCGCGAAGCCCTCGGCGTTGGAGGCGATGACCTCACCGACGGCGCCGCCGTCCATGGGGTGGTCGAGCTGGAACGGCGGCACGTACGACTTCACGTCGTTCATGCGGCCGCGCATGTAGGGGTCGACCGAGAGGTGCAGGTTGCGGACGAGTATCCGGCCCTCGGCCGGCTCGGCGACGGGCGCCTCCCGGAGGGCGAAGTCCCCGGGCTCGGGCCAGCCGTGCGGGCGGGCGACGAGGTGCCATTCGCGGCCGGACGCGGGAAGAGCGGACATGCTGCGTGCCTCCTGGTATTGCTTCACGTCGTGTTTGTTTCACACGATGCTTGTTTCACGACCTGAAACAACCATGCGCCTGGATATTTAAGGTTGTCAAGTAAATGGGTATCCTGGTGCCATGCCCAGCACACGCACAGACCCGCTCACCCTCGAAGTCGTCGAGTTGATCGGCACGGTGGTGGCCCGCTACCACGAGGAGTACGAGCAGGCCGCCGCGCAGCACTCCCTGACCGGCGCACAGGCGCGTGTCCTCGGACTGCTCGCCCTGCAGCCCACGCCCATGCGCCGCATCGCGCAGTCGCTGCGCTGCGAGCCGTCCAATGTGACGGGCATCGTGGACCGGCTGGAGGCCCGCGGCCTGGTGGAGCGCCGCCCGGACCCGGCGGACCGCCGGGTCAAGATCGCCGCCGCCACGGACGAGGGCCGCGCCACCGCCCGCCGCCTTCGGGACTCCCTCGACTTCGCCCGCGAGCCCCTGGCCACCCTCTCGGAAGCCGAGCGCACGGCCCTGCGGGACCTGCTGCGCCGGATGCTGGGCGCGGACGCGGGCACATAGGGGCACACCCGCGGGGCGGCGTTCCAGGACCAGGGAACACGAGCCTCAGGGAACGCCTAGACGCACCACCAGAGGAACCAGTCGCACGACTCGGTCGGCGTGGGTTCCGGGCCGGGCTCCGCGGGCGGGGGGTCGTCGGGCGCCGGCTCCTCGGGGGCCGGTTCGTTTGGCTTGCCGGGATTGTCGGGCTTGCCGGGGTCACCCGGCGGCGGTTCCTCCGGAGACGGATCGCCCTGCTCCGGGGCGTCCGGGCCGGCCGGCTCCTCGGGGTCGCCCGACGGCTGCGGGGCGGAGGGGTCGCCGCCCGGCTCGCCCCCGGGCGCGGAGGCGGACCTGCCGGGCGTGCCCGACGGGGCGCCGGACTCCTCGGTCCCGGTCCCCGGAGCCTCCTCGGGGCCGCCCGACGCGGAGGCCGACGACACCGGCTCGGTCACCGGGCTCGGGCCGTCCGGCGCCTCGGAGCCCTCCGGCTGCTCGGGCGGCGGCTGCGGCACCGCCACGTCGTCCTGCCGTACGGCGGTGGCGGCACCGTCCTCGCCGGGGTGCTCCATCGCCAGCTCGGCCAGGCTCAGCAGACCGGCCGCCAGGATCAGGGCGGCCACCCCGACCAGCAGCTTGCGCCCCCGCCGCTTGCGCGCCCTGCGCCCCGCCGGGCGTGCCCGCCGGGGGGCGGGCTGGGCGCGGCGCGCCTGCCCACGCGCACGACGGGGCCCCGCGGGCGGATGCTCCTCGTCCAGCTCCAGCTCGTAGACGTGGTCCGCCGCGGACATCTGGGGATCGTCGTGCCGGAGCTCCTCGACGGGCGTACCGCACCCGGCACAGGCCAGGGCGCCGTTGAGGTGCCGCTGACACTGGTGGCAGTAATCCATGGCGCCCGCAGATTATGCGGCGGCGGGACGCCGGAGGTACCCGCGACTGTGAGGATCCTGTGTGGAAACGACCAACACCCGGCGCGCCGCTCGATTCATACGGAAGGGGCAGGATGTCGGCATGAGAGCCTCCGGCACCCCCTCCGCCCCATTTGGCCCCCTCGACTTCCAGCTCGTCCTGCTGCGCCGGATGGCCGATCACCAGCCCGGCCTCGTGGAGGACGCCCGCCATGCCCTGGGCGTGTCGATCACCGACATGCGGGAGGCCAACCGCCGCTGGCAGGCCATGACCCGCTCCCCCAGGTCCCGGGGCGCGCTCACCCGCTACCGCTCCGTGCTCGGCGAGCCCGAGTCCCGGACCCGCCGCACCATCGGGGACCTGGAGTGCGACGCGCTGCTGTGGCCCGTACCGCTCTGGCCCGACCTCCGCTTCGAGGTGCTGGCCGCGCCCGGCGGCGGCCCGGTGTGGAACGAGTGGCTCGTCCGCGCCCCCGGGGCGGCCGGCCCCGAACTGCGCACCCTCGCCGACCTGCGCCCCTGGAGCTGCACCGTCGACGAGGTGGCCCGCGCCTTTCCGCCGGCCCAACCGCTGGAAGGCAGCGCGCCCACCCGGTGGCGGCTGGCGTTCACACCGCCCGGCGGGGCGCGTTGCGTGGCCGAGTTCACCTGGGGGCTGCTCCAGCGGCTCGTACCGGCGCCCGGCGCGTCGTAGCTCCTTCGGCCGCTGTCTGTCACCCCGTCAGCTTCCCCGGCGCGCGCCGGACGCCCCGTGCACGCACGATGCGAGGACGTACCGCTCCCCGGGAGGATCCGCACCGTGACCGTCAGTCTCGAGCAGTTGCGCCGCTGCCATGTCGCCGTCGACCTGGGGGCCGCCAGGACCCGGGTCTTCGTCAAGGGTGTCGGACTCGTCGTCGACGAGCCGAGCGTCGCCGCCGTCAACACGCGCACCGGCGCGCTGATCGCCGTCGGCGAGTTCGCGGAGAAGATGACCGGCCGCACCCCCGACTACATCCGTGTCGTACGCCCCGTCTCCGGCGGCAGCGTCGTCGACATCGAGATGGCCCAGCGGATGCTGCGCCACCTCCTCGGCGAGAAGCTCCGCCGCCAGCTGCGCCGCAAGCCCATGCTGCGCGCCGCCGCCTGCACCCCGCACGACAGCGACCCGCTCGCCCAGCGCGCCACCATCGAGACGCTCGTCGGGCTCGGCGCCCGCCGGGTGGAACTGGTCGACACGCTGATCGCGGCGGCGGTCGGCTGCGGACTGCCGGTGGAACAGCCCACGGCCACCATGATCCTGGTGTGCGGGGCGGCCACCACCCAGGTCGCCGTGCTGTCGCTCGGCGCGATCGTCACCGCCGAACGCATCCCCGTGGGCGGCAACGCCATCGACCACGCCGTCATCCAGTACCTGCGCCACCAGCACGAGCTGATGCTGCCCAGCCAGTCCGTACGCCCCCTCCAGCTCGCCCTGCACGGCAACGGCCTCACCCCGCACGGCCCGGCGTCCACCGAGATCCACGGGCGGGACGTGGCCACGGGCCTGGCCCGCTCCGTGCTCGTCGACACCGCCGCCGTACGCCAGGCCCTGCACACCCCGCTGACCGCCGTCCTCGACGGTATCGGCAAGGTGCTGCGCGACTGCCCGCCCGACCTCGTCGCCGACCTCGTCGACCGCGGCATCATGATGGTCGGCGGCAGCGCGCTGCTGCCCGGCCTGGACCAGATGCTGCGCAACGCGACCGGGATGCCGGTGCAGATCGCGGAACGGCCCGACATCTGCGCCGTACTGGGGCTCGGGGCCATGCTGGAGGGCCGCGTCCAGCCCATCACCCTCAACCCGCTCACCGAGGCCGAGTGACGCACGGATGACCGGGGGCGGCTCCGGCACCGCCCGGAGCCGTGCCCGACGCCCGGTACCGGCCCCGACCCGCGCAGCACCTCCACCGGCCGGCCACGCCGCCGAGCCGACGGACGCGCGGACCGGCGTCCCCACGGTCGTCGACCCCGAGCACGGCCGGCGTGGGCCCGACGCCCCGCCGTACCGGCCCGTCTCCACACCGAGGTGTGCGGCCCGCTGCACCTGACCGGTATGCACGGCGGACCCGCCGATGCCGCGCGCCCTCGCCCCACAGGCGAGCATCGCCCGGTCGCCGACCGGCTCCTCACCACCCTGCGGCCCACCGCCGTGGGGCCCGACAGGTCGACGCCACGATCACCCTCCCGGACGGCGTGACGGCCACGGACGACGGCACCAGGAGCACGACCCCGACCTGACGGTCACCACGGGACGCGGACGGCAGCGCCGATCCTCCCCACCACCGGGATCGGCGTTGTAGCCGTGCGCGAGGACGACCGGATCACGGCTGGGTACGGTCTCGCCGGCCTGGGCCCTACCCGGCACGAGCAGCGCCGGAACTGCGGCGAACAGCACACGCGGCATCGCTTCCCTCTGCGCGCCGGCGGGGAGAATGGTGGGGCCTGTGACCGCGGATGAACAGCCCTGTGCAGCTTTGCGAGGAGGACGACGAGTGAGTTCGCTCTTTCCGGCCCTGGACGCCGGATCCGACCGGTCCGCCCTGCGATTCGGGGACCGGTCGCTCACCTACGGCGAACTACGCGCCGCCGCGGGCTCCTTGGCCGCCCGGCTGGACGGGGCCGAGCGTGTCGCGGTCTGGGCCACGCCCACGCTGGAGACCGCCGTCGCCGTGGTCGCCGCGCTGCTCGCGGGCGTACCGGCCGTACCGCTCAACCCGAAGACGGGCGAGCGGGAGCTGACGCACATCGTCACCGACAGCCGCCCCGCCCTGGTCCTCGCGGCACCCGGCGACGAACTGCCCGCGCCGCTGGGCCGGTTGCCCAGGATCGACGTCACCCCGGACGGTGACGCACCGCCCCCGCCGGAGCCGGAGGACGCCGAGGCTCCCGCCCTCATCGTCTACACGTCGGGTACCACCGGCGCGCCCAAGGGCGCGGTCCTCCCCCGCCGCGCGATCGCCGCGACCCTCGACGCCCTGGAGGACGCCTGGACGTGGACGTCCGACGACGTCCTCGTGCACGCCCTGCCGCTCTTCCACGTCCACGGGCTGATCCTGGGCGTGCTCGGCCCGCTGCGGCGCGGCGGAGCGGTGCGCCACCTGGGCAGGTTCACCACCGGCGGCGTGGCGCGGGAGCTGTCGGGCGGCGGGACGATGCTGTTCGGCGTCCCGACGATGTACCACCGCATCGCGGAGGCCCTGGCGGACGACCCGCAGTTGGGGAAGGCGCTGGCGGGCGCGCGGCTGCTGGTCTCCGGCTCGGCGGCGCTGCCGCTCCACGACCACGAGCGGATCGCCGCGCTGACGGGCCGCCGTGTGATCGAGCGGTACGGGATGACCGAGACGCTCATGAACACCAGCGTCCGGGCGGACGACATCGAGCCGCGCACCGGCTCGGTCGGCGTGCCCCTCCCCGGGGTCGCCGTGCGCCTGGTCGAGGAGGACGGGACGGAGATCACCGCGTACGACGGGGAGACGGTCGGCGAGATCCAGGTACGCGGGCCCAACCTGTTCACCGGGTACCTGAACCGGCCGGACGCCACGGCGGCCGCCTTCGACGGCGGTTGGTTCCGCACCGGCGACATGGCGATCAGGGACCCGGACGGGTCGGTACGGATCGTGGGACGCAAGGCGACCGACCTGATCAAGAGCGGCGGGTACAAGATCGGCGCGGGCGAGATCGAGAACGCCCTCCTCGACCACCCCGGAGTGCGGGAGGCCGCCGTGACCGGCGAACCGGACTCCGACCTGGGCGAACGGATCGTCGCCTGGGTCGTCCCCGCCGACCCCGACGACCCGCCCGCGGCGGACGTCCTCGCGGACCACGTGGCGGCGCAACTCGCCCCGCACAAGCGCCCCCGGACCGTCCGCTACCTCGACGTCCTGCCCCGCAACGACCTGGGCAAGATCATGAAGCGGGCGCTCCATGGCTGACCGCGGTACCGCCCGCGAGGTCATCGCGCTGGTCACCGACTCCTTCACGGAACGCACGCCGCCCGCCCGTTCCTGCGCGCCCGACGGGCCGCTGTCGTGGGAGGGTTACGGCGCCTCACGCGCCCGCGCGGCCGACCGGACCGGCGAGGCCGAGTCCGTCGTCTACGGCACGGCGACCATCGGCGGCCGCCCGTGCGCCGTCCTCGCCTTCGAGTTCGGCTTCCTCGGCGGGTCGCTGGGCGAGCGGGCCGGTGACCGCCTGGAGGACGCGTACCGGGTGGCGCGCGAGGAGCGCGTCCCGCTGCTCTCCCTCGTCGCGACGGGCGGCAGCCGGATGCAGGAGGGCATGGTCGCGCTCACCCAGCTCCAGCGGGTGGCCCGCGCGTCGGTGCTGCTGCGCGAGGCGGGCGTGCCGCACATCGCGGTACTGCGCGACCCGGCGACCGGCGGCGGGTGGGCGACGGTCGGGGCGGGCGCCGACGTGATCCTGGCACTGCCCGGGGCGCAGATCGGGTTCGCCGGATCGCGGGTGCGGCCCGCGGACGCCGAGCCGGCCGCGTACACGGCCGAGGGCCAGCTTGCGGCGGGGCACGTCGACGCCGTCGTACGCCCCGAGGACCTGCGTGAAACGGTCACACGGTGGCTGACCGCGCTGACGAGCCCCGCCGACGAGGTCCCGCCACCCTCCGCCCTGTCCGGCACACCCCTCCCCGCGACCGGCTGGGACGCGGTCCGCCAGGCCCGTGACCCCGCCCGTCCCCGCGCCGAGGCGTACCTGGACGCGTACTTCACGACCCGGCTGCCCCTGGTCGGCGACCGCTGCGGCGGTACGGATCCGGGGCTGCTGTCCGGGATCGGGCTCCGCGCCGACGGGCGGGCGGTGGCGTACGTCGCCCAGTGCGGCACGGCGACCCGCCCGGCCGGTTACCGCACGGCCGCCCGGGTGATCCGGCTCGCGGACCGGCTCGGCATCCCGGTGCTGACCCTCGTCGACACCCCGGGCGCCGCGAACGACGCGGAGGCGGAACGGGAGGGCGCGGGCGCGGCGATCGCGGACGCCTTCGCCGCCGTCGCGGCCGCACGTGTCCCCCTCACAACCCTCCTGATCGGCGAGGGCGGCTCGGGCGGGGCACTGGCCCTGGCGGCGCCGGACCACACGTGGGCCACGCCGGACAGCTACTTCTCGGTGATCGCCCCGGAACTGGCGGCGGCCATCCTGAAACGCCCACCCGAGGACGCCCCCCGCACGGCCGAACAACTCCGCCTGCGCCCCCAGGATCTGCTGGACCTCGGCGTCGTACGAGGCATCGTCCGACGCTGATGCCGGCGTTCCGGGTCGGGGCCCCTCCGGGCTCACCTCCTCGCCGTCGGCGCGGCACCGAGCCGGACTCGGAGCCGTATCTCGCCGCCGATCGTCCCCCTACGCCCTGGGGGGCGTGGGGGGACCCCCAGCGGGGGCGAGCCTGCACGGCCCCTCCTCGCCGTCTTACAAGTACCACCGGCCCGCACCCGGCGTACGACCGGGGTGTGGCCGTGCAGGGTCGCCCCCGCAGGCGTTGGCGGCCTATGCGGGGCCACCTTGCTCGTGACCCAAGGCCGCCGGCGCCGAGGAGGTGAGCCCGGAGGGGCCACACCCCACCACCCACCCCCACCACCCACCCGCACCGGCCGCACCGCGCCCGGCTCGGGTCAGGTCAGGATCAGCTCGCCCACCCGCTGGTCTCCGCTGGTCTCTCCGGTCGGCCGGAAGCCGAGCTTGAGGTAGAAGTCCTCCGGCCCGTTCTCGCCCGGGACCCAGCTTGTCGTCATGCGGGTGCCGCCACGCCGGCGGATCTCGGCGGCCACGCACTCGACCGCGAAGCGGCCGTATCCACGGCCCTGTTCCCCGTCGGCGATGTTCAGGCGCCAGAGACCGGAGCGGAGGTCGGGGCCTTCACCGGCGCGGCCTTCGCCGGCGAAGTCGATGTCGAAATAGGCCATGAGGAAGCCCACCGGCCGGTCACCGTCGAGGATCAGGCGGGGCCAGGCGGTGTCGGGGTGTACGTACGCCTCCGCGAGTGACCGCACGACCGGCGCCACTCGGTGCTCCTGGTCGGGGTGGACCCGGATGTCCATCGCGGCGTCGATGTTGGCGGGGGTGATGGGCTCCAGGCGCAGCTCGTTGATCATGGGGCGAACCGTAGGTCCGCCGGCCCGACCGGTCCAAGCGAGTTTCGCCCCGCCCTCACTGCTCGGTGACGCAGTCCTCGGACAGGGCGCCCGCCTCGGCGACGTCGAGGGCGGCGGTCAGTTCGTTGAGGCGGGCGCGCAGGGCGCGCACTTCTTCCAGCGGCATCCCGGTCGCGGCGGCGATCCGGCGCGGTACGCCGAGGGCTCGCTCGCGCAGTTCGGTGCCGGCCGGGGTGGGCCGGGCGGTGACGGACCGCTCGTCCTCGGGGCTGCGGCGCCGCTCGATGTACCCGGCGGCCTCCAGCCGCTTGAGCAGCGGCGACAGGGTGCCGGAGTCCAGCCGCAGGTGCTCGCCGATCTGCTTGACGGGCAGCTCGCCGTGTTCCCAGAGGACCAGCATCACCAGGTACTGGGGGTAGGTGAGGCCGAGGTCCTTGAGCACGGTGCGGTAGACGCTGTTGAAGGCGCGTGTGGCGGCGTGCAGCGAGAAGCAGATCTGGTGGTCGAGGCGGAGGAAGTCCTCGTCCCGCACAGTGCCGAGCGTGTCCATGGGTCCAGGGTACGACACAACCCGCATGCACCATTTAGTTGTGCACAACTGAATGGCGCGCTATAAATGGAGCACCGATCCACTCCACCTCCCCTCCCACGAGAGGACAGCCCCTCATGGACGCGCTCTACACCGCTGTCGCCACCGCCAACGGCCGTGAAGGCCGTGCCGTCAGCTCCGACGGCCAGATCGACCTTCCCCTCGGCTTCCCCAAGGCCCTGGGCGGCAACGACCAGGGCACCAACCCCGAGCAGCTCTTCGCCGCCGGGTACGCCGCGTGCTTCGCCAGCGCCATGGGGGCGATAGGCCGCCAGGAGAAGATCGACGTCAAGGACGCCTCGGTCACCGCCGAGGTCAGCATCGGCAAGGACACGGACGGGGGCTTCGGCCTCGCGGTCGTGATGCGCGTCGAGCTGCCGGACCACCTCCAGGGAGAGCCCGGCCGCGACCTGCTGGAGAAGACCCACGCGTACTGCCCGTACTCCAAGGCCACGCGCGGCAACATCCCGGTCCAGCTCGTCATCGAGTAAGGCTCGGGGCCAAACGGCGTGTGCGATAGCTGTCGGCGTCGAGGGTGATGACCTCCGCGTGGTGGACCAGCCGGTCCACCGTCGCGGAGGCCGTCGCGCTGTCGCCGAACACCTCGTCCCACCGGCCGAGCGGCCGGTTGCCGGTGACGATCAGCGAGCCCCGCTCATAGCGGTGTGAGACGAGCTGGAAGAAGAGGTGCGCCACCTCGGGGTCGAAGGGCACGTAACCGACTTCGTCCACGACGAGCACCGGGTACGCGTCCAGCCGGGCCAGCTCCTCGCGCAGCCGCCCCGCGGCCTTGGCGTCCGCGAGCCGGGCGCCCCACTCGGCGGCGGTGGCGAACAGCACCTGATGACCGGCCTGACACGCCCGTACGCCCAGGGCGATGGCCAGATGGGTCTTGCCGGTGCCCGGGCCGCCCAGCAGCACCACGTTCGCCTTCCGCGCGATGAAGTCGACCTTGCCCAGCCCGGCGATCACCTGCGGCTCGGGCGCCCGCAGATGCCCGTCGTCGAACATCTCCAGCGCCTTCCGGACGGGGAACCCCGCGGCCTCGATCCGCTCCTCCGCCCCGCCCCCGGGCTCCTCCAGCACCTCCCGCTCCTTGTCCCGCTGGGCCGGAACGACGACGTCCTGAGACGCCTCCTTCAGGGGGTGCGCCCTGGCCTCGTGCGCGGCCATGGGCCCGGACATGTACGCGAGGATCGCCGCCGAGGCGATGAACGCCATATGGATGACCGTCCCCCAGAGCAGGTCGTGCCGGGGCGTGTGGTGCACGTCGACGAACATCTGGAGCAGGTGCACCGAGGAGATCCCGACGATGGCGGTGGCCAGCTTGACCTTCAGCACGTTGGAGTTGACGTGCGACAGCCACTCGGGCTGGTCCCGGTGCCCCTGAAGGCCGATCCGCGAGACGAAGGTCTCGTACCCCCCGACGATCACCATGATCAGCAGATTGGCGATCATCACCACGTCGACGAGCTTGAGGACGGCGAGCATGACGTGCGTCTCGTCCGCGTGCCCGCTGATGACGTGGTGGATGAGGTGCCACAACTCGTTGAAGAACTTGTAGACGTACACGCCCTGCGCCGCCACCAGGCCGAAGTACAGGGGTGCTTGGAGCCAGCGGGTCGCGAAAAGGGCACAACCCAAGGTGGTCATGTTCGACGGGGGCGAGGTGGGGCGGGACATGAGACCTCCAACGGCCGGGAGGTTCGTCATTCTTGTGCGCTGCCACCGACAATCTGAATTCACACCACTCGTTGGGGTTAATAGAAATCCAGTAGCACCGGGTCGCCCTCACGACTCGGCGCCTGCCGGCACGGACCCGCCGCGAGCACCGCACGAGCGGCACTTGAGTCACCCCATCGGTCCGCCTCCGCACATCCGCCGACCGTCCGAACGGCGGGCACCCTGTGGACTGGTACAGATGCATGACGGCACCACACGCCATTCGTAGCGAGGGAACCACATTCGAACACGCCTGCCATAATGCGGTGAGCAGCACATACGCATGGCGGGAGGGGTCCGGGAAGCGAGCGGACGACCACCTTCACGATTTCGGTGGCAGAGAGGCGTCGGGAAGAACCGTGCGGCGGTCATACTGGTGACCCGCCGGACCCAGGGGGGACATGGTGCGCATCGACGTGGAATGGCTGAGGAGCCTTTCCGATCTGTCCAAGGGAAAGCGCGGCCCGACGCTCGAAGACGTCGCCAAGTTCCAGGAACTGGTGGACACCACCGCCGAGTGGATCCAAGAATTCCTGCCACTGCGGCCCGACATCGTCGACGAGCTGACCTACGAGGCCGCGATGTCGTACTTCATCGAGCACCGCCCCAAGAGCTCTCGCGTGGCCAAGGGGGCGATCCTGCTCCTGCCGCACCCGGAGGGCGCCAAGCTGGTGCAGGTGTTCCTCGACCGGTCCCACGGCCTGGTCACCAAGGTCGACGGCAAACCCTTCGGCCGGCAGCTCATCGCGCGGAGCCTGGACCCAGAGCTGTCGGACGCCTTCGCCGGGCAAGAGCTCCTGATCGTCGAATAGGGATGAATCGTGCCTCTTCCGCTGCTGGCCGTGATCGTCATGGCGGCCACCGCCCTGTCCGTCGTGGTCCTGGTCATCGTCTACTACGACGAGATCGTCTCCTGGTTCCACAGCCGTAACGAGATCAAGGAATCGGACCGGGACAACGTCGCCTTCACCATCAAGACGAAAGAGGAGTCCGGCGAATACCGGCTGGTGCAAGGTATTTTCAACAAGCGCACCGACCGCCTGGTGGAGGGGCGGGCCATGCGTACGAAGGAGGTGGACGCCACGCTCGACCACGTCCACCGTGGACACGAGCTGGTGATCTACGAGTGAGCGACGTGAGCCGCCGGCCGGCGGACACTCCGGTGCGGCAAGCGGCGGGAGCGAATCCCGGGCCGGTGTTCACGGTCTCCGGAATACCGGCAGCCACCCCTGAGCACGTGGCGGCGATTTGCCGGTCCCGTCTGCTCACGGCGGCGAACGGACTCGCGGAGTCCGTGGGTACGGCCGCGTTCACCCTCACCGTGAACGGGGCGGGCGCCTCGATCGGGAACGGGGGGCGGGAGGCGGACCGACGCGTGGACGAGCCTCACCGCTACGCGCCGAGCGCACCGCATTTCGGTTTCGACCAGCTCGTCGTCCCGGACGAGGTGAAGTCCGACCTGCTGGCAGCGGTGCAGGTACTGAGCGTCAGGGACCGGGTGTTCGAGGAGTGGGGGCTGCGTGAGATCGAGCCCTTTCCCCGGACCGCGCTGAACTTCCACGGCCCGCCGGGCACCGGGAAGACGCTGGCCGCCCATGCCATGGCCGACCGGGTGGGGCGGCGGATTCTGGTCGCCAGTTACGCGGAGATCGAGAGCAAGTATCACGGCGACGGCCCCAAGAACGTACAGAGGCTCTTTCGCGCGGCGGAGGAGACCGAGTCGCTGCTCTTCATCGACGAAGCCGACTCGCTGCTCTCGCGGCGCCTCACCGATGTGACGCAAGGGTCCGAGCAAGCCATCAACTCGATGCGCAGTCAGCTTCTTATTTGTCTCGAGCGTTTCCAGGGGATCGTCGTTTTCGCCACCAACCTCGTGGAGAACTACGACAAGGCGTTCGAGACCCGGGTGCGTAACATCCGCTTCACCCTGCCGGATCACGTGACGCGGGCGGAGATCTGGCGTCGGCACCTCGTGGACGCGCTGCCGCTGGACCCGGGCGTCGACCCCGTGCGGCTCGCGGCGAGCGCCGATGACATCTGCGGGCGGGACATCAAGAACGCCGTCGTCGATGCCGCCGTACGAGCGGCGGTCGCGGGGCGTACTCCGCTCACGACCGGCGACTTCCTGGCGGCCGTCGAACGGATCAAACAGGCACGTGTACCGCGCTTCCGTGGCGTCACGGAAGCGGAGGAACGAGAAGTGGAGGACACGATCCGGGAGACGGTCGGCTCCCGGCGGAATCCGGTGGGCGGGCCCGATGACCGTGCCGGCCGCGGGGAGCACGTCGCCGCGCGTCCCGTCCGTCAGTGAGCGGCATGGAACGCTGAGGCCGCGTCGTTCCGGTCCGCGAGGACCGGTCGGGAAGGACGGTGCGGGGACGCGCCGGTGGCGACGCGTCTCAGCCGGTGTGCGGGATGCGCGGCTAGTGGCCGCGGTCGATGACCGACCCGTCAGCTCCGGGACAGGCCCTGTGGCAGGCCCGGTGCCGGTCGGGGGGGGGGGGGGGGGGGGGGGGGGGGGGGGGGCACGACGGCGCCGCCCCCCCAGACGGGTGCAGAGGGGAAGAGG
>NZ_JBVJAH010000027.1:0-72233 GCF_055590785.1 Streptomyces sp. NPDC041796
GGGCGACCCTGCACGGCCCCTCCTCGCCGTCTTACAAGAACCACCGGCCCGCACCCGGCGTACGACCGGGGTGTGGCCGTGCAGGGTCGCCCCCGCAGAGGCTGGCGGCGTCAGAACGGCTCCTGACTCGGCGCACCCAAGGCCGCCGGCCTCGAGGAGGTGAGCCCGGAGGGGCCGCACCCCCCACCCACCGGCAGGCACCGCACCGCACCCGCAGGCACCGCACCGCGTCGGCGGGCACCGCGCCGCACCCCGCCCGCAGGCGCCGCACCTCACCCGCGGGCACCGCACCGCGCCGGCGGGCGGCGCACCAGATGGCCACCGCGCCAACCGACCTGGACACCCTGCCGCGCGGTCAGAAACCCCGCGTGCGCTTCGCCGCGCGGCGGAGTGCCGCGGAGCCGGGCGCCCGGATGAACAGCCGGGCCATCTCGCCACCGAGGTTCACGCCGATCGCGATGGCCAGCGCCAGCGCGGCCGCCCGTGCCAGGGACGTGAAGCCGGCGTCCATGTTGTTCTGGGCGATGTTCAGCACCCCCAGGTAGGTGGCGCTACCGGGCAGCAGCGGCCCGATCGCCGCCGTCACGTACGGCAGTGAGGACGTGTGCTCGTAGCGGGCCATCAGCTGCCCGAACAGGCCCACCAGCCCCGCCGCCACCGCCGTCGCCATCACCGTGGAGCCGCCCGCCGTCACCGCTATCGACGCGTAGATCACCCACGCCGCCGCGCCGTTCAGCGCGACGAACAGCACTGTGGAACGTTCCTGCTGGAGCAGGATCGCGAACGTCACCGACAGCAGCACGGCCGCCAGGATCTGGATCACCGGCCGCTCGACCGCGTTCAGCACGCCCTCCGGGTTGAGCTTGGCGCCCAGCTGCACGCCGCCGTACAGCACGGACAGCACACCCACCACGATCGCGACGAAGAAGTACCCGACTTCCAGCAGTCGTGCCGACGCGGTGATGTAGAAGCCGGTCAGACCGTCCTGCACCGCGGCCACCAGGGCCCGCCCCGGGATCAGCGCGAACAGCCCACCGGTGATCACCGCGTTGGGCTGGAGCCCGGCGTGCAGCAGGCTGACCACCACGCCCAGCGCGGCCGGCGGTACCGCGGCCACCGCGAACTGGTAGAACTCCGGCAGCCCGCGCCCCGCGCAGAGCCACGCCAGCCGGTCGCCGAGCATGGCGCCCGCCGCCGCGATCAGGAAGACGGCCATGTCGCCGCCCAGCAGCATCGACGCGGCCCCCGCCAGGCCGCCCGCCGCCACGGTGAGCACCCATCCCGGGTACGGGTGGCGGTTGCGGCGGATCTCCGCGAGGCGCCGGTACGCCTCCTCCAGGGAGACCTCGTAGTCGTCGGCGTTGATGTCGGCGACGAGCGTGTAGACGGCGGACAGCCGGTTGTAGTCGGTGCCGCGCCGCCGTACGGTCCGGTTCGCCGTGACGGGATCGTCCACCAGCGACGGCTGGTACGTGATCGACAGCAGGGTGAAGGTCACCGTGGGCTCACAGCGGTCGAGCCCGTACGAGCGGCAGATCGCGAACATCGCCGCCTCGACGTCCTCCGCGCCCTCACCGCCCGCCAGCAGCAGCTCGCCGATACGCAGCGTCAGGTCCAGCACGCGTGGCACGGCGGGCCCCGTGTCGCCCTGTTTCTGGACCGGCTCGGGCACCGGCCGCTCGCTCACCGGCATCCGCAGCATGGTGCGCATCCGGTCCTGCCACGGGGCGTCCTTGGACAGCCGTATCGCCGGGAACCCCTCGGCGGGCGTGAAGGCGGCCGGGGACTCCTTCGCCGAGTACGTCGAGGGCGGCGCGAACGCCGACCCCTCCGGTTCGGCGGGCGCCTCGGGCACCAGCCCTCGGGGAAGGGCGAACTCCGACGTCGTCTGCTGGTCCTCCTCGACACCGGACGGCTGCTCCACGCCCGGCGGCGGCGCGAACGCGCTGTGTGCCTCGTCCGACTGAGGCTTACGGTCCTCAGGACCTCCCGCAGGACCGTCCGTCTCCGGCACCACTGTGCTCGTCCTCACTCCCATCCGACCCATCCGACCCGCCTGCCCAGTATGGGTGTGCGGCATCCCCGTGAGGCACCAGGCCGGGCGCGGCGTGTGGGGCGATGTCGGTGCGTGGCGCCGGGACGAATCCCCGGGCGGCCCGCCGGGGCGGGCCGACGGCGGAGCGAAACCGCGAACGGGCGGCGCACCCGCGAGGGTGCACCGCCCGTCCTACGCGAAAAGGGGGCTCAGTGAGCGCCGCCCTGCGCCTCCAGGCGCTTGACGGAGGCCTCGATCTCGGCCTCGGCCTCGGCGCGGCCGACCCAGTTGGCGCCCTCGACGGACTTGCCGGGCTCCAGGTCCTTGTAGACCTCGAAGAAGTGCTGGATCTCCAGGCGGTCGAACTCCGACACGTGGTGGATGTCGCGCAGGTGCTCCATGCGCGGGTCCGAGGCCGGGACGCACAGCAGCTTGTCGTCGCCGCCCGCCTCGTCCGTCATCCGGAACATGCCGATGGCGCGGCACTTGACCAGCACACCCGGGAAGGTCGGCTCGTCCAGGATGACCAGCGCGTCCAGCGGGTCGCCGTCCTCGCCCAGGGTGCCCTCGACGAAGCCGTAGTCGGCCGGGTAGACGGTCGACGTGAAGAGGTGGCGGTCCAGTCGGATACGACCGGTCTCGTGGTCCACCTCGTACTTGTTCCGCGACCCCTTCGGGATCTCGATGGTGACGTCGAACTCCACGGGTGGCTCCTCCAAGATCAACACAAACGTCGGGTGTAACTGCTCCCCCAGCAGGACCGGACCGCCGTGCTCACCGGGGGTGCCGTGCTCACCGCACAGCTCAGTGGTTAAGTGTCCCTCACGCAACTGTGTGCTCGCGAAAGGGGCTGGTCAGCCGTGCTGGAGCCGAAGGTGGTGCGGCTCACCGCGGGTTCCGCCGTGCTCGGCCTCGTCCTGGCTGCCGGGGCGGTGACCCTGGCCGGGCCCTGGGACTCGGGTCAGCGTACGGCCGAGCGCGCCCGGGCCGCCGCCCGGGCCGGCACAGGTGGCGCAGATCACGACGCGGCGGGCCCCGAGCGCCCGGCCCCCAAGCCGCCGGCACCCGCCCCCAGCGCCCCCGGCGTCCTGACCGCGCTGACCGCCCAGCGGGTCGAGACCGCCCCCAAACCCGCCGCCCCGCCGCCCGCCCCCCTCGCGGCCACCCTCGACCCGCTCCTCGCCGCCCCGGGGCTCGGCCCGCTGCGCACGGCGTCCGTCGTCGACGTCACGACCGGCAAGCAGCTCTACGGGAGCGGCGCCGGCACCCCGATGACCCCCGCCTCCACCATCAAGATCGCCACCTCGGCCGCCGCCCTCACCGCCCTCGGCCCCGACCACCGCATCCCCACCACGACCGTCGCCGGCCCCGACGCCAAGCGCGTCACGCTCATCGGCGGCGGCGACCCCACCCTCGACCGGGCCCGGTTGCGCGCCCTGGCCGCCGACACCGCCCGCGCCCTGCGCTCCCGTGGTGTCACCGCCGTCCAGCTGGCCTACGACACCTCCCGCTACACCGGCCCCGAGCGCCACCCGATCGGCGTCAACGACAACATCGCCCCCGTCACCGCCCTGATGACCGACGAGGGGCGGCTCGGGGGCCCCGCGAACGGCCCCGCCCCGCGCTCCGCCGACCCCGCGGGCGACACCGCCCGTGCCTTCGCCGGCCTGCTCGGCGAGCACGGCATCACGACCGGAAAACCCCCCGCACGCGCGCGTGCGCCCAAGAAGGCCGTCCCGCTCGCAAAGACCTGGTCCGAGCCCCTCTCGGCCCTCGTCGAGCGTGCCCTGACCCACAGCGACAACGACCTCGCCGAGGCGCTCGCCCGCCAGACCGCGATCGCCACCGGCCACCCCGCGAGCTTCGACGGCGCCGCCCGTGCCGTCGCCGGGCAACTGCGGGAACTGGGCGTGCCGCTCGCGGGTGCCAGGTTCGCCGACGGCAGCGGCCTGAACCGCGCCGACCGGGTCTCCGCCGCGCTGCTGACCGCCCTGCTCGCGCGTGCGGCCGACCCCGCACGCCCCCAACTGCGCCCCGTCCTCACCGGTCTGCCCGTCGGCGGCTTCAGCGGCACCCTGGCGGACCGGTACGCCGACGGCTCCCCGGGGGCGGCGGGCGCGGGACTCGTACGGGCCAAGACCGGCACGCTGACCGGCGTCAACGCCCTGGCCGGCACGGTGGTCACGGCGGACGGCCGGCTCCTGGCCTTCGCCTTCCTGGCCGGCCGGACCCCGTCGCCGTACGCCGCCCAGCCCGCCCTCGACGGCCTCGCCGCCGCTCTGGCCCGCTGAGCCGGTCGGCGCCGCACCCTGACCCGATCCGGCGCCGAGCACGTACGGTTGACGCATGACGAGCATCGGTGGTGCCGAGATGGTCGACTGGAACCTCGCGGTCGCGACCGCGACCCGACTGGTACGCCCCGGGCCCGAGGTGACCCGCGACGAGGCCCGGGCGGTCGTCGCCGAGCTGCGGCGGCACGCCAAGGCGTCCGAGGAACACGTCCGGGCCTTCACCCGGATGATCCCCGAGGGGCACGAACCCGAGGACACCCCTGTCCTGGTCGTCGACCGGGCCGGCTGGATCAGGGCGAACGTCGCCGGCTTCCGCGAACTGCTCAAGCCGCTGCTGGAGAAGATGCAGGAGCGCCGCTCCGGCAGTACGGGCGGTGCGGTGCTGGGCGCGGTCGGCGGCAAGGTCACCGGCGTGGAGCTGGGCATGCTGCTGTCGTTCCTGGCCTCCAGGGTCCTCGGGCAGTACGAGACGTTCGCCCCCGCCACCCGCGAGCTCCCCGCCGGCGAGAACGGCGGCGGACGGCTGCTGCTGGTGGCCCCGAACATCGTGCACGTCGAGCGGGAGCTGGACGTCGCCCCGCACGACTTCCGCCTCTGGGTCAGCCTCCACGAGGAGACCCACCGCACCCAGTTCACGGCCGTGCCGTGGCTGCGCGACCACCTCCAGGGCGAGATCCAGTCATTCCTCAGTGCGACCGACATGGACCCCATGACCGTCCTGGAGCGGCTGCGCGAGGCCGCCCAGGCCCTGACCGGCGCCCGCCCCGAGGGCGAGGAGGAGGAAGGCGGCCGCTCCCTGGTCGAGCTGGTCCAGACGCCCGAGCAGCGGGAGATCCTGGGCCGTCTCACCGCCGTCATGTCGCTGCTCGAAGGGCACGCCGACTACGTGATGGACGGCGTCGGCCCGCAGGTCGTGCCGTCGGTCGCGGAGATCCGGGAGAAGTTCCAGCAGCGCAGGGCGAAGGGTGCCTCCCGCCTGGACCAGGCGCTCCGCAAGCTGCTGGGCCTGGACGCCAAGCTGCGCCAGTACCGGGACGGGGAGCGGTTCGTACGCGCGGTGGTCGACGAGGTCGGCATGTCCGGATTCAACCGGGTGTGGACGTCTCCGAACACCCTGCCCACCAAGGCGGAGATCGCCAAACCGGCGGACTGGGTCGCGAGGGTGCACCGTAAAGCAGAATGAGGAGCTCGATCCGGCCGACGGCAGAAGAACGCCTCCCCAATCACCCATCCGAGGGACCGTGGGCAGTGGGTAGGCGTGCGATGCTCGGGTAACGGCCGAGTTCTGTCACCATCGACGCACTCTGAGTGACCGAACCCCCCGCTCCGGCCGTTAAGACTCCGACCGAGGCACCCCCCCAACTTCACACGAAGGGCACCGGACATGGGTCCCCATCCTGCGGTCGCGGCGATACGCCTGGCGGTCCGCCGCGTACTCCACGACGTCCTCACCGAGCACGCCCCCGCGCACCCCCCTGCCGGGACAACCGAAGACCCGCACGCCGACGGGCCCCCGCCGCCCCCGCTCGTCCTCGTGGCCTGTTCCGGTGGCGCCGACTCGATGGCGCTCGCCTCCGCCCTCGCCTTCGAGGCCCGCAAGCTCGCCGTCCGCGCCGGCGCCATCACCGTCGACCACGGCCTCCAGGCCGGCTCCGACCTCCGCGCCGCCGAGGTCGCGGCCCGCCTCACCGCGATGAACCTCGACCCGGTGGAGGCCGTCGCCGTGACCGTCGGCCGCGACGGCGGGCCCGAGGCCGCCGCCCGCGACGCCCGGTACGCCGCGCTGGACGAGGCCGCCGAGCGCCTCGGCGCCGTCGCCGTGCTGCTCGGCCACACCCGCGACGACCAGGCCGAGACGGTGCTCCTCGGCCTCGCCCGCGGCTCCGGCATCCGATCCCTGTCCGGCATGGCCGCCGTCTCCGGCACCGGCGACCGCTATCGCCGCCCGTTCCTCCAGCTCGACCGGCAGACCGCCCGCAAGGCCTGCATGGTCCAGTCCCTGCCCGTCTGGGACGACCCGATGAACGCGGACCCCGCCTACACCCGGTCCCGGTTGCGCCACGAGGGCCTGCCCGCCCTGGAGAAGTCCCTCGGCAAGGGCGTCGTGGAAGCCCTCGCCCGGACGGCCCAGCTGTGCCGCGACGACGCCGACGCCCTGGACGCCTGGGCCGCCGACGTCGACCCGACCGTTCGGGACGAGGCGGGTCTGCTGGAGTGCGCCAAGCTCTACGCCCTGCCCCCCGCCGTCCGCCGCCGCGTACTGCGCCGCGCGGCCATCGCCGAGGGCGCCCCCGCGGGCTCCCTGTTCGCCCGGCACGTCGAGGAACTGGACCGCCTGATCACCGGCTGGCGGGGTCAGGGAGCCATCAATCTGCCCGGCCGCGTCGTGGCACGCCGCCAGGGTGGCAGACTGGTCATTCGGCAAGGCTGACGCAGGCTGCAACGAAAGTGACCCGGGTGAACGAGAAAGACATGGGCACCGACCTCAAGTCGGTGCTCATCACCAAGGAAGAGATCGACGCGAAGCTGGCGGAGCTCGCCGCGAAGATCGACGCTGAGTACGCGGGCAAGGACCTGCTCATCGTGGGTGTCCTCAAGGGCGCCGTCATGGTGATGGCGGACCTCGCACGCGCGCTGTCCACCCCCGTCACGATGGACTGGATGGCCGTTTCTTCGTACGGCGCGGGCACCCAGTCCTCCGGTGTCGTCCGGATCCTCAAGGACCTGGACACCGACATCAAGGGCAAGCACGTCCTGATCGTCGAGGACATCATCGACTCCGGCCTGACGCTGTCGTGGCTGCTGTCCAACCTCGGTTCGCGCGAGCCGGCCTCCCTGGAGGTCTGCACCCTGCTGCGCAAGCCGGAGGCGGCGAAGGTCGCGATCGACGTCAAGTGGATCGGCTTCGACATCCCCAACGAGTTCGTCGTCGGCTACGGCCTGGACTACGCGGAGAAGTACCGCAACCTGCCGTTCGTCGGGACGCTCGCCCCGCACGTCTACGGCGGCTGAACCGCCCCGGACACCCGCCGGGCCCCGGGAACCCAGACCGCCCTCCCGCCGTTGGAGCATGGGAAGGCGGTCGCGGGTGACAATGCTGGGGTACCGTCCGAAGAACAGTCTTTTCTCATAGCAGCATTTACCTACGGGCAGGAGGGACGGGGCGTCATCGCTCCGTATGGATGGACGTGAAGCGATACTTCCGTGGGCCGGTCATGTGGATCGTGCTGGCCGTCCTCGCC
This sequence comes from Streptomyces sp. NPDC041796, assembly GCF_055590785.1. NCBI lineage: Bacteria > Bacillati > Actinomycetota > Actinomycetes > Kitasatosporales > Streptomycetaceae > Streptomyces > Streptomyces sp. NPDC041796. The sequence goes on from NZ_JBVJAH010000027.1 coordinate 7,569, forward strand.
GTGGTCGTGTTGATGCAGGTCGTCGGCTCGTCCGGTGGCTACAAGACGGTGGACACCGGCGAGGTCGTCCAGGCGATCGACAAGAACCAGGTCGACCAGGTCAAGCTGACCACCGGCGACGAACAGATGATCAAGGTCGATCTCAAGGACGGCCAGAAGGTCAAGGGCAGCGACAAGATCCAGGCGAGCTACATCGGCACGCAGGGATCCGACCTCGCCGCCACGCTCCAGAAGAAGTACGAAGCCGGCGACATCGACAAGGGCTACACGGTCTCGCCGACGAAGCAGAGCGCCATCGTGTCGGTGCTGCTCTCGCTGCTGCCCTTCGTGCTGATCGTCGTTGTCTTCCTGTTCCTGATGAATCAGATGCAGGGCGGCGGCTCCCGGGTGATGAACTTCGGGAAGTCCAAGGCCAAGCTGATCACCAAGGACACCCCGAAGACGACCTTCGCCGATGTGGCGGGGTCCGACGAGGCCGTCGAGGAGCTCCACGAGATCAAGGAGTTCCTCCAGGAGCCGGCGAAGTTCCAGGCCGTCGGCGCCAAGATCCCCAAGGGTGTGCTGCTGTACGGCCCGCCCGGCACCGGTAAGACGCTGCTCGCACGCGCCGTCGCGGGCGAGGCGGGCGTGCCGTTCTACTCGATCTCCGGTTCCGACTTCGTCGAGATGTTCGTCGGTGTGGGTGCCTCCCGTGTCCGTGACCTCTTCGAGCAGGCCAAGGCGAACGCCCCGGCGATCGTCTTCGTCGACGAGATCGACGCCGTCGGCCGGCACCGTGGCGCGGGTCTCGGCGGTGGCCACGACGAGCGCGAGCAGACCCTGAACCAGCTGCTCGTCGAGATGGACGGTTTCGACGTCAAGGGCGGCGTCATCCTGATCGCCGCCACCAACCGGCCGGACATCCTCGACCCGGCGCTGCTGCGCCCGGGCCGCTTCGACCGCCAGATCGCCGTGGACCGCCCGGACATGCAGGGCCGTCTGGAGATCCTCAAGGTCCACCAGAAGGGCAAGCCGGTCGCCCCGGACGTCGACCTGTCCGCCGTGGCGCGTCGTACGCCCGGCTTCACCGGCGCCGACCTGTCGAACGTGCTGAACGAAGCCGCGCTGCTCACCGCGCGCAGCGACAAGAAGCTCATCGACAACCAGATGCTGGACGAGGCGATCGACCGGGTGGTCGCGGGCCCGCAGAAGCGGACCCGGATCATGTCGGACAAGGAGAAGAAGATCACCGCGTACCACGAGGGCGGCCACGCCCTGGTCGCGGCGGCGTCCCCGAACTCCGACCCGGTCCACAAGATCACCATCCTGTCCCGCGGCCGGGCCCTGGGCTACACCATGGTCCTGCCCGACGAGGACAAGTACTCCACCACGCGCAACGAGATGCTCGACCAGCTGGCCTACATGCTGGGCGGGCGCGCGGCCGAGGAGCTGGTCTTCCACGACCCGACCACGGGTGCGGCCAACGACATCGAGAAGGCGACCGCGACCGCGCGGGCCATGGTCACGCAGTACGGCATGACCGAGCGGCTCGGCGCGATCAAGTTCGGCGGCGACAACACCGAGCCCTTCCTGGGCCGTGAGATGGCGCACCAGCGCGACTACTCGGAAGAGGTCGCGGCGCTCGTCGACGAAGAGGTCAAGAAGCTCATCGAGACCGCGCACAACGAGGCCTGGGAGATCCTCGTCGAGAACCGCGACGTCCTCGACAACCTGGTCCTCCAGCTGCTGGAGAAGGAGACGCTCAACAAGGAGGAGATCGCCGAGATCTTCGCCCCGATCGTCAAGCGCCCGGCCCGCCCGGCGTGGACCGGCTCCTCGCGGCGTACGCCGTCGACGCGGCCGCCGGTCCTCTCCCCGAAGGAGCTGGCGCTGACCAACGGCGCCACGGGGGCCAACGGCGCCACGCCGACGGACATCACCAAGGCCACTCCGGCCGCACCGTCCGCCCCGGCGACGGACGCGGTCCCGGAGGAGCGCCCGGAGAGCTGATCCGGCCGGTCACAGGCCGGTCGCACCGGCCCGGAATGAAAGCCGCGCCCTTCAGGTTCTAGCCTGGGGGGCGCGGCTTTCGCGTACGCGGTTGGGCGCGTACCCAGGCAACACGGAACGAGGCACAGATGACCGACCCGGTGACGTTGGACGTCGAGGGAACGATCGGCGAGTTCGACGAGAAGCGAGCCGAGAGCGCCGTACGCGAACTCCTCCTCGCGGTCGGTGAGGACCCGGACCGCGAGGGCCTGCGGGAGACGCCGGCGCGGGTGGCCCGGGCGTACAAGGAAATATTCGCGGGCCTGTGGCAGGAGCCCGAGGACGTTCTGACGACGACGTTCGACCTGGGGCACGACGAGATGGTCCTGGTGAAGGACATCGAGGTGTTCAGCACCTGCGAGCACCACCTGGTCCCGTTCCGCGGTGTGGCTCACGTCGGGTACATCCCCTCGACGACCGGCAAGATCACCGGTCTGTCGAAGCTGGCGCGGCTCGTGGACGTGTACGCGCGACGCCCCCAGGTGCAGGAACGACTCACCACGCAGGTCGCCGACTCCCTGATGAAGATCCTGGAGCCGCGGGGCGTCATCGTGGTCATCGAGTGCGAGCACATGTGCATGTCCATGCGCGGTATCCGTAAGCCCGGCGCCAAGACGATCACCTCGGCGGTGCGCGGCCAGCTGAGGGACCCGGCGACCCGTGCGGAGGCGATGAGCCTCATCATGGCGGACTGACCAACTCCCTTTGTCCGCCCGTCTTTTATGCCGGACAGGTGGTGGACGGGCGTCGGCCCGCCGTGAAGACTCTCCCCATGACGATCACGAGCAAGCCATTAGGTTCGCTGCCCACCCGCCGACTGGGCGGGCTGGAGGTGTCCGCCCTCGGCTTCGGCGCGATGGTGCTGTCGCCCGGGGTGTACGGAGAGATCGACGACGCGCGTGCCGAGCGGGCGCTGCTCGCGGCGGTGGACGCCGGAGCGACGCTCGTCGACACGTCGGACGGTTATGGCGCCGACGGTCACAATGAGCGGCTCATCGGCCGGGCGCTGCGGGGACGGCGGGACGAGGTGGTCATCGCCACCAAGTTCGGTTTCCGGCTCCCGGAGGGCGTCGAGCCGCACCCGTTCCCGGTCGGGTACGCCTTCGGTGAGCTGGCCGTCAACGCGGACCCGAAGCATGTGCGCGGGTACGCCGAGGCCAGCCTGCGGGAGCTGGGCACCGACCGGATAGACCTGTACTACCCGCACTTCCCCGACCCCCAGGTCCCGCTGGAGGACACCGTCGGGGCGGTCGCCGAGCTGATCGAGGCGGGCCTGGTCCGGCACCTCGGCCTCTCCAACGTCACCGCGGCCCAGCTGCGGGCGGCGCACGCCGTGCACCCGGTCGCGGCCGTGCAGACCGAGTGGTCCATGTGGCGGCACGTCGACGAGGAGCTGCTGGCCACGGCGCGCGAGCTGGGAGCGGGCGTCGTCGCCTGGTCGCCCCTGGGCGCCGGATTCCTGACCGGCAAGGTCGACAAGGTGGAGGACGGCGACTTCCGGCAGCACATGCCCCGGTTCGACGCCGCGAACCACCGGGCCAACAACGACCGCTTCGCGCCCGTGCGCGGGATCGCCGAGGAGCTGGGCATCACCCCGGCGCAGCTTTCCCTGGCCTGGCTGCTGGACCAGGACGAGCACGTCGTCCCCATCCCGGGCAGCCGCACCCCGGCCCACATCCAGGAGAACCTCGCCGCCGCGCACGTACGGCTGTCCCAGGACGTCCGCGACCGCCTCTCGGCCGTCCTGGCCGAAACGGAGGTCTCGGGCGGCACGCTGCTGTAACGGCCCCGCGGGGTCGGTCACGGCTCGCGGATACGGCTACGCGTGGGTCGGGGTCTCGTCGTCGTCCTCCGGGAGCTTGCACACCCGCTCCAGGAAGATCGCCGCGGCGATCACCCCGATCCCCGCCAGCACCGAGAAGCCGGCGTAGATCGCCTGGTCGCGGCGGGCCGGGATGTCGAGCGAGCCCAGCAGGAAGACCCCGATACCGCCGTACATGCCGCTCACCAGGGCCGCGACCAGGGCGCTCGCCTGGCCGAAGACGACCGCGCGGGCGGCCATCAGGGGCTCCACGCCCTTGGCGTCGGGGCGGCGCTCGCGCTGGGCGCGCAGCCGGGAGCGCAGTGAGAGCGCGGTCGCCGTCAGGACCACCGCGATCACCGCGAGGACGATCGGCGCGGCCAGGGGCACGCTCGGCAGGGTGCCGAACGACTCCCACAGCCGGGCGCCGCCCCAGGAGAGGATGCCGGCGACGGCGAACAGTCCGGCCAGTACCTTGAGCCGCAGTTGTTTCACCGGGGGCCCTTCATCTCGTCGCCGTGCAGCGCTCGCACTGCTTGCCGATCACTCAACGCTACTCGGGCAGGCGCAGTTCCAGGTCCCCGCGCGGCAGGACACCCTCGCGGCCGATGCCGCCGAGCAGCTCGGCGACCGCTCCGACTCCCGGGAGCTGTGCCTCGGGCTCCAGGTCGTGCCACGGTGCCAGGACGAAGGCCCGCTCGTGGGCGCGGGGGTGCGGAAGGGTGAGGACCGGGTCGTCGGAGACGACGTCCGCGTACGCCACGATGTCGACGTCGATCGTCCGCGCGCCCCACCGCTCGTCACGGACGCGGTGGAAGGCCTCCTCCACCGCGTGCGCCCGCTCCAGGAGGGACGCGGGGGGCAGCGTGGTCTTCAGGACCACGACGGCGTTGAAGTACGACGGCTGGGAGCCGGGGTCGACGCCCCAGGGCTCCGTCTCGTACACGGGGGAGACGGCCTTCACCCGCACGCCGGGGGTGTCCTCCAGCGCGTCGATGGCGCCCTGGAGGGTCTCCAGACGGTTTCCCAAGTTGGAGCCGAGGGAGATCACGGCCCGTTTGGGGTTGGACAGGGTGATGTCGGCGGCGTCGACCTGCTCCGTCACGGAGGCGGGCACCGGCTGTACCGTCGGGTCGCTGTGCGTCTTGTTCATGCGCGGCTCCGGGTGATGGTGATGGTCACGTCGTCGAAGGGCACGGTGATCGGGGCGTCCGGCTTGTGGACCACCACCTCCACCTCCTGGACGCCGTCGTGCTTGAGGCACCGCTGGGCGATGCGCTCGGCGAGCGTCTCGATCAGGTCGACCGGCTCCCCCTGCACCACGTCCACGACCTCTTCCGCCACGACGCCGTAGTGCACGGTCTTCGCCAGGTCGTCGTCGGCCGCCGCGGGGCGGGTGTCGAGGCCGAGCACCAGGTCCACGATGAACGTCTGGCCCTCCTCGCGCTCCCGGGGGAAGACGCCATGGTGCCCGCGGGCCTTGAGGCCGCGCAGCGCGACACGATCCACGCGAATCACTCCTGCTGTCGTTGGTCTGGCGGGCACGCGGCCGGGTGCGGACGGCGCGATGCCACCAGTCGAATCTACCTGCGAGCACTGACAGGGCCTGCCCACGGGCTCCCTCATGGGGCCGCCTACCCACTCACGAGGGGTTCTCGTCGGCCTCTTCCTCGCCGGTTTCGGCCAGAACGGGTGAACCGTGGTGCGCCCAGATCCGCCAGCCGTCCGGTGTGCGGCGGAACACATTCGTGGCGACGACCAGCTGCCCGACGAGCGGCCCCAGGTCGGCGCCGTCCTCGGCGGGGCCACCACTGAGGATGTTCTCCGTGCAGGTCACCAGGGCGGTGTCACCGGCCAGGGAGACCCGCACATCCGTCAGGAAGAACTGGATGTAGTCGGTGTTCGCCATGATCAGCGCGTACGAGCGGAGCACCTCGCCGCGCCCGGAGAGCACCGGCCAGCCCGGGTGGACGCAGGAGATCTCGCCGTGCGAGTCGTCCAGCCAGAGGTCGGAGATCTCCTCGAAGTCACCCCGCTCCATCGCCTCGTAGAAGGCGGTGTTGGCGAGCTCGACCGCCTCGATGTCGGTGCGTGCCGCGTCGCTCACCGGGCTCCCTCGACGGCGCGGGCCACGCGGACCGCGTCCGCCGTCGCGCGCACCTCGTGGACCCGGACGGCCCAGGCGCCCTCGTGGGCGGCGATCGCGGAGACCGCCGCGGTGGCCGCGTCCCGCTCCCGGGCCGGCGGCGGGGCGGCGCCCTCCCCGGCCAGGACGTGGCCCAGGAACCGCTTGCGGGAGGCGGCGACGAGCAGGGGGCGGCCCAGCGCCCGCAGGTCGGCCAGGTGCGCCACCAGGGCCAGGTCGTGCGGGGCCGCCTTGGCGAAGCCCAGGCCCGGGTCGACGACGATCCGCTCCGGGTCGACGCCGCCCTCGACGACCGCCTCGATGCGGGCGCGGAGCTCCGCGACGACCTCGGCGACCACGTCGTCGTAGACGGCCAGGCTGTTCATGTCCTTGCTGAAGCCGCGCCAGTGCATCACGACGAACGGCACCTCGGCGGCGGCGACGGAGGGGACCATCTCGGGGTCGGCGAGGCCGCCGCTCACGTCGTTGACCAGGACGGCGCCGGCCTCGACCGCCCGGCGGGCGACGGAGGCGCGCATGGTGTCGACCGAGACGGCGACCCCTTCGGCCGACAGGCCGCGTACGACGGGGACGACCCGGCGCAGTTCCTCGTCCTCGTCCACCCGGGTGGCGCCGGGGCGGGTCGACTCGCCGCCGACGTCCACCAGGTCGGCACCCTGGGCGACCAGGTCCAGGCCGTGCTTGACGGCGGCCGTGGTGTCGAACCAGCGGCCACCGTCGGAGAAGGAGTCGGGCGTCACATTGACGACCCCCATGACCGCGCAGCGGTCGAACGTGGGCAGGCCGCGGGCCGTGCCCCGTCCGCGCAAGGTACTCATGCGTCCAGCCTAGGGGGTGTCTTGTGGGTCGGGCCGGATCAGGGAGCGGGGTCTGGCGGGTGCGGACGCGAGGCGGAGGAGGGAGTCGACGCGGTGGGGGTCCCCCCTGGTCGGGCGAAGCCGAGACCGTGGGGGAGTCGGTGACTGACGACAACGCCGCAGATGCGCGTGCCAGGGCACGCGAGCCCGCAAGACCCACAGGACACCCCCTGAGGGGTCGCGATCAGGCCGTCCGATCAGGCGGCGCGGACCTCGTGCTCGCCGCGGGCCGGGGTGATGTGCGCGCACGGGCGGCCCGGGGCGGTCGCCTTGCGGCGGCGGAACGGGCGGGGGAGCTCCACGTTCACGAAGCCCTCCGCCTGCATCGCGGCGAAGCCGATGCGCGGCAGGTCGCGGGCGTTGCGGTAGACGACGAAGCGGGGCTCCCAGCGGGGCTGGAACTTGGCGTTGAACTTGTACAGCGACTCGATCTGGAACCAGCGGGAGAGGAACACCAGCAGGCCGCGCCAGACCCTGAGGACCGGGCCGGCGCCGAGCTTCTCGCCGCGTGCCAGGGCGGAGCGGAACATCGCGAAGTTCAGCGAGACCCGCTCGATGCCCAGCTTGGGGGAGGCCTGGAGTGCGGCGACGATCAGCAGTTCGTTCATGCCGGGGTCGGCGGAGCGGTCGCGGCGCATCAGCTCCAGCGACATCCCGTCCGTACCCCACGGCACGAAGTGGATGATCGCCTTCAGGTCGCCGTACGGGGAATCCGGGTCCTCCTTGTGGGCGGTGGCGATCACCGCGTCACCGTCGGCCGGGTCGCCGATCCGGCCCAGCGCCATGGAGAAGCCCCGCTCGGTGTCGGTGCCCCGCCAGTCGGCCGCGGCGCGCCGGATCCGCTCCAGCTCGCCGTCCGAGAGGTCACGGGCGCGCCGGACCCGGGTCGTGTACCCATTGCGCTCGATGCGCTTGACCATCTGGCGCACGTTGCGCATGGCGCGCCCGGTCAGGGAGAAATCCGCGACGTCCACCACCGCCTCGTCGCCGAGCTCCAGCGCGTCCAGGCCGGTCTCGCGGGTCCACACCTCGCCGCCGGTCTCGGAGCAGCCCATGACGGCGGGTGTCCAGGAGTGGGCCTTGGCCTCGTCCATGAACCGCTCGATGGCGCCGGGCCAGGCCTCGACGTCGCCGATCGGGTCGCCGCTGGCGAGCATCACGCCGGAGACGACGCGGTAGCAGACGGCGGCCTTGCCGCTGGGGGAGAAGACGACGCCCTTGTCGCGGCGGAGCGCGAAGTGGCCGAGCGAGTCGCGGCTGCCGTGCTTGTCCAGCAGGGCGCGCAGCCGGGCCTCGTCGTCCTCGGTCAGCCGGGCGACCGGGTGTTCGGGGCGGAAGGCCAGGTAGATCGTGGTGATGGCGGTCAGCAGGCCGAGGGCACCGAGCGAGTAGCCGACGGTCCAGTCGACGCCGCCGCGGTAGGCGACCGGGCCCTCCATGCCGAACAGGCCGTACAGCACGTGTTCCAGGCGGTCGCTCAGGCTCGGGCTGCCGATGACCTTCCCGGGGTGGGCGCTGACGATGACGAGTCCGAGCGCGATGGATCCGGCGCCCATGAGGACGAAGTTGGCCAGCGCCTTCCAGCGGCTGCGCGGGTCCGGCAGCGCGGCGAACTCGCCGCGGTGGCGCAGCAGCAGCGCCAGGAGCAGCAGCGAGAAGAGCACCCCGATGACGGAGTGGCGGTAGACGAACTGCGCCACGGCCCCCACCGGCAGGAGGATCACGGCGGCCCTCCAGGCGCGGCGCTTGTGGCGCTTGAGCCCGTGGGCGAGGAGCAGCAGCAGCACGCCGACGCCGAGGGAGAGGGCCGCCGAGAGCGGGCCCAGGGTGCCGGGCAGCACCTCCGCGATGGCGTGCATGCGGCTGGCGCGGAAGCGCGGGAAGACGCCCGCGGCGATGTCGATCAGACCGATGAACGTGCATGCCGTGCCGACCAGGGCGGGCACCTTCTCGGCGCGTGGCCCGCGCAGGACACGGCGTATCCGGCTCGGAACCGATCCCGACTTATCCCCATCTACCGTGACAGACATCGCTTCCCAAGGCTCCGCAAAGTTTCGTTGTGTCCCATCGGCCGGAACGGATTCGGTTCGGCCCGGACGATTTGCGCTCTCTAGGACGGGGCTCGTGGGGGGCGGGTTCATTCCCACCCCGGAAAATCTCGACGAAGAAGGCTAGAACGACTCATGGGTCTCACCAGCAACAAAGTCCTGGCGCTGGCCTCCCTGCTGGCCGTGGTGCTGTTCGCCCTCACGGTCTGGCTGTGGCCACGGCTGGCGCGCGGCGGCTGGCGGGCGGTGCTCGGCCGGATAGGCCTGCTGCTGGCGACCCAGCTCACGCTGTTCGCGTCCGTCGGGCTCGCGGCCAACAACTACTTCCTCTTCTACGGCTCCTGGGCGGACCTGTTCGGACAGGAGCAGGAGCTGGGGGTGGTCGTCGACCACTCTGCGGGCGGCAAGGACATCAAGGTCGTCGGCAAGCAGAAGATCGAGGGGGTGCCCGGGGGCCGCCCGGCGGTCGGCGGGCAGGTCCAGAAGGTCGTCATCGCGGGGGAGAAGTCGAAGATCGACAGCCCCGCGTACGTCTACCTGCCGCCGGAGTACTTCCAGCCCGCGTACGCCAGGAAGACCTTCCCCGCGGCCGTCGTGCTCACCGGCTACCCGGGCACCGCCGAGAACCTGCTCAAGGGGCTGAAGTACCCGCGTACGGCCTATGAGCAGGCCAAGGACAAGAAGATGCAGCCGATGATCCTGGTGATGATGCGGCCCACCGTGGCCCCGCCGCGCGACACCGAGTGCGTGGACGTCCCGGGCGGCCCGCAGACCGAGACCTTCTTCGCCGAGGACCTGCCCAAGGCGGTCTCCGAGACGTACCGCGTCGGCACCGCCCCGCGGAACTGGGGCTTCATCGGCAACTCGACCGGCGGCTACTGCGCCCTGAAGGTCGCCATGCACCATCCCGAGCGGTACGCGGCCGGCGCGGGCCTGTCCGCGTACTACAAGGCCGCCGAGGACATGACGACCGGCGACCTGTTCAAGGGCGACCAGCGCCTGCGCAACCACGCCGACCTGCTCTGGAGCCTGGACAACCTGCCGCAGGGGCGGTCGTCGTTCCTCGTCACCACCTCGCGCAAGGGCGAGGGGAACCTCAAGGGGACCCTCTCCTTCATCAAGAAGGTGAAGTCCCCCGCGCGTGTCTCGTCGATCACCCTCGACAGCGGCGGGCACAACTTCAACACCTGGACCCGCGAGATCCCGCCGGCGCTGGTGTGGATGAGCGGCCGGCTCAGCGCGGTCTGATCAGCCGACCGTCCGGACATCGGCCTCGGTACGGGGAATGTCCTGGGCGTCCGCGTCGATCGAGCGGCGCAGCGCCTCGTGCAGCCGGGCCGGGGTCAGGACGCCGAGGAAACGTCCCCGCTCCTCACGGTCGATGACGGCGACCCAGCCCGCGTCGTGCTGGAGCATGGTCGCGAAGGCCTGCTTGAGCGAGGCGCCGACGGGCAGCCAGGCCTCCATGCGCCGGGCGTGGTCGCCCACGGTCCCGCCGCCGCGGCCGGCGCTCTCCGCCGAGATCCAGCCGTGCAGGTTGTCCTCACGGTCCAGGACGACCGCCCAGCGGGCGCCGAGTTCGCGGGGCAGCGGGTCCTCCAGGTGGACGATCGGCGGCTGTTCGAGGTCGCTCACCTCGATGGGCGTGACGGACAGCCGCTTGAGGCCGCGGTCGGCGCCGACGAAGTCGGCGACGTACGGGGTCGCGGGAGCGCCCAGCACGGTGGCCGGAGCGTCGAACTGCTCGATCCTGCCCTGCCCGTAGACAGCGATGCGGTCGCCCAGCCGGACCGCCTCCTCGATGTCGTGCGTGACGAACAGGACCGTTTTGCGCACCTCCGACTGGAGCTTGAGGAACTCGCTCTGGAGGTGTTCGCGTACGACCGGGTCGACGGCGCCGAACGGCTCGTCCATCAGCAGCACGGGTGGGTCGGCGGCCAGCGCGCGGGCGACACCGACGCGCTGACGCTGGCCGCCGGAGAGCTGCTCGGGGTAGCGGTTGCCGTAGAGGGACGGGTCGAGGCCCACGAGGTCGAGGAGTTCGGCGGCGCGGGCGCGTGCCGTGGCGCGTTTGACGCCGAGCAGGTGGGGGACGGTCGCGGTGTTCTCCAGGACCGTCTTGTGGGGGAAGAGGCCGACCTGCTGGATGACGTAGCCGATCCGGCGGCGCAGCTGGACGGGGTCGATGTCCGCCACGTCCTGGCCGTCGACGTATATCCGGCCCTCGGTCGGTTCGATCAGCCGGTTGACCATCTTCATCGTGGTGGTCTTGCCGCAGCCGGACGGTCCGACGAGCGTGACCAGTTCGCCCTCGGCCACCTCGAACGACAGGTCGTCGACGGCGGTCGTGCCGTCCGCGTACCGCTTCGTGACGTGCTCGAATCGGATCATGGCCCCATTGTGGCCGCATGCCGCCCGCCGTCGACGCCCCGTGTGTGAAGGCCGTGTTGCCAGGCTGTGGTGTCGGGCGGTGATTGTCGGTGGCGGGGGTTAGGGTCGTTGTCTGATCGAACACCGGATCGGGCGGACGCGGGTCGGGGAGGGGGCGGGTGAGTGCGGTGGTGAGCGCTGCCGGATGCCTGGCTGCCAACGACTGGATCTGCGGCGAGTACGTCCGCTCCCGCGCCCAGGAGTTGACCGAGGCCACCGTCGAGCACGTGTGGATCACGGCCGTGTCGGTGCTGATCGGGCTGGCCGTGGCCTTCCCGCTGGCGCTGCTGGTGCGTGCCCGGCCGCGGTTCGCGGCGCCGGTCCTGGGACTGACGACCGTGCTGTACGCCGTTCCGTCGCTGGCGATGTTCTCGCTGCTGCTGCCGTTCTTCGGCCTGTCGGCCGCGCTGGTAGTGACCGGCCTCGTGCTGTACTCGCTGACCATTCTCGTGCGGAACATCCTGGCCGGACTCGCCTCGGTGCCCGAGGACGCCCGGGAGGCGGCGCGCGGGATGGGGTACGGGCCGGGGCGGCTGCTGTGGGAGGTCGAACTGCCCCTGGCGCTGCCGGCGGTGATGGCGGGCGTGCGGATGGCGACGGTGTCGACGGTCGCGCTCACGACGGTCGGCGCGCTGGTGGACTACGGCGGTCTCGGCACCCTCATCACGACGGGACTGAAGAGCTTCTTCAAGGCGCAGGTGCTGACCGCCTCGGTGCTGTGCGTGCTGCTCGCGGTCACGGCCGACCTGCTGCTGCTCTGGCTCCAGCGGCGGCTCACCCCCTGGAGCCGGCCGGCTCGCGTGCCGGGCGTACGGACTCGCATACGCATACGCAAGGCGGGGTGAGGGATGGGCGCGGTGTCCGACGCCTGGGTCTGGCTGACGACCGGGGCCAACTGGCAGGGCGAGAGCGGGGTGTGGCACCGGCTGGCCGAGCACCTCTGGTTCAGCGGTGTGTGCCTTGTGGTCTCGTGCCTGATCGCGCTGCCGCTCGCGCTGTGGCTCGGGCACATCGGCCGGGGCGGCGCGCTGGCCGTCAACATCTCCAACGTGGGGCGTGCGGTGCCCACGCTGGCGGTGCTGGTGCTGCTGACGCTCACTCCGCTGGGCCGGCACGGCGACCTGCCGACGATCATCGCGCTCGTGCTGTTCGCCGTGCCGCCGCTGCTCACCAACGCGTACGTGGGCATGTGCGAGGTGGACCGTGCGGTGGTCGAGGCGGCGCGGGGAATGGGGATGTCCGGCGGCCAGGTGTTCCGCCGGGTGGAACTGCCCCTCGCGTACCCGATGGTGATGACGGGGCTGCGGTCGGCGACCGTGCAGGTGATCGCCACCGCGACGCTCGCCGCGATGGCGGGCGAGGGCGGGCTGGGCCGGATCATCACCGCCGGGTTCAACACGAACGACACCGCGCAGGTGGTCGCCGGGGCGCTGGTGGTCGGCGCGCTCGCCCTGCTGGCCGAGGGCCTGCTGGTGGTGGTGGGCCGGCTGTGCGACCCCATGCGGGCCACCCGGCGCGCGCACTGAACCGAAGCTGACGGCGACAGAGCTGGACCGGACGGAGAACGTGATGAGCAGGAATTTCCGCATGACGGGTGCGGTACTGGGCGTGGTGGCGCTCACCGGCGGGCTGGCCGCGTGCGGCGGCGGCCAGAGCCTGGAGGAGCGGGGCGGCTCGGACACCTCGTCGACCGGCGGCGGCGACAAGGGGGCGCTGGTCGTCGGGTCGGCGGGCTTCACCGAGGCCAACGTGCTGGCGGAGCTGTACGCGCAGGTGCTGAAGGACGCCGGCTACTCCACGTCCATCAAGACCGTGGAGAACCGCGAGCTCTATGAACCGTCCCTGGAGAAGGGCGAGATCGACGTCGTACCGGAATACGCGGCTACGCTTGCGGAATTCCTGAACGCGAAGGTGAACGGTCCGAAGGCGGTCGAGGAGAAGCCGGTCGCGTCCAGCGATGTCGCCGCCACCGTGACGGCGTTGGAGAAGCTCGCCGGGCCACGCGGTCTGAAGGTCCTCCCGGCCGGTGACGCGGTCGATCAGAACGCCTTCGCGGTGACCAGGGAATTCGCCGAGAAGAACAAGCTCAGGACGCTTTCCGATCTCGGTGCGTCGAAGCTGAAGGTCAAGATCGCGGCCGGGGACGAGTGCGAGATACGGCCCTTCTGCGCGCCCGGACTGAAGAAGACGTACGGCATCGATGTGACGGGCATCGATCCCAAGGGCGTGGGCACGCCGCAGGCCAAACAGGCCGTGAAGGACGGCATCGACCAGCTCGTCCTGACCACCACGACGGACGCGACCCTGGACAACTTCGGGCTGGTGCTGCTGGAGGACGACAAGAAGCTCCAGAACGCCGACAACGTGCTGCCGGTCGTCAATGCGAAGGACGCCGGTTCGGCGGAGATAGCCGCGGCTCTCAACAAGATCACCGGGGTGCTCACGACGGAGGATCTGGTGGAGTTGAACAGGAAGGTCGACGCCGAGCGGGCAAAGCCGTCGGACGTGGCGAAGGCTTACCTGGAGTCCAAGGGACTGATCAAGAAGTAAGTGCCGCCAGGGGTGTCGGCCCGGTGCGGAGCCGATTCGCATCACAGGGCCGAAACATTGCCGGTCCGACACCCCATACGGCGCCTACGCACGGTAAATTTCAGGCCATGCCACGTGGACGCCACCGCCATTCCCCACCCCTGCACAGGCTTCTGCCTCCTTCCGCGGTAGCCGGCGCGGCCGTTCTGTGCGCCGGTGGCGCCTGGCTCTTCGCCGATCCGCTGGTGCCACGCCTCCTGGCGGCCGCCGCGGCCGCCGCGGCGGTCACCGGCGCGGTTTTGATGCGCAGTTGGGACCGCGCGGCCGGCCGCCGCGTCGCCGAACTGACCCGGGCCCGGGCCGGTGACCAGTGGCGCACCGAGGAGCGCATGGCCGAGCTGGAGACCGACCTGGAGGAGTCCCGCGAGCTGCGCGCCAAGCTCGACGCCAAGCTGCGCGCCAAGCGGGTCGAGCTGGCCGCGCTGCGCAACGAGCACGCCGAGCTGCTGCGCCGGTACGCCACCGCCGAGACCGAGCGCGCCAGCGCCCTGGAGGGCCGCCGTCAGCTCGCCCTGGAGGCCGCCGCCCCCGCCCGGGCGCTGCCCGCCGCGAGCTCGACACCCACGCCGTCCGCGTACCTCCAGGCCGCCAAGGCGCTGGAGAACCTGACGCGCAACGCCGCCGGGCAGGAGGCCAGGCGCACCACCGAAGAGGCCCGGCGCCGTGACCTGGCGGAGCGGGCCCGTGAGGTGGACGAGCCGCAGGGGAAGCACGCGGCGGTCGCCGAGCGGCAGCACGACCGCCCGTCGGCCGCCGCCCCTTCCGCCCACGGCGCGTCCACGATGCGCCGGGTCCCGCCGGCCGCCGCGGTCGTGCCGCGCACCGAGCAGCGCCGCCCGGCATCGCGCCTCCAGGGCGGTTTCGACTTCTTCGGCACGGGCGCGAAGACCCCCGCCGCCCTCGAGTCCGGACAGGGCATCGAGTCCGGACAGGGCATCGAGTCCGTGCAGCACGAGGACCTGGCCGACGTCGTGGGCGAGGAGGCCCTCGCCGTACGGCGCCGGGAGGACCGCGCGGTCGGCAAGGTCATCGACCTGACCGCCCACGACGAGACCGAGCAGCTCGACGTGGTGGAGCTGCGGCGCGACGCGGTGTCGTGACGCGCGCCGCGGTGTCGTGGAGGCGCCGCGGATTCAATGAGGCGCGGCCGGCTACTTGTCGATGTCGCCGACGACGAAGAAGAACGACCCCAGGATCGCCACCATGTCCGCGACCAGCGTGCCGGGCAGCAGCTCCACCAGCGCCTGGATGTTGTTGTAGGACGCCGAGCGGAGCTTGAGGCGGTACGGGGTCTTGTCGCCCTTGGAGACCAGGTAGTAGCCGTTGAGGCCGAGCGGGTTCTCGGTCCAGGCGTACGTGTGGCCCTCGGGCGCCTTGAGGACCTTCGGCAGCCGCTGGTTGATCGGACCGGGCGGCAGTCCGGCGATCCGGTCCAGGCACGCGTCAGCGAGGTCCAGCGAGTTGTGGGTCTGCCCCAGCAGGCACTCGAACCGGGCCAGGCAGTCGCCGTCGGTACGGGTGACGACCTCCAGGGTGTCCTGGAGCTCCCCGTACGCCAGGTACGGCTCGTCGCGGCGCAGGTCGAAGTCGACGCCCGAGGCGCGGGCGATCGGGCCGCTGACCCCGTACGCGTGGACGATCTCCGGCGACAGGACGCCCACGCCGCGGGTGCGGCCCCGGAAGATCTCGTTGCCGAGGACGAGCCGGTCGTAGACGTCCATACGGGAGCGGACCTCGGCCACCGCGGCGCGGGCCCGGCCGAGCCAGCCCGCCGGCAGGTCCTCCTTGAGGCCGCCGACCCGGTTGAACATGTAGTGCATCCGGCCGCCGGAGACCTCCTCCATGACGTGCTGGAGGTCCTCCCGCTCCCGGAAGGCGTGGAAGATCGGTGTGATACCGCCCAGTTCGAGGGGGTACGAGCCGAGGAACATCAGGTGGTTCAGGACCCGGTTCAGCTCGGCGAGCAGGGTGCGGGTCCACACGGCCCGCTCCGGCACCTCCATGCCGAGCATCCGCTCGACGGCCATGACGACACCCAGCTCGTTGGAGAACGCCGACAGCCAGTCGTGGCGGTTGGCCAGCATGATGATCTGGCGGTAGTCGCGTGCCTCGAAGAGCTTCTCCGCGCCCCGGTGCATATAGCCGACGACCGGCTCGGCGTGCCGGATCACCTCGCCGTCCAGGACGAGCCGGAGGCGCAGCACGCCGTGCGTGGAGGGGTGCTGGGGTCCGATGTTCAGCACCATGTCGGTGCTTTCCGCGGCACCGCCGATGCCGACCGTGGTCTCCGTCATGCCGGACAGTATCCCTCCCCGGGCACGCTCTGGAGCAGCCAGGTGAAGTCCCCGAGCCCGCCCCGTGCGGTCAGCTCGGCGGCCTCCCCGGCACGGGCGAGCGCCCGTACGTAACCGGCGGGGTCGGTGCGGGCCATGTCGAGGGGCGGGCGCCCCCCGCTCACCCCGAGCCGCCCGAGCGCCTCCCGCTGGGTGAGCAGCTCCGGGGCGCACGGGACGCGGCCCACCTTCGCGCCCGCCTCCGCGCAGGCGTCCGCCCCCGCCTCCGCGCACGCGTCGAGAGCCACGTGCGCCGTGACGTCGCACGTCCCGTCCGGCACCGGGGGGACCTCGCGCCCCGCGCGGAATCCCGTGAGGGTGCCGAACGGGGGCCGTGCGGCGGCCGTGTGGGCGTAGTCGACCGCCACCGCCAGACCCGCCGACAGGGTGCCCACCGCGCGGGCCCAGGCCTCGTCGCGCGGCCGGCCGATCTCGGCGCGCTCGCCCGCCTCCCGCAGCGGCCACCAGCGGGCCAGCCACGCGGCGTCCGCGCCCTCCACGGGGGCGCCCGGCCGCTCCGTGCCGTCGGGCGCCACCTCGACGTACCGGGGCGTGCCCGACCCGTCCAGCTGCGCCACGTCCACCGGCACGTTGTCCAGCCACTCGTTCGCGAACAGCAGGCCACGCACACCGGACGGCGGCTCGGCCGACCACGTGACGCGCGGGTCGAGCCCCTCGGGCCGGGCGGCGCGTTCGACGGCGTACGCCCGTACCCGAAGATCCGCCGGGGCCGCCGCCAGCACCGCCGACACCAGCTCGCCGCGGCCCGCTCCCATGTCGACCAGCGCGATCTCGTCGGGCCCGCCCAGCTCCTTCGCGACCCGGCCGAGCAGCCGGGCCACCGCCCCCGCGAACAGCGGCGAGGCGTGTACGGAGGTGCGGAAGTGCCCCGCCGGGCCCTCGGGGCGGAGGTAGAAGCCGCCGGGCCCGTACAGAGCCGCCTCCGTGGCCTCCCGCCAGCCACGCCACGGACCGCGTTGACACGTCTCATCATTCACGGGCACCAGTCTCCACCTTGCGGAGTACGCCTCCGCCCCGTGGATCGAACCTCCGGTTGACCCATGCACCTATCGGTCTTCCCTACGCTGGGTTACGTGCAGCGCCTCTACGACTTCATCCGCAGACACCCCACGGGCGTCGACAGTTTCTGGGCTGTGATGCTCCTCGGGTTCTCCTTGCTGTGGGTGGCCCAGGCCCCGGAGGGTGCCGAACCCCGCCCAGTGGCCGCCGGGATCGTCCTGCTGCTCTGCCTCGCCCTCGCGCTGCGCCGCCGCGCGCCCGAGAAGATGCTGGTGCTCATCGCCGCCCTCGGCGTCGCGCAGCTCGCCCTGGACATCGAGATCAACCCGGCCGACTTCGCGATGCTCGTCGTCATCTACACCGTCGCGGCGCAGAGCGACGGCCCGCGGTGGGCCTCCCGCCTCGCGCTCGTCGGAGGGGTGTGCGCGGCGCCGCTCTCCCAGCTGCGCTGGCCCGAGGAGAACGTCTCCACCGCCGGCAAGATCTTCTTCACCGTCGTGATGGCCGTGCCGTTCGTGCTCGCCTGGGTGCTCGGCGACTCCATGCGCACCCGCCGGGCCTACTTCGCCCAGCTTGAGGAGCGCGCCTCCCGGCTGGAACGCGAGCGCGAGGCCCAGGCCAAGGTCGCCGTCGCCGCCGAGCGCGCCCGTATCGCCCGCGAACTGCACGACGTCGTCGCCCACAACGTCTCCGTCATGGTCGTCCAGGCCGACGGCGCCGCCTACGTTCTCGACAGCTCGCCCGACCAGGCCAGACAAGCCCTCGACACCATCTCGACCACCGGCCGCCAGGCCCTCGCCGAAATGCGCCGGCTGCTCGGCATCCTCCGCACCGGCGAGCCGCAGGACTCCGAGGACTACGTGCCGCAGCCCGACGTCCAGCAGATCGAGGAGCTGGTCGAGCAGGTCCGCGCCGCCGGCCTGACCGTCGACTTCCGGGTCGAGGGCACCGCCCGCCCGCTGCCGAGCGGCGTCGAGCTCACCGCGTACCGCATCGTCCAGGAGGCGCTGACCAACACCCGCAAGCACGGCGGCCCGGACGCCGGGGCGAGCGTGCGGCTGGTGTACTTCGACGACGGACTCGGCCTGCTGGTCGAGGACGACGGTCGCGGCGCGGCCCACGAGCTGTACGAGGACGGGGGCGCCGACGGCAGGGGCCACGGCCTGATCGGCATGCGTGAGCGCGTCGGTATGGTCGGCGGCACCCTCGACGCCGGGCCGCGGCCGGGCGGCGGGTTCCGGATCAGCGCCCTGCTCCCTCTCAAGCCCGCCCACTGACCCCTTCCTAAGGACTGCCGCATGTCCATCCGTGTGATGCTCGTCGACGACCAGGTGCTGCTGCGCACCGGCTTCCGCATGGTGCTCGCCGCCCAGCCGGACATGGAGGTCGTCGCGGAGGCGGGCGACGGGGCCGAGGCCATCGACATCCTCCGCTCCACCGCCGTGGACGTGGTCCTGATGGACGTACGGATGCCGAGGCTCGACGGCGTCGAGGCGACCCGCCGCATCTGCGGCTCCCCGAACGCCCCCAAGGTCCTCATCCTCACCACCTTCGACCTCGACGAGTACGCGTTCTCGGGGCTGAAGGCGGGTGCCAGCGGCTTCATGCTGAAGGACGTACCGCCCGGTGAACTGCTCAGCGCCATCCGCTCCGTGCACAGCGGCGACGCGGTCGTCGCGCCGTCCACCACCCGGCGCCTCCTGGACCGCTTCTCCCCGATGCTCCCGGCCACCGGCAAGGAGCCGCGCGACAAGACGCTGGAGAAGCTGACCGAGCGGGAGCGCGAGGTCATGATGCTGGTCGCCCAGGGCCTGTCGAACGGCGAGATCGCGGCCCGGCTGGTGTTGTCCGAGGCGACGGTCAAGACCCATGTGGGCCGCATCCTCACCAAGCTCGCGCTGCGGGACCGCGTCCAGGTGGTCGTCCTGGCGTACGAGACGGGCCTGGTACGGGCCGGGGGCGGCGGGTTCTGAGCGCGGCCGCCCCGCCCCTGGCCTCAGCGCAGCACCGTCTCCAGGAAGTCGCTGCCGATCCGGGCCACCGCGGCCACGTCCAACTGGTGCAGGACGTACCGGCCGCGGCGCCGGGTCGTCACGAGCGAGGCCTTCTTCAGCACGGCCAGGTGGCGGGAGACCTCCGGCGGGGTGATGCCGTACGTCTCGGCCAGCTCACCCGTCGTGTACGCGGCGCGCGCGAGCTGTCGGCACATCCGCATCCGCATGGGGTGGGCCAGGGCGTCCATGCGGAGCTGGAGCAGCTCCACGGAGGCGGGGCTCGGCAGCTCCGGGGCGCCCACGGGGTAGTGCACGAGGGGCCGCCAGCCCGGGGCGTGCAGCACCATCAGGTGGGGCCAGCCGAAACTGGACGGTACGAACGTCACGCCCGCGCCGACCGAGGGGTCGACGGCGGTGGTCCGGCCGTTCGCCAGCTTGTCCACCTCGATGCGCTGCCGGTCGCCGTCCTCCGAGAACGTCGTCGTCACGGCGGGCGACACCGCGCGCAGCGTCTCGGACAGGCCCTTGCGGCGCAGGAGCTCCGTCTTGTGCCGGGCGTCGGCGGCGAGGCCGGGCGCGACCCGGCGCCAGGTGTCCGCGAAGAACGCCCGGTCGCAGTCCTCGAAGAGCCTCCGCAGCCAGGCGCGTACGCCGGCGGGGTCGGCGAGCATCCGGCGGGTGAACTCGAGCTGCTTGGGGCCGCGGTTGGCGGCCAGCTCCAGGGCCCGCTCGGGACGGAGGGGGCCACCGGTCGGGTACTGCTCGGAGCAGGTGAACTCCAGCGCGGCGGTGACGAACCGGTCCTCGTCCAGCCGGTCCAGCATGTCCAGTTCCTCGGCGAGCGTCGCGCCGGTGCGGCCGTCACCGCCGCGGATACCGGCGTACGGAAGGAGGATGTCCGAGAAGCTGGTCGTCCAGAGGAAGTTCGCCTCGTGGAGACGGTCGGCCAGGTCCGGCTTGAGCGCGGCGGCGGTCGCGGTCGCCCAGCCGTGGAGACCCGGATGGTGGCCGGGTTCGGCCAGCGCGTGCAGCGCCACGCCCAGCTCGGCGAGGGGCGACGGCTCGAAGACGATGCGCTCGGGCGGCAGGCCCGTGATGTCGATGATCACGCTCACGTCCCCATGGTGAGGGGTCCGGCGGTGGGCCTCGCGCCATTTGACGGGGCTCGTCAATCGACGGGGCGGTACGGGGCGGGCGGGCGGAGGGTGGCGTGCATGAACGCCCTCCAGCAGCACATGATCGACGCCTACCGGGCCGTCCGGCACGGCGAGGAGCCCCCGCCGCTCCCCGGCCGGGACGACGTGGCCGCCCTCCGCGCGGCCCGCGACCACCGCCCGAGCCGTCCCCGCGACCGGGAGCGGTCCACAGGCTGTGGACAGTGACATAGCCCCGCGTAACGCTGGCGTAGCATGACGAGAAATCGTCCGGTACCCCCCGCGGACTGGAACGGAAGGCCGTCGACGCGTGAACGCATCATCACAGACCCGCCCCGCCCGGCTCGCCGTCGGCGTCGTCGGCGCCGGCCGGGTGGGACCCGCCCTCGCCGCTGCGCTGCAGCTCGCCGGGCACCGCCCGGTCGCCGTCTCGGGCGTGTCCGACGCCTCCCGGCGGCGCGCCGCCGAGCTGCTGCCCGACGTGCCGCTCGTCCCGCCCGCCCAGGTCCTGGAGCGCGCCGACCTGGTCCTGCTCACCGTCCCCGACGACGCGCTGCCCGGCCTGGTCCAGGGCCTGGCCGACACCGGCGCCGTACGCCGGGGCCAGCTCCTCGTCCACACCTCCGGGCGGTACGGCACCGCCGTGCTCGACCCGGCCCGCCGCGCCGGCGCCCTCCCGCTCGCCCTGCACCCCGCCATGACGTTCACCGGCACCGCCGTCGACGTCCAGCGCCTCGCGGGCTGCTCGTTCGGCGTCACCGCCCCCGACGAGCTGCGCCTGGCCGCCGAGGCCCTGGTCGTCGAGATGGGCGGCGAGCCCGAGTGGATCGAGGAAGCGGCCCGCCCGCTCTACCACGCGGCCCTTGCGCTGGGCGCGAACCACCTCGTCACGCTCGTGGCCCAGTCCATGGAGTTGCTCCGCCAGGCCGGTGTCGGCGCACCGGACCGGATGCTCGGCCCGCTCCTCGGCGCCGCCCTGGACAACGCCCTGCGCTCCGGTGACGCCGCCCTCACCGGCCCCGTCGCGCGCGGTGACGCGGGCACGGTCGCCGCGCACGTCGCGGAGCTGCGCAAGCACGCGCCCGCCACCGTCGCCGGATACCTCGCCATGGCCCGCACCACCGCGGACCGCGCCCTCGCCCATGGCGTCCTCAAGCCCGAGCTCGCCGAGGACCTGCTCGGCGTCCTCGCGGACGGCTCCGCGGGAGCCGACGGCTCCACCGGAACTGACGGCTCCGCAGGAGCAGAAGGAGACAGCGGCCGATGAGCCCCGACTTCGAACTGATCCCGACGCGCGACGGCCTGGAACACGTCCTCGAACACCGCGCGCCCCGGGGCCGGACCGCCGTCGTCATGACCATGGGCGCCCTCCACGAGGGCCACGCCACCCTGGTCCGCGCCGCGCGCAAGCACGTCGGCAGGGCGGGATACGTCCTGGTCACGGTCTTCGTGAACCCGCTCCAGTTCGGCGCGGGCGAGGACCTCGACCGGTACCCCCGCACCCTGGAGGCCGACCTCAAGACCGCCGAGCAGGCCGGCGCGAACGCCGTGTTCGCCCCGTCCGTCGACGAGGTCTACCCGGGCGGACAGCCCCAGGTGCGGATCACCGCCGGCCCCATGGGCGAGCGGCTGGAGGGCGCGTCCCGCCCCGGCCACTTCGACGGCATGCTCACCGTCGTCGCCAAGCTGCTGCACCTGACCCGCCCCGACGCGGCGTTCTTCGGCCAGAAGGACGCCCAGCAGCTCGCCCTGATCCGCCGCATGGTCCAGGACCTGAACTTCCCCGTCGAGATCGTCGGCGTACCGACCGTCCGCGAGCCCGACGGCCTGGCCCTGTCCAGCCGCAACCGCTACCTCTCGCCGCGCGAGCGCCGCACCGCCCTCGCCCTGTCCGCCGCGCTGTTCGCCGCCCGCGACCGGCTCGCCGCGCAGACGGCGCTGCTGGCCCGCGCCGAGACGCTGCCCGCCTCCGAGAGCCGCGCCGAGGCCCTGTCCCGGCTCGGCGAGGCCCGCGCGGCCGCCGACGCCCACGCGGTGGCCGCGGCGGCACCCGGCGGCGGCGCCCACGCGGTTCGGGCCGCCGCCGGCGCGGTACTCGACGAGGCGGCGAAGGCCGACCCGCCGCTGCGCCTGGACTACCTGGCCCTGGTGGACCCCGCCGACTTCACCGACGTCCCCGACGACCACACCGGCGAGGCGATCCTCGCCGTCGCCGCGAAGGTCGGCACCACGCGGCTGATCGACAACCTCCCCCTCACCTTCGGAGCCCCCGCATGACCGGCATACGCCTCCAGGCCCCCGCCCCCGGCTGGTCGATCGACGCCGATGTCGTCGTGGTCGGCTCCGGCGTCGCGGGCCTGACCGCCGCCCTGCGCACCGCGGCCGCCGGGCTGCGTACGGTCGTCGTCACCAAGGCCCGCCTCGACGACGGCTCCACCCGCTGGGCGCAGGGCGGCATCGCGGCGGCGCTCGGTGAGGGCGACACCCCCGAGCAGCACCTCGACGACACGCTCGTCGCGGGCGCCGGCCTCTGCGACGAGGAAGCCGTTCGCCTCCTGGTCACCGAGGGCCCCGACGCGGTACGCCGCCTGATCGCGACGGGCGCCCGCTTCGACACCGATGAGGCCGGCACGATCGAGCTCACCCGCGAGGGCGGCCACCACCGCCGCCGCATCGCGCACGCGGGGGGTGACGCGACCGGCGCCGAGATCTCCCGCGCGCTGGTCGACGCGGTCCGCGACCGCGCCGTACGCACCATCGAGAACGCGCTGGTCCTGGACCTGCTCACCGACGCCGAGGGCCGCACGGCCGGCGTCACCCTGCACGTCATGGGCGAGGGCCAGCACGACGGCGTGGGCGCCGTCCACGCCCCGGCCGTGGTTCTCGCCACCGGCGGCATGGGCCAGGTCTTCTCCGCCACCACCAACCCGGCGGTCTCCACCGGCGACGGCGTCGCGCTCGCGCTGCGCGCCGGCGCGGAGGTCAGCGACCTGGAGTTCGTCCAGTTCCACCCGACGGTCCTGTTCCTCGGCCCGGACGCCGAGGGCCAGCAGCCGCTGGTGTCGGAGGCGGTACGCGGCGAGGGCGCCCACCTGGTCGACGCGGACGGCGTCCGGTTCATGGTCGGGCAGCACGAGCTGGCCGAGCTCGCCCCGCGCGACATCGTCGCCAAGGGCATCATGCGCCGCATGCGCGAGCAGGGCGCCCGCCACATGTACCTGGACGCCCGGCACTTCGGGCCCGACATGTGGGCGGCCCGCTTCCCGACGATCCTCGCCGCCTGCCGCGCCCACGGCATCGACCCGGTGACCCAGCCCATCCCCGTAGCCCCGGCGGCCCACTACGCCTCCGGCGGCGTCCGCACCGACCTCCACGGCCGCACCACCGTGCCCGGCCTGTACGCGTGCGGCGAGGTCGCCTGTACGGGCGTCCACGGCGCCAACCGGCTCGCCTCGAACTCGCTCCTGGAGGGCCTGGTCTTCGCCGAGCGTATCGCCGACGACATCGCGGCCTCCCCTGCTCGCTCGGGCGACCCCGTG
Organism: Streptomyces sp. NPDC041796; assembly: GCF_055590785.1. Taxonomy (NCBI): domain Bacteria; kingdom Bacillati; phylum Actinomycetota; class Actinomycetes; order Kitasatosporales; family Streptomycetaceae; genus Streptomyces; species Streptomyces sp. NPDC041796. The sequence goes on from NZ_JBVJAH010000027.1 coordinate 31,508, forward strand.
CCGCACCCCGCGCCCCGTGTCCTCCCGCTCCTGGACCCCGACGCCCGCAGCCGCATCCAGCACGTCATGACGACGGGCGCCGGGGTGCTGCGTTCCGCCGCCAGCCTCGCGGAGGCCGCGGACGCCCTGGACGCCGTCCACGCCGAGGCGCTGAACGACGGGCCGGACGGGCACAAGGCCGCCGAGCCCGGCGTGGACTCCTGGGAGACCACCAACCTGCTGTGCGTGGCCCGCGTCCTCGTCGCCGCCGCGCGCCGCCGCGAGGAGACCCGCGGCTGCCACTGGCGCGAGGACCGCCCCGACCGCGACGACACCGCCTGGCGCCGCCACCTGGTGGTCCGCCTCGGCCCCGACCGGAGCCTGGACGTCCGGCCCACCGACACCCAAGACTTCCCCCCGACCGACGCCGACGCCCCCAGGGAGCCGTAACCGTGAGCACGCCCGAAGAACGCCCGCAGCCCGTGGACGTACCCCTGATCAACATCAGCGCCCCGGCCGACCAGGCCGTCGGCGGCTGCGGTGACGGGTGCGGCTGCGGTGGCGACGACGAGGTGTACGAGTGCGGGCTCGACCCGGCGCTCGCCGCGCTCCTCGTGAACGCCGGCCTCGACCCCGTCCTCGTCGAGGACGTGGCGTACCGCGCCATCGAGGAGGACCTGGACGGTGGTGAGGACGTGACGAGCGTCGCGACCATCCCCGAGGACGCGGTCGCGACCGGTGACTTCACGGCCAGGGAGGCGGGCGTCGTCGCCGGCATCCACGTCGCCGAGGCGATCCTGTCGGTCGTCTGCACGGAGGAGTTCGCGGTCGAGCGGCACGTGGCGGACGGCGACCGCGTCGAGGCGGGCCAGAAGCTGCTGTCGGTCACCACCCGCACCCGCGACCTGCTCACCGGCGAGCGCAGCGCGCTGAACATCATGTGCCGCCTGTCCGGCATCGCCACCGCCACGCGCGCGTGGGCGGACGCCCTGGAGGGGTACAAGGCGCAGGTCCGCGACACCCGCAAGACCACGCCGGGGCTGCGCGCCCTGGAGAAGTACGCGGTCCGCTGCGGCGGCGGCGTCAACCACCGGATGTCGCTGTCCGACGCGGCCCTCGTCAAGGACAACCACGTGGTCGCGGCGGGCGGTGTCGCGCAGGCCTTCAAGGCGGTGCGGGAGGCCTTCCCCGACGTACCGATCGAGGTCGAGGTGGACACCCTCCACCAGGTCCGGGAGGTCCTGGACGCGGGCGCCGACCTGATCCTGCTGGACAACTTCACCCCGGCGGAGACCGACGAGGCCGTCACGCTCGTCGCGGGCCGGGCCGTGCTGGAGTCGTCGGGCCGCCTCACCCTGGAGAACGCCGCCGCGTACGCCGCGACGGGCGTCGACTACCTGGCGGTCGGCGCGCTGACCCACTCCTCCCCGATCCTCGACATCGGCCTCGACCTGCGAGAGGCGGACCAGGGCTGATGCTGCTCACGATCGACGCGGGCAACACCCACACCGTCCTGGGCCTGTTCGACGGCGCGGAGATCGTCGAGCACTGGCGCATCTCCACCGACGCCCGCCGCACCGCCGACGAGCTCGCCGTGCTCCTCCAGGGCCTGATGGGCATGCACCCGCTGCTCGGCGACGAGCTGGGCGACGGCATCGAGGGCATCGCGATCTGCTCGACCGTCCCGTCCGTGCTCCACGAGCTGCGCGAGGTCACGCGTCGGTACTACGGCGACGTCCCGGCCGTGCTCGTCGAGCCGGGCATCAAGACCGGCGTGCCGATCCTGACCGACAACCCCAAGGAGGTCGGCGCCGACCGCATCGTGAACGCGGTGGCGGCGAACGAGCTGTACGGCGGCCCGGCGATCGTCGTCGACTTCGGTACGGCGACGACGTTCGACCCGATCAGCGTGCGCGGCGAGTACATCGGCGGGGTGATCGCCCCGGGTATCGAGATCTCCGTGGAGGCGCTCGGCGTCAGGGGCGCCCAGCTCCGCAAGATCGAACTTGCCCGCCCGCGCAGCGTGATCGGCAAGAACACGGTCGAGGCCATGCAGGCGGGCATCGTGTACGGCTTCGCCGGCCAGGTCGACGGCATCGTCAGCCGTATGAAACGCGAACTCGTGGGCCGTGACGGTGACCCCTCCGACGTCACGGTCATCGCCACGGGCGGCTTGGCGCCGATGGTCCTGGGCGAGGCCAAGGAGATCGACGAGCATGAGCCGTGGCTGACCCTGATCGGCCTCCGCCTGGTCTACGAACGCAACGTCTCGCGCATGTAGCGCGATGCCGCCCGCCGCCCGCCGTCCGTTGCGGGGGCGCCCCGCCGTCCGTCGTCGGCAATACGTCCCGCCGGGCGCGACGGGTGGGCACAACGGCCGGGACGGTGCCCTTTCCCGGTGCGCACCGGGGGCTGTGGGGGCACCGTCCCCGGGTGAGGACAACGCGCCCGGCAATTGCCCGGTAAGCGAATTTTGTCCGATTAGCACGTATCGTCGGGCCATGCCCACGCCATACGGATCCCGCGGCGGCCTGGCGTTCGGCGCAGACGAGCTGCGTGTGCTCCGACGCGCCCTCGCCCATGCCCTCCACCCCACGCCCCTCGACGACGAAGACGTGCAGGACTGCCTGCGACTCGCCGGCTCCGTGGACGAGGCGGTCCGCGAGGCCGGCCGGATGCGGGCCTTCCTCCTCGCCGACCTCGCCCGCTACCGCGACGCCCTGCCCGGCTCGGCGGCCGGGTACCTGGAACTGCTCCAGGACGCCCTGGCCGCCGGCTACGACCCCGGACCCGAGGACCTCGCCGCACTGCGCACCCTCAGCGGTACGCCGGTCGGCGCGGCCCTCCTGGAGCGTTGCCGGACGCTCGCCGAGCACTCCGTACGGGCCCGGCTGGCCGGACGGCACGTCACGCCCGCCCCGCGCACCCGGCTGCTCGCCCTGCCCGGCGGCCGCGACGGCGGGTCGAACGAACCGAAGCCCAGACCCGCACCGCCCTCCCCGCCACCACCGTCCGAGCGGCCGGTGCCCAAACCGTCCGAGGTCTTCCCGCCCCGCCGGCGCCCCGCCGCGCCCCCACCCGAGGAGCGGGCCGTCGGCTAGCTACCCTGGAGCCATGGAATACGTATCCGCGCTCCTGCCCCCCGTGGTGATGGCCGCCTTCTTCATCGGCCTCGTCGTGACCATCGTCAAGAGCCAGGGCGGCCCCAACAAGGCCAAGGAGGACGCGGCCGTGGACGCGGCGCTCGCCCGCGCCGAGGCCACCCGCCAGGCGGACGGCGCCGCGCAGTCCTGACCGGCCGGTACGGCGGCATCCGCGCCGAGGGCGTACGACCTACCCGTCGTACGCCCTTTTTGCTCCGTCAATAGCCAGTTATTCCGACATCTCCCACTATGGTGAAGATGTGCCCCGTCAATTGGGAGAGCTCGAAGACGCCGTCATGACGCGCGTCTGGCAATGGAACCGGCCCGTCACGGTCCGGGAAGTCCTGGAGGATCTCCAGCAGGAGCGGTCCATCGCCTACACCACCGTCATGACCGTAATGGACAATCTCCATCAGAAGGGCTGGGTGCGCCGGGAGGTCTCGGGCCGCGCCTATCGATATACGGCGGTCTCCACCCGGGCCGCCTACTCGGCCGCACTGATGAACGAAGCCTGGTCGAAGAGCGACAACCCCGCCGCCGCACTCGTGGCCTTCTTCGGGATGATGTCGCCGGAGCAGCGAGAGGCACTCAGCGACGCGGTCCGCGTCGTGCAACGGGACACCCCCGAACAGGGCGGCGAAGAACCGGCGGAAGAACCACAGGGAGGCCGGGCCGCCGATGGCGAGGCGGAGACCGGGCGATAGCGTCCAGACATGTCGTCCTCCCCCTCCCCGTCCTCCGAGCTCCCGCCCCCCGGCCCGGCGAAAGCCGTGACCGTGCGCCGGGCCCGGACCAGTGATGTGCAGGCGATCCGCCGACTCGTCGACCCGTACGTCACCGAAGGCATCCTCCTCGACAAAGCACCGGTGACGCTTTACGAGGACATCCAGGAGTTCTGGGTCGCGGAACGCGACGAGGACGGCAGTGTCGTCGGCTGCGGAGCACTGCACGTGATGTGGGAAGACCTCGCCGAAGTGCGCACTCTCGCGGTCGATCCCGACTTCACGGGCGCCGGAGTCGGTCATCAAGTGCTCGACAAGTTGCTGCACACCGCCCGCTGGCTCGGCGTCCGCAGGGTTTTCTGCCTGACCTTCGAAGTCGACTTCTTCGCGAGGCACGGCTTCGTCGAGATCGGTGAGACCCCGGTCGACGGAGATGTCTACACCGAGCTCCTGCGTTCCTATGACGAGGGCGTCGCCGAGTTCCTCGGTCTCGAACGAGTGAAGCCGAACACCTTGGGCAACAGTCGGATGCTTCTGCACCTGTGATCTGCCGATCCCGGATCCCGGCACCCTATGTCCGAATCGCGCATGTTTCCTGGGCTCTCGGGGATCTGAACCTCTCCCAGGGGTTTGTGTTTTCCGGGGAAAAGCGGTTTCCTTTCCGCGTACTGCATTTTCGATGAAAGGAAATCCGGTGGCACAGAAGGTTCAGGTCCTTCTTGTCGACGACCTCGACGGTGGCGAGGCGGACGAGACGGTGACGTTCGCTCTGGACGGCAAGACGTACGAGATCGACCTCACCACCGCGAATGCCGACAAGCTTCGTGGCCTGCTCGAGCCGTACACCAAGAGCGGCCGTCGTACCGGTGGCCGCGCTTCGGCCGGCCGTGGCAAGGGCCGGGCGGCCGCGGGTGGCAGCCCCGACACCGCGAAGATTCGCGCATGGGCCAAGGAGAACGGTTACAACGTGAACGACCGCGGCCGCGTGCCCGCCGATATCAAGCAGGCTTACGAGGACGCCAACCGCTGAGTGCGGTCCGCACCCAGCAAACGGACCCGGTGACATTCCGATGCCGCCGCGTCCACGAGTCGTACAAGGCAGGGGGCACCGGTGACGCCCCCGACGGCCGACATGGCCGGCAGCGTCGGCTCCACTTCGCGCCCGGGTTCGGGGGGGCGCAGCCACGAGGCGGCGCCGTGTGAGCCGGACCCGCTCCATCCTGGGGGAATCGGAGCGGTCGTCCGGTCGCCGGCGCCCAGGGCGACCAGATCGAGGGCGATCCCGCCCCACTCCAGCCAGTCGAGCAGTCCCGGCAGCTCGTCGGCGGCGCCCGCGGCCACCAGCAGCCGCATCCTGGGGCCCGCGAGGGCCACGGGCCACCGGCCTCCCACCCGCCGCAGCACGGCGAACCCGGCGGCGGCCGGCAGTTCCAGGACGTCGAAGCGCAGTCCCGTGAGCAACTCCACCGGACCCCCGGCGCCCCCCGACGCGGTGGCCCAGCCGAGCTCGTGCTCGTACCACCACGCCACACCGTCACGGTTGAACGGTGAACGGGGTGCGGGGAGCGAAACGGGGAGGGCCATGCCCGGGGAACTCGGGACCGGCGTCCGAAGTTACGCACCGTTTTCCCTTCGGCACTCTCCGTGTCCGACGGGGGACCGCCCGACGGTGTGGCGGAACGCAAGGCTGTTCGCCCGTAGCTGAGGGAACCGGGGTGTGCCGCATGGAGTGTCAGTGCTTACGGGTAAGACATTCCTAGTGAGGAGGGGCGACACGCAGGATCTGGCGTCTCACGTTCGCCATCGGCGTACTGCCAGTGAGGGTAAGTGCCTGGCCTGCGGGAACATCGTCTCGGACCATTGGGTTGGAGCATTTGTCGGCGTTCGGGTCAGGAGGCCAGAGACGGGTGTCGGCAGTTGGAATGAGCGGTCCCCGCTTGCGGGACTAAGCTGCGGAAGGACAGGGAGGGGACCGACCCCTTACTGCCTGACCGCTCTGAGGAGCGATTAACGATGTTCGAGAGGTTCACCGACCGCGCGCGGCGGGTTGTCGTCCTGGCTCAGGAAGAAGCCCGGATGCTCAACCACAACTACATCGGCACCGAGCACATCCTCCTGGGCCTTATCCACGAGGGTGAGGGTGTCGCCGCTAAGGCCCTGGAGAGCCTCGGGATTTCGCTCGAGGCGGTCCGCCAGCAGGTGGAGGAGATCATCGGCCAGGGCCAGCAGGCCCCGTCCGGGCACATCCCCTTCACGCCCCGTGCCAAGAAGGTCCTGGAGCTGTCGCTCCGCGAGGCCCTTCAGCTCGGCCACAACTACATCGGCACCGAGCACATCCTGCTCGGCCTGATCCGCGAGGGCGAGGGCGTCGCCGCCCAGGTCCTCGTGAAGCTGGGTGCCGATCTCAACCGGGTGCGGCAGCAGGTCATCCAGCTGCTCTCCGGCTACCAGGGCAAGGAAGCCGCCACCGCCGGTGGTCCTGCCGAGGGCACGCCCTCGACGTCCCTGGTCCTCGACCAGTTCGGCCGGAACCTCACCCAGGCCGCTCGTGAGTCCAAGCTCGACCCGGTCATCGGGCGCGAGAAGGAGATCGAGCGGGTCATGCAGGTGCTGTCCCGCCGGACCAAGAACAACCCGGTCCTCATCGGCGAGCCCGGCGTCGGCAAGACGGCGGTCGTCGAGGGCCTGGCGCAGGCCATCGTCAAGGGCGAAGTGCCCGAGACCCTCAAGGACAAGCACCTCTACACCCTGGACCTCGGCGCCCTCGTCGCCGGCTCCCGGTACCGCGGTGACTTCGAGGAGCGCCTGAAGAAGGTCCTCAAGGAGATCCGCACCCGCGGCGACATCATCCTGTTCATCGACGAGCTCCACACCCTGGTGGGTGCGGGCGCCGCCGAGGGCGCGATCGACGCCGCGTCCATCCTGAAGCCGATGCTGGCCCGTGGTGAGCTGCAGACCATCGGCGCCACCACGCTCGACGAGTACCGCAAGTACCTGGAGAAGGACGCGGCCCTGGAGCGCCGCTTCCAGCCCATCCAGGTCGCGGAGCCGTCGCTGCCGCACACCATCGAGATCCTCAAGGGCCTGCGCGACCGTTACGAGGCCCACCACCGGGTCTCCATCACGGACGAGGCACTGGTCCAGGCCGCCACCCTGGCCGACCGGTACATCTCGGACCGCTTCCTGCCGGACAAGGCGATCGACCTGATCGACGAGGCCGGTTCCCGGATGCGCATCCGCCGGATGACCGCGCCGCCGGACCTCCGCGAGTTCGACGAGAAGATCGCGGCCGTCCGCCGGGACAAGGAGTCCGCGATCGACTCCCAGGACTTCGAGAAGGCGGCGTCTCTCCGTGACAAGGAGAAGCAGCTGCTGGCGGCGAAGGCCAAGCGGGAGAAGGAGTGGAAGGCCGGCGACATGGACGTCGTCGCGGAGGTCGACGGCGAGCTGATCGCCGAGGTCCTCGCGACCGCCACCGGCATTCCGGTCTTCAAGCTCACGGAGGAGGAGTCCTCCCGCCTCCTGCGCATGGAGGACGAGCTCCACAAGCGCGTCATCGGGCAGAAGGACGCCATCAAGGCCCTGTCGCAGGCGATTCGCCGTACGCGTGCCGGCCTGAAGGACCCGAAGCGCCCGGGTGGCTCGTTCATCTTCGCCGGCCCGTCCGGTGTCGGTAAGACCGAGCTGTCCAAGACGCTCGCCGAATTCCTCTTCGGTGACGAGGACGCGATGATCTCCCTCGACATGTCGGAGTTCAGCGAGAAGCACACGGTTTCCCGTCTCTTCGGTTCCCCGCCCGGATACGTGGGTTACGAGGAGGGCGGCCAGCTCACCGAGAAGGTCCGCCGGAAGCCGTTCTCCGTCGTCCTCTTCGACGAGGTCGAGAAGGCCCACCCCGATATCTTCAATTCCCTTCTCCAGATCCTGGAGGACGGTCGCCTGACCGACTCCCAGGGCCGGGTCGTGGACTTCAAGAACACGGTCATCATCATGACGACCAACCTCGGGACCCGGGACATCTCGAAGGGCTTCAACCTGGGCTTCGCCGCCCAGGGCGACGTCAAGACCGGTTACGACCGGATGAAGGCGAAGGTCAACGAAGAGCTGAAGCAGCACTTCCGGCCCGAGTTCCTCAACCGCGTCGACGACACGGTCGTCTTCCACCAGCTCAGCCAGGAAGACATCATCCAGATCGTCGACCTGATGATCGCCAAGGTGGACGAGCGCCTGAAGGACCGCGACATGGGCATCGAGCTCAGCGGTTCCGCGAAGGAGCTCCTCGCCAAGCACGGCTACGACCCGGTGATGGGCGCCCGGCCGCTGCGCCGGACGATCCAGCGCGAGATCGAGGACATCCTCTCGGAGAAGATCCTCTTCGGCGAGCTGCGCCCCGGTCACATCGTGGTCGTGGACACCGAGGGCGAGGGTGAGGAGAAGAAGTTCACCTTCCGCGGCGAGGAGAAGTCCGCCCTGCCGGACGTCCCCCCGATCGAGCAGGCCGCCGGCGGCGCCGGTCCGAACCTCTCGAAGGACGCGTAAGCGGTAACGCCCGCTGACTGAAGGGCTGCCCCGGCCCGTACGGAAACGTACGGGCCGGGGCAGCCCTCGTTTTTCCGCACCCGACCATCACGGCCGGATCGTCAGCCGGTCGCCGAGTGCCTGGCCACCGGTGATCCGGCGCTTTGCGAGACGGGAAACTTCGACGCGCAGCCCCGTCAAGGAGAGCAGCGGCCTCAGGTCCAAGCGCCCGTCCTGCTGCACGATCGGATGATCCAGGTCGAGCTGCTGGAGCCGGGGGAGCTGGGCCATGGATTCCGTGGCGACCGCAAGGAGGGGTACGTATTCCAGACTGATCCGGCGCAGATCACCCAGCTCGGGCGGGATAGACAGGCGCTCCAGCGCCGGGCAGCCGCCGATGAGCAGGTGTCGCACATCGGTGGCGCAGCGGCCCAGGAAGTCGAGATCGGTCAGCGCGTGGTTGTTCCGGATGCCGATGACGTGGCACTTCCACCCGGACAAGGCTCCTTCCATCTCATCGGCCGTGAAGTCACCGTAGAACACCAGCTGCTGTGCGTGAGGGACCAGACGCAAGTGGGCCAATTGCTCGCGGGTCGTCACGAGAAGGGGCTCGTGCCGCAGGTCGATCAGGCTGAGGACCTGGCGGGCGTACGCCTCGATCGGGTAGCGGTCCCAGTCACGGGCAAGCCAGAAGGCGACCTGCGGGTCACCGGCCTGCGCGAAGCGCCGAGCGTAGGGCAAGGCCTCCGAGCCGCCGACCCGGTGGATCAGGTCGACAACTTGGGCGGCTTGGCTCATGGGTGACCCGTCGGGCATCGGCAAGAGGGGCAGTACGTACGGGCCCAGCCGGGCCAATGTGTGCTGTTGCCGATAGCCCGACCCCGGCAGGACCGACTTGATCGCAGCGCGAACCCGTTCGTCGGTGCCATGGTCCAGCCACGCCGCGTGCTGGGCGCACAGGCCTGCAAGAACGTACAGGGTGACCTGCCGGTCGCGCTTGGTGGTTCCGCCCGCCTTCAGTAGGCCGTTGACCAGCTCCGGCAGCTGGCGGCGGGAGCAGTGGCCGGCTGCGAGCAGGAGGACGTCGTGCCACTCCTGGTCGTGGGTGTGCTGGAGCATCTCCTTCAGGTTGTCGTCCTCGACGAATTCCTTCGCTGCCAGGAAGTCCTGGAAGGTGCGGTGGGCGAACTGGAAGGTTCCGACGGCCCTCTCCAGGAGGAGGCCGCTGCGGTTGAGCACGTGGTTCATTACGTCGTCGGGAGAGCCCTGGCCGCGGACGCCGGGCATGCCGGGCAGGACGCGCTGGAGTTGGTGAAGGGCCTGGTGACGGGTGAACTCCGTCTGGCCATTGCGCACCAGCCACGCGGCGATCCGTTGGAGGAGCTGCTGGTGTTCCTCCACCGACATCGTGATGCCCTCGGGAGCGCCGATCTTGCGTCGCTTGTCTCGGTCGCCGAGAAGCATCTGCAGGGCTGACTCGTACAGGGCCCACCGTGTTTCGGGCAGGAAGCCCTGGCGCAGCCGGTGCAGGGCGCAAATGACGGCACAGAGCAGAGGCGTGCGGGCCAGGTCGCTCAGGGTCGGGTTCTGCTCGAATTGCTGGGCGAGGTCGCGTTCCAGGTCGTTCAGGTTCTCGTCATCGTCCTGGTCGAGGCGGGCCGCAGCGTGCCAGGCGGTGACGAAGGCCTGGATGTCCTCGTCCCGCATGGGCAGCAGGGTGAGTTCCTCGAACCCCTCCGATCTCAGCCATGCCGGTTCGACCGCGAGCGGGCGTACGGTGGCCAGGCAACGCGTCTCGGGGAAACGGGCGAGCAGGTTGGAGAGCCACGTGTGGGCAGCCTCTCGGTCTTCCTGGGGTACCTCGTCGAGTCCGTCCACGAGCAGTAGCGCGCGACCGTTCTTGAGGACCCGCCCGGCCCAGCCGGCCGGGGGCTCATCGATCATCAGACGGGCGGCTTTGGGAAGGCCGAGCGGCGAGGGAAGCATCCCGCCATGGGCGCGAAGGGTGCGCAGGGGGACCACGAACGGCACGAGCCCGTTCAGCTCGGCGAGCTGTGGACCGAGCGTTCCGGCCGCCGCGTGGGCCGCTAGCCACCACACGAGGGTTGTCTTGCCGGCGCCCGCATCGCCCCGCAGCAGGACTCGCGGCCGGGAAGCGAGCAGGTCGTCGATGCGGTGCGGTACAGGGGCGGCCGTGTCCGGACCCCGCGAGGCAGCCTCCAACGACAAATACGCCGTGTCCAGGTCCCACTGCGAGGCTCGATTGCCGAGATCGTCCAAGCCGAAGATCCTGGTACGCCGGTAGGCGGCGGAGATGGCCTCGGCATATTCCTCCGCGTAGGCCACGTCCTCAGGATGCGCCCCGGTGACTTTGGTCAGGTGATCGGGGACCCGCAGGCGAGTGACGACGGTGAATGCCTCGCGGAAGCGGCCGTTCTCGGCGATCGACCGGAGGGGCACACACTCGACGCGGTGATGATTGCGGCCCTGCGGCACTTCTTTCACGATGCCGATGAGGCCGTCACCTACGAATACGGGGGCGCCTGACAGACCGGCGAGGGCAGATGGCCCGGCAGGCGGCTCTGCGGCGGGCGGGCGGTCGAACTCGAACACCAGGGTGCGCTGGATGAGCCCCGCCATGGGCAGGACGGTCCCGCTGTACTGGTCCAGGTCGGGCCTGCGGCCCGCGTCGTATCGCTGGATGCGCGGGAACCCGACGATCTCGCAGTGCGGCACAGGGCGCTGGGTGTCCAGCGCGCTCAGCCGTGCACGTAGGGGTGCGGCGTCGGTCCGGTTGGCGAGGTGCAGCAGGGCGGCGTCGAGGCGGTCGTCCGACCATAGCGCGGTGCCGACGACCAGGCCGGTGCGGCCTGGCACCGCGACCCGGACGCTGCGGCTGCCGGCGAGGACATGGGCACAGGTGAGCACGGTGTCCTGGGTGAGTAACACCCCGCTGCCCTGCTGCTTCGCCGAGAGGACGGCCACCGCTCCCCGTGCGGTCAACGCGACTCCCGTGCCGCACCGAAGTCGGAGACGTCCACGGAGTCCCCGCTGCCGACCTTCCACGACGCGCCGGTCACGGCGTCCTGTGGCTTGAGGATGAAGGACACGCGGTGCGTCCGCCCCGTCGTACGTGTCCCGTCGGCGCCGGCTTCGGCGACCCAGGCCTTGACCTTGGTTCCGCCCTTGACCTCCCGGCGGAGTTCGATGGCGAACTCCATCTCGATGTCGCCCACCTCGAAGGCCAAGGGCCGGCCGGTGGAACGAGTGGCGGCGTCGATCAACTGGTCGCGCACCGACTGGATGGCGTCGGCAAGTTCGATGTCAGCGTCAATGTCGGTCATGGCCCGGACCGTACCGAGCAGGAGTGCCCGACGACGGGCGTTCAGCGGAACCGGGCACCGTTCCCGTGGGGGACGACGTTGACGCACGCATCCGGAAACAGTTGTCGTGCGTAGCCGAGCAAGCGGTCCTCGTCCGCTCCGGGGGAGCCGAACAGGTCGAGGTGGGCCAGTCCGGGGAAGGCCGCAGGCAGGCTCTCCATCTGGATGGTGTGGTCGACGCCGTACACCTCGAGTAGTGGGAGGTGCCGGTGCGCATCCTGGGCTGCCGCCCTTCTGGCCAGTCCGGCGTCAATGCCGAGGTGTTCCAGACGGGACAGTGAGGCAAGGGGCGCCAGGGTATCCACGGCCGGGCAGTCACTGAGACAGAGGTGCTGCAGGCGTGTGAAGCGGTGGAGGAACGACACACCGGCCAGCTTCCTGTTGCCGCGTAGATCGAGCCGCGTCAGCCGCTGCGGATCCAGGTTCTCGCACAGCTCCTCTTCCGAGAAGTCTCCCTCCACCTGCATCCAGGGCCTGCCGCCCATGCCGCGGATCGCGTTGAGTTCGGCGGTGGACTTCGCTACCAGGTAGAGGTCCTCGTAGGGCAGCTCGGAGACGACGTCGGCACCGTACGACTCCGTGTCGAAACGGTGCCATGTCCAGGCGAGTTGGCCGCGCACCGCCTGCGAAGGGTGCTTCCGATACCGTGCGAGCACTGGAATGGCAGCCTCTGTGCCGACCCGGGAGGCGACGATGGTAATGGCGAGGGCGTGTTCGTCATCGGGAAGCGCCTCCGGGCCCGGGAGAAGATCGAGGATCAAGGGGCCCGCGGCGGCCAATTCCAGTGCCTCCGCGCGTGACCCCGGAGGAACCAGCGCGGAGACGCGCTGTGTGACACGCTCTCGCAGCGCTGGATCGATCTCCGTAGCTTGTTCGAGTGCGGCGGCGGCGACCACTGTCAGCCGGGTCCGGGTGCGGCTGTCCTGGGTCTGGTCCGCTCGGGTGAGTAGGGCCTGCAGGATCTCGGCGCGCTCACGGGGACGGGCGTGGGCGACCGCCATCCGCAGTACGTCCTCCCACTGGTCGTCCGCAGCGTTGTTGACGAGTAGGCCGATGTCCCACTCCTCCACCATGGCGCGGGCCGCCAGGTAGTCCTGGAAGGTTCGGTGCACGAAGTCGACGGTCCCGGGAGCGGGCTCCCGCAGTAGCCCGCTCCGCTGGATGAGGTGGTTGAAGACATCGGTCGGCCGGCCGGCGTCCGCCGCTTCCGGAACGGCTCTCATGGCTGTCGAAAGCAGAGACTCGGCGTGGGAACGGTCCATCGCCGTCCTGCCGTTGCGGGTAAGCCAGTGGGCAAGGCGTTGCAAGAGCTGTATCTGCGAGTCCTCTCCCAAGACCACCCCCGTGGGGCTCCTCAGGCTCCGCTCGCGGTCACGGCGTTCGAGAAGCAACGACAGGGCAGCGTCGTACAGGGCCTTGCGGCCCCTGGGAAGAAAGCCGCGCCGCTCCCGGTGCAGGGCACAGATCAGCCCGCACATGAGCGGATTCACGGCGAGGCGGCCCAGGTCGGGCCGCGTGCGAACGGCCATGAGCAGCGTGTCGCGCAGTTCTTCGGTGGCATCGGCGGCGCTGTGCCAGCGGTGAATGAAAGTCTTCACCTCGCTGTGGCTCATGGGGGAGAGGGACAGTTCGGTGAACCCCTCCCTGCTCAGCCAGTCCTCCCGAATCGCACTGGGACGCGACGTCACCAACCAGCGACTGGTGTCATACACGGCGAGCAGGTCACGGAGCCACAGCCGAGTTTCGTCGCGTTCGGCCGAGGGCACCTCGTCCAAGCCGTCGACCAGGACCATGGCGCGTCCGCCGCTCAGGACCCGGTCGGCCCATCCGTCGGGCTGGCGGCCCGCGAGCGGGCATCCGACGACGGACAGGAACTGGTCCGGTCCGGGCAGCCGTTCGCCATGGCGCGTCAGGCTGCGCAGCGGGAGGACGAAGGGGATGACGTCGTGGAGGTGGGGTGACCTGTTTCCCGGGCTCTGCCGAGCGGCGGTGACGGCGAGCCATTGGACCAGCGTGGTCTTGCCGGATCCGGCGTCACCGCGCAGCAGGACGCGATCCCATGTGGCCAGCGCCTGGTCCGCCGAGCGGAGGCCGTGGGCCGGGCGGGATTCGGGAGAGGGGTCGGCGGTGTGCGCCGTCGCTGCCAGACTGAGGTATGCCACATCCAGTGGCCACGCGTCGACCTGGTTCAGCAGATCGACGCCGTAGATAGTCAGGTGCCCGTGCTTTTCGACCAGGTAGTCGCGGTAGCGACGCTCGAAGGGGACGTCGCGGGCATCAGGGCGTGGGGTCCGGGCGATCAGCTCGTCGATCTTCTTGACCAGTTCGGTCTGAGCACGGGTCTGTTCGACGAGGGTGCGGGCCACGAACGTGGAGCGCGTGGTCAGGAAGTGCAGGATGTGCAGGCAGGCTGAGTCGAGCAGGCGCTCGTAGAAGTGGGTGGCGTCGGAGGACAGGTGACGTTGAGGGGAGTCGGAAGCCCTGCGTAGTTCTCGGGCGAGTGCTTCCGGGCCGAGTCCAACCGCCTGAGCGTCCGTGAGGCTGAGGTCGCCGAGGCTGCACAAGGTCCTGGTGAGAGCGTCCACGACCGCCTGCTCCTCGGAGGCGGGTATGGGGCGCTCGCCCGCTCGTAACGCCCGACCGACCAGCTCAGCCGCGATCTTCCGGACGTCTCCCTCCTTCACCAGCTTCTTTTCTCCGGCGAAGGAAACGTATGCCGACAGGCGCACCGGCTTGTCGACGAGCCCGGCGCCGGGGCCGTCCTGGACGAGGAGTTTCTTGATCAGGGGCGTGATCGCGCTCGACGCGAGGCGGGTGCCGATGAGTGCTGGGTCCACGTGCGTCCCCCCGGAGCAACGGCGTGATCGTCGACCCGTCGAGGCTAGCCCGGTTCCGGGTCCCCGGTCGGTGGAAAGGGGGAGTTCCGGGCCGTTGGCCGTGACAAGGCGCACAGGCGATTTGGGCGGTACTAGGTGGAATAGTGCATACGGCCGGGCAAGAGAGGCGGTTTCGGGCCCTCCGAGGCGGGTTCCAGGGAGGTAAGCCCCTGGAGGGGGGAGTGGGTAGGGCGGAAAGCGGGAGGTGGCGGGGCCCGTCAGTGGGATAAACCTTCCTTTCTAAGGATATTTCGGGCTCTTTCCCTGCGCTGGAGCGGCGCGTCAAGAGTGCAGGTCACACCGGACCGTCTACGACCAGATGCCGTAGATGGGCGGTTTGAGGCGAGATGGGTCGCCGGGTTACCAAGGATGAGCCAGCCGCCCGGCGCGCCAACCGCGTCGGGTCCGTTCTTGTCCGGAGGACTTCCCCGTATGTCGAAGCGCGTCAAGCACCCCACCCGTAACGCCGTCGTCGCCCTCGCCGCCGTCGGCATGGGAGCGTCGATGGTGTTCGGAGGCGGTGCCGCCGTCGCCGCCGACAGCAAGACCACCCAGACGGCCCCCCTCTCGGGCCCCGCCGCCGCCGTCGCCGCGCAGGCCGACGCCCAGGCGGCGCTCGCCAAGGCCGCCCAGCAGGCGAAGGCCGCCAAGGCCGCCGCCGCGAAGAAGGCAGCCCTCGCGAAGAAGGCCGCCGCGGCCAACGCCGCCAAGAAGGCCGCCCTCGCGAAGAAGAAGGCCGCCGCCAAGAAGGCCACGTCCTGGGTCAAGCCGGTCAGCCGCTACACCCTGACCGCCAGCTTCAACCAGGGCGGCGCCATGTGGTCCCACAAGCACTCCGGCCAGGACTTCGCCGTGCCGGTCGGCACCGTGGTCAAGGCCGCCCACACCGGCGTCGTCGTGAAGGCCGGCCCGAACGGCGGCGGCGACGGCTCCGCGTACGGCAACGCCATCGTGATCAAGCACGGCAACGGCACGTACACCCAGTACGCGCACCTGTCGAAGATCAACGTCCACATCGGCGAGACCGTGAAGACCGGCGAGACCATCGCCCGGTCCGGCAACACCGGTAACTCCTCCGGCCCGCACCTGCACTTCGAGATCCGTACGACCCCGAACTACGGTTCCGCGCTCAACCCGGCGAAGTTCCTGCGTGCCGAGGGTGTCGTCATCTGACGCTCACCCGAGCTCCGGCCCCTGGTGGGCCCTGGTCACCAGTTCGACGGCGACCTCGAGGACGGCTTCACGCTTCTCCTCGGGGTCGCCGTCGACGTGCTGCATGAAGAACATCCCGGCGTGCATGGTGAACAGCGCGCTGATGCACCGCATCCGGTCCGCCATGCTGAAGTCCGGCTCCACGACCAGCCGGGTCAGGGCGAGGATGCGCCTCTTGAAGGTCTCGCCGATGCTCAGGTCGCGCACGGTCGCCTGGTTCTCCTGCATGAAGCGGAAGAGGGGGGCCGCGCCCATGACCGCCGCGTGGTACCGGCGCAGGATCTCCTGCTTGGTCTCCAGCGTGCGCGGCTGCCCCTCGGCCCAGGTGATCAGTTCGTCGATCGGCCGCGTCAGATCCCGGAAGAGGCTGATGACGATGTCTTCCTTGGTCTTGAAGTGGTAGTACAGCGCTGCCTTGGTGACCTCCAGGCGCTCGGCGATCTCCCGGAGTGAGGTCTTCTCGTAGCCCTGCTCGGCGAAGAGTTCGAGGGCCACGTCCTGGATGCGCTGACGGGTGTTGCCTCTGGCCATGGTCCGCTCCCACGAAACTTACTTGACGCCCGGCTAGTGACGGGTCTACCGTCCCCAGTGTAGTAACTAGCCGGGCGGCAAGTAAGTAACGGGAGTGGGGATCATGTCGGAGCCCTTGGAGAAAGCAGCGACGGCCACGGAGCCCAGAGCGCCGCGCAGCGTACGCGTCGTGCTGTTGGCGCTCATGATCGCGATGTTGCTGGCCATGCTGGACAACATGATCATCGGTACGGCGATGCCGACGATCGTCGGTGAGCTGGGCGGCCTCGCCCACCTCTCCTGGGTCGTCACCGCGTACACCCTGGCCACCGCCGCCTCCACCCCGATCTGGGGCAAGCTCGGCGACCTCTACGGCCGCAAGAGCACCTTCCTCACCTCGATCGTCGTCTTCCTCATCGGCTCCGCGCTCAGCGGCATGGCCCAGGACATGGGGCAGCTGATCGGGTTCCGGGCCGTGCAGGGACTGGGCGCGGGCGGCCTGATGGTCGGCGTCATGGCGATCATCGGCGACTTGATACCGCCGCGCGAGCGCGGCAAGTACCAGGGCATGATGGCCGGCGTCATGGCCCTCGCCATGATCGGCGGACCGCTGGTCGGCGGCACCATCACCGACCACTGGGGCTGGCGCTGGTCCTTCTACATCAACCTCCCCCTCGGCGCGGTCGCCCTCGCCATGGTCACCGCCGTTCTGCACCTGCCGAAACGGGACCGCGACCGCCGGCCCCGCATCGACTACCTCGGCGCCGCACTCCTCACCGTCGGCATCACCGCGATCGTGCTGGTCACCACGTGGGGAGGTACGGAGTACGCCTGGGGCTCCCCGGTCATCGTGGGCCTGAGCGCCCTCGGCGTCGCCACGCTCGCCGGGTTCCTCCTCGTCGAGACCCGCGCGGCCGAACCGATCATGCCGCTGCACATCTTCCGCAGCCGCAACTTCACCCTCATGTCGGTGATCGGCTTCCTCACCGGCTTCGTGATGTTCGGCGCCATACTCTTCCTGCCGCTGTACCAGCAGTCCGTGCAGGGCGCGTCCGCCACCAACTCGGGCCTGCTGCTCCTGCCGATGCTGCTGTCGATGATGGTCGTCTCGCTGATCGCCGGACGCGTCACCACCAACACCGGCAAGTACAAGATCTTCCCCATCGCCGGTGGCGCCCTGATGGTCATCGGGCTCTTCCTGCTCGCCCAGATGGACACCGGCACGTCCCGGTTCACCTCGGGCGTCTACATGGCGGTCCTCGGCGCCGGCATGGGCTTCCTGATGCAGATCACCATGCTCGTCGCGCAGAACAGCGTCGAGATGAAGGACATGGGCGTCGCTTCGTCCTCCACCACCTTGTTCCGTACGCTCGGCTCGTCCTTCGGCGTCGCCATCATGGGCGCCCTGTTCACCGGCCGGGTGCAGGACGAGATGGCGGCCCGGGGCGTGGGCGCGGCCACGCAGCAGTCGGCGCAGCTCGACGCGGCGAGGCTGGCGAAGCTGCCGGAACCGCTGCGTGAGGCGTACCAGTTCGCCGTGTCCTCCGGCATCCACATCGCGTTCCTGGTGGGCGCGGCGGTCGCCGTCCTCGGCTTCGTGGCGGCCTTCTTCGTCAAGGAGGTCCCGCTGAAGGGCGCGGGACCGAAGGACGAGCCGCCGAAGGCGGACCGCGCGGAGCAGCAGCTCGCGGACACGGCGGCCTGACCGCTCGTCCCGAGCGTGCGGGTACGCGATGCCCGCGTGCCGGTACGCGGTGCAGGACGGCCCCCGGGCCGGTGGAGCCCGGGGGTTACGGCGTGCCGGGGAGCTGCAGTATCGGGAAGCTGCCCGTCGCCGTCGGGGCGTGCTCCGGCAGCCACAGCACCGCGATCGCGCCCCCCGCCCCCGGCGCGGTGCCGATGGGCGCCGCGTTGCGGAAGGTGAGCCGGGCGCCCAGGACCCGGGCCTGGCCCGCGGCGATCGTCAGCCCCAGGCCGTGACCGTGACCGGCCCGGTCGCTGGCGCCCGTGCGGAACCGGCTCGGGCCCTCGCGCAGCAGCGCCTCCGGGAAGCCCGGCCCGTGATCCCGTACCCGTACCACCCGGCCCTCGACCGTGACCTCGATCGGCCCTTCGCCGTGCTTGGCGGCATTGGCCAGCAGGTTGCCCAGGATCCGCTCCAGCCGACGCGGATCGGTGTTCACCCACGACTCGTGCACCACCCGCACCACCGCGTCCGGGTACAGCGCCACCACCCGGCGCTCGACGAACTCACCGAGCGCGATCTCCTGGAGCTCGGCCCGCTCCGAGGCACTGTCCAGCCGGGCCACCTCCAGCACGTCCTCCACCAGCGTGCGCATCGCCTGCGCCCGGTCCCGCACCAGCTCCGTCGGCCGGCCCGGCGGCAGCAGCTCGGCCGCCGTGAGCAGCCCGGTCACCGGCGTCCGCAGCTCGTGCGCGATGTCCGCGGTCACCCGCCGCTCGGCCTCGATCCGTTCGTTCAGCGCGTCCGTCAGGGCGTCCACCGCCCGCGCGAGCTCGTCCGTCTCATCGCGTACGACACCGCCGATGGCGTCCCGGACCCGGACCTCCGTATTGCCCTGGGCGACCTTCCCGGCCGCGGTGGCCGCCTTGCGCAGCCGGCGCGAGAGCTGGCCGCCGATCAGCACACCCAGCGCGCACCCGCCGAACACCACCGACACCGAACCGACCATCAGCGCCTCGTCCAGATCCTTCATGATCGTGGTGCTGCGGCTGGCGAACGGGCTGTGCAGCGACAGCACGTCCCCGCTGCCCAGCGGCACGGCGGCCCACACGTCCGGCGGACCGTCCTCGTGCTCCTGCACGTACGTCCCGCGCCGCCGCTCCCGCATCAGCTCGTCCAGCTCCGGCGGCAGCGCCGGATCGTTGAGCTTCGCCCCGAACTTGGGGTCCCCCTTCGGCTTCGCCGACTCGTACATCCGCTGCGCGAACATCAGCCGCTCCATCTGTACGTCGCGCGCGTTGCCGAGCATCGAGACCCGGGCCGCGTTGTGGACGACGAGGCTGAGCGCCACCGCGACCAGGGCGCCCACGGCGGCGATGGCGATCGAGATCTTCCACCGCACACCGGTGCGCAGTGCGGGCGTCTTCATCCCTTGAGCTTGTAGCCGAAGCCGCGGACCGTCTCGATCCGGTCCTGGCCGATCTTGGTGCGCAGCCGCTGGACATGGACGTCCACGACACGCGTGTCACCGCCCCAGCCGTAGTCCCAGACCCGCTCCAGCAGCTTGTCGCGCGACAGGACCGTGCCCGGCGCCGACGAGAACTCCAGCAGCAGCCGCATCTCCGTCGGCGTCAGGGCCACCGGGGCGCCGCCCCTGCGCACCTCCATGCCGTCGGTGTCGACCTCCAGGTCACCGAAGACCAGCACCCCGCCCTGGTCCTGCCCGGGCCGGTCCCCGTCACCGCCGGACCCGCCCGCCGGACCGCCCGCGTGCCCGAAGCGGCGCAGCACGGCACGGATCCGGGCGACCAGCACCGCGCCGTCGAACGGCTTGGTGACGTAGTCGTCGGCGCCGGCCTCCAGGCCCAGCACCACGTCGATCGAGTCGGCACGGGCCGAGAGCATGATCACCGGAACGGTCGACTCGTCGCGGATGCGCCGGCACAGGCTCACCCCGTCCATGCCCGGCAGCATCACGTCCAGCAGGGCGATGTCCGGCTGCCGCTGCCGGAAGGACTCCAGACCGGACAGCCCGTCCGGCATCGCGGTCACCGCGAAACCGTCGCGCTCCAGGGCGAGCTGCGTGGCCTCACGGATGACGTCGTCGTCCTCCACGAACAGGACATGGGTCTCGGCCATCGCCGTCTTCTCTCCGTGCTCCGTCAGTACTTGGGTCGCCGACGTCAGTTCTTGGGTGCCGGCGTCGGCTCGCCGGGGCCGTCGATGCCTCCGTCGCCGACCGTCTTGCTGTACTCGTTGTGCACCCGGTCGTGCTCGGTGAACTTGTTCCCCGTCCACCGGTAGGTGATGACGTCCTCGCCGGAGGGGTACGACACCGGGTCGCCCTCCGCGTACACCTGCTTGGTCACGACCAGGTCCCCCCGGTCGATAGCCGAGTAGACGGCCGGTTCCTCCAGGGAGAACACATTCTCGTACGCCGTGCCCTTGGCATCGTCCTTCGCGGCGCCGAGACGGTACACGTACGTCCCCACGCCCACGGCGTCCCCGCACGTCAGCACGTTCACCACGACGTCCGGCGTGCCGGAGTCGGTGAGGGTCCCGTACGAGGTGTCCACCGGGTAGGCGTCCTCCACGCACGGCTTGAGGTCTTCCTTGACCCGGTCGCTGACCTTCGGATCGTTCATGATCAGCCGGACCGCGTTCACCTTCTTCACGGGCGAGGACGACGACGCGGGGGCAGGCGCGCTCGACGGCGTGCCCTGGTCGGCCCGGGCCGCTCCCTCGTCGCGGGTGCCCGTGCCACCGGTGGAGCAACCGACCGTGAGCAGGCCGATGGCGGCGGCCACCGCCATCGCCGTGGTACCCGCCGCCCGGATCCCGCCGGTGCCGCTCGCGTTGCCGCCGCTGTCTCTGGCGCTCAGGCCGCGCACCGCTCCCGCCCCCGTTCGTGGCCACGTCCGGCCGCGCGCTCCGCACGGTCGTCACGCTCCAGGGCGCGGGCGTCGATGTCCCGGCTCTCCAGCTCCTGACGGAGGCGGGCGAGCGCCCGGTGAAGCGTGGACTTCACCGTACCGGTCGACATGCCCAGCGCGGCGGCCGTCTCCTCGGTGCTCATCTGCTCCCAGTGCCGCAGCACCACGACGCTGCGCTGCTTGGGCGCCAGCACCTTCAGGATGTCCATCAGCAGGGCCCGGTCGGCGTGCTGCTCCGTGGCGTCGTCGACGGACGCGTCGGGAAGCTGCTCGGTGGGCACCTCCTCCAGCTTGCGGGCGCGCCACCACTCCGTCCGCGTATTGATCATCACCCGGCGGAGATACGCGTCGGCGAGGGTCTTGTCGGCTATGCCGTCCCAGCGGCCGTACGTACGGGCCAGCGCGGTCTGCAGCAGATCCTGCGCGTCGACCGGATCGGGGACGAGGCGCCGGGCGCTGCGCAGCAGAGCGTCCTGCCGTGTGCGTACGTACTCCTCGAATTCGAGCACCTCGCCGTGCGACATCCCGAACCGCCTCCGATCCCCGTGATCCCCGTGTGTTGCTTACGTCCACAGACGCTACGGAGCGGTTGTCACGGGGTTGTCCGCACAGACCGTCGGCGGACGCACGGCTGGCCATCGGTTGTGTAACAGCGATGGTGTTACACAGGGGAGGAGGGCGGGCCCGCGGAAGCCCCGCCCCCGGGGCTCACCCCGTCGGAAGCCGGTACCGGCCGCCGTCCAGCGGCTCGACCAAGCCGTCCGCGACCAGGCCGTCCAAGGCGCGGGCCCGCTGTACCGGGTCGTGCCAGACCGCGTCCAGCGCGGCCTGCTCCACCGGGTCCACTGCATCACGGAGGACGGCCAGCAGCCGGCCGCGTACCTGGCGGTCCGTACCCGCGTACGTCTGGCCGCGCCGCGCCGGGCCGTCGTGTGCGGGCTTGCCCGCCAGCCGCCAGGCGCACTGCGGGGCGATCGGGCACCGCGCACAGTCCTCGTTGCGCGCGGTGCACACCAGGGCGCCCAGCTCCATGGACGCCGCCGCCCAGCGGGCCGCCGTCCGCTCGTCGTCCGGCAACAGCGCCCGCGCCAGCTTCCGTTCGGCGGCGGTGGTGGCGTTCGGCGGGTACTGAGCACCCGTCACCGACCGGGCGAACACCCGCCGCACGTTCGTGTCCAGCACCGCGTGGCGCTGCCCGTACGCGAACGACGCCACCGCCGCGGCCGTGTACTCGCCGATACCCGGCAGGGCGAGCAACTTCGCATGATCGCTCGGTACGTCACCACCGTGCCGTTCCGTTATCGCGACCGCCGCACCGTGGAGCCGCAGAGCCCGGCGCGGGTAACCGAGCCGGCCCCAGGCGCGCACGGCCTCACCGGGGGCGTCCGCGGCCAGGTCCGCGGGGCGGGGCCAACGGGCCAGCCACTGCTCGTACACCGGGAGCACCCGGCTGACCGGTGTCTGCTGCAGCATGAACTCGCTGACCATCACTCCCCAGGCGCCCGCCTCGGGGCGGCGCCAGGGGAGGTCGCGGGCGTTCTGCTCGAACCAGGCGAGCACGGGCGCGTGCAGTCCGGTGGCGTCGGGCCCGGAGCCGGGCCTGGTCTCGGGGGTGGAGGGGATCGCAGTCATGGCACCCCCGATCCTGGCACGTTCCTCACACGCGACGGTGCATCGGCTCCCTGCGCCGCCGGGACACCGCGTGGTCCGGGACGGCGGGCCCGGCCCCGGCCAGCCAGCCCGCGGCGGCTGACCTGCTCATCCGCATCGTGTCGGTCAGCGCCCGGACCGGCCCGGTCAGCAGCGTGACGAACAGGACCGCGGCCAGCGCGCCCAGCACCAGGCCGGCCGCCACGTCATGCGGGTAGTGGACGCCGACGAAGACCCGCGAGAAGGCCATGAGCAGCGCCATCGGCACGGTCAGCCAGACGATCCCGCGCCACGCCAGGGCCAGGGCGACGGCGGCGGCACCCGCGATGGCCGAATGGTTGCTGGGGAAGGACCAGTCGCCGTGCGGCGGGCACTCCACGATGGAGGCCGCGGCCCCGGCGACCGCGCGGCACGGGCGCTCCTCGTCCACCACCGACTTCAGCAGCTCGCTGACCACGTACCCGAACGCCGTGCCCAGCGGCGCGAGGACCGCGAGCGCCATGGCGCGGGAGTCGGCGGGGCGGGCCCGCCACCAGCCGACGAGGAACAGCACGCCGAACAGCAGCAGGCCGGCCTCCGTCCACAGCTCGGCGACGAGCTGCAACCAGCCCGGGCTGTCGTGGGCGAGGTCGGTGATGTCGCGATAGAGGTCCTGGCTCATGGTTACGGACGGTACCTGGCGCCCGGAGCCCACTCCGACCCGAGCCCGGTCGTTCGAGTGTGATCATCGGCAAAACTTGGTGCACAGGCGGCGGGTGGGGCGGGAGTTGGCGCCGATCTCTCGTACAGTTTGGGCCGTGGGATCTCTGCGCAATCCGGTCGGGCCGCTTCCCTCCTCCATCTACTGGCGACGGAGGGCAGTCGCGGCGAGCCTGGTCGCGCTCATCGCGCTGCTGATCGCATGGTTCGTCAGTTCCGGTGGCGACGACGGGAAGAAGGGCGGCGAAGGCGCCAACGGGGCCGCTCCCGCGACCTCCATCACCCCCGGACCGTCCCGCCCGGGAGCGGCGATCAGCGAACAGCCGGGCGGACGCGACGAGTCGGCACCCGGTGAGGGCGACGACGGCGGGAAGAACGGTGACACGTCGTCACCGGGCGCCGGGGACGGCGGAACCGGTACAGGCACGGACGCCGGTGTCGGCTCCGGCGCGGACGGTACGGGGTCCGGCTCCGGCGCGGGCAGTGGTGGCGACGCCGGTACGGGTACGGGCGGCATCGGCTCCACCCAGCAGGTCCCGGCGAACTCCCCGCTCCCCGACTGCGCCCCCGGATCACTGCGGTTGACGCTGCGCAGCGTCGAGGTGAGTTACGCGCCCGGCGAGAAGCCCCGGTTCCAGCTGGTCGCCCGCAACACCTCCACCACCACCTGCAAGGCCGACCTCGGGCCGAAGACCGCCGTGCTGACCATCAAGAACGCCGAGGCCGACCAGGTCTGGTCGTCGAAGGACTGCCCGCGCGGCTCCGGCACCCTCCTGCTGCGCGTCCCGGCGGGCGGCAGCGTCACGCACACCGTCGAGTGGGACCGCCGCGCCAGCGCCCCGCGCTGCGCGACGCCGTCAGCGCCGGCCGCCGGTCCGGGCACCTACCTGGTCGAGGCGGCGGTGCCGGGCGTGAAGGTGATGCCGGCGTCGTTCACGCTCAGCAAGGACTGACGTCCCGGGCTCACGCCTCAGACGTACCGCTCGAGGATCGACGACTCGGCGAGCCGCGACAGGCCCTCGCGGACGCTGCGGGCACGCGCCTCGCCGACCCCGTCGACGGTCTGGAGGTCGTCGACGCTCGCCGCGAGCAGCTTCTGCAGGCCGCCGAAGTGCTCCACGAGCCGCTCGATGATGGCGCCGGGAAGCCGCGGCACCTTCGCCAGCAGCCGGTAGCCGCGCGGCGACACCGCCGAGTCGAGGGCCTCCGGCGACCCGGTGTAACCCAGGGCCCGGGCCACGATCGGCAGCTCCAGCAGCTCGGCGTGGCTCAGCGCGTCCAGCTCGGTGAGGGCCTCGGCGACCGTGCGGGACCGCTTGGCGGTCGGCTCGGGTACGTAGTCGCGGACCACGAGCTCCCGCTCCGGCTCGACGCCCGCGATCAGCTCGTCGAGCTGGAGGGCGAGCAGCCGTCCGTCGGTGCCGAGCTCGACGACGTACTCGGCGATCTCGGTCGCGATCCGGCGCACCATCTCCAGCCGCTGGGCGACGGCGGTGACGTCCCGGACGGTCACCAGGTCCTCGATCTCCAGCGCCGACAGCGTGCCGGCGACCTCGTCGAGGCGGAGCTTGTACCGCTCCAGAGTGGCGAGGGCCTGGTTGGCGCGGGACAGGATCGCCGCCGACTCTTCGAGAACGCGGCGCTCGCCGTCGACGTAGAGGGCGATCAGACGCATCGACTGCGACACGGAGACGACGGGGAAGCCGCACTGCTTGCTGACCCGGTCGGCGGTGCGGTGGCGGGTGCCGGTCTCCTCCGTGGGGATGGACGCGTCCGGGACGAGCTGGACGCCGGCCCGGAGGATCTTGGTGATGTCCTTGTCGAGGATGAGCGCGCCGTCGAGCTTGCACAGCTCGCGCAGCCGGGTGGCGGTGAACTCCACGTCCAGCACGAACCCGCCGGTGCACATCGACTCGACGGTCTTGTCCATGCCGAGGACGATGAGACCACCGGTGTTCCCGCGGAGGATGCGCTCCAGTCCGTCGCGCAGGGACGTACCCGGGGCGACGGCGCTGAGCGAGGCGCGCATGAGCGCCTCGTTGCCGGAGCCCGCGCCGGACTTTCCGGGAGCTGCTGCCCCGTCCTTGGCTGCCACTGCACTCCTCCGGCTCGTACGGATGGGCGAGACCTGGGCAAAGTCTAGCGACCCCGCTCGCCGCCGGTCCCCGCAGCGACCCGTCCCGGTCGCCCCCGGCTCTCGGCGGCCGGCTTCCTCTCGGCTTCGTCCCCCTCCCGGTCGCCTGCCGGTGGGTGGTGGCGCCCGCCGGCGCGGTGCGGTGCCCGCCGGTGGGTGTGGGGTGTGGCCCCTCCGGGCTCACCTCCTCGGGCCGGCTGCCCTTGGGTCTCTGCGGTGCGGCGCCCGCCGGCGCGGTGCGGTGCCTGCTGGTGGGTGGGGGGTGTGGCCCCTCCGGGCTCACCTCCTCGGCGCCGGCGGCCTTGGGTCACGGCAAGGTGACCCCGCATAGGCCGCCAACGCCTGCGGGGGCGACCCTGCACGGCCGCACCCCGGTCGTTCGCCGGGTGCGGGCCGGTGGTTCTTGTAAGACGGCAAGGAGGGGCCGTGCAGGGTCGCCCCCGCAGCGGTCGGCGGCGCGAAACGGTGAGGAGAGTGCTCGGGCACCCCGCCGACCGCGAGGAGGTGAGCCCGGAGGGGCCCCGACCCGGCCCACCGGCCGCAAACCGAACTGGCCACCCCACCGCGCCGCGCCGCAGTCGGGCGCGCCCGCCCGCGGTGGGCGTCAGTTCTGGGGGGCTTCCTCCCGGGCGGGGGCGCGGCGGCGGGCGCGGGGCAGGACCCGCAGCGCGTCGCCCATGTCGGCGACCTCCGTGACCTTCATGCCCGGGGGCACCTTGCCCGGGTCGACCGGGACCAGCGCGTGGGTGAACCCCAGCCGGTGGGCCTCGGCGAGGCGGCGCTGGACGCCCGTGACGCGGCGCACCTCGCCCGCGAGGCCGACCTCGCCGATGGCGACCAGGTTCTTCGGGAGCGGGGTGTCGCTGGCCGCCGAGGCCAGGGCCAGCGCGATGGCCAGGTCGGCGGCCGGTTCGGAGAGCTTCACTCCGCCGACCGTCGCCGAGTAGATGTCCCGCTTGCCGAGGGCGGTGATGCGGCCGCGCTGTTCCAGGACCGCCAGCATCATGGAGACGCGGGACGTTTCCAGACCGGAGGTGGTGCGGCGGGGTGAGGGGATCTGCGAGTCGACCGTCAGCGCCTGGACCTCCGCGACCAGCGGGCGGCGTCCCTCCAGGGTGACCGTCAGGCACGTGCCCGGCACGGCCTCCGCGCGGCGGGTGAGGAACAGCCCGCTGGGGTCGGCCAGGCCCGTGATCCCCTCGTCGTGCAGCTCGAAGCAGCCGACCTCGTCCGTCGCGCCGTACCGGTTCTTCACGCCCCGCACGAGGCGCAGCCGGGCGTGCCGGTCGCCCTCGAAGGACAGGACGACGTCGACGAGGTGCTCCAGGAGTCGCGGGCCTGCGATCGCGCCGTCCTTCGTCACGTGGCCGACGAGCAGGGTGGACATGCCCCGCTCCTTGGAGGCGCGGATGAGCGCGCCGGCGACTTCGCGGACCTGGGCCATGCCGCCCGGGGCGCCGTCGATCTCGGGTGAGGCCACCGTCTGCACCGAGTCGAGGATGAGGAGCGACGGCTTGACCGCGTCCAGGTGTCCCAGCACGGCGGACAGGTCCGTCTCGGCCGCCAGGTAGAGGTGGTCGTTGAGCGCGTTGATGCGGTCGGCCCGCAGCCGGACCTGGCTCGCGGACTCCTCACCCGTCACGTACAGCGTGCGGTGGTCGTCGCTCGCCGCCTTCGCCGCGACGTCGAGGAGGAGGGTGGACTTGCCGACGCCGGGCTCGCCCGCGAGGAGGACGACGGCGCCCGGTACCAGACCGCCGCCGAGGACGCGGTCCAGCTCGTCCACGCCGGTGGTGCGGGCGGTGGCCTGCCGGCCGTCGACTTGACCGATCGGGAGGGCGGCGGTGGAGACCCGCCCCGCGGCGGTGGTACGGACAGCGGGCGCGCCGTACTCCTCCACCGTCCCCCATGCCTGGCACTCCGGGCAGCGGCCGAGCCATTTGGCGGTCGTCCAGCCGCATTCGGTGCAGCGGTAGGAGGGCCTGTCCTTGGCGGATTTCGTACGGGCAGCCATGCGCAAGACCGTAGCGGTCCGCACTGACATCCCGGCCCGCGCGGGCCCGGGCGGGGCTCGCGGGGCGACCGGGACGTCAGGGACGCGGGTGGGTGACCGGCGCGGAATCTGCGCTTCCTGTCCCCTTTTGAGGGATACGTTCACCCGTAAGGATTAAAAGTGCAGAAGGGGTACGAAGGGTGTGCCTTCCACTGCCTACGGTCGCCGGGTGACGAGCAGCAGGCTGGAGCCCCCCACGCACACCACCGGCGCACACCGGGCACCGCGGCGCGCGCCCCGGACCGGGCCTCGCACCCTGGCCCAGTGTCCGCCGGCACGGTACGAGCCCTACCTGGACGGGCTGTTCACGTACTGCCTGTCCGTGCTGTGCGACCACGAGGTGGCGACCACGGTACTGGGTGACGTACTGGCCATCTCCGAGCGGCAGTTCGGCCGGTGCCCCGCCGACGATCCGGAGCGGAGGGCCTGGCTGTACGCGCTCGCCCGCTGGGCCTGCCTGCGGGAGCTCGGCGAGCAGCGGCGGCGCCGCAGGCAGCAGGGCGGCCAGGGGGCGCACGCCGGGCGCACGGCCCCCTCCGCGCCCCCGGCCGTCCCCGCCGCGGCGACCTCCGAGGCCGGCCCGCGCACCTCCCCCGAGACCGCCGAACAGCGCCACCGCGAGCTCGCCCTGCTCGCCTGGCCCGAGGCGGCCGGCACCACCCCCGAGCAGCGCGAGGCACTGGAACTGGCCGTACGGCACCAGCTCGCCGCCCCCCAGGTCGCCGCCATCCTCGGCATGGAGCCCTCCGCCGCCCGTGAACTGCTCTCCGCCGCCGCCTGCGAGGTGGAGCGCACCCGAGCGGCCCTCGCCGTCGTCGAGACGGGCACCTGCCCGGCCGTCGCCCGGCTCACCGGCGACAACGAGCTGCTGCTCTCCGCGACCCTCCGCCGTGAGCTCGTGCGGCACGTCGACGACTGCCCGCGCTGCCGCCGCGCCGCCGAGCGCGCCGGGGCGGGCGGCCCGTGGCCCGGCTCGTCCGTCACGCCCGCGCGGCTGCCGCTCGTGGAGGCGCCGCGTGCGGCCGCGTACGTCGCGATGCTGCACGTCCCGCGCACCAGATCCGGCGGCCCGCGCTTCGGGAGGGACGGCTTCCCCCTCGACCCCAAGGACCACGCGGCCCGCCGCGGCCGGATGCGGGCCCGGGCGGTGACGACGACCGTCGTGGCCACCGTGGTCGCGGCCCCGGTGCTCGCCCTGTGGGCGGCATACCGAGAGGCACCCCTGACGGGGGAGGGGCGCGACAGTACGTCGGTCAGCGCGGCCGAGGCCGACGACCGGGCCGCCCGGGCGGCCCGGTCGGACGGCCGGCCCGACCACTACCAGAACGCGGGCAGCGCCCGGACCGACCCCGGCCGCCGTTCCGCCGATCCCGGCTCGTCGCGGGTCTCCGTCGAGGTGATCAGCACGGGTACGCCTCCACCGGCCACCCCGGGTGCCCGCGGCCCGGGCCGCGTCACGGTCACCGCGCAGCCGTCGGGCGGCGACACCACGATGCTCACGCTCACCGCGTCGGGCGGCGCGCCGGTGGCCTGGTCCCTGTGGACGGACGCCCCCTGGCTCTACGCCAGCCACGTCTCCGGCACCCTCACCCCCGGCCAGTCGGTCACGGTGTACGTCTCCGTCGACCACGCCCGCGAACCGGTCGGCGCCTGGACCGCCCGCGTCGGGATCGACCCGGCGGGCGCGGTGGTCGAGATCGACGGCCACGGGGCGCCCAGCCGGCCGTCCCACCCGGGCCCCGGCACGCCGACCCCGGTACCGACCACGGAGCCGTCGACCCCGCCGACGTCACCGGATCCCACGCCGACCCCGACCCCGTCACAGACCACGCCCCCGTCGACCCCGCCACCCTCGCCGGACCCCACGCCGTCGGACACCCCGCCGCCCACCGCGGACCCCTCCGGCGAGCCCCCGCCGAGCTGACGGGCGCCGGGACTCGGACCGCCGGGGCTCAGACCACCGGGTCGGCCGGGTGCGGGGCCACCAGCGGCAGCTGCGACGCCAGGCGCGCCTCGCACAGCTCCACCAGCACCTCGTACGCCGCCTTGCCCATCAGCTCCGTCAGCTCCGGCCGGTACGTCACGTACACCGGCTCCCCCGCGCCGTGCGCGGACGTCGCGGAGGTGCACCACCAGTGCAGGTCATGGCCGCCCGGGCCCCAGCCCCGGCGGTCGTACTCGCCGATCGAGATCTGGAGGACGCGCGTGTCGTCGGGACGGTCGATCCAGTCGTACGTACGCCGTACCGGAAGCTGCCAGCACACGTCCGGCTTGGTCTCCAGCGGCTCGCGGCCCTCCCGCAGCGCCAGGATGTGCAGCGCGCACCCCGCCCCGCCCTCGAACCCGGGACGGTTCTGGAAGATGCACGAGCCCTCCCAGCGGCGCGTCTGGCGCTCGCCGTCCTCGTCGAGCTGCACCCAGCCGCCGGCCGACGTGCCCTCGTCGTGGAACTGCCAGAGCTCTGGCGTGAGCCGTTCCACATGCGAGGCCACGCGCCGCTCGTCGTCCTCGTCCGAGAAGTGCGCACCCAGCGTGCAGCAGCCGTCGGCCGCGCGGCCCGCCTGGATGCCCTGGCAGCCGCTGCCGAAGACGCAGGTCCAGCGGGACGTCAGCCAGGTCAGGTCGCAGCGGAAGACCTGCTCGTCGTCGGCCGGGTCCGGGAACTCCACCCACGCACGGGGAAAGTCCAGGCCCTTTTCATCGGATACGCCCACTACGGGCAGTACGGGGGACTTCTCGTGCTTCTTGGCGGGCTTCGCCTTCTTCGTCTTTGGCACACACCAAGCGTATGCGCCAGGCGCAGTAGCGTTCGGGGCATGAGACTCGGAGTCCTCGACGTCGGTTCGAACACAGTGCACCTGCTGGTGATGGACGCCCACCCCGGCGCCCGGCCCCGGCCCGCCCATTCCCACAAGGCGGAGCTGCGGCTCGCCGAGCTGCTCGACGCGGACGGCGCCATCGGCGAGCACGGCGTCGAGCGGCTCGTCACCATCACCCAGGACGCGCTGCACACCGCCGAGGACAAGGGATGCGAGGAGGTCCTGCCCTTCGCGACCTCCGCCATCCGCGACGCGGCCAACGCCGAAGCCGTACTGAAGCGGGTCAAGGACGAGACCGGCGTCGACCTCCAGGTCCTCACCGGCGAGGAGGAGGCCCGCCTCACCTTCCTCGCCGCCCGCCGCTGGTTCGGCTGGTCCGCCGGGAAGCTGCTGCTCCTGGACATCGGGGGCGGCTCCCTGGAGATCGCGTACGGGATCGACGAGGAGCCCGACGCGGCCGTGTCCCTGCCGCTGGGCGCCGGACGGCTCACCGCGGGCTGGCTGCCCGGAGACCCGCCGGACCCCGCCGACGTGAAGGCGCTGCGCCGCCACGTACGGGCACAGATAGCCCGCACGGTCGGTGAGTTCGCCCGCTTCGGCACGCCGGACCACGTCGTCGCCACGTCCAAGACGTTCAAGCAGCTCGCCCGGATAGCCGGAGCGCGCGGCTCGGGCGACGGTGTGTACGTACAGCGGGAACTGAGTCGTACGTCACTGGAGGAGTGGGTCCCCAAGCTGTCCGCCATGACCGCGGAGCAGCGCTGTGCCCTCCCCGGGGTCTCCGAGGGAAGGGCGCCGCAGCTCCTGGCGGGGGCGCTGGTGGCGGAGGGTGCGATGGACCTGTTCGGGGTCGAGGAACTGGAGATCTGCCCATGGGCCCTGCGCGAGGGAGTCATCCTGCGTCGGCTGGACCACCTCCCGGCCGCCTAGCGGGTGCCCGTAGTCTGTCCCTCGTGGCTGAAACGTCGGAATCAGTGGTGCGCATCCCGGATGCGAAGGTCGCCCTGTCGACGGCCTCCGTCTATCCGGAGTCCACGGCGACGGCCTTCGAGATCGCGGCCCGCCTGGGCTACGACGGCGTCGAGGTCATGGTGTGGACCGACCCCGTGAGCCAGGACATCGAGGCGCTGCGCCGCCTCTCCGACTACCACCAGGTGCCGATCCTCGCGGTGCACGCGCCGTGCCTGCTGATCACCCAGCGGGTCTGGTCGACCGATCCGTGGGTGAAGCTCCAGCGGGCGCAGGCGGCGGCGGAGAAGCTCGGAGCGTCGACCGTCGTGGTCCACCCGCCGTTCCGCTGGCAGCGCCAGTACGCCCGGGACTTCATCGACGGCATCTGGCGGATGGCGAACGAGACGGACGTACGGTTCGCCGTCGAGAACATGTACCCGTGGCGCTACCGCGACCGGGAGATGCTCGCGTACGCCCCCGAGTGGGACGTCAGCAAGGACGACTACCGCCACTACACGATCGACCTCTCGCACACCGCGACCGCCCGCAGCGACGCCCTGGAGATGGCCGGGCGCATGGGGGACCGGCTCGGCCACGTCCACCTCGCAGACGGGCGCGGCTCCGCGAAGGACGAGCACCTGGTGCCCGGGCGCGGCACGCAGCCGTGCGCCGAGCTGCTGGAGCACCTGGCGCGTTCCGGCTTCGACGGCCATGTCGTCATCGAGGTCAACACCCGGCGGGCCATGTCCGCGGCCGAGCGCGAGGCCGACCTGGCGGAGGCGCTGGCCTTCACCCGGCTGCACCTGGCCTCTTCGGCCCGCGTCCAATGACCCCGCCCGGCCACCCGGCACGGGGCGGCGTCCGGTGACCGGCGTGCGCAGAGGACGTGGCCGGCCGCCCAGGGGCGAGGCCGCGGAAGGGCCGGGCGCGCGTGAGCGCATCCTGGAGGCGGCCCGCGCCGAGTTCGCCGAGCGCGGCTACGACAAGACGTCGGTGCGCGGCATCGCCAAGGCGGCGGGCGTCGACCCCGCACTCGTCCACCACTACTTCGGTACCAAGGACGAGGTCTTCGCCGCCGCCATCGAGCTCTCCTTCGAACCCGCGCTGATCATCCCGGCGATCATCGGGGAGTCCGCCGAGGGCATCGGCGAGCGGCTCGCCCGCTACTTCCTCTCCGTGTGGGAGAACCCGGTGACACGCGCCCCGCTGCTCGCCATCATCCGCTCCGCGCTCACCCACGAGGCCGCGGCGAAGGTGCTGCGCGGTTTCGTGCTGCGGCGGCTGCTGGAGCGGGTGACCGACGACCTCGACGTACCGAATCCGAAGTTCCGGGCCGAGCTCGCCGCCTCGCACATGATCGGCATCGCGATCCTGCGGTACGTCGTACAGGTCGAACCACTGGCGTCCGCGCGCCCCGAAGAGATCGTGGAGATGGTCGCCCCCACGCTCCAGCGGTATCTGACCGAGGCGTGACCGAAGGCTGAGCTCGCCGTCCCGCTATCCGGACACCCTGTCCAGATCTTGGAGCCGGGGCGTACGCTCGAAGAGTCACATCCGTCCGAAGGAGCGAGCGACGATGCCCGAGCTGAGGTCCCGCACTGTCACCCACGGCCGCAACATGGCGGGCGCCCGCGCCCTTATGCGGGCCTCCGGTGTACCGGGCGCGGACATCGGCCGCAAGCCGATCATCGCCGTCGCCAACTCCTTCACCGAATTCGTGCCGGGCCACACCCACCTCCAGCCGGTCGGCCGGATCGTCTCCCAGGCGATCAGCGAGGCGGGCGGCATCCCGCGCGAGTTCAACACCATCGCCGTCGACGACGGCATCGCCATGGGCCACGGCGGCATGCTGTACTCGCTGCCCTCCCGCGACCTGATCGCGGACAGCGTCGAGTACATGGTCGAGGCGCACTGCGCCGACGCCCTGATCTGCATCTCCAACTGCGACAAGATCACCCCCGGCATGCTGATGGCCGCGCTGCGCCTCGACATCCCGACGGTCTTCGTCTCCGGCGGCCCCATGGAGGCCGGCAAGGCCACCCTCGTGGACGGCACGGTCCGCACACTCGACCTGGTCGACGCCATGTCGGACGCCGTCAACGACGCGATCTCGGACGCGGACATGCTCCGTATCGAGGAGAACGCCTGTCCGACCTGCGGTTCCTGTTCCGGCATGTTCACCGCCAACTCGATGAACTGCCTCACCGAGGCCATCGGCCTGTCGCTGCCCGGCAACGGCTCGACCCTCGCCACCCACACGGCCCGCCGCGCCCTGTACGAGAACGCCGCCCGCACGGTCGTCGAGCTGACCGACCGCTACTACGCCCAGGGCGACGAGTCCGTCCTGCCGCGCAACATCGCCACCACGGCGGCCTTCGAGAACGCCATGGCCCTCGACATCGCCATGGGCGGCTCCACCAACACGATCCTGCACCTGCTGGCCGCCGCCCAGGAGGCGGGCGTCCCCTTCGGCCTGGAGGAGATCGACGCCGTCTCGCGCCGCGTGCCGTGCCTGGCCAAGGTCGCCCCGAACGTCGCGAAGAACCGCACGTACTACATGGAGGACGTGCACCGCGCCGGCGGCATCCCCGCCCTGCTCGGCGAACTGCACCGCGCGGGCCTGCTGAACGAGGACGTGCACAGCGTCCACAGCCCGTCGCTCTCCGACTGGCTCAAGACGTGGGATGTCCGCGGTGGCTCGCCGTCCGCGGAGGCCGTCGAGCTGTGGCACGCCGCCCCGGGCTGTGTCCGTTCCGCCGAGGCGTTCTCCCAGTCCGAGCGCTGGGAGACCCTGGACGTGGACGCCGCCGAGGGCTGCATCCGCTCCGCCGAGCACGCCTACTCCAAGGACGGCGGTCTCGCCGTGCTGAAGGGCAACCTGGCGGTCGACGGCTGCGTCGTGAAGACCGCCGGTGTCGACGAGTCGATCTGGACCTTCGAGGGCCCGGCGGTCGTCTGCGAGTCGCAGGAGCAGGCCGTCGAGAAGATCCTGCTGAAGGAGATCAAGGAGGGCGACGTCGTCGTCATCCGCTACGAGGGCCCCAAGGGCGGCCCCGGCATGCAGGAGATGCTCTACCCGACCTCGTATCTGAAGGGCCGGGGCCTGGGCAAGGCCTGCGCGCTGATCACCGACGGCCGCTTCTCCGGCGGTACGTCGGGCCTGTCGATCGGCCACGCGTCGCCGGAGGCGGCGAGCGGCGGCACGATCGCGCTGGTCGAGGACGGCGACCGGATCCGTATCGACATCCCGAACCGCTCCATCGAGCTGCTGGTCGACGACACCACGCTGGCCGCCCGCCGCGAGGCCCTCGGCGGCGTGTACGCGCCGAAGAACCGCGACCGCAAGGTCTCGGCGGCCCTGCGGGCGTACGCGGCGATGGCCACGAGCGCCGACAAGGGCGCGGTCCGGGACGTCACCAAGCTCGGCTGATCACCACGTCGACGGGGCGTCCGCCTCCACCGCGAAGACGGACCCGTCGGGCGCCGTCGCGAACACCATGCCGTTCGCGACGGCGGGCGCGGGCAGCAGCGGCGCGAACGTGTACCGTCCGCCGTCCATACGTGGCTTGGTCACCCCCAGCAGCACGCCACGCTCGGCGTCCACGGCCAGCAGCCGCCCGTCGGCCGCCGCCAGGTGGACGTGCCCGCCCGCCACGACCGGACGGGAGGCGCGCGTCACCCCCGTCTCCAGCCGCCAGCGCTGCGCCCGCTGGGCGCCGCGCCCCGTGGTGTCCACGGCGGTGAGCGAACCGCCCGACCCGATGACGTACACGGTGTCGCCCGCCATCACTGCCTGTGCCTGATCGGCCGGGACCGTCAGGGGTACACGCCGAGCGGTGCGGTCGGCCGTCTCCAGCGTGACGACCGCGTCGGTGTACAGGTCCGTGTCCGTCGACAGGAGCAGCAGCGTGCCCCCCGCCGCCTGTACGGGGCTGAGGGCACCGCTCATCCGCTTGGTCCACAGCACCCGTCCGTCGGCCGGGTCGACCGCGCTCACCAGCGTGGACCTCGCGTCGGGCGAGGCGGTCGCGGCGTACGCGACACCGCCGCCGGTGATCCACTGCGCGCCGGGCGCCGCCGGCCGCCGCCCCTTCCAGCGCTCCGCGCCGGTCGAGCCGTCCAGGGCGCGGACGGTACCGTCCGCCGCCACGAGCAGCACGGTGTCGCCCGCGTGCAGGACATTGGTGTACGCGGAGACGTCCTCGCTCCACCGGGTGTCGCCGCTCTCCGGGGCGAGCGCGTCGAGGCGGGCCGGGCCCGGCGTCACGACATGGACGAGCCCGCCGGAGAGCACGGGCGCGGCGCCCGTTTCGTCACCCGCTCGGGTGCCCGTCGCCTCCTTCGTCCAGACGGTGGTGCCGTTCGCGGGGCTGAGGCGGACCGCCTTGACGCCGGGCGCGGCGCAGTAGAGGGCGCGGGTGGCGTCGGCGGTGCACAGGGGTGTGCGGTTCTCGCCGCCGCCCGCGCCGAGGGTGGCGGACCAGGGCCGGAACGCGGGGCCCTGACCGGCCTGCGCGGTGGTGGCGGGGGGCGGCTCCTCGCCCAGGCCGCCCCGCACCCCGACGACCCCGCCCGCGATCACACCGGCGAGCAGGGCGAGCCCGGCGGCCCACCGCAGTCGCCGCCCACGGCGCGCGGCGGCCCTCAAGCCGGCGGTTGCGCAGCCGGGGGCGCCGGAGCCGTCGTCCACGGGAGCCGGTTCCTCCGCCCGCCGCTGCCCCGGGATGAGCGCCGCGCCCGTACCGCCCTCGGGCCCACCGTCGCGCAACTCGCCCATCAGCTCGTCCGCCGTGGGCCGCTCCGCCGGATCCTTCGCCAGGCAGCGCCTCAGCAGCGGGACCAGGTCCTCCGGTACCCCGGCCAGGTCGGGCTCGTTGTGGACGACCTGGTAGGCCACGATGTACGGCGAGTTCGAGTCGAACGGCCCACGACCGGTCGCCGCGTGGACCAGGACCGCGCCCATCGCGAACACATCGGCGGCGGGTCCGACGTCGCGAGGCCGCTGGAACTGCTCCGGCGCCATGAACGGCGGCGTCCCGATCAGCTTTCCCGTCTCCGTACGCAGATCGCTGTCCGCGGGCCGCGAGATACCGAAGTCGATGACCTTCGGCCCGTCGGCGGCCAGCAGGACGTTGCTCGGCTTGAGGTCGCGGTGCACCACACCCGCCCGGTGGATGTCACGCAGCGCCTCGGCGAGCCCGGCGCCGACCTTCCGCAACTCCACGGAGCCCAACGGGCCGTTCCGCTTCACCCGCTCCGACAGGGTCGGACCCTCGATGAACAGCGTGGCCATCCAGGGCCGCCCGGCGTCCGGATCCGCGTCCACGACGGGCGCGGTGAACGCTCCGCTGACCCGCCGGGCGGCCATGACCTCCTGCCGGAACCGTGCCCTGAACTCGTCGTCCGCCGCATGCTCGGCGTGCACGACCTTCACCGCGAGCCGCAGCCCCGAACCGGACCTGGCCAGGTGGACGACACCCATGCCGCCCGAACCCAGGCACTCCTCCAGCCGGTACCGACCCGCGTACTGCGGATGCTCCGCTTCCGGAAACGGCTCCGGAACCGGTCCGGTACTGCGCAACGGCGGCATCGCCACCCCCGTGTGTGTTCGTCCGTGCGCGTCCCGCGTCCAGCGCGACGCACGGAGCCTAGTCGATGATGCGTGCGATGCCGTCAGGGCTTGTTAGCCTGCGCGCGGCGCGCGTGCACGGGGCACGCGCCTCGACGGGGGAGGGCCGTATGGCCATGGAAGAAGCGACGGCGGAAGCGACGGCGGAGGCGACGGGGGACGCGGTCGACACCGCGGAGTACACCGTGAAGCGCTACCCGGTGGCCCCCGGCTACCGGATCAACGTACGCAGCGGCCCGGGTACGAACTACACCGTGGTGAAGGTCCTGGCCGAGGGCGTCCGCGTCCCGATCAACTGCCAGAAGCCGGGTACGACGGTCACCGGCCCGTACGGCACGACCAACCTGTGGGACAACATCGCCAACGGCCAGTACGTCTCCGACGCCTACGTGAACACCGGCAGCGACGGCTACGTCGCCGTGCGCTGCTCCTGACCGCTCCACGGGCCGCCCGGGGATAATCGACCCCGTGAGCGACCAGACCAGTGGCACCAGCAGCGACACCACCAGCGGCACACCCGCAGGGCCGCAGCCCGAGCCCATCCGCTTCTTCGGCACGACCTGGGTCGGCCACGACGGCGGCTACGGGCTGCGGCGCGCCGGGGTCGCCGCCGGCTCGCTCGCCGCGGCCGTGGGCGGAGCGTTCGTTCTCCGCTTCGCCCACGAGGGCCTGGCGGTCGCCGACGTCGGCGGCTTCGTCAACACCCTGCTCGTCGTCATGTTCGCCGTCTGCACCACCATCGCCTTCAGCCGGACGTGGCAGGGCTTCACCCGCCGCCCCGCCGACCCGGCCCGCGAGGACGCGCTGCGCAGCCTGAAGGCCATCGGCTTCATCGGCTCCCTTCTCGCGTACTTCCTCCGTTCCCTCATCGAGGCGCCCGGCGAGAAGCTGCTGCGCGCCGAGTACGAGACGGCCCTCGCCCGGTACGAGAAGCGCCGCTCCACCCGCGCGGGCAACCCGGCCGCCCGCAAGAAGACGCCCAAGCGCTGAAGCCCAAGGGCCAAAGCGCCCACACACCAAAGCGCCCACACACCAGAAGCACCCGCGCGCTGTTCCCCTCCTTGACGCCCACCTCCCGCGGGCGCCATATTCATCACATGGTGAATTTTACCGGTCATGCCATCGAGGCCCATGACCTCACCGCCGTACGCGGCGACCGCACCGTCCTGCGCGGCCTGGACTTCGCCGTACCGCCCGGACGCATCACCGGCCTCCTCGGCCCCTCCGGCTGCGGCAAATCGACCCTCATGCGCGCGATCGTCGGCACCCAGGCCCACGTGACCGGCACCCTGAACGTCCTCGGCCACCCCGCCGGCGACCCCTCACTGCGCGCCCGCATCGGCTATGTCACGCAGGCCCCCTCCGTCTACGACGACCTCACCGTCCGGCAGAACCTCGACTACTTCGCCGCCGTCCTGCTCCCCGGCCACCGCCACCGCGACGCCCGCGCGGAAGCGGTCACCCGCGCCATCACCGACGTCGACCTCGCCTCACACACCGACGCCCTCGCCGGGAACCTCTCCGGCGGCCAGCGCAGCCGCGTCTCCCTCGCCGTCGCCCTGCTCGGCACCCCGGAGCTGCTCGTCCTCGACGAGCCGACCGTCGGCCTCGACCCCGTCCTCCGCCGCGACCTGTGGGACCTCTTCCACCACATCGCCGCCGAACGGGGCGCCACACTCCTCGTCTCCTCGCACGTCATGGACGAGGCCGAACGCTGCCACCGCCTCCTCCTCATGCGCAGCGGCGAGATCCTCGCCGACGACACCCCCGAGGCACTGCGCCGCCGCAACGACACCGCCACCGTCGAAGACGCCTTCCTCCGCCTCGTCGACGCCGCCAACGCCCTCCAGGAAGCCCAGCGATGAACACCTCCCGGGTCCTCGCCACCACCGCCCGCGTCCTCCGCCAGCTGCGTCACGACCCCCGCACCATCGCCCTGATGCTCCTCGTACCTGTCCTGATGATCACTCTGCTCCGGTACGTGTTCGACGGCAGCGCCGGCACCTTCGACTCCATCGGCGCCTCCCTGCTCGGCATCTTCCCGCTGATCACCATGTTCCTGGTGACCTCGATCGCCACCCTCCGCGAACGCACCTCCGGCACGCTGGAGCGCCTCCTCGCCATGCCCCTCGGCAAGGCCGACCTGATCGTCGGTTACGCCCTCGCCTTCGGCCTCCTCGCCGTCGTCCAGTCCGCCCTCGCCACCGGAGTCGCCCTCTGGGTGCTCGGCCTCGACGTCACCGGCTCCCCCTGGCTGCTGCTCCTGGTCGCCCTGCTCGACGCGCTGCTCGGCACCGCCCTCGGCCTCTTC
Organism: Streptomyces sp. NPDC041796; assembly: GCF_055590785.1. Classification (NCBI taxonomy): domain Bacteria; kingdom Bacillati; phylum Actinomycetota; class Actinomycetes; order Kitasatosporales; family Streptomycetaceae; genus Streptomyces; species Streptomyces sp. NPDC041796. The sequence continues at coordinate 70,714 of NZ_JBVJAH010000027.1, forward strand.
GTCTCGGCGTTCGCCGCCTCCGAATTCCAGGCGGTCCAGTTCATGCCGGCCGTGATCTTCCCCCAGCTCCTGCTCTGCGGCCTGTTCACCCCGCGCGACACCATGCAGCCGGCCCTCGAAGCCATCTCGAACGCGCTGCCCATGTCGTACGCCGTCGACGGAATGAACGAGGTCCTCCGGCACACCGACATGACCGCCGAGTTCCTCCTCGACACCCTCGTCGTCGCCGGCTGCGCACTCCTCGTCCTCGTCCTCGGCGCGGCCACCCTCCGCCGCCGCACCCCCTGACACCGCCCGCCCCTCGGACACACCCGCCCCGACGGGCACCCCGGTGCGAGGATGGCGTCACGTACCCCCGTCCGGCGAGGTGAACTTCAGCCATGACCCAGACAGTCGCAGTCCTTGGCACCGGAAAGATCGGCGAAGCGCTGCTCAGCGGCATGATCCGGGCAGGCTGGCCCACCGCCCACCTCCTGGCCACCACACGCCGCGCCGACCGCGCCGAGGAACTCCACGCCCGGTACGGCGTCGGAACCGTCAGCAACGCGGAGGCCGCCAAGCGCGCCGACACCCTCATCCTGGCCGTCAAGCCCCAGGACATGGGCACGCTCCTCGACGAGCTCGCCCCTCACGTCGCCCCCGACCGCCTCGTCATCAGCGCCGCGGCCGGCATCACGACCACGTTCATCGAGGAGCGCCTGCCGGCCAACACCCCCGTCGTACGCGTCATGCCCAACACCCCTGTCCTGGTCGACGAGGGCATGTCCGTCATCTCCGCAGGCAGCCACGCCACGGGTGACCACCTCGCCCATGCCGAGGAGATCTTCGGCGGTGTCGGCAAGACCCTCCGCGTCCCCGAGTCCCAGCAGGACGCCGCCACCGCCCTCTCCGGCTCCGGCCCCGCGTACTTCTACTTCCTCGTCGAAGCCATGACCGACGCCGGCATCCTCCTCGGCCTCCCCCGAGCCCAGGCCCACGACCTCATCGTCCAGGCCGCGATCGGCGCCGCGGTGATGCTCCGCGACAGCGGCGAGCACCCGGTCAAGCTCCGTGAGGCCGTCACCTCCCCCGCCGGCACCACCATCAGCGCCATCCGCGAGCTCGAGAACCACGGCGTACGTGCCGCCCTGATCGCCGCCCTCGAAGCCGCCCGCGACCGCAGCCGCGAACTCGCCACCGGCAACGGCTGACCCGGCACCGGGCCGAGGTTGACACGCCCCTGCCCGGTCCGTACTGTTCTCCGGGTTGTCCGACGTGAGCGCCGACTCCGGTCGGTCCCCGGACAGCCATTCCGCAAGAACCACTCCAAGCGAGCGACGATCCGTCGTCCCGTTTTTCGTGCGCCTTTGCGAAATGAGGAATCCGCGTTCGAACGAGCGCAGCCCCGATTAGCGTCGGAGCCGAGGAATCCGCTAAAGTCTCACTCGTCGGAACGGCCCAACAGCCGGAAAGACAACCCCCTCTGACTGGGAATCAGGCCCGAAAGGATCTGATAGAGTCGGAACCGCCGGAAAGGGAAA
>NZ_JBVJAH010000028.1:0-66375 GCF_055590785.1 Streptomyces sp. NPDC041796
AACACCCCGGTTGCGCTCGGGTGTTGCGCCCCCGCTCCGCGGGAGCGCTGGTGGGACGCTGCGCGTCCCACTCAACCCGAGCGCTGCGCGCTCGGGTTGACGCTCCGTTCGCTGCGCTCTCGGAGCTGGTGGGGCGGTGCCCCACCAGCCGGGCTTCCGCTTCGCTCCAGGCCGGCTGTGGCGGGTTCGCTGCGCTCCCCCGCCTGACGGTCCTTCGGCTGCGCCTTCAGGACCATTTGGGCCCGCTGGCGCGGGCCGGGCTGGCTACAGGGATGATGCTGTGGGGTTCAGGCGTTTGCGTGACGTGGGGTGACGGCTCGTCGGGGTGCCGCGTGATGGGCCGGCTGGTGTCCTGGGATGGCTTGGAGGCGGTGCAACCACAGGGAGGCGGTGGCAAGCAGGCCAGTGAAGACGACCAGGAGAAGAAGGGAGACCCACATCTGCCGGCCCCCGGAATGGGCCCAACCCGTCCAAGCCGCGGCAGCCGCCCACAGCAGGACACCTGCCGCATAGAAAGCGCGGACTCGGCGCAGCTGCCGTACGGCCCGCAGGGACATCAGGTGTTCACTCTTCGGTGCCATGCCCCCCGTGTACCCCCACCCGCACAGTCCACCGGGCGGGGCGTCCGAGCGTCCACGCTCTGACGCGGGTGCGGGGTCCTCCAGCTGCGCCCGGGGGCCACTGATCCGGGCTTTCCTGCTGCATCTGGGGGTGCTGACGCGGGTATTCCGGCTGTGTCTGGGGGGTGCCGGCCCGGACTCGGGCTGCGTCTGAGGGCCGCTGAGGCTGCGCCGGGCTGACCCGGGCTCTCCGGCTGCGTCTTCTGTTCCCCAAGGGCTGCTGACGCTCGCTGGGCCGAGCTGGTGGTGTGGGTGGATGCTGGTCGGGCGAGCGTTGCGGCGTGGATTCTGGCTTTGTCTGCATCAGGATGATGCAGCATGTAGCCTTGGCAGAAATACGTGACACCCTGCGGGTCATCTGGTCATCCCGTCCATGTCCTCCATCGCGTCTGAGGAGGGTCGCATTGTCCGGATTCGACAGCTTCCTCGATGGAATAGTTGCCGAAATATACGCAGTCCGCATACACCGGCCGCGTGGCGTACCAGCAGAGTGCAACCAGCGAGGCGAGTACTACGGCGGAGACCGGGTGCCTCCATGTGGAGGGCCCTGAGACGGGGTGAATCATGCCGGTGAGCATACGGCCGGGTGTGAAGTGCTCCTCCCCTGGGGGCTGTCCTGTGGAGGAGACCGTGGTCTGCCGTAGCAAGGCCGCCATGAGGCCCTCGGGCTCCAGTCCGCTGCGGGCTGGAGCCCGACGGCTGGTACACGACGCGATCGGCGCACCTGGGGTTTCGGGCGGGCTCCAGCCGGCCGTACCCGCTGGCCTGGAATTCCGCGACCGTATCGATAAAAGGGAAGGCAGGAAAATGTTCGGGGTCCAGCTCAGGGAACACCAGGTCGACCAGAAGACGAGTTTCCGTGAGTGGGCTGGATTTCCCGCAAGATCACCTGTCCCTGCGAAGGGGGTACGGGGCACTATCGTGTCCGCGACGGGATCGGGTAAGACGATCACCGCGGCCTCCTGCGCGCTCGAGTGCTTCCGAAACGGTCGGATCCTCGTGATGGTGCCGACCCTGGACCTGCTGGTGCAGACGGCCGAGGCGTGGCGTCTGGTGGGTCACCGGGCCCCGATGGTCGCGGTGTGCTCGCTCGAGAACGATCCCGTACTCGACGAGCTCGGGGTGCGCACCACCACCAACCCGATCCAGCTTGCCCTGTGGGCGGGTTCCGGGCCGGTGGTCGTGTTCGCCACCTACGCCTCCCTGGTGGACCGGGAGGACCCGGAGGACCCGACGGGTCGGCGGAAGGTTCGCGGGCCGCTGGAGGCCGCCCTGGCGGGCGGAGAGCGGCTCTACGGCCAGCGGATGGCGGGCTTCGACCTGGCGATCGTGGACGAGGCCCATGGAACTGCTGGTGATCTTGGTCGGCCGTGGGCGGCGATCCACGACAACCAGCGGATTCCGGCGGACTTCCGGCTGTACCTGACCGCGACCCCGCGCATCCTCGCCGCTCCCCGGCCGCGGAAGGGCGCGGAGGGCCAGGAGGCGGAGATCGCGACCATGGCCGACGACCCGGAGGGCACCTACGGCGCGTGGCTCGCGGAGCTCGGGCTCTCGGAGGCGATCGAGCGCGAGATCCTCGCGGGGTTCGAAATCGACGTGCTGGAGATCCGCGACCCCTTCCCCGTGATCGGGGAGTCGGAGGAGGCGCGGCGCGGCCGGCGCCTGGCGCTGCTGCAGACCGCGCTCCTGGAACACGCCGCCGCCTGGAACCTGCGTACCGTCATGACCTTCCACCAGAAGGTCGAGGAGGCCGCCGCGTTCGCGGAGAAGCTGCCGAGGACCGCTGCCACGCTGTACGTAAACGACGCCCCGCAGGAGGACCTGGCAGCCGCGGAGAGGCTGCCAGCGTCGTCGATCGACGCGGAGTTCTACGACCTGGAGGCCGGCCGCCACGTACCCCCTGGCCGGGTGTGGTCGGCATGGCTGTGCGGCGACCACCTCGTCACCGAACGGCGCGAGGTCCTGCGCCAGTTCGCAGGCGGGATCGACGCGGCCGGGCGCCGGGTGCACCGGGCGTTCCTGGCGAGCTGTCGTGTGCTCGGGGAAGGCGTCGACATCACCGGCGAACGGGGAGTCGAGGCCGTCTGCTTCGCCGACACCCGCGCCTCCCAGGTCGAGATCGTCCAGAACATCGGCCGCGCGCTCCGACCCAACCGCGACGGCTCCACCAAGGTGGCCAGGATCATCGTGCCGGTGTTCCTGGAGCCGAACGAGGACCCCACCGACATGGTCGCCTCCGCGAGCTTCAAGCCGCTCGTGGCCGTACTCCAAGGCCTGCGCTCGCACGATGAACGACTCGTGGAACAACTGGCCTCGCGGGCGCTGACGAGCGGCAAGCGCAAGATCCACCTCCGGCGTGACGAAGAAGGGCGGATCGTCGGCCCCGGCGGCGAAGGGGACGGAGAGCACCAGGAGGGTGGCACCGGCGCAGCTGCCGAGTCGGCCCTGCTCCACTTCTCCAGCCCGCGCGACCCGGCGACCATCGCGGCCTTCCTGCGCACCCGGGTCTACCGGCCCGAGTCCCTGGTGTGGCTGGAGGGCTACCAAGCCCTCATCCGGTGGCGCAGGGAGAACGAGATCACCGGCCTCTACGCCGTTCCGTATGACGTCGAGGTCGAGGTCGGGGCGACGAAGGCGTTTCCGCTCGGGCGATGGGTCCACCAACAGAGGAAGGCGCTGCGGGCCGGGGAGCTGGAGGAGCGGCGCAAGACGCTGCTGGACGCACCCGAGGCCGGGATGGTGTGGGAACCGGGCGAGGAAGCGTGGGAGAACAAGCTCGCCGCGCTCAGGTCCTACCGGCGGGCCATGGGGCACCTCGCGCCGCGGCAGGACGCCGTGTGGGGCGAGGGCGAAGCGATGGTGCCCATCGGACAGCACATGGCCAACCTCCGCCGGAAGGGCGGACTGGGTAAAGACCCGGAGCGAGCGGCGGAGCGCGCGCAGCAGCTGGCCGCGATCGACGAGGACTGGAACTGCCCCTGGCCGCTCAACTGGCAACGCCACTACCGCGTCCTCACCCACCTCGCCGAAGACGAACCCGGCGGTGTCCTGCCGGCCATCGAACCGGGGGTGCTGTTCGAGGGCGATGATCTGGGCAAGTGGCTCCAGCGGCAGAAGAACCCGGGCACCTGGGCGCAGCTGTCGACCGAGCAGCAGCAGCGGCTGTCGAAGCTGGGCGTCAAGCCCGACCAGACCCCGGCCCCCGCCCCGGCAGCCGCTCTTGCGGGGCCGAGCAAGGCCCAGGCGGCGTTCCGACGGGGACTTGCGGCCCTGGCGCAGTGGATCGAGCAGGAAGGCGCCCACCGGCCGGTCCCGCGCGGCGCAGTCGTCGAGGTCGAGGTCGACGGCGAAACCGAGCCGGTGCCTGTACGACTGGGCGTATGGATCTCCAACACCAAAACGAGGCGGGACCGGCTTACCCAGGAGCAACTCGACGCACTACGGAAGCTCGGCATCGACTGGGCGTGAAGCGTACCAAAAGCGTACGAAGGACGTACCTAACGCGTGCAGAACCCTCCAGGCGCAGCACCGCACGAGGCAGGGCCGGACCAGGAGCGCGGCCCGGTCAGCCCGAACCAGGCGGCGCGGTGGTCGCTGAGCCCGGCGGAGAGGCTGCACGGGCCCGGAGGGACCGCCAGGGGCCGCGGCGGCCGGTCGGGCAGTAGCGCGATACAACGGCCGCCGTCCAGGCGCGCTGAACCCGCTGAGATTGATCGGCGGCTAACTGGGTGCGTCTGGGAGGCGTACGGTCCGGGACATAAGGCGTACCGAACGCGCCCCTACCCCGGCGCGCACCCACCCCCCGACCGGAACCTGCTCCAGTGGCTAGAAGGGACACCTGGGGTGATCGCGGTGCCCGTGATGACTTTGGTGGCGGTGTCGATGAACCAGGTCACCCAAGGGCGCACCAGGTCGCCGTCGGCATCGACCAGCAGCGGTGCCTGGACGTGATCGGCCTCCCAGTCGTGATTGCGCCAGGAGGGCCGCCCGCTTGCCGAAGATGTCGTGTGCGCGTACCGCGTCCGGTCCCGCGGCGAGACCGGCCCCCCACGGTGAAGGCGGTGCATGATGCAGAACTCGCCTACGTCAGGCCAGCTCCCTTGCGGCGGTTACACGGCCCGCACAACAGCTGAAGATTCTCGACCTCACTGGAACCACCCATGGTTACCGGAATAACGTGGTCAAACTGCAACTCCGCTGTAGCGCCGCACACTCGACATCGTCCCTGATCACGTATCCATACAAGTTGCTTGACGTCGTCCGGTATGTGCCCGCGCTCGCGGACGCGAGGCTCTTCGCCCATGGCCACCATGGCTCGTGCTCGGTCAATGCGCTGCCGTTCCCGCTGGTGCCTAGTGAGCAGCAACGCGTGGACATCGTCGCCGTCCATGTAGTCGTTGTCCCAGTAGAACCTGTCCTGGAACCACCACAGCTGACGGTCGTCTATGACCCCCATGAGGATCGGTTCACGTCGTTGCTGCTGCTCTTCTTTGAGGTACTCCTCCTCGGTGACCATGGCGCCCGGGAATTCCTTGCGCCCGATGCGGAGCCACCCCCGGCCCATGGGAACAGGAACGGCTTCCTTGCGTCCCATGCGCAGCAACCACGCCAGGCCCGTAGGCTTCACGAATCTGATGGGCTCAAATCTGATGGATACGTTGTTGGCACGGCTCAACATGGTGGCTCCGACGCCTGGCGCAACGAGAGAGCGGCGTACTCTTCAAGCGTAATCGGGCCAAAATAGGACATCCACGTCCGGCGTGACGAGGACGGGCGGATCGTCGGGGCCAGCGGTGAGGGCGACGGCGAGGACCAGGAGGACGACGACACGCAGGCCGCTGCCGAAGCGGCCCTGCTCCACTTCTCCAGCCCACGCCTCACATGCGCAACGCAACGGGCTTGGCAGGAGCCACTCGGTCCACATTCCCGCGCGGGATCGGCCGGAAAGGTCCTGGCTAGTCGTCCACGGCCCCCGGGGCCAGGGCCGGGGCCGGGAACGCGAAGCGGGCCTCGGCGCCCGACCACCAGACGCCAACGGCGAAGACGGCAGTGGCCTCTAGCAGGGCAGCGCGATCGAGCCCGCCGCAGGGCAAAGGCGTGCAGTCCATGGAGGTGATGATCTCCGCCACCCGCGTGGCGGCGTCCGGCTGGTCGGTGCAGAACGGGACCGCCAGTGGGGACCCTTCGAAAGCTGGCCGGTCCAGGGTCCAGATGCTCTCGTGGCACAACCCGAACGCCTTCACCACATGGACGCCTGGGGCGGCGTCCGCGATGAGCCGGGCGACGGAGGTGGCGCCGCCCGTGGTCAGGGCCGGGCCGTCCTCGCCCGGCGCCATGGGAACGCTGCAGTCGATCACCGTCCGCCCGGCGAGCAGGGTGGCCAGCTCCTTGGCCAGCTGTGGCGCGGCGCCCGCTGGCACGGCGGCGAGTACCACATCCCCGTGAGCTGCGGCCTCGGCGAGGGTGCCGTGCTCGGAGGCTCCGGTGAACAGGGCGGTGCGGGAGGCCGCTTCGGTGTCCCGACCGCCCACCCGAACGTCATGGCCGGCGCGTACCCAGGCCGCGCCGAGGGCCGTGGCCATCGCCCCTGTACCAAGAATGCCAATGCGCATGTGTTTGCTCCTGTCGTCCGTGTCGCGAGACGTGCGAGGTGTGACGGAAAGGACGCTAGGCGTGCCGATGCACACCACATGGTGTGCATCGGGCCAGGCAGGATGATCGCATGAGCGACACGGCGGCAGAGGTAGCCGAACAAGGACTGGGCGATGACCTGGGCGGTGACGAATACGCCGCGGACTGCCAGGCGAGGGTGGCCTTCGAAGTCCTGTCGAACCGCTGGGACAGCGTGATCGTGTACGTCCTCGGCGAGAGCGGGCCCATGAGGCCGCACACGCTGATCACCCGCATCGGCGGGATCAGCCCCAAAGTCCTCAACGAGGCCCTGCGCCGCCTTGAGTACAACGGCCTGGTCGCACGCCAGGCGTACGCCGAGGCCCCACCACGCGTCGACTACTCACTCACCGAGGCGGGTTTCGCGCTGCTGGGCCCGATCCGTGCGATGGGCGCGTGGGCGGGACGCTACACCGAAGCCGTCCTGGCAGCCCAGGCCCGCTTCACACCCCGAGAAGATCGCCCGCACAGAAGCTAGCCAGGACGTTTCACTACCCCGGACCTGACCGACGATCCGCCGCCGCAGGCTTCCGTCGCGCGACACCGCAAAACTGGTGTTCGCCACTCCGAAGGGCACGTACGCGCCAATCTGCCGCCGGGACCCATCCGGCCTCGGGCCTCGCCGAGCCCTGTCGCACCTCGGTATGGCGCCGGTGGAACCAGCTGGCCAGCAGGCCGGTGAGCCGGGTCTCGTCGGAGGCCGGGTCGTGCATCAGCTCGGCGGCCAGTGGCCCGGGGGTGTGCGCGCGCAGGCCGCCGGGCTCGGCGGTGACGATTCCCAGGTGCCCTGCAGTGTCGTCGAGTTGGAGCCAGCGGTGCAGAGCCTCAAGACTGCCGTGGGTGACCTCCTTCAGCGTGGGTGAGGTCCGCGCCCCGGCGCGCGATTCCCGTCTCCCCCACCCGGCGCTCCTCCCTCTCCCAGATGCCCGTCTCGCTGCCCCTGGCCACCCACAGCAGGGCATACGTGTCGGCTCCCCGCACGGCCAGCCAGGCGGGGCAGTCGTCGGGAAGGGTCGTGTTCAGCTCGCTCATCAAGAGGGGGACCTTCTGCTCGGCGGTGGAGCGCCGCGCGGCCGGCGGACGGCGGCTGACGGCAAGGATGCCCCTGCCGGCGGGGTCCACCAGCCGGACAGCCGAAAACGCTCCGTCACGCGGGAGACAGAAGGGAGCCGTCCACCGTGGCATCCCGCCGAGCGGGGCACGCCCTGGGTAAAGCGGGAGTGCGCTGGAGTATCGGCTTGAGCTCCGTCCGGCCGACCGGTGCTGCCCACGGCAGCACATCGCTGTCGTGGGCGTGGGCCGCCGCCACCGGTTTGAGCGTGTTCAATACAGTGTCGGTGCGGGCCGGTACCGGCCTGCATTCGGGTGGTTGCCCGGGTGCCTTGGGGAGGGGTGGGGGTGGTCAGGCAGGTGTGGCGGTTGGCAGTTTTGGCGGTGGCAGCGGTGACGCTGACGGTGTCGTGCGGCTACGCGGCGGCAATCTACGCCACGGAGATCTCAGCAGATCAGGTAGCGGGGCGATGGGCCAGCGAGGCGGGCACATCACTGACGTTCCACGCTGATCACACCTTTACCAGCGAGCACTTCGACACGTTGCCCGTCGCCTCGGACTGCGACAACCTGCCGCCCGTCGCGCGCCCGGAGCTGACATCGGGCCGCTGGGCGTTTGACGACGGCACCGCTGGCGAAACCGCCGCACGCGGCGCCGTGCTGTCACTGACCGTCACCGGCAGCGAGTGCGCCGTGCACGCCTACGTGTTCGGCGACGCAGCCGACCCGGCCCTGTGCCCGACAGATGACCCGGACGACGGCTGCCGGTCGAAGGACTATCTGCAGCGCATCCCGGGCCGACCGTAGACGCTCAGTACGCCGCGCGTCCTGCTCGTGGGCGCCGGAGAGGCGGGCACGCGGCTGCCCGATCAGCCGCGCGCCGACCGGAGCGAACGTCGGTCCTTGTACTCCTGATGCTGCGCGCCGTACCCCCGCTCCGCAGCCGTCCTTGCCCGCACCGTCGTCCGGAGGATCTTGGCCGGGTCTACGACGCCTGGCGCGGGTACCGGACTTCCGCGAACGCCGGACCGCCGCCGTCCCGGGGGCGGTCCTGCGCGTGGCAAACGGGCGGCGTCTCTACGACCAGAACGCGTCGTACGCCTTCTGGTCGGACCACAGCCCCCAGGCTTCGGTGATCCGGCCCTCCCGGATGTGGAAGATGATCGTCTCGTTCATGTCCAGCTCTTTGCCCTCGCGTGACGCCGTGACGTGCAGCAGGGCAACCGTGTGCTCGTCGTTGGCGAGCACATCGTGGAGCTGGGGGCGGTAGGTGCCGCCTGTCAGCTCGAATTCCCGTTGGAACAAGGCGAAGGCGGCGTCGCGCCCCCGGTAGTCGCCGGCCAGCGGACCGTGGCCGCCGAGATGCCACACCACATCCGGGTGGAACACCTCCGCCAGCGCCTCCATATCGCCAGCCGAAAACGCCTCCAAAGCCCGGTGAAACACCCCGATACTCGGGTGATCGGCCATGGCAGCCTCCTTTGATCTCCCTACCAAACTAGGTCGGATCCGGCCGGCGGGACTCAGGCACACCGGCATCGCCAGCCCCGCCACCTGATCGGACCCCCGCCCCCAGAAGCCGACCGGTCGGTCATGTCCACTTCATGTCGGCGTCGTTGATGTGGACATGAGGCGGGGTGACCTGACGGATGCCGAGCGGGAGCGGCTGCGGCCGTTCCTGCCGGTCAGTAACAGGCGCTGTAGCCGGTGGCGAGACCCACCGGCAGGTGATCGACGGGATTCTGCACAGGGTGCGGACGGGCGTTCAGTGGCGTGTCCTGCTCGAACGGTTCGGCCCGTGGAAGACCGTCTATGAACGCCACCGGCTGTGGTCCGCCTCCACGATCTACAGGGCGGCCTGAGCGGGCGTGAGGTGCGTGGTGTCGATGACCTCGGCCTCCCCTTGCAGCCACGTGCGGGCCGCCTCGGCGTAGGGCTCGAGGTATGCGAGACGGAACGGGAAAGGACCAAGGTCCGTGTCCCCCTCGATACGCCCGCGGAGGGTGTCCTGGTCAGCATGCAGAACGAAGGGGGCGGGGATGGTGGCTCGGGTGTCCACTCACCATCGGCGGCGCGCTCCGCAGCAGTACGGCGACGAGCGCCACGGCGATGAGCGCGGCGACCTTACGCGTCGCCGACGAGCCCACACGCAGGGAACCCCTGCCCCCGCATGCCAAGGTCAACGCCTACCGGCACATCGTATGACGGCGCCAAAAGGACGCCCTTGTTGCACAGCTGGCAGCTCATGCCGGAGTGAGTACGCGTGCTCATGCCCCGGGATGGCCGGCGTCAGCATGATGCGTGCATACAAGCGAGATCTTTCCTGAAGTCCGTGCTGGTGGCCACTCTCGGCTGCCTTGTCCTCTCCGCCTGCGGCACTCAGAAGGCCGTCACCGATCACGCGACCTCCGCGGGCAACGCCGTGAAGGCGACGACCTCCCCGAAGGCTCCCCTGAGCGCGGAAGACCAGGAGGTGCGGTTCATCGAGTTGGTGGGCCAGGCGATCGACTCCTGTTCCCCGGGCGCCCCCAGCGACAAGGGCGGCGAGGGTGTGGCCGTGCCCGAGGGGCTGGTGGTCGAGGAGGAGCCCACCCGGACATACGGGCCGGGTGAGACCCCGCCGGCCGTTCCGGGCGACGCGGAGGAGGCCCCCGTTCTCCTTCCCTCGGACGTCCCCGAGCCGCCGAGCCCCGCCACTGGCTCCGCCAAGCCCAAGCAGCCGGTCGAGGTCCCGCTGCCCAGCAGCGAGAAGTGCTACGGCGACTGGCACGCGGACCGCGTCGTCGAGGCGTTCAAGAACAAGAAGGCGAACGGCTACGACGCGATGCGTACGAAGCTGACGGCCCTCGACTACCCGGCGGCGCGGGTGCACCGGATGCCGGACCACGGGGGCCAGCCCCGGGCTCGCGTCGATCTGCGCTTCATGGGCGGTCACGCCGCCCTGGAGGTCACCGGTACCAGTAGCGGGGTGATCGTGGAGGTGTTCGGGGCTCCGGAGACGGAGGACGTGAAACTCACCGACATGAAGCGCAAGCCGCGGCTGGACACCACCATGTGAGAAGAGGACTGATGGATCAACGACGGGAGGGGCGCGCTCGGGGGCGCGATGCGCGCGCATCTCGACAGGCACCTTCTCGATGTCTTCGAGCTGCACCGTGGTCATGGCGCGCAGGTCGTCGTCGTTATTGAGATGGCGGTTGTGGAAGAGCGTGGAGCCCGTCCACATCAGGTTGGCGCACACCCGTGGCGGAAATCCTGGACGATGCCGCCGACGAAAATGATCGCGAGCCGGGTGGAGGGGCTCGTCCCACAGGTAGCGGAAATACTCGAACGCCTCGCCGTTGAGCCACTGGGCCTCGTCGACGAGGAAGGTACGGGGGCGTTCGGCCAGGGCGGTCTTCAGCAGGCGGTCGAATTCGCTGGGGTGACGCGGTGGCTCCCCAGCCAGGTCGAGCGCGGTGAACAGCTCGTAGCGCACCGCTCGGGCGGTGGGACGGGCCCGGAAGGTGATCTTGCGGACGTCCTCGTGCGGTTCGAGTGCGTGCAGGCAGGTGTTGACGGCGAGGGTCTTGCCGAAGCCGGCACCGCCGTGGATGCACATCATGGCGCGGGCCGTGACGGTGTCAGAGATGTTTTCCCGGGCGGTGAGCAGAGCGCGGGTAGTGACCACGGACGCATCGGGCAGGTCGACGTACTGGTAGGTGGCCGCGGTCACGAGGCGTCTCCGTCTTCGTCGTCGGTGGTGGGACGTGCGGCCCGTCCGTCCGGGCTGTCCGGAGCTGTAGCGGTGGAGTCACGACTGGACGAGCACGGGGCGGGCCGGGCCAGCGTGATCAGCGCAGCCAGGGAAGCTGGGGTGCGCCAGTCGGCCGGGGGCGCGGCAAGCGGGACAACATCGGGCAGCGCGAGCTGCGACAGGCCGACGTCAGCACTCTGGGCGAGTTCGGCATCGGCCTGCGCACCGGTCAGCGCGCCGAGCCGCCGAGGGGGCTCGGCCCGGGTAGCGGCGGCGTAGCGCTCGCGCTGGGAAGCCTCCAGGTCCTTCCTCAGACGGCGGCTGCGGGTCGCCCGTGCCCGCCGTACGGCGCTGACCTGTTCCTCGGTGGCCTGGTCGGCCAGGTCCGCGGGGCCGAGGTAGCGGCCGGTGGTGGCGTGGTAGACCTCGATGCGGTGGTCGTGGTGGGGCATGAAGCGGATGCGCACCTGAATCCCGGCCTGGCCGGTCATCCAAGGCCCCACGTAGTCGCGTTTCCTGAAGCGGATACCGCGGGTGGTCAGCGTGCGGGTGCCGGCGTCCTCCAGGGTGAACGTCCACAAATCCGCAGCCGGCACGTCCCGCAGCGGGGTGGGATCGTCTTGCCACGCCTCAAGCGGGGTCCGACCCCGCAAGGGCGACGGTGCTCGGTGTTCCACCACAGCGTCCAGGCCAGCAGCCGAGCGGTGAAGTACTCGAAGCCGAGCAGCACCTCGTCCTTCGGGCGGGAAGCCCGCTTACCGGGGCGCGGCTGGCGGGCGTAGCCGGGCAGCGCGGCCAGGAACATGCTCTCCACAGCCCGGTTCAGGCCCTCCACAGTGCCCTTGAGGTGGGGGGTGTAGGCGGGCAGATCCTCCACCGTCACCTCCAGGAGATCGAACGCGGCCGTCACCGTCCGGGACAGAAAGTCCTTGCCGCGGTCCACCCGCACCTTCTCCGGCAAACCGCCGAACGGACCGTAAGGCTCTTCGCGCAGGACCGCGGAGCGCAGCGCGGCCAGCACCGACTCCCGCGACGGATGCACCGGCGTCACCGCGACGCCAGTGATCGCGTTGGTGGCACAGTCGGTGAACCAGGTGATCCACGGCCGGCGTGCCCTGCCCTCGACATCGACCAGCACCGGGGCCTGCATGTGGTCGGTCTCCCACACCTGATTCCGCCAGCCCCGCGGCCGGGCCAGGAACACATCATGCTTACGCGCCGCCCGCTTCCCACCCGCAAGCCCCGCCCGCTCCCCCGGCGACAGATCACGGCGGATCGCCCGATGCAGCGTCGGAATCGACGGAGGCGGATCCCCCTCGCCCCTGGCCGCGCGAGCGATCAGCTCACGATGAACCGCCGCGACGTTGCCCTTCCACAAGGCCAGCAGGCGGCGCACCTCCGGGGTGACGGAGAAGCGGTCTTTACTCTGGGCCCGCGCTCCGGGCTCCGCGGCCGCGGACTCGTCCCGCTCGGCAGCGGCAAGCCACCGCCACACCGTGCGCTCGGTCACTTCCAACGACTCCGCCATCAGCCGTACATGTCGGGTCGTCAGTTTCTGGTCCTGCCGCAGAGCGAGCAGCCGGCGCACGGCAGGGCCGCGCAGCGCCGACAGAGAGGAGGAAGGCAGACCTCCCCGCGCGGGCGGCCCGTCCATGTGGCCGCCAGCCTCTCCCGGTCCGGAGGTGCCGGTCACAGCGGCCCCATGAGCCGTGCGCAGGCCCGCTCCAGCATCCGGCGGTCCACTACCGCACGGCTCTTGCCGTAGATCTCGGCGGTCAGGTGCGAGGTCAGCTTCGCCCAGGTCCGGAAATTGCCGTGGCCCACATGCTCGTCCACCCACACGACATCGTCCTCGCTCACGTCCTCCCACAGCGGGTGGAAGGCCGTCATCGCCACTGCCACCTCGCCCGGGCGAAGACGCGGCACCAACTCCCAGGTCAGCACCCGAGAGGCCAGCGCGGGCACCCGGCGCAGCGCCCGCTCGCTGCCCGCACCCGCCAGCACGAGGGCCGTGTCCGTGTCCGGGTGGTCCCACAGCCCGCGCAGAAACTCCAGCGCCGGCCCCGGAAGGCGCTGTGCCTCGTCCAGCACCAGCACGCGCGGCTGCCTCAACGCGTTCACCAGCGTCAGGTCGGCCTCCCCCGCGCCGCGCGGCAGACGCCTGCCCAGCTCAAGAGCGTCCGCGAGTACCCGGCGCGGTTCAGGGACCGTCGGGTGCACACCGACATGGACCCGACGGACCCTGGCCGGGTGCGGCAGCTGGGACAGGGCGTACTGCAACGCGACCGTCTTCCCCTGGCCGGCGTCGCCGTACAGACACACCACCGCCGCGACCGCGGCCGCGTGCGCGACCGTCCGCAGCACCGACCGAACGGCAGGTGTGTGCACCACCTGGGCATCCGGGACCAGAACCGGGACCTGCGCCAGATGCTTCTGCTCCCGCAGAAACACCTGCCCACCGACGCCTTTCTCGGCCACCACGTTCAGGCCCAGCTCACTGAGGGGATCCGGCCGGCGCGGCCCGGCCACCTCAGGCTCCCGCCCGGTCAGTAAAGCCCCCCCCGCCCGCCGGTCCCTGCGGATCACCCGGCACAACGTCGACATCGACGGAACTGGCACCTCACCGCCGGCAGCCACCAGCCGACGCCTCAGCTCCGAGACATTCCCCCCGCCTCACCCAGCAGCTCCCACACCTCGTCCGACACCGCGTATCCCTGCCGGACTGGCGCCTCCGCCCGCCCGGTCGCCCCCGTCTGCTCCAGCCAGCGCCAGACCGTACGCTCCGAAACACCCACCGTCTCAGCGACCGCACGCACATGCCGCGTCGACAACTCCCCCGCCTGCTGCCGCTCCAGCAGACGACGCACCACCAATCCCCTGGGCAGCACAGCCCCACGGCCGATCCTTACCTCTTGGTCCACCCCACGATCACACCCGCGGGGCCCGCCTCAGCGCATATGAACTCACTCAGCGACCCCACCGACCAGTCTCTCGCCTCATGACAATGCCAGCCCTCCCATCAACACCCCACCGACCAGCACCAAAACACCAACCACGACACCAGCACCACCACCGACACCACACCGAGAGGCCGCACTCTCACTCCACTGTCACAAAACCGACAGATCGCACCGACCAGCTCGACGCACTACGAAAACTCGGCATAGAGTGGGTGTGAGGCGTACCAAACGCGTACGAAGTGCGTATGCAGAGCGAACCAAAACCACACCAACGGTTCGCCCGAAGCGGTTCGACCTCCGGGAAGGAACGGGAGCGAACCGCCAAGGCATAGTCCCGGTGGCCTACTCGTGGTCTGTGCAGAGGTGGGCACTCAGGGCCACACATGCCCACTCTTCCCAGGCGTCGGGGGACCAGCCACGGTCGCGGACAAAGATCAGGTATAGCTCCGGACTGAGCAGCCCGTACAGCAGGTCGGCGGCGCGGGCGGTATCGACGTCGGGGCGGGCGTCGGGCTTGGAGGTCAATGCCTTCGCTGCGGCGTGTTGGACGGTATAGCGCGGGTCAGGGCGGACGGGCCACTGCGCGGCGATCTCCGGGTCCGTGGCCGCCGCAGCCGCGATCAGCGGCATGATCGGGGCGACTCGGCCGAGGATGTCGCGTACGCCCCGCACGTGGATGCGCAGTTGCCCGGCCGCAGTGGGTTCGGCGCACGCCGCGCGGAACCAGTCTCGGTCCATCGTGGCGACCGGCTCGGCGTCGCCCGCGATCGACGTGTCGACGACGTCCTTGAACAGCGCGCGCTTGTTGCGGAACACGAAGTACACGGTCTGGACTGCCACGCCCGCGCGATCCGCAACCTCCTGAAGGCTTGTCGCACCGTACCCCTGCGCGACGAACAGCTCCCGCGCCGCCGCAACGATCTTCTCGCGGGTGCGCCGCGAGCGCTCAACCCTCTTGTCGGGGCGCTTGACGTTCTGTCCGTCGGATCCCTTGACCACATCCATACCGAGAGTCTATCTCTAGAGTCAGACATTAGAGATGGACTCTAATATCTTGGAGGGGTAACGATGAGTGAGACACGGACTGCTGCAGAGCTCGACCAAGAGGCTTCTGTGCGCAGCGTGTTGGAGGACTTCTACCGAGACGGTAAGCCGCCGTGGGACAGCGGTGTCACGCCGCCCGAGCTCGTGGCCCTGATAGAGGGGCCCGGCGCGTTGATGGCGGGCCGGGTGCTCGAACTCGGCTGTGGCACCGGGACCAACGCGGTGTACCTGGCCCAGCACGGCTGGCAGGTGACCGCCGTCGACCTGGTCGACCGCGCGGTCCGGCAGGCGAGGGAGAAGGCCGCCGCGGCCGGAGCGGACGTCACGGTGCTGTGCGCGGACGCCACCCGACTCGACGAGGTGGGCATGCCCGGGCCGTACGACCTGTTCTTCGACCTGAGCTGCTACTGCGGGATTCCACCGCACCGCCGCGACGCCTACACCGCCGGCGTCACCAAGCGCGCCGCCCCCGGTGCACGATTGCTGATGTTCGGCTACGGGCCCGGGGCGTTTGACGACTCGTGGTCCGGCGTCACTGCGGACGAACTCAACACCAGGTTCGCTGGGTGGCAGCTGGCCGACGTGACGCCGGGCACGAACCCGGTCCCGACTTTCTGGTTCACACTGCGCCGCGCCGCCGCATGAGTTGGGGCTGCAAAAGAAGCGGTGTAACTCCGATCATGTCGGATTGCACCTGTGACCAGCGGGAACATAGCAACACCGTCCGAGGCGGGGGCCGCGTCGGCGGGCATAGCTGACCGGTTCCCAAACGAGCTCGGGGCCGTGCCGTCTGTGGTCAGGCTGCGGCGATGCGGGTGAGGGCGGCTTGGAGCCGGCGGATTGCGGCTTTGCTGCCGTGTACTGCTGGAGCACCGGCGGGACGGCGCCGAGGGTGGGGCCGTCTTCGGCGGGCATGGCGCGCCAGTGCAGGATTGGCGTGAGGACGGTGACAGATGCCCCGAGGAACCAGGCCAGGCATCCGTGGACGTGGGCGATGGCAACAGCAGCGAATGCTTCCCCGCAAGTGTTCCAATCGGTCAACTCCTGGGAGGGCCTGCCGGGACTGCGGGGGGCCACCGACACCGTGCAGAGGCCCGGCCGCGCACGTCCCGGACCCGGCCTCGCCACCGTACGCGCCGCCCTCCTGGACATTCTGCCGCTGACCTCGGACGACACTGCCCGAAACCGCATCTGGGTCAGTTTCTGGGACCTCTCCCTCGCCGACGATGAACTGGCCAGGCAACAGGCCGACCGATACACCCGCCTCCGCTCGGCCATCAGCCCCCACTTCGAGGTCGCGCGCGACCTCGGCCAGCTGCCCGCAGACGCCGATCCGGAACAACTGTCGGCAGGCGCCGTCGCCTTCACACACGGCCTCGTCGTGCAGGCCCTCTTCGATCCCGGCCGATTCCCTGAAGACGCACAGATCACCATGCTCGACGACTTCCTCACTGCGATCGCACGGCCACGGGGGCAACAGCGACGGCAGCCGAGCCGCCCCGGATACCTCCGAACGGACCTGACGTGGGGCGGTCAGTTGCCGGATGTGTCTGTCCGGTTGGTGATCACCGAGCCTCCGCCCACTTGAATTCACTGGTCAGAGATTTAGTGCGAGCTGCCCGCGCATCGCCTCGGGGTCGGCGGTGCGGAAGCGCAGGACGGACCCCTCCATGAGCACGACGTAGCGGTGCCCGCCCTCGTAAAGGAACCGCAGCGGAGCGGGCGACCCGGGCGGCGACGGCTTCGGCGACGTCGTCGGGGGTGCCCTGGAAGCGGGTGATCTAGTTCATGAGGGCGGCCGCGAACGCCGGGGTCTGGAGGAAGCCGGGCGGCACGTTGGAGAGGTAGACGCGGCAGTGGCGGGTCTGCTCGTGGAGGGCGAGCCAGTCCTCCTGGACCTGCCGCATGCCGTTGCGGTGCAAGCGTCGCCACTCCATGTACATCGAGTCGACCGCGCGGGCGGTGGCGATGAGGTCATCGGCGAGCTGGGCCGCGCGCTCACCACGGCAACTGAACGCCGACCGCTACCCGGCTGGTCCACCGACGCCGACCGCACCGAGGACATCGGGTGGCGCCAGGCCCGCAGCACGCTGCTCGAGACCGTCGCACGCCACCACCACGCTCACCTGCTCGCGGCCATCGTCGAGCTCGGCGGTGAGCTGGAGCTCCCAGCTACCCGTAACGGGCGCTTCAGGGGCGCGGTCATCCCAGAAGGCTGCGCGGTCAGCGACGCCGGCCGCCGCCGACGCGGCGGTCGTCGGCCAATGCAGTCAGCGGGCCGAACTCACGGGCAAGCTGGCTCCACGTCAGAACCTCGCCACAGCGGGCCGGGAACTCCTTCGGGTTGAACTCGGGCATGGTCCAGGTGCCAGTGCCCCGGTCCCGCAGCCACAGGTCACCGTCACCGTCGACCACAGTCGGCGGGACCGGTACGGGCTCGGACTGATCGATGGGCTCCCAGGTGACCCGGCCCGGGTGGGAAACGCGGCGCAGCTCGGTGGTGGCCAGCCGCGCTGCCAAGTCACGGGTGGACTCTTCGGTGTCCTTGACCGACGCGAGTCGGAATGCGTCGTCAAGTACGGGCAGGGCTGGATTCTTGCTGCGCTTTGAACTCATACGCTGACTACCTCCGGTGGGGGGCGTCACATCCGTTATGGCACCCCGTAGAGCAACACGGTATCCGAGGCGGGAGCCGGGCCGGCTACGACCACTGTCCAGGTGGAGGCGCTGGCACACCAGGCGGTGGGGGAAGGCCGGTCGGCCGCCCACTCGTGTTTCCAGCCCTGGGCACTTCGCGCGCACCCGGGTACGCACTGCGTACGCACCACGTACGCTTTTGGTACGGTTGCCGTCTCCCGGGGGACCTCATGCCATGGTTGCCTCCTCGGCCTTATCTGAGTGGTGAGGACACCGTCGCCGGAACCACGGGTGCAAGGCCGGAGAAGGCCGGCGACTGGTGGAGAGGGTAGACATTCGGGCGCCAGCCCGTCGCGGACGCCGACATCCTGATCACAGGTCGTTACCGGGGCGGCTCTGGATTCAGGCCCCGACTTTGGACAACGGCAGCGACTGGTACACCGTCCGCTCGGGCGAGGTCTCGACGTCGGGTCTGCTGGTGTTCAGCGTCGGCCCGGAGGGCTGGGACGACCTGCGGATCCTGTAGGGTCGGGGCGCTCTAGACGCCGTTCGCTTCACGCCCATACCGTTATGGGGGCAATGGACTGGGGGGATGTCCCAACCTGGCTAGGTGGCGCATTTGCCGCCGTCGCCGCCGTTGGGGCAGTCTCCACTATGCGAAGTCAGTGGCTTCAGCTCGATGAGCAGCGGCAGTTTATCCAAGCTCAGACTGCACTGCTGCAGCTTGACCATCGGGACCGCACTTGGGCACAGGCCCTGCAAGTCTCCGTCGAGGCGCGGGTTCACACGGCCACGTGGCCAAACACCTGGATGCCGTACGAGCGATGGATCGTACTCATCCGCAATAAGAGCCCTCACCCAATCACTGAGGCCCGTGTGTTGTTCGGTGAAGAGGAACCCGAGGTGTGTCGGTATGGACACCCAACCGCGCGTACACACTGCCTGTTCGACCAGACACTCGCATCCCAGCCGCCCAGATACTGATTGCCAAGTCCGTCAGGTGGGGACCAAGGCTACTTGAACGGCAAGAAGCTGTCCCTCCGCCCATCATCACTTTCACGGATGCGGCAGATGTCCGGTGGCGCGTTGCGGACGGAGAGTTGACCAAGCTGCCGGCGCCGGACGCGGACGGAGCCTCGTAGTAGCCAGCGACGCAAAGGCCGCTCGGCGTCCACCGTGCGGCCATGACTGAGAAACAACGGTGGCTACTCACCCAGAACACAGACATGCGTCGGCAGGGGATCTAGGTCGATCCCGGCATGGGCCGGGACCCTGCCCGACGGCCGGACTTACAACACGTGCCCCTCGGCGGGCATCTGCGCCCCGCTCTGCTACGCACGCCAGGGGGCCTACCGGTTCCCCGGCGCCAAGGGGACGCCGAAGAACAGGCTCGCGAAGCTGGAGGCCAGGTTCGTCAAGAAGTTGCGGTTGTCCCACCAGTCGTGTCCGTCCCCGTACGCCCCCAGCGCAATGGCTAGGGATCCGAGCGGGATGCAGACATATACGAGCCGTCTGATCGGCCGCGGCGTCTCCAGCCACCACCTGCGTGCCGACCGCAAACGTCCCGACAAGGCCGTCTCCTTGATCGCGCGGTACTGGGCGCGACACTAGCCGCTGCATCAGTCCAGGGTGCGCATCATGGCTACGAACTTGACCACCAAAAAGCCCGCCGCCGCGGCGGAAGAATCCCCCGAGGCCGTCACCGAGACCGCCACCGCCCGCCCCGCCTCCAAGCCGGCCCCCGCCCCGGCAGTCGTCGGCCCCGCCCTGCCGGTCGGCGTCGACCCGGTCACCGTCACGCTGTCCCACCACCACACCGTCGACGGCACCGACTACCCGCCCGGCTACGCCACCCAGGTCTGATGAGCGAGCTCACCCTGGCGGACGCCGATCCGGTCTCCGCGATCCTCGCCTGGCTGCAGGAACACCCGGAGGCCGCCGACGCGCTCGGCGGCCCCGGCCGTGTGTCCGGCATCGAAGAGGCGCCCTGGCCGCACCTGCGCATCGACCACGGCCCCGGCGGGGACCTGCGAGACCTGACCTGGGCCATTGCACCCGAGGTGACCCTCGAGGTGTATGGCGACCCGGGCGGATGGCCGGGCAAGGCCGAGCTGCGGCGCATCCTGCTGCGCTGCGCCAAGGCCGCCTAGGAGCTGGTGGAGGCACCCCACGTCCCCGGCCGGCCGGTGATCAGCAGCATCAAGCCGTCGGGGCTGCTCGTGTGCAGCCCCCTCGTCGACGGCCACCCCCGGTGGGTGATGAACCTGTCCGTCACCCTGCACCCGTGACGACGCGACGTTAACCACCCCGGCTCTCCAAGGTGTCCGCGCCTTAGCACCGGACACCAAGGAGAAGCCCGCCTGGCTGGCGAGACCACGAACAACAACGAAATCCTCATCCCTCAGCTCAGCCGCATGTGGCTGGCTCCCGTGGGGACGGTCCGCCCCGGCCAACGCCACCGTGGCCATGCCCGCAGGGTGGTACACGGTCGGCCTGTTCACCGAGGACAGCCTCAAGTTCAACTCTGAGCCGAACTTCGAGCAGGTCCGCAGCGCCCAGTCCTCGTACCCCACCCGCACGTTCCAGACGACCGACGCGGCAACGGTCGAGGTGGACCTGCAGCAGTGGTCCGGCCGGAACTTCCGGGCGGTGTACGGCGGCGGCACCATCACGGCCGTGACCCGTCAGGAGGCGGTCCGCAGCACTTCCGGTTCGCCCCGCCCCGCATCGGCGGCCGCACCGAGATCGCTGCATGCATGGAGGTCATCGACGGCGGTAAGCACTACCGCTACGTCATCCCGCGCACGATGCAGATGGAGGGCGTTTCCAAGGAGCTCGCCAAGACCAAGGAGAGCGTCCTGCCGCTGCGGTTGGCCGTCCAGGGTGGCGACGACACGGATGCCCTGGTACGTCCTCACGGACCGTCAGCACCGTGACCCCCAGCACGGGCTCGATCACCAGCGGCACCGTCGTCACGATCGTCGGCACCAACCTCGGCAGCGCGACCGGCGTGACCTTCGGCGGCGCGGCCGGGACCGGCCTGTCGGTGGAGAGCGACACCGAGCTGACCGTCACCACCCCTGCCAGCACGAGCGGCGCGAAGGACGTCATCGTCACCACCGCCGGCGGCAGCGCCACCAAGACCGGCGGCTTCACCTACGCGTGACCCAGGCCTGCGGCCGCGCGCGGACCAGCACACGCAAGGCGGCAGCCACCACCTCTCACGAAGGAAGCCATTGCCATGCCCGAAGACACCACAAACTCCGCCCCCGATCCCGCACCGGCGCCAGCACCACAGCACGCGCGAGAAGCTTTCAGGCGACCGTCCCCGCGCGCAGCCGTTGCCTACCTTCTGTACGGGGCCGCTTTCAAGATAGGGACAGGCGCCGAGTCCTTCCTCTTGCTCTGGGCCCAAGACACCCTCCCATAACCACAGCTGTCCGGAGTTTGGTGCCCGAGTGCACCGCGCATCTGTTCGTTCGTCAGCTCGGCGAACCATCGCTCGACCAGGTTGTGCCAGGACCATCCAGTCGGTGTGAAGTGCAGGTGGAACCGGGGATGCGCCAGCAACCGGGTCTTGATCGCCGGGGTCTCGTGGACGGCGTAGTTGTCCAGGACCAGGTGGACCTCAAGCGGCCGGGACTTCCTTGTCGAGCTTAAGAAAGTGGACGGAGGCGGTCGACGAGGGCGGCCGCGGACCGTACGCCGCCGATCTGCTGCCGGTGGGGCAGCCCAGCCCTCTGCGGGCGACCGATGAGGCTCGCCGCTTGGAGCTGGGGGAGCGCGAGTGCACCGGCGGGTGCTGCGGCTTCCTGACCGTGGTCGTGCAGCGGTGCGGGGAAATCGTGCAGTGGTCGGAGCGGGAGGTTCCATGGGCGGCGCACACCGACATGCCCTACCCTCCGCCAGAGCTCCACTTCGACGCGAGTCAGTACGACGCCGAAGTGGCTCGCGCTGAGGCGGACCGCTGGTGGCAGGTGCACTCATAGGGCCCAGCACGGCGCGATCTTGCCCGGCTGCGGGACGAGCCCGGCGACGGCACCGGGCCAAGAGAAAAGGCCCGTTTCGGGGCCCAGTACTGAAGAAGGAGAGGCCCTTACTGGCCTTCTTCAATCTCACTTGCCGACCGCAAATGACCGCAGCGATTACAGATATACCCGTGGCAGGGTGCACTTGCTCCAATGCGCCACGCAGGCACGACGTACCGCCCACTCCGGCACAGCTTGCACCGCCACTTCCTGGGGATGCTCCTACGTTTCGCCATGGCAATCCTTTCCTTCACGAGGGCGGCCGGACCAGCCTCTCGGCTGCTCCGGTGGTGGGGCTTAGGTCGTGTCTCTCAGCTCCGTAACCAGACGATGATCGCCGCCAGCACGGCTGCGGAGCGGTAGACGATCGCGAGTTTGTCGTAACGGGTGGCCAAACCCCGCCACTGCTTGAGCAGGCTGATCGTTCCACGACGTTCCTGCGCTTGTAGGTCTCCGTGTCCAGAGTCCGGAGCCGTCCGCCGCGCGGCCTTTCCTCTTGCGGTTGGCCTGCTGATCGGCACGCTCAGGAATCACCATGCGGATGCCACGGCCTGCAAGGTCTGCGCGGACCTGCTTGGAGGAGTACGCCTTGTCTGCGAGCAGCGCCTCTGGTGTGGTGCGCGGCCTGCCAGGCCCAAGTCGCGGGACTCGGATGTCGCCCAGCAAGAGAGGGAGGACCTGTGCGTCGTGGACTTGGCCAGGGGTGACTACGACGGCCAGCGGGCGGCCGTTGCCGTCCAGGGCGTGATGGATCTTGGTGGTCAGGCCGCCACGGGATCGGCCTATGGCGTGGACGGCTGGCTCGCCCCCGGTGGCAGGAGTTTCGCTCTTGCTGCGGCAGGTGGCGGCGCTGGTGTCCGTCTCAGGCCGAGCCGTGTTTGTGGCGTGCTGGTGGGCCCGCTTGATTGTCGAGTCGACCGAGACCCTCCAGTCGATCCCGTTGATCGAGTCCGCCTGGGCGGTCAGTCGAGCCAGAACCGTGTCCCAGGTGCCGTCGGCCGCCCACCTGCGATGGCGCTTCCACACCATCTGCCAGGGACCGAATGCTTCGCGGGGCAGATCTCTCCAGGCAATGCCCGTGCGGTATCGGTAGATGATCCCTTCGATGATGCGACGGTGGTCGGCGAACGGGCGCCCTGCCTTCCCCGCGCTGCGGGGAAGGCAGGGCGCCAGGCGTGCCCATTGCTCGTCGGTCAGCAGGCGCATGCGCCCGCTCGTGGTCACCGAGGCTGGTAAGCGGTGGCCAGCACGGAGACGGTGACCTGGTCGGGCAGGACGCTGCTGTCATTCAGGTCTGCACGACTCACGTGGCGTGCGCTCGGTGTCATCGCAACCAGGTTCAGGGCATCCAGCCTGGTCAAGGACGCGCAGTACTCCACCTGTTCGGTAACCGCGACCTCGAAGAACGGGTTGAGCGCCCGATCCAGGCGCTGTTCCTTGGCCGGGTCGATCGTGACCATCGCAGGCACCTGCCCACGCAGCTCGGCCAGGTGCCGTCCGGTGGGTCGGACCACGATCAGCCTGCCGGTCGGGCGCAGGACGCGGCGGAACTCGGCCGGGTTGCGTGGGGCGAACACGTTCAGCACGACATCGGCCGCCTCGTCGGCCAGCGGGAAGGGACGGAAGACGTCCCAGGCCACCGCGGCGGCTCGGTCGTGGGCACGGGCTGCCAAGCGCAGTGCGCGCCCCGATGTGTCCATCCCCAGACCGCGGGCGCCGGGCAGCTGGTCGAGTATGCCGGCCAGGTAGTAGCCCGTGCCGCACCCCACGTCCACTGGTGACGCGGGTGCCCGTCAGCAGGCTGGCATAGCCGTGCCGGGCGATGTCGAAAGTATGGCCCACCGGGCAACGCAGTGCACCGTGGTCGGGGTACAGGCGGCGCATACGGCACGCCGGGCAACGCAGCAGGTCGAGGGACAGATCGAAGGCAGGGGGAAGCGACACGGGCACGAGACACTCCTGGCAAGAGGTGAAGGGAAGGGATCGTGCCTGCGCGATCAAAGCGTCACTGCCTCAGAAAGGAACGGCAGCATCGGGACGCGGTTCGCGCAGCAGGCACACCAAGGAGGGCGACGCCATCCGGCGTCGCTCTCAGCGCCTTCCCCTCACAGGAAGCAGCAGTGCGGGGTGCTCATGAATGCCACGTCATAAGCCTACGAGCACGGCGAAGACCGTCATGCCTCAGTGCCCAAGAAGAGTTGGGAGACACGACCTAGCGCCCTACGCCCCGGACAACTCTTTTCTCGGCCCGCGCTGCATGGCCGGTCGATGTATGCGCGAGCCCAAGGGCCGGAGTACTGCTGGAACGATGGCGCGACCGCGGCTCCCGGCCCGACGCCACCGCCGCGCAACAACAGCTCCAACGAGACGGTCTATCTCGTTAAGGGCTTCTTTCCCGCGCAGTTCTTGCCGCCGGGTGTTAGCTGCCCGAGCCGGTGGGACGATTTCACCGAAGCGATGAGGTCGGGGGGGGTGGGCACAAGAGTCTCAGTTTCGCAAAGTCGGCTTCTACCGGTTCGACACCGGCTGCGACGTCAACCTAGCGCGGTTTGACGGCACTCGTGACGTTTCCCTGCAGGAGCTCGGCCGCCGCCTGGCCTGGGATATTTACGACAATTACTCCAGCCAGGGGAAGAGTGTTGACCTGGTGGGCCACTCCATGGGTGGACTGATCGTGCGGGCCGCCCTGCTCGGTGTCAAGCGCTACGGAGCAACGGAAAGGTGGCCTGACTACATCTTCGTCGAGGACGCAGTGACCCTTGGAACTCCGCACCACGGGTTACGCAGCGATTGCTGGTCGTGGTCCTTGCAATGCAAGGAGATGCAGATCGGCTCCGGGTTCATAAACTGGCTGCAATCCGAAAAGCTGCCGCAATCTGCCCAGGGGACCGACTGGACGCTCATCGGGTCCAACGCCGACACCACTGTGGGGATCCGTAACTTCCGTAGCGCTGCCCCGACGACCGACGGCGCGCAACACCTCGTGCGCTACGCCAAGTCCGAAAAAATCGATCACAGCGAGCTGCGTGTGCTGTCCACTGGTGCCAAATCCCTGTACTACTCGAACTTCGGGTCGTCTTGGAAGCACACGACGAATGGGGCACCCCCCGTGCATGCGGCTGGCCATGCCCTGTACTGGGAGTCGCGGTGGTGATCCAACGCGAATGGCGGAACGAGCACGTGGCATCGCCCCCTCGCTGATCGGCGCTTCGTAGTAACCTCGCAGGGGCCTGACCTGACCACGGACGCTGGTCGATTCGCGCCTCGTGACTTCGCCCCGTCGGCTATCCAGCGGGGCGAAGTCGTGCGCCCACAGGTATTCGGTGAAGCAGCAGCACTGTTCAATCAAGCTCGCGAAGCCCAGTGGCCCGGTAACGCCGGGCGAGCGCCGGCCAGGGACGCACGGATCGGCAGCCGCCGCAGCCGCCTCCGGCTCCTCACCACTACGGAACATCAGCATCGCTCATGGTCGCCCGGATTTGCTCGAACGGTGCTCGTGATCCGCCGACAGTCCGCACGAAATCACGGATTTTACAGGTCTGTAGGATCTCGCGGTCCGTGGCGCAGGCCGGGCCTATGACCAGCGATTTCAAGCTGTCTCACAGCGATGGCCCACGGCTCAGTCTCACGAAACGTGGCACTTCCTCAACGGCTTCGAGAGGGCAGAGGCTCCTGACCTG
This sequence comes from Streptomyces sp. NPDC041796, assembly GCF_055590785.1. NCBI lineage: Bacteria > Bacillati > Actinomycetota > Actinomycetes > Kitasatosporales > Streptomycetaceae > Streptomyces > Streptomyces sp. NPDC041796. The sequence continues at coordinate 25,429 of NZ_JBVJAH010000028.1, forward strand.
CTCGTCTCATGGATGTGCCGCCATGTGCCAAGATCGAATGAGACTGTGCCACGAAATTTGAGACGCTACACGGTCTCCTGTAAGTTCTCACTTTCGGTGTCATGCGCCGACGCTGCGACCTGGACGTTCCGTTCAGTCTCACGCTGTGTCGGCTAACGGCTGTCTCAGAGCGGTGTCATTTCCTCAGACCGTCCAGCCAGCTGCGCCGGACCTCATGAACCTGCATCGGCGACCGTCCGTTCCATCCACTCCCGCACCTTCACTGCTTGCTCGATGCGGTTGACAATGTCCTTCTTGGAGGCCGTGTCCAGGGTCTCCGGGATCTTGTCGAAGGTGTCGGGAAGGACGTCGAGGAGACCCCAGATCTGTTCGCCGGTGCTGACGGTCAGCAGCTGCTGGCACCTCCACTGCAGCGGCATCTCGGGACGGTGCGTGAGCCGCTGCACGAGCGTCGGGAACAGGTAGTGCGTCGCCTCTGCGGCGAGGTGCTCTCTTAGCCAGTCGACCGGGAGCCGCTGGCTGAAGCCATGCATGGCGGCCTCTTGGGCCAGGTCCAGGAGCTGAGCGGTGTCGACGGCTCGGACGGTGCGGGGAAGGGTCGGGCTCATGCCGCGATGATGCCAAGAAGCCTCCGCGGGGCCGAGCGGTCAGCCGGGCGGGGATGCAACCTGGCGACGGGCAGTCCCCCAGACTTCCTCGAACTCCTCGGAGGTGAGTAGTTCGGGGTCGTGGCCTTCCCATTCCGAGACGGGCAGCTCGGCTGTGATCCCGAACCTGCTGTCGTACCCGTCGAGGCGGCCTGCGTCGCAGGCCCCCTGCCATTCGGCGAGGGAGGCAGCTGCGATCGGGATCAGTTCAGGCCCTTCGAGTTCGACCTGCCGGATCACCCAGCCGTCGGCGTCGACCTCGAAGTAGAACCAGGTGTCGTCCTCGTCCCAGTAGCAGCGCATCCATGTGGTCACCTGGCCATGATGCCGCGCCAGATGCCTTGCGCTACTCCGCTCTGTCTCATGGTTGAGCGATGAATCCAGCGGATCGGTCGAGCTGGAAAGGAGAGCCGACCCGGGTTGGATTCCAGCCTTGATCCCGTGCTTCTCGAATGCTGGCAGCAACGTAAGCTGGACGAATGGGCTCCGTCTCGACGCCCACCCAGTTACTGGGGTGGGCCTGGCCGCTGGTGACGATCAAGGTCGTGCCCGGCTGGCTGGCGCCGGCCGCTTCGACTGCGTAGGTCATTGCCGTCCAGCAGAGTCCCTGCATGTAGGAGGGCTTCCTGCGGATCCGCCAGCGGTACTCGATCCCGTCAACGGTTATGCGCCGGGAACCCTTCTTGTTCAGCGCCATCTTCCCTCCTCCACTTGTGGGACTCTAGCGCCGTGCAACAGGTCCGTCTCAGCCGGAATCTTCCGGGCCGCCGTGACGACGCGCTTTCCGAAGCGGGTCAGCTTCATGGCCGTGCCACGTTGAGCTCGTTCGAGCAGGGGCTGGCCGAGGTCTCGTTCGAGCCGGTTGATCTGGATCACCAGCGTGGTCTCGTGGATGCCGAGGTCACGGGCGGCTTCAGTGAGGGTGGGGTAGGAGTAGACGGCGAGGAAGCGGGAGAGTCGCTGGCCTGCGTGGGGGCCGGTGAACGCTTTTCGCAAGATTGTGGGGAGGTCTGCGGCCCAGTCGGAGAGGCGAAGAGCGGTGTGGTGGCTGGCTCTGCCGCGGGGGCGGAGGGGGATATTGTGGGTATGGGCCCATCGGGCCATGTTCGCGGTGCTCATGCCGGTCTCCCCGACCAGGTCGGGCAAGGTTCGGCGGCGGTGGACGTACTGCTCGATCAGCCAGTCCCGTTCGATGATCCTTCGGTGCCTGTAGTCCTGCAGACCGTTGCGGAGGGCGATTCCGTACTCTTTGGCGAGTTCGGTCAGCACTTTGCGGGAGAAGCCTGGGAGGGTGGCGATCTTATGGAGAGGTGTTCATCGAGGTAGAGCTGGGCGAAGTGTTCTTTCGGGAGGCGTTGGCGGGCTTGCTGGCGGATGCGGCCGGTGGCTCTGACGGCGTTCTCCGTCGGTGGGAGTTCGGGGGCAGGGTGTTCATCCAGAACGTGCCGGACCGCGTCGATGGTCGTGCCGAGGACCTGAGCGGCATGGTGGACGGGGTGCCTGCGCTGCCGGACGAGCTGGTGCAGGCGGGGGACGTCGATGTCCGCGGGGTCGGGGCCGGGCAAGGAGAGCTTGGCCATGAGGCGCCAACAGTCGCTGATCGATTCCGTGAGAAGTTCCAGGGCTGGCGCCGTCTGTCGGCTGCGCCTAAGGAGGGGGCTGACGACCTGAGTTGGCTCGACCCTTGGGCGCGGCGCAATCTCGAACGTCTCGTCGAGCGAGAAGGCGGCTGGGTTGCAGCCGCAGCTGGTAGTGCCTTGGTCCACGGAGATTTGCGGGCGGACAACGTGCTGCTGACCGTGGACCAGGTCATGGTCGTGGCCCTGGGCCGCGGTCGGAGCCGCGTGGTTCGACGTGCTCGCTATGGGTCCGAGTGTGATCATGCAGAGTGCCCCGGACGCGATCGACCTCCTCGATGAGCACCTTGACGCCCAAGGTGCTCATCCAGAGGACGTCACCACAGTCCTGATCGCCATGGCTGGCTATTTCCTTCGCCAGTCCGTCCAGGTCGCCCCGCCGGGGCTGCCAACCCTGCGTGGATTTCAGCGGGCTCAGGGCGAAGCTGCGCTCCGCTGGCTTCGCCCACGGACACATTGGCGTTAGCGGAAGCGTCTGGCCCTCCGAAGGGCCGTCATAGAGATGAACCAGGTTCTCGCCGCCATCCAGCGCCTGATGGACTCCGACGCCAGCGACGCCGAACGAGCCGCAGTCATCGAGCGCAAGGCGAACCTCCTGGAGCGGATCGCCCTGGAGGACGGCACCCCCGGGGGCGGCCGAGCAAGCGGCGGAAGCCCGCGTACACGCCGCGCGACTGCGAGGCAAGCAGTAGGCGGTGGCAGGTGTAGAAAATGAGAGCAGGGCCTCGTCGGCAGGCCTCGCCTCAACGGCGAGGCTTCTGAGAGATGTAGCGGCGGAAGCCCTCTGCCAGGGATTTGAAACCGCACGCTTCGTAGAAGGTGTGGACGTACTCGTCATCCGCCGCCAGCAGCTGGACCTTGTAGCAGCCAGCCGACTCCCCCAGTTGGACGGCGGACTCCATCAGCTGACGGCCGACACCACGCCGCTGGAAAGAGCTGGCCACCACGACGTTCTCCACGAGCATGATGGCCCGGCCGCCGCGCGTGAGGTTCGGTATGACGATGCAATCCGCCGTCCCGGCCACGGTGTCGCCAGCATCAGCCAACAGGATCGTCCGTCCCTGCTGCCTTGGGAGTGAGGGTGTCGCGGGTGGCGCGCTGGACAAGCTGGTGGCTCAGTCATATGTGCTCGGAACTCGGCTCAGTGCTCGCGAGGCCGCAGCATTGGTGGCCGTGAACGTCCCCGCGGGCAGCGATCCGGCCATCGAGGGAGGTTGGCCGACCGATCTCAGTACCGCATGACTCGGGCATCGAGCAACTCAGGGCGGGCCAAGCTGGCGCCCTGAGCGCGCTGCTTGGCCAACCCGGCCAACTGTGACGCTCAGTCACAGCACGTGATCCTGTTACGAGCTCTTCGCGACCCTGACCGGCGGCGGATCAACCGGATGGTGGCGTGGTGCCCGGCGGACGGTCGGCAGGCGGTCACCTTGCCCGGCAGACCGCCGGCGGGCGGTCACCGTCCGCACGGCCTACCGGCGATCGTCGGTGGCCGCGAGGGCCATGGTCATGGGCGCGGCGATGAGGTCCTGGAAGTCGTTGCGGTGGAAGAACAGGCGTCCGTCGGCGTAGATGACCGGGTCTTCTGTGTACTTTCCGTACATGTCTTCCTCGGGCAGTGAGCCGGACGTCGAGGACATGGTCTCGAACAGCAGACGTGCCGATCCGTCCCGCGCCGAGACGCGGTACACCTTCGTGCCGCGCATGCTGTCCGGGCGGGTCATGACGGTCACGCTCTCGGCGTCCGCCGCCAGCGGGACCAGCCCGACACTGCGGTGATCGGTTTCAGGAGTGAACGCCCACAGGCGCTTGCCCGTCCGGGCGTCGAAGGCATGGATCTCGCCCTTGGTGCCGACCGGGTTGTCCGTTGCGAGGTAGAGGATGCCGTTCGCGGTCACCGCGCTGGCACAGGCGCGGTAGCTGTGATCTCCGCAACCCAGGATGTAGCGGTCGCTGCCGAGCGCTTTCGTGCGCAGCGTCCACTCCGCCTGGACGGTCCCGTCCGCGGAGAGAGACCGCAGCGTGTTCGGATCGTAGGGGTAGTCCTGCAAGCCGGTGTCGACGGCCACGATCAGCGGATCGGCCGAGACGATCCATGCCCCCAGCCCGCGCGTCGTGTACTGCCACGTCGCCTTACCGGTCACGGCATCGCGGACACCGAACCGCTGCTCGCGCGGGATCGCGAGGTCTTCGTGCTCCGGGCCGAAGCTGTGGGTGACGAGCCCCTGGCCGGCGCTGCGGTGTTCCTCGCCGTCCCCGCCAGGTGCGGACTTGTCCCAGATCACCGTGCCCTTGGCGCGGTCGAACCCGAACGACCCCCCGCCCTCGGCGTCGCTGGAGCGCGGCCAGCCGACGGCCGCGGTGGTCTCGCTGATCGCGACGCTCAGTCCGAGTCCCCGGATTCGCACGCCCGGAAGCTTGGTCTTCCAGACCACCTTTCCGGCTGCCGCGTCGATCACGGCGAAGCCCGAGCACGGCGACTTCACTCCGGTATCGGCGGTATAGGAGACGGCGATCTGCCCGCTGCTGGTGGCTGTCGGCGACGCGGCGCACAGGTCACCGGTGAGCGGCACGGTCCACCTCACCGCGCCGGAAGCCGGGTCGTACCCCTTCACGCCGCGCATGACCCCGGTGACGTACGTCCCGTCGACGTACCACGCCCCATGAGCGGAGACCGGTCGCTCGTCCGGACCGAATTTGGGCGCAGGCACCTCCCACGCCGGCGCGGCACGAACAGGTCCCGCCGGGACGCTGGGGGAGGGACTGGCCGCCGCAGGCTTGTCGGAGGACGCGTCGGCATCCGCCCGCCCGCGGTCACTGACAGCCCACCCCACACCGCCGACGAGAAGCGCCCCGGCGACGACGGACGCCACCACTGCCGGTGTCCGCCGCCGCGGCGGCTCGGGCGACGGCACCGGACGGGGAGGACCGGACGGAGGGGGCGGGAAACCCCCGTATTGGGGCGTGTGCGGAAAAGGCTGGGACACAGGAGAGCTCCAGGACGCTGTCGGCGGACTTGAGCATCCTGCCGATACCGGAGCGTTCTGCCAAATGAGCCTCATCGTGGCGCTGTGCCGCACCGGTTGCCCGATCCGCACATCGTCTGCAGGTCGGACGCCAGCTCCGGTGCACGGGGCAACGGCCCGTCAGGCAAACGGCGGACGGCGGGCGGCGGGCGACGGGCACGGTCAAGGCGGAGGCACGGCGACGGACACGCTCGGGGCAATCAGCTTCAGGACGGACGGGCGAGGCTACGCCGGGAGGCGGAGCCGCCGGCGGCAGGTTCACCGGACGCCGACGAGATCGGCGATACCGGGGCGCCGTCCGAGCGCCCGTTTCGCGTGCGCGATCGATGAGTGGCGGGTCCGCCGAGTCGCTGTCGGCTCGGAGTCCAGCATGCGCGGGCGGTGTTGGGTGCGTGCTCAGTCCCGTCAGGCGGGTGTCAGCCGCGTGCGGAACCGGCTGGCCCCGCACGACGACTTGTTGTGCTCAGAACAGTGCCTTGTAACGGTCCCAGCCGGCGGTGGCGATCTTCACGGTGGAGCGGAATGTACCGGTTCCGCTGCCGGTATTGCGCAGCAACTGGCCTGCGGCGTTCCGGGAGATAAGGTCAGGCCGTCCGTCTCCGGTGATATCGCCGACGCCCACGAACGCGTTGCGGCCGGTGGCCCACCGGTTGCCGAACACAAGGGCGCGGGGCTTGAGTGTTCCGGCGGCAGTTCCGTCGTAGCGCCACAGTGAGTCGTTCCGGTCGACCGCGAGGAGGTCGCCAATGTTGTCCCCATTGAGGTCGCCGGCTCCCAGCACGGCACGGTAGAGCTTCCAGTTCGTACCAATGCGGCCCTTGGCCTTGAGCCCGCCTGTCCCGTCGTTCGCGTACAGGTACATGTCACCGGTCGTGGTCTGGCGCGTGATGAGATCGGCTCGGCGGTCGCCCGTCATGTCTCCTGGCGAAGTGAGGACGTTGAACTGGTTCCAGCCGGTGCCCAGGCGTCGGCTCGTTTCCACCTGCCCGCGCATGCCGGGTGAGCAGAGAATCTCCTCCCGGTACAGGTCGCCGTTCGTCCGTCGGCTGAGAAGGTCGTTGCACCCATCCCCGGTGAGGTCGCTGAAGGGAACGAAATGGTTGAAGCCCACTCCTTCGCCCCAGTAGACGGGGTGGGCGCGCAGCCCACCGGCACCATTCCCCCAGAAGAACGAGGCACTGCTGTCCGGGTTGATGACGACGAGTTCACCGTAACCGTCCGCCGGTCCAGAGAAGTCTCGCCATCCAGGGGCCGTTGCCGCTGCTGCCGGCCCTGCAAGCAGTGATGCAGCCATCGCTACCGCAGCACCCACCACCACGGCCAACTTCACGTTCATACCATTCCTCCCCAGAATGAAAAATCCGAAGGAACAAGCCCACGGCTAGCCACTTGGTGACAGCCGCCCTCCCGGAACCTCCTCCGGCTCCGCCGCAGCCTACCGATGCCCGCCGCGGCAACGTCTGCACCGTCCACGGTCCTCGGCTGGGCCCGGATGCCGGTGCGATGCCCTGTCGCTTCGGGTGCATTCTCGAGCCCTTGGTCCGTTGTCGATGAACTCCTGCCTTGTGACGTCCTTGACAAGCGTCCAGGTGTCGCCGGCCGGTTCAAAGACATAGATGTACTGCCCCGCGTAGGGAACGTCCGGCCGCAGATCGGCGCCGGAGCTGTTGGTCGTATAGGGCGTGGTGATTTCCTGGACCCAGACCTTGGCGTGCTTCCCCTGCATCTCCACCCGGTTCAATGTGACCTTCGCCCGTGCCTCACTCCACACACGTCCGGCTGGGGCGGCATGCCGCCGCCACTCCGCATCCTTCTTGTCGGCCCTGGCCTGGAAGATGCTCTCGGCGGCGAGGCGAAGCGATTCCCGCTCCACCGCTTCCTTCCGGTCCCGCAAGACGAACATCGCGCCCGCCACGATCACGACCACCAAGGCTCCGAGCCACGTTCTGGCACGGTAACGAACCGTACATCGTCCCTGCCGTAAAGTGAGGCAGACCCGGATGGCCTAAGACAAGGGGCAGGGCCTGCTCGTTGGCCACGGCGTGACGAGACTTATCGAAGAGCAGCCCGTATCCGAGGTGATCTCGTGGCCTGAGCGCCCCCGCCACAACCCGGCCAAGGCAGCGCGGCTCATGGAGTCGGTGGTCAAGTACGGGGTGGAGCACCCCGTCACGGTGGTCTCTCGCGACGACTACCTGCAGAGGTTGCCGACTCAGACCAACTCTGTCCCGCGGCGTTTCTCCTACGTAGCGATCAGCGATTACCACTGGCTGGAGGCCGCGCGGGCCCTCGGACTGCCCCATGTCCCCGTATGGGTCCGCAGCATGCCTCCTGACTCCATCGCTGCCTTCGTCCTGCGCAGACATGGTCACGACGACCACCTGGGGTCGCTCGACGAGGCACAGCTGTTCCATGCCGCGCTCAACGCGCCGGGACAGACGCAAAGCCAGAACGCCTTCGCCCGAAGTCTGGGGTGGAGCCCGGCGACGGCCTCTCAGCGCCTTGCGCTCCTGAAACTGACTCCTGACCAGCAGGCAGCCCTTGAGGACAACACCCTCGGCATCGGGGAGGCCCGGCAGATGGTCACCACTCGCCGCAGCCGCAAGGCTCCCTTTCTCGGCACCGTCAGCGGATGAGGAAAAGCGCGATGCCCAAGAAGACCGGCACCGAGAGCCCGTACGGCTACGACCACGACACGCGGACCGTGCGCGTCGGACACCATGATCTGGCGCGGCTGCTGTTGATGTCCCGCTCGCTGATGCGCGACCAGAAACCTGGCTCGTGGGAACACATGAGGGACTACGACCTGTCCTTCGAGCGCCTCGCCAACGAGGACGTGACCGCGCAGCGGCGCGCCGGGCGCCGGCCGCACGTCAGACCTTCGGCCAGAAGTCGATCACGTACTTCTCCACCCCGTACGCGACGCCTTCCGTCTGCGTCAACCTCGCAACCTCGTCCCGGCCGGTGCAACCGACGCGGGCCCGCTTAGATCCCGCCAGACCCGCCGTAGGCCGCGCAGGTAGTCAGCACCGTCCGTTTCCGGGTACCAGCCTGGTGGGCGCTGAGACCCTGAAGGCGAACAGCGGCAGCGCTCCTCGCCTGGCGGGAGAAGTTGACCTGGGACGAAGTCCTCACCCTGCCCCGCTCTCCCAGCCATGCCAGGGACTTGTCGCGGGCAATGTTCTGGCACAGCTCCAGCACCCGGGGGCGCTTGTCGTCCATCAGGGCCCATGGTGGACCGTCGACCGAGGGCCGGAACGTGAGGTCGCAGGCGAGCCAGGGGGTGCATGGTGGGTGGGCTCTCGGCAGGACGCGCACGGTCCGACGTGTTCGGCGGGCAACTCAAGGGCTGGACCGTGGTTCGGCGGTAATGGCGATGCGGCCCCCGCGGCAGTGGGCTCTGCGGGGGGCCGGCCGGACGCGGCAGTGCTGGCGCGGAAGCCGGGACCGTAACGGCCGAAGTGGCGTGCGTCGCCGCCGAAAGTCTGAGAGGGGATGAGCGCGCCCGGATCCGGCACGGTGATGCCGGCGGGCAGGATGGCGACGGTGTCCCGGGGCGTGCTGCTGCGGCCCTCCTTCTCCTGCTGCCTTTGTTGGTAGGAGCATTGGCGGCTCAGCGGGAGGCGTTCCGGTGCGGCGGGGTCGCTGTCGTCAACGGTTCCCGGCTGCGGATCTGCTACGGAGTCGCTGGTGGCGTCGAGGTACTTCGCGTGGTCCTGCGTGCTGACCCACAGGTGTGACGCCCGGCCGCGGCGGCCGGGCTGGACGGGGATGGCGGCCGGGCTGGACGGGGATGTAGAGAGGCACGTACTCCTTGGCGGCCTGCGTCGCCGGAGCGGCGTACGCCGCCGCAAAACCCCGGGAGCCACGACAGTGCAGTGTGGATCCCAAGAACCCAGATGGCCCGGGTTCAGCTGCCTGCGCCGCAGAACAAAGCCTCAGGCGGCGAACGGGTTGGTGTGGCCGGGCAACTGCTGGCCCGGGCGCAGGAACCGCTGGCCGCCCTGTTCGTCACGCACGGCGAGGAATCCGGCGTCCGTCAGCCGCTGTGCGATCTTCCTGCGGCGGATCGCGCCCACGCTGAACGCCACGGTGAAGAGCAACGCGACCGCCCCGCCGGAGGCGATTGCTTCGACCGGCGACCTGTCGATGAGCAGAAGGAGAGTTAGAACCGCGCAGGCGAGGTAGCTGCCCACCTTTTGGCTCCGGTTGGCCACGTACTGGGCCATGACGTCGAAGGCGATGAGGTCCTTCAGCACGGCCACGGCAGCGACCGCTTCGGGGCGCGGTTTCAGGGAGCCTTGCTGCAACCCTGGCACTGTCCCGCGGTTGCCCGCCTGCGGATGGGCGGTGATGGTGGCCGCCTCGCGGACGCGCGCGTCGGGCTGCGAGTCCCGGTACATCCGGACCTGGACGAGCGAGTTCTTGAACCCGGTCCTGTACGCCATGCCGTATGTGTAGCCGTACTGCTCTGCCACGTGCGCCAGGGCGGCCGCCTTCGGCGTGGAGCCCTGGGGGGCGATCTCGACGATGTCCTGCTGACGGGCGATCTGCTGGAGCATCCCCGCTATATGACGTTCTACGGACATCCTGTTCCCGCCCCCCTGGGTCCCCTCACCTGGAGCCCCCCACGCACAGCCTAGGGGGTGCGCCGCCCCCGCGCGTGCATGAACGTTCCCGTCGGCCCACCGATGCCTCGCAGTTCGAGAGGCAGCAGGACCGAACTGACGGGACGGCCAGTGTCCATGAAGGCTGTGAAGTGCGAGGAGTCCTGTCCGTAGGGGGCAGGGCAGAACGGCAGCACCGTCCGGTTCCCACGATGCGGCAGCAGTAGGAGCACGTCGCGCCCTGACCCGGGGCAGGTGCTCTGCACAGCCGCGACGATCCGCGCTAACGGCCGACCAACCGGTTTGGCGGCCAAGCGGCGGGAGAGCTGCTGGGGGCGAGAGGCGGACGGTGACCGGCAGTCGACTGACCAGCGGGGCTGCACGGCGGCGGGCGGGGCCCACCACCCAGGGACAGCGGAGGCGGCGGCACCACGGCGGAGGAACAGCGACGAGGCGGCAAACCGGACAGTCAAGGCCGCAGCAGCCGGGTCGGACGACCACACAGCACGCTGCTGTTGCGGGCACGTCCCCGGGCCGCGGGCCCCGAGCAGTTCCGGGTGCCGATCCCTGCGACGCTCTTCGCGCAAAACCGTTCCGCAGAACGGGCACCTTACTATCGTGAGGCGTGCCGACCCTGGAGGGACCGCCGTGACAACCGCCCCGGGACACCCCCACCGTGTCCCCCCGATGCCAGAGCGCAGCATCCCCGCTTTGCACGCGGCGATAGCCGCGCACGCACCTGACCTGCTCGACGGCTTCGAGGTGAACTGGAAGGCCAAGGTCGCGGACACATATGACATCGGCGCGGCTCAATCGAGGCAGGCGACTTCGGCCATGATGCCGACACACCACCGCGTCGCCCCACCCTCGTGAGGTTGCTTGAGTGGCTCAGCGCCACCGCCTACGACGCCGGCGACAAGTGCGCCGCCATCGGCGAACGCCACTTTGGCAAGGAGTTCCTCAACGAGTACGAGGAGATGAGCGCGTTCCGGGACCTGCGCCCGGCGATCTTCTCCGCTGTCCATCCTCTTCTCGGCCACGACAACGCGGAGGTACGCGAGGCGGCTTTCGTCGCCGCGATCCCCCTCGCAGAACACCCCGTGCTCACCGCGCAACGGGCTGAGCTGGTCGGCCATGCCCGTCGTCTGCTGGCCACCAGCACCGACCGCTACAACCGAGACCGCGTCCTGGACGCGATGACGGCATGGGGCCACGAGACCAGCGACCTGGAGAACGCGGACGACATCGCAGCCCGCAAGCGTTACGCCCGTCTCAAGGCGGAACGTGATTCCTGGTGGGCGGCCGACGGGACAGGCGGCTACTCCGAAGACCCACCGTTCTGACTCAGGGACACGCAGTGCCCCCAGGCATCCGCTGATCAAACCAGCGTGGCCACACCACAGAAGTTGAGCCAGAGCCTTCATCGGCTCTGTCGCTGATCTTGTGACGACGTTGTGTACTCACGTGGGATGGGTGATGACACGCTTCGTGCGTTTAGGAGCCGATCACGAGATCCGCGGTCAGTACCAGCGGCTGAATGCGGTAGCGCCGGATCCGGTCTCCGCAGCGAGCCGAAGAACCCGCAGTGGCGCGTCGATGAGTCCCGCCGCATCGAAGTCGGGGGCGTCGCCCACCGCGGCCATCCAGGCGGTGATCCGGGTGAGGACCTCGCTTCGCTGTGTGTCGGAGAGGAGGAGGGCTTCCTCGGCCCGGGGCAGGGCGGTCCGAACTTCATCGGCGGACAGCAGGAAATCGCCAAACCAGCCTGGGAGCATCGCTGATCGTTCTGCGCCGAGGCCGTAGCACAGGGCTGCAGCCGGGTTCGCCTTGCGGGCAGTCGCGACGAAGAGACCGGCGCCATCTGTCTCGGGCATGAGTGCCATGCTCGCATCCCGCATGGCTTCCGCTGCCTCTGTGGGTGCGTTGGCGTCGTCGACGAAGTCCGCGAATCGCCGGGCGGCCGGCGTGGGTATCAAGGGTCCGGAAGGATCTGCGGGGTGCTCGAAGAAGGGCTCTTGGTCACTGCCGTTCGACCACCACGCAAGCGTGTCACCGAAACCCGGCGGCCTGTCCCAGTCGCCTTGCCGTATGAGATGGATGTAGCGATCCGGTAGTGCCCGGGCCTCCTCATCAGGGATGACACCGACAACCCACAACCCTGTTGAGCTCACCGGTCACACCTCTCAATCTGTTCGGCGACTCTATCTGCTGGCATCACAAGATCAGCGACAGAGCTGATGAACGTGCCCACCTCCGGACGTACCGAGGGTTGATCGTGGGCAGTCTGCTGCCGGCCTGTGAAGGGTGGCGGAGGGCGGCTGACCGTGGTCTTGGACCCGCAACGGTGGATGGAGCTTCGACGTTTCCGCGGGCTGTTCGAGTCCGGGGCGATGAGCCTGTCGGAGATCGCCAAGGAGGCCGGGCTGAACCGCCGCACGGTCCGCCAGTACCTCTCCCCTGAAGGCCCGGTTGCGCCGCCTCGTCGGGTTGCGCCCGGACATGGCCGTCGGCGGATGGTGGATGAGGTTGCGCCTCTGATCGACGCGATGCTGCGGTCCGAGATTCTGATCAAGGGTGCCGTGGTTCACGAGCGGCTGGTGGCCGAGTACGGCTTCACCGGCACCTACCAGCGGGTCAAGCTCTACATGCAAGAGGCCCGGCCGCGGATCGCGGAGGAAATGGGCATCAGCCCGGGCGAGCTGGCCGGGCTGCACCGCAGGTTCGGGGTCGTTCCTGGAGCGCAGGCCCAGGTCGACTGGGGAGACGAAGGGCAGATCCTCGCCCACGTCGGCATCCCGAAGGTCTACTCGTTCCACATGACCTTGTCCTACTCGCGGGATCCGTTCTGCTGCTTCACTACCAGCCAGGACCTGGCCACCTTCTTCGACTGCCACCGACAAGCGTTTGCCCACTTCGGCGGGGTGCCGATGTCGATCGTCTACGACCGAACCAAGACCGTGGTCCGACGCCACGTCGCCCCGGGCGAGGCGGTGCCACTGCACCCGGAAGCGGTTGGATTCGCGGGTCACTACGACTTCGACATCGACGTGCTGGCCGCCTACCGCCCTACCGGGAAGGGCCGGGTCGAGCGGCAGGTCCTGATCGTCCGCGACCATGTCCTGGCGGGACGGTCCTTTTCCTCCATCGAGGAGCTGGACGCTTTCAACGCCTGGGTGCCGTTGCGCCGGGCGAAGTCTCACGGAACCCACGGTGAGGTGATCGGGCACCGCGCGATCCGCGATCACGGGGCCCTGAGGCCTTTGCCGGCGACGCCCTATGTGGTTCCCTGTCAAGTCAACGTGTCGCGATGAGCCTTGCTCCTGACCTATCTGAAAGCACCCCGTCAGGAGCCGTAGTCCGCTCACGGGGCCTTCGTCGTGTGAGTCGGCCGCCTCGGGGATCAAGCCAGGGCCTGGGCGGCGTACACCGTGCCGAGGGCAGCTGCGAGGGTTCCGAGCAGGAGCCGGAGCACGGTTTCGGGAAGGCGGGGCTGAAGCCGTGCGCCGAGGTAGCCGCCTATCAGTCCTCCGGCGCCGCAGGCCAGACCCAGCGCCCAGTCGGGGGAGACAGGGCCGGGGCTTGCCAGGGCCAACAGTGCGTATGCGGCGGCCCCGGCCACGGATGTGGTGAAGGTGGCGGCGAGGGTGGCCGGTGCGAGGCGGGCCATGGGCATGCCGCGCGCGGCGAGGATTGGCCCGAGCAGGGAACCGCCGCCGATCCCGTAGATCCCGCCGACCATGCCGACCGTCAGGGCGAGAGCGGCGAGTGTGGACGCCGACGGTTCGGCCGCGTCCGGCCGCCGCCGGGCGGGGCGCAGGGTGCGCAGGCACAGCCACGTGCCGAGCGGCAGCAGGAGCGCGGCGACCAGGATGCGGAAGACGTCGGGGCCGGGGAGGGCGAAGACGCGGATGGCGGCGCCGGCGATGACGCCGGGCAGGGTCCAGGCGATGAGGCGGCGGGCCAGTGGGCCGCGCAGAGCGCCGTCGCGGCGGTAGCGCCACAGTGCGCCCGGCCCGGCCACCACGTTGAACAGCAGGTTCGTCGGTGTGATGGCGGGACTCAGGACTCCGAGGACGCTGAGCTGGACCGGTAAGAGGAAGACCGCCCCGGACACGCCGACCGGCGCAGTCACCGTCGAGATCAGCAGGCCGGCCGCGAACCCGGCCCAGATCGTCGACTCCACCGCTGCCCCCGCCGCTTCGTGTTTGCCGGGTCAGTATCGATGGAGCACCCAGAGGGAGGGCGGGGCGGCAATGAGATGTTCACGAGCAGCAGGTGCAGTCCGGCTTGCAGCCGCACGCGTCCGCCTCGGCCGCGGCCGCTCCGACGGGGGCCGGCGTGTGGGCGGTGGGGGCGCAGCAGCCCTTGCCCTGCCAGGCGCCGCGGCCCTCCTTCACCGCGATGGCGGCGATCGCGAGGGCGGCGATCGGGTCGGCCCAGGACCAGCCGAGCGTGGCGTTGAGAACCAGGCCGACCAGCAGCACGGCGGACAGGTACGTGCACAGCAGCGTCTGCTTGGAGTCGGCGACCGCGGAGGCGGAGCCGAGTTCGCGGCCGGCCTTGCGCTGGGCGTAGGAGAGGAACGGCATGATCGCCAGGGACAGGGCGGCGATGACGATGCCGGGGATGGAGCGTTCGGCCTCGCCTGTGCCGGTGAGCGCGCGGACGGCGTCGACGGCGACGTACGCGGCGAGCGCGAAGAAGGAGACGGCGATGATCCGCAGGGTGCGCTGTTCGCGGGCTTCGCGGACGGCGTGGTCGGCGGCGGAGAACTGCCAGGCGACCGCGGCGGCGGAGGACACTTCGATGATCGAGTCGAGGCCGAAGCCGATCAGGGCGGTGGAGGAGGCGAGCGTGCCGGCCGTGATGGCGACGATCGCCTCGACGACGTTGTAGGTGATCGTCGCGGCGACCAGCAAGCGTATCCGGCGGGTGAGTACGTCGCGGCGGGCCGGGGAAGGACCGAGGGATATCGATATCTCGGCGGTCATGGTCAGCAGCAGCCCTTCTCGTCGGCGTCCGGGCAGGTGCGGTCGGTCTCGACGGCCACGACGGCAGTGCGCAGGTCGTCCAGCGCGTGGCCGAGGCGTTCGTCGGCGAGCTCGTACCGGGTACGGCGCCCGTCGGGGACGGTGACGACCAGACCGCAGTCCCGCAGGCAAGCCAGATGGTTCGACAGCCGGGTACGGGAAACGCCGATCGCGTCGGCGAGGTCGGCCGGGTAGGCAGGGGCGTCGCGCAGGGCGAGCAGGATGCGGCAGCGGATCGGGTCGGCGAGCGCGCGGCCGAACCGGGCCAGCACCTCGATGTCGGAGGCAACAGTCAGCACACCACAACAGTACACGTGATCCTGAATTCAGATAAGCCTGAATCGTCGGGCCTCTGTTGTTCCTTCAGCGAGCCATCGCTTTTGGCCTTCGACCGCGACTTCGTCCGCGCTTTGGCCGGGGCTGGAGGCAGGTCGCGCCGCCAACCATGACGAGGCGTCTTCGCCGAGCCCGACCGCTTCGATGTCATCCGGTGGGCGACAGCGCACCGGACTTTCGGGCACGGCGTGCGCTACTGCATCAGCGCACCCCTGCCCGGCATGCGGATTGCCGTGCCGGTCGAGGACCTGCGGGTCCGTAGTGACGTGCTGACCGGCAGCCTCATCGAGTTGCCCGTTACGTGGTGAGTGGACAGCAGCGGCTCACCGCCAGTGTGGACGAGGCGCAGTTCAGTGGCTGCGGGGTGCGTACATGATCATGGCCATGCCCGCGAGGCACACCAGGGATCCGATGACGTCCCAGCGGTCGGGGCGGTAGCCGTCGGCGACCATGCCCCAGGCGATCGACCCGGCCACGAAGATCCCGCCGTAGGCGGCGAGGATGCGCCCAAAGTTGTCGTCGTGCTGCCAGGTCGCCACGACGCCGTACAGGCCCAGCGCGATGACGCCGGCGCCGATCCAGATCCATCCCTTGTGTTCGCGGATGCCCTGCCAGACCAGCCAGGCGCCGCCGATCTCGAAGAGAGCGGCGACGACGAACAGGGCAACGGAGCGGGCGACAACCATGCTGGTGACCCTACTGGCGGCCCGCGCCGCCGATCTTCAGTGGGTCCCCGGCCGTCTTGCAGCCGCAGTTACCCTCACCTGCGGTCTTCGGCGAGCTGGAGCATGAGCGGCGGCGCTGGCCGAGCCACCAGGTACCGGCGGCGAGCACGGCCAGGACGACGGCGAGGGCGGGCAGCCAGCCCACCACCACCCCGGCCCCGGCGCCGATGACCCCGGCTGTGATCAGGACGGGCAGCGCGCAGCACGCCACACAGGCCAGCGCGGCGAGTCCCCCGAGCGTCTTCGGGGCGCGCTGGGGGCGGGGGTCAACAGCAGGGTCCGGCATGACGCTCCTTGGCGAGGTCGGTGAAGGGGATGGGGCAGCACGTGCTGGATGCGCATACGGTCAGGTCGTCGCAGCCGGCCTCGACGGCGGCGGCCAGGGCGGTGCGGATGGTGGCGAGGTCGGCGATCTTCGCGTCGACCTCGGCGAGCTTGGCCGCAGCGCGGTCCTGGAGGCCCGCGACGGGGCGGCCGTGCCGGTGGCGGCCAGCCTCCAGCAGCTCGGCGACCTCCTCCAGCGTGAACCCGAGCCGCTGGGCGGCCTTGATCACCCTCAGCGCGGTCACGGCCTCCTCGCCGTACAGGCGGTGGCCGCCGTTGCTGCGCTCCGGTTCGGCCAGCAGGCCGCGCCGCTCGTAGTAGCGCAGGGTCTGGATGTTCACTCCGGCCGCCTCGGCGACCTGCCCGCTGCGCAGACCCGTGCTCACCGCTGCTCCCCAGCGGCAGCGGTCCGGGCGGCGAGGGCGTCCAGGACCGGCTCGTGAGCCTGGTCCACCGAGATGTCCAGCCGGATCAGGTCCTGGCCGAGGGTGACGGTGAACGTGAAGAACGAGCAGCAGCCGCTCTCGCGCTCCACCAGGTCACGGAGCTGCTCCTCGACGCCCGGCCCGCCAGCCAGGTCAAGACGCAGGTGGAACGGCTGGGGTCGGGACAGCGAGGTCAGCCGCTCGGCGAACAGCGCGTCCCACTCGGCGACCCGCAGGGGCCACTCCTCGGTGGGCAGCGTGCAGGACTGCGGCACCCACGCCAGATCACTCATCGCGCTCACTCCCGTCATCACGTCACCGCAGGCCGGGGACACCTCCGACGGTAAACCTGTACCTGGGTATCGGTTGCAAGTCTGGGATGCGGCTTTGGGTGGGGAGAGACCTGGGTTGGGACGTTGCCGCTTTCTGCTTTCAGAGATTCCCATCAAGGTGCGGGCACTGCTCCGTGTCAGCTGTCGTCCGCACTGGTGGCCGGGGATTTGCTGGGCTGTTCGGTGATCCAGTGCGCTGCGAGCAGGCCGGAGGCGGCGGTGAGGACGGCTGCGGCGATGACGGTGGCGTTGAGGCCGAGGGCATCGGCGAGGATGCCGGCGACGAGGGCGCCGGCGGCGTAGCCGATGTCGCGCCAGAAGCGGTAGGTGCCGAGGGAGTTGGCCCGCCAGGCGGGGTGGGCATGGTCGGAGATGGACGCGATGAGGGCCGGGTAGACCATGGCCGTGCCCAGGCCCAGGAAGACCGCGGAGATGACGCCCGCGAGCAGCGGGCGCTCCAGCAGAGCGAGGGCGAGGACGAAGCCGACTGCCTGGACGAGCATGCCGTAGACGATCAGAGGCTTGCGGCCGATGCGGTCAGCGAGGTGGCCGGTGGGGATCTGCCCGAGCCCCCACAGGATCGGGTAGAGCCCCTTGATGAGGCCGACGGCGGCCAGTCCCAGGCCGTGGTCGGTGAACAGGAGAGGGAATACGCCCCAGGTGAGACCGTCGTTGAGGTTGTTGATCAGTCCGGCCTGGCTGGCGCCGCGCAGGGAGCGGTTGTGCCAGGAGGTCCGGGTGAAGGTGGCTTTGAGGCCGGTGTCCTCGCCGGTGGGCAGGGGTTTGGTGTGGTTGGCGAGTTCGAGGGCGACGTGGGCGGCGGTGTCGCGGACGACCAGGGTCAGGGCGAGGCCTGCGACGACGAAGATGACGCCGATGAGTTCGGGTACGGGGCGCAGGCCGTAGCTGGTGGCGAGGTAGCCGGTGAGCAGGGCGGTGACGCCGACCGCGGTGTAGCCGGCGGCCTCGTTCAGGCCGGTGGCCAGGCCGCGGCGGGAGGGGCCGACGAGGTCGATCTTCATGTTGACGGTCATCGACCAGGTCAGGCCCTGGTTCAGGCCCAGCAGCACGTTCGCGGCGACGATCCAGCCCCAGGACGGCGCGTAGGCCAGGGCAAAGGGGACGGGAATGCCGAGGACCCAACCGGCCACCAGCAGTTGCTTGCGGCGGAAACGGGCGGTGAGGGCGCCGGCGGCGAGGTTGGTGAACGCCTTGGTGAGACCAAAGGCGATGATGAAGGAGAAGACGGCCAGGTCGCTGGTCAGGCCGAACGTCTCGGAGCCGATCAGCGGGACGGTGGTGCGCTCGAGGCCGACCAGGCCACCGACGCAGATGTTGACGATGACCAGCAGCGTGAACTGCAGCCGGTTCTCGCGCAGGCCGAGCCGTACGGGCTGACCGTGGGCGTCGGTCGTCGGGGTGGGGTGCGTGGTGCTCACGAGGTGGTGTCCCCGGTTCCCTGGATGAGCTGCTGGCCGTGGGCCTGGGCGTACTCGGCGGCTCCGCCGTCTAGGACGGCGATGTCGGTGTGGCCGGCACGTTCCAGGACGCTGGCCGCGGTCATGCCGCGCTCGCCGTGGGCGCAGGCCACGACCGCGCCCTCGGGGGCGTCGACGGCGGCTGCGGCGAGGGAACCGAGTTCGATGTTCAGGGCGCCGGGGACGTGCCCGGCGGCGAACTCCGCGTCCTGGCGCACATCGACGTAGGGGCGACCCTCGGCATGGCCGGGGGTGAGGAAGGCGGTGGTGGTCTGCGGGTTGCCGTCGGCGATCCAGGCCGCCATGCCGCCCGCGAGCCGTCCGGCCAGACGCTCGTAGCCGATCTTGTACGACTGCCACACGATCTCGGCGAGGTCCTGTCCGTCGCCCGTGACGGAGACGACCGGGTCGGTGTCCGGCAGGAGCCACCCGAGCCAGGTGGCGAACTGTCCGCGCAGCGGGATGGAGAGGGAGCCGGGGATGTGGCCGGCCGCGTAGTCGGCTGCCGGGCGGACGTCGACGACCTGGGCGCCGTCGGCGAGCAGCGCCTTGACCTGTCCGGTGTCGAGCGCGGGCAGCAGCGGGGCGGCACTCAGGACGGCGGGGCCTCGCCGGTTGGCTTCGCCGAGGCGGTCGAAGTAGTCGGGGTAGCTGCCCAGGCCGGCCACCAGCTGCTTGACGAAGGCGTCCTCGTCCGCGGCGGCGAGCAGGGGGTTGGTCTGCATCTGCGCGCCGATGGTGGAGGTGCGCTCGTTTCCGCGTACGGCGGAGCAGAAGGAGCCGGCGCCGTGGGTGGGCCAGACGGCGGTGGCGTCGGGCAGGGTGATCAGGCGCTTAAGCGAGCGGTACTGGGCGCGGGCGAGTTCCTCGGTGCGGTCCGGGCCGAGGAGATCGGTGCGGGCGGCGGAGTTCACGATCATCGAGCCGCCGGTGAACACCCCGAGTTCGCGGCCGCCGTCGTGGAGGAGGAAGGAGAGGTGCTCGTCGGTGTGGCCGGGGGTGGCCAGGGCCCGCAGGGTCAGGCCGCCGAGATCGACCTCGTCGCCGTCTGCGAGGCCCCGGTGGCCGAAGGCCCGCCGCCCGGCGGCGGAGGCGAGGATTTCGGCTCCGTCGTCGTGGGCGAGCTGGACGGCGCCGGAGAGGAAGTCGGCGTGCAGGTGGGTGTCGGCGGCGAACGCGACGGTGAGACCGCGCCGGGCTGCCGCTGCCTTCAGGGCCCGCAGATCGCGGCTGGCGTCCACCGCGAGCGCGCGGCCGTCGCCGAGATCGACGAGGTAGGCGCTGTTGCCCAGCCCCTGGTCGACCAGAGGTATGAGGTGGTCGTCGGCGAAGCCCATCCTGTGTCCTTCCAACGGAACAACCTGGCGGCAGTCATCGCTGCCAGCCTTCAGTTACAATAATCCATAGATTATTGGAGGAAGCAATGCGGGATGCCACCACAAGCGGCGCCAAGGCCGCCCTCTACGACGCCTTCGCGACCAGCGGCAAGGCACTGGCCAGCGGAAAGCGCCTGGAACTGCTGGATCTGCTGGCCCAGGGAGAGCGCACCGTCGACGCGCTCGCGAAGGCGGCCGGGCTGAACCTGACCACCGCCTCCGCGCACCTGCAGACCCTCAAGCAGGCCGGGTTCGTCGCCACCCGCCGTGAAGGCGTGCGCATCCACTACCGGCTCGCCGGCGACGACGTCGCCCAGCTGTTCGCGCTGCTGCGCAAGGTCGCCGAAGCCCACCAGGCCGCCGTGCCCGCCGCCCGCGACGCCTACCTCGGCGAGGACACCACCGGCGAGATGAGCCACGAGGAACTGCGCGCCCGCGTCGCGGAGGGTGATGTCGTGGTGCTGGATGTGCGGCCGGTGGAGGAGTACCTTGCCGGACACATCCCCGGCGCCCTGTCCATCCCGGTCAACGAGCTGGCCGACCGGATCAACGAGCTGCTCGAGGACACCGAGATCGTCGTCTACTGCCGGGGCGAGTACTGCGTCCTGGCCTACGACGCCGTACGGCTTCTCACCGACCTCGGCCGCCGCGCGATCCGCCTCAACGACGGCATGCTGGAGTGGCGCCTGTCGGAGCTGCCCGTCGACGCCTCGGACCTGACGTGACCGCCCCAGGCGGCGACCTCCCACCGCATCCGGCACTGGCAGGCGGACCGGTCTATCTCGACTACAACGCCACCACCCCGGTCGACCCACGCGTCACCGCAGCGATGTGGCCGTACCTGGCGAACTTCTTCGGCAACCCCTCCAGCAGTCACCCCTTTTCCCAGGAGCCGGCGCTCGCCGGAGCACGCGCCCAGGTCGCCGACCTGATCGGCGCCGCGCCCGGCGAGATCGTGTTCACCGGATCCGGATCCGAAGCCGATCTGCTCGCCCTGCGCGGTGCGGTCCTGGCCTCCGGACGCCCGCACCCGCATGTGATCACTCAGGTCACCGATCATCCGGCCGTCCTTCAGACGTGCCGGACCCTTGAGCGGCTGCACGGCGCGCGGCTGACCGTGCTGCCGGTCGACGGTGAAGGGCTCGTCGAGCCGACTGCCCTGGCCGCAGCCTTGACCGAGGACACGGTGCTGGTGTCGGTGATGGCGGCGAACAACGAGACCGGTGCCCTCCAGCCGATCACGGAACTCGCTGCGCTCACCCACCAGAACGGGTCGCTGTTCCACTGTGACGCCGCCCAGGCCGTGGGCAAAATCCCCCTCGACGTCGGCGGGCTGGGAGTGGACCTGCTCACGGTCGTGGGGCACAAGATGTACGCGCCGAAGGGCGCGGCAGCCCTGTACCCCCTGCGTGACGGGGTTCGGCTGGAGCCGGTCGTCTACGGCGGCGGGCAGGAGCGCGGCCTGCGTGCGTGCACGGAGAACGTCGCCCTGGCCGTCGCGCTCACCGCCGCACAACTCGCGGCCGACGAACTGGCCTCCGGCACCCCGGCCCGCATCGCGGCCCTGCGCGACGACCTCCACCAACGGCTGACAGCCGGCCTGCCCGGCCGCGTGCACCTCAACGGCCCGGAGAAGAACCGGCTGCCGAACACCCTGAACGTCAGCGTCGACGGTGTCCTCGGCCACGAGTTCCTCGCAGCCGTCGACCAGATCGCAACCTCGACGGGATCGGCCTGCCACACCGGCACTCACACGCCCTCCCCGGTGCTCACCGCCATGAGCCTGGCCCCGGACCGCGCGCTCGGCGCGCTGCGGCTGTCCCTGGGCCGCTGGAGCACGGCCGAGGACACCGAGATGGCGGTAGCGGCCCTCATCCGGGCAGCTGCCGCGCAGTGACCGGGCCGAATGGCCCGACGCAAGAGGAACCGACGAGCAGCAGGAGAGCATGACTGAAACCACCGCGCCCGGCATCACCGTCGACGGCACCGGCCTGCTCTGCGTCACCCTCCTGCTGCGCCTGCGCAAGGAGATCGACGGCGCGGCGCCGGGCATCGTCGTCCACGTCATCGCCACCGACCCGGCCGCACCGCTCGACCTTCCCGCCTGGTGCCACATGACCGGCCACCACTACCTCCGCCCCGTCCCCGGCCAACGACCGGTGTACGCCCTTCGACTCGCCCCGGACACGCGCCCCACCAGGCCGGACGCGCCCTGGCACACGACCTGAAGAACCCACGAAGCCCGTTCTCGGACCCGCGCACACCAGCAAGATCAATCTCAACGGCACTTCCTGTACCGCAACTACTCACACCCGAGGTCGTGGAGAACTGGGACAGTGCCAACCACGACCTGTTCTACGGCAAGGACGGTGACCTGACCGGCTCGACAAGGAGTCCCAGGAGGTGTCCATGCTCGCCCTGCACCTGCTCCAGTCCGCTCTGGTGCACGTCAGGCAGAAGCGGCTCACCGACGCCGACCGGCGGGCCCTGTCCCCGCTGTTCTGGACCCACGTGAACCCCTACGGCCGGTTCGAGCTGGACATGAACTCACACCTCGCCCTCGCCGCGTCCGTAGTGCCCGGCCCCCGCACAGTGCCCGAGGCGGAGGCCGCCCGATCGGCGGCGGACGGTGGGTCCGGGTCGGCATCCTGAAGACCCGCCCGCCCGGCGTCGCTCCCGGTCGGCTGGATCGTTGACCGGGTGTGGTGCCGGGCCGGGGAGGGGCCCGAAGCCGCCGCGCTCGTGGTCGGCTCGATTCGGCTACGCGTCGCGCCTGTGCAGCAGCAGGCTGCCGACCAGCAGCGCGGCCGCGGCCCACACGGCGAGCACGCCCAGGCCGGCCCATGGGCCGATGGGCAGCTCGTGCAGACGGACGGTGGCCTGGACCGCGAGCCCGGCGGTCATGGGCGAGATCTGCTGGAGGTGGCGCTGCCACTCCGGGTCGTTGACCACCTGGGTGACGACCGGGAAAAGGTAGAGCAGCCCGAGCACGATCCCGATGGCGCTCGCCGCCTCCCGTACCGCCGTCGCCACGCCGAGCCCGATCATGGCGATCAGGACGAGGTAGAGGACCGAACCCACGGCCGCGCGCAGGGTCGGGCCGTCGGCCAGGGACAGCGGGGCATAGCCGTGCTGTTCGGTGAATCCGTTGCCGGGCAGGATGTGGCGGCCGGCAAGGAGCGAGGCGAGGACGGCAGCCGTCCCGGAGGTCAGGACGACCGTGGCGAGGACCGTCGCCTTGGCGGTGAGGACGGTGAGCCGGTTCGGCACCGCCGTGAGCGTGGTGCGGATCATCCCGGTGCCGTACTCGCCGCTGACGGCCAGCACCGCCAAGACGGCGATGACCGCCTGCCCGACGGTGACGCCGGTCAGGGCGAGCTTGACGGCGTCCTGGCCGCACCCCGCATCCGGGCACTTCACGGCCTTGGCGGCGCCGCCACCGACGGCCACGGTCAGCGCGACGGCGAGCAGGAGCAACCTGCCGATGTCCCCTGCGGTGCGCAGCTTCGTCCACTCCGCGCGCAGGGCGCGGCCGAAGTCCCCTCGCCACGCGCCGTCCGCCGTGCTCGTGAGTCGTGCACCGCTCAGGAGACTCATACGTCCCTCCTGCGCAGCCGCACCACGGCCGGACCGAAGGCGAGCGCGGCGTATCCGCACAGCACGGCGAGGCCGGCCCATGGCTCCAGCGGGTAGTAGCCGGTCGACGGCTCGTACACGCTGAGCACCTGCGCGTACCGCGGCAGGGTCTGCTGGATCGCGAAGCCCGCGGCCGGGGTCACCCGCAGCAGCCACTCCGAGGCTCCCGGGGGCAGTACGCCGGAGGTGGCAAGCAGGAAGGGCAGCACGATCGACGCGATGACCAGGGCGACCGCCGTGCCGCTGCGCCGCAGGAGGGCACCGACGCCGAGAGCGAGCACGGCGGCGGCTGCGCAGAGCAGGCCGGTGCCGACCATGACGCGCACTTCGGTCGCCGACGTGACGGGGAAGACATGGAAGCCCCTGCCGCGCGCGCTGCGTTCCCCGATGGGAAGGGTGATCGCGGCGGCCACCAGGCCGATGGCGAACGCGACGCCCCCGGCCACCAGTGCCTTGGCGCCAAGCACCCTGCCCCGCAGGGGAGTTGACGCCATGGTCGTACGCAGCAGACCGCGCCGGTACTCGCCGGTGATGAACACCGTGCCCACGCCGATCACCACGATCAGCCCGGCGAAGGTGCCGACGAGGAAGTTCTCGACGGAGAAGCCGACGCCCATGACGGGCCCGCCGACGACCGGTGCGATGTCACCGGCCCCGGTCACGGTGAACCCGCCGTCGTCGGTCTGGGTGAAGCCGCCCTCGGTGGTGTTCGAGTAGCTGCCGGAGGTGCCCGCGTCGCCGCCCACCTGTGTGCCGCTCCACGCGCTCTGGGACCAGTCGCCGGTGAGGGCGGGGCGGCCGAAGGCGCCGGTGGCCACGGCGGGGCTGAAGCCCGAGCCCGCCGCGGTGTCCTGCTTCGCCTGCGGTGACGTGGCGAAGAGCCCGGCCTGCACGGTGCGCGCAAGCCCCGGCAGCTTCGCATGGCCGACCTCGGTCCAGTGGGAGCCGTCGATGGAGGTGGAACCGGTGAGGATGTCGCCGGAGCGGACCAGGCGCAGCCAGCGCGGGGACTCCTGGGTGACCTTGCCGAAAGGGCCCGCCGTGTCGTGCGTGTACTCGTACTGCATGCGCACACCGTGGCCGCCGGTGGCCATGACCGCCGCGTACGGGGATCCCTGGGTGAGGCTTTCCTTCACGATGATCCCGGCCTTCGCCCACGGCTGGGCGCCCTGGGCCGTCTTGCCGGTCCCGGTGTCGGCCACACCAGTCAGCGACCGCAGGGGAACGGTGAGGGTGCCGTCGCCGGTGAGCGTCTTGCGGACGAAGTAGAAGCTGTCGTTGACGGCCTCGCCGCCGGGGCCCTTCGGGTACGAGGCGGACTCGGCGCCGCGACCGCCGGGGGCGGGGGCGGCCGTGCCGAGCAGGCCGACCACGATCGTCACCAGGAGCGCCCCCGCCATGGCGAGGACCCAGCCGCGTACCGTACGGAACTTCGTCCACTCGGCGTGCAGCGTCCTGAGGAACCCGCCCCGCTCGGCGCGCCTCGTGGCCGGGGGGCGAGGCGTGAGGGTGTCGGTCATCGCGTGACCTCCCCCGCCGGGATGCCCCGGTACTCCACCGCGTCCCGGGTGAGCTCCATGTACGCCTCTTCGAGCGTCGCCCGGTGCGCGGACACCTGGGAGAACGGCACCCCGTTCCGGGCGAGCAGGGCCACGATCTCCTCGTCGGGCAGGCCCGTGACGCCGAGGGTGTCGGGGCCGGTGGCGAGAACGGTGGCGCCCGCGCCGTGCAGGACCTGGGCGGCGCGCGGAGGCGCGGAGGTACGCAAGGTGACCCGGCCGCCGGACGCCTCGGCGAGCAGTTCGGACACGCTGGTGTCCGCGACGACCCGGCCGCGGCCGATCACCACGAGGTGGTCCGCGGTGCCTTCGAGTTCGCTCATCAGGTGACTGGAGACCAGAACGGCGCGGCCCTGCCGGGCCAGCGACGACAGGAAGCCGCGCATCCACACGATGCCGTCGGGGTCGAGGCCGTTGAACGGCTCGTCCAGCATGACGACCGGCGGGTCACCGAGCAGCGCCGCCGCGATCCCCAAGCGCTGGCGCATGCCCAGCGAGAAGCCGCCGGCCTTGCGCCGGGCCGCCGTGCCCAGGCCGGCTTGTTCGATGACCTCGTCCACCCGCCGAGCCGGCAGGCCCTGTGAGTGGGCCAGCCACAGCAGGTGGTTACGGGCGGTGCGGCTCGGCTGCAGCGCGGAGGCGTCGAGCAGTGCCCCCAAATGCCGAAGCGGGCGACGCAGGGTGCGGTACGGCACCCCGTCGACCAGGGCCTTTCCCTCCTCCGCCGCGTCAAGGCCCAGGATCACGCGCATGGTGGTGGACTTGCCCGCGCCGTTCGGGCCGACGAAGCCGGTCACCCGTCCGGGCCGCACGGTGAACGTCATCCCGTCCAGAGCCAGCTGTGGCCCGAAGCGTTTACGCAGACCGATGACCTCGATCGTCGCCTTCGTACTCTCATCGCTCATGGGCCCCACCCTGTGACGGAGCGAGTTACAGGGGCCGAACGGTCACTGTCATCTCGCTGTTAGGCGCCTCGGCTTAGCCTGGCCTGGTACGTGTCCTGGTGCGGTGGCGAGAGGGGAGCATACGGATGAAATGGGGTCCGCCCCGGCGACTCGCGGGCCTGACCGCCCGGCTCGGCCTGCGCCGTGGCACTGCCCGCACCCGCTTCACCGCCTTGTACGTGACTCTGTTCCTGCTGTCGGGAACGGCGCTGCTGGCCATCGCGGCCGTGGTGGCATCCGGTGGATCGCGCTCCAGCCAGACCGCCCCCGATGGCGGCACCGATCAGCCCGCCACGGCGGCACAGGCCCAGGGCCGCATCGACGAGCTGGAGCAGCAGCTGGCCCAGGCGCACGACACCCAGTCCCGGCAGATCCTGATCGGCTCCGCCATCGCCCTCGGCGTGATGGCGGTGATCTCGGTCGGCCTCGGCTGGTTCGTCGCCGGCCGGGTGCTGCGCCCGCTGCGCGTGATGACAGCGGCGACCCGCCGGATCACCGCCGACAGCCTGCACGAACGCCTGGCCATCGGCGGCCCCGACGACGAGGTGAAGGACCTCGCCGACACCATCGACGACCTCCTCGGCCGCCTGGAGGGCTCCTTCGACGCCCAGCGTCTCTTCGTCGCCAACGCCTCCCACGAGCTGCGCACCCCACTCACCACGATGCGGGCCTCCCTGGACGTGGCCCTCGCCAAGCCGGGCCCGGTACCCGAGACCACGGCCACGCTGGCCGCCCGGATGCGCGCCGAACTCGACCAGGTGGACCGGCTGCTGGAGAGTTTCCTCGTCCTGGCTCGCACCCAGCACGGCGAGTTCACCGACTCGGCGCGCCTCGCCCTCGGCCAACTCGCGCTGACCGCCCTGACCGGACGGGCAAAGGACATCGCGGCCAAGGGCCTGACCGTGCGCGAAAACCGGATCGACGACTCCGCGTGGGTGTGGGGCAGCCGGACGCTGCTGCGCCGCGCGGCCGACAACGTGGTCGACAACGCGATCGCGCACAACGACCCCGGGGGCTGGATCAGTGTCGCGGTACGGGCCGAAGGAGACGACGCGGGCGCGGTGTCCCTCGTCGTCGAATCCAGCGGGCCGGTCCTCGACCAGCAGCGGGTGGCGGAGCTCACGCAGCCTTTCCGCCGCCTTGGCGCCGACCGGACCGGTACCGGCCGGGGCAGCGGCCTCGGCCTCTCCATCGTCGCGGCCATCACCCAGGCCCACCACGGCACCCTGGACCTGCGCGCCCGCCCCGACGGCGGCTTGCGCGTCACCATCACCCTCCCCCGTACGGACGGCAGGGCGATGGCGGAGGCCCCCGACACAGAGACGGGCGTGGCGCGTTGAGAGTTCTGGTGGTCGAGGACGCCCGCCCCCTCGCCGAAGTCATCGCCGAGGGACTGCGCGACCAGGGCATGGCCGTGGACGTGGCCCACGACGGGCTCGACGCCGCGGCCAAGCTGGACGTCAATACGTACGACGTCGTCGTGCTCGACCGCGACCTGCCAGGCATCCACGGCGACACCCTCTGCCAGATGATCACCGAGCGGGACGGCCGCGTGATGGTCCTGATGCTGACCGCCGCCGACTCACCCGGCGACCGCGTCAGCGGCCTGACCCTGGGCGCCGACGACTACCTCGCCAAGCCCTTCCACTTTCCCGAACTCGTCCTGCGCATCCGCGCCCTGGCCCGCCGCCGCCCCGCCGCCCGGTCCCGCACCCTGCGCGCGGCGGGCATCGAACTCGACCCGATGCGCCGCACCGCCGGCCGCGACGGCCAGCAACTCGACCTCTCTGTCAAGGAATTCGCGGTACTCGAAGCCCTCCTGAACGCGAGCCCCGCCTTCCTCAGCACGGAGGACCTCCTCGAACAGGTCTGGGACGAACACGCCGACCCGTTCACCAACACCGTCACGGTGACCATCAGCCGCCTGCGCCGCAAACTCGGCGACCCCCCGGTCATCGCCACCACACCCGGCGTGGGGTACCGGATCATCGAACCAGCCGTCCCACCCGACTGAGAAGCCCCAGGGCCGACGGCCCGCGAGCGGAGGCCGTACTCAGAGCACCCGACTCCAGTCATCTGCGCAGCCGACTTCGGAGACTGACGCACGCCGCCACTCTCATAAACGTTCGTTTATGAGAGTGGCTTAACGCGTCAACCCCTGAGTAGACCGCGCTGGATCTGGTGAGCGATAGAGCGGCGTACCGATGCTGATGTGGTGGTGGTGACCTTCGAGGGAAGGTCGAGGCCGCGGCTGATCTCGTCGTACGCGGCCTGGTAACTGTCGGACAGCTCTGTCCGGTGCAGCCTCAGGTCCTCCTCGACGAGACGCCGCAGTTCGTCGATATTCTGGGGCGTGAAACGCTTCCTCCCCCGGGTGAGCGCGTTGACGTAGCGGGTGCAGTGCGCGGTTTCGTCGAGAGTCTCAGAGATCTCCTCAGCGAGGCCCCAAAGTCGCCCTTCGAGCCAGGGGGCGTCGCGCTGATCGAGGGACACCTCCATCGGGGTCCGTAGCTCATCGGCCTTGTGCTTCGCCATCTGTTTGGAGACGGCGGGCTGGCTCATGTCAGTGAGCTGTGCGATGCGTTCCTGCGTCCAGCCGAAGCCTGCAAACACCTTGATCATTTCGGCGCGCAGCTTGCGCATCTCCTCGCCCGCACGGATGACCTCGTTCATGCCGGCGAGTATCTGCTCGGCTTGCTCCTCGGTCAGCGCCTCGGGGATCTGGTGCGTGCTCTCTTCGCCTGCCATCACCCGGTTATACACCAGAACAGCTCGCTCATAACCAGGTTGTACTACCAGGTTATGACTGACAGGATCCGCCTCATGCCTACCTTCCCCGTGCCTGACGGAACCCAGCTCTCATACCGCGTGATCGGTGATGGCGACCCAGTCGTCTGCATCCCGGGAGGCCCTACGGACTCCGTCTACCTCGGCGACCTCGGCGGCCTGTCCGCATACCGCCAGCTGCTCGTCCTGGACCTTCGGGGCACCGGCCGGTCCGCGATTCCCCAGGACACCTCCTCCTACCGGTGCGATCGCCTGGTCGACGATGTCGAGGCGCTGCGCGAGCGCCTCGGCCTTCCGCGGATAGACCTGCTCGGCCACTCCGCCGGCACCAACATTGCGACGCAATACGCGGCCCGGCACCCGGAGAAGGTCGGCAAGCTCGCCCTCATCGGCCCCAGTCCCCGAGCTGTCGACGTAGCGATCACGGGAGAGACACGGCGCGAGCTCGCGCAGCTCCGGAAGAACGAGCCGTGGTTTCCGGCGGCGTTCGCCGCTCTGCAAGCGATTACCGAGGGCACGGGCAGCGACTGGGAAGCCGTCGCCCCTTTCTTCTGGGGCCGGTGGGACGCCACCGCACAGAAGCACCACGCAGCCAGCCAGCCGAGCAACCAGGAAGCTGTCGCTCTCTTCGCGGCAGAAGGCGCCTTCAGCCCGAAGAGCACGCGTGCGGCGCTCGCCTCCTGCGAGGCTCCCGTTCTACTGCTCACTGGAGAGTTCGATTTGAACAGTCCGCCTGTGGCCGCGGCCGAGTTCGCGGAAGCGTTCCCTGATGCCACGCTCGTGGTGCAGCCGGGAGCAGGCCACTATCCGTGGCTCGACGACGCCGACTGGTTCGTGGCGACCACGGCGGCATTCCTCCGCAGATGACCTGGCTCGCACCCCTGAAGTCTGACCTGGAGGCGAATGGCTCCAACAGTGGGAACAGGCCGGGCGCCCGCAACCGCCACCGGCGACGGCTTTGACTGCGGCTCCCCCGATAGCTCTGCCGCTCAGGATGTTGCCCGGACGCCTGAGCGTCCCTGGCAACGTCGTTTTCACCACGGCTCCGGCCAGGCACGGTAGCCCCAGTGTCACGCCGGGGCTGCGGCTGCCTGACCCTGCAAGGTGCGCGGGTCGGGCACCGTCGCCCGGATGGACAGGCCCAGGTCGAGGCGGTTGTTCATGTCCAGCTCGAACCGGCCGTACGGATTGATGTGGGTCCAGAACAGCGACGACAGCGCCCGCCGGTCCGCGTCGGTGAGCTTGTCCGCCCACTTCGGATCGGCCAGGACCTCCTGCATCAGCTGCACCGGCGGTGATCGTCTGAATGCCCGTCGAATGCCGGGCCGGAGACCGTATCGGTGTTGGCCTAGCCGGTCTGAGAAGTGGGATGTCCGCCGTGCTCGACTTCAGCAACACACGCTTGACCCACTTTCGCGGCAGCCGAGCGCGTCCGCGACCACGGAGACAGGACGGTCACAGGGAGGCCGAACACGAAGGTCAGGAGAGGGTCACGCATGCCTGCGGCCGGTGGGTCTTGAACTGCACGCACGCCTTTATGCCCTTGGGGACCTGCGGGCCGGTGTGCCCGTCGCGAACCCAGTCGGTCTCCACGAAGTCGCCCACCAGTACCGCCCGCTTCCACCCGGAGGCGACCTTGACCGGCTTTCCGGGGGCCTTGTACGTCCAGCGGGCGTGGTAGGTCGTCTTCTTGTTCACCGGAGCCTTGGAGGCGTACACCCAGCCCCCGCCCCGCTGAGCGGATCCGGTGGGGTGCCAGTACTTCACCACGTTGCCCTTGCCGCACATCCGCCGCCCGATCTCGCCGTGCACATGTTGGCCCGCTTGTCGACGTACGCGGCACCGGCCGCCGGGCTGGCGGCGGTCGCGGCGGCCAGCGCGATCGTCAGGGCGAGAAGCACGGACCGGCGGGCGGTAGGGCGGGGCGTGGGAGGGATCGTCATGCGGCGTTCACCGACGCCGCTCAGACCAGGAGCACGGCGCTGCGGCCCGGCCACAGCGGGCACGCCGGAACCGGCACGGCCTGCCCCTCGCGTTCCGCCGCTGGGGGGTGGTGTCCCCAGGGCGGGCTCGTTCGGGTCGTCTTGGGGCGTTCGCCCCGGCTCCGCGTGCGGTATGGGGCATCCTCGGGCGCGGTGAGCCGGTGGAGTGCCGGGCAGGGAGCACGCCGACACCTTGAACAGCGGCTTTGACGTCATGAGGAGTACGGACGTGAGTCGCCGACGTCAGCGAGACCGGACGGGACGACTGGAAGATTACGAGCGGGCTGCTGAACCGGAGCAGGACCACCGCCTGTGTCATGCCCACTTGTTGCGCCACTTCCCGTGGACGATCCAGGCGGAGCATGCTGGTGGCGATGAACGGGGGTGGCAGGCCATGAGGCGTAGACGGGGCGCGTGGGTCGGGTCGGCGGTCGCAGGAACGGCCGCAGTCGTGGCGGCCGTGCTTGGGCCGGTGACCAACTACGCCAGTGCCACGGTGCCTGGCTGGGCGGCGCACACGTGGGTGATCTGGCCGGTGTTCGCCGTACTGGTGGCGGTCAGCATCGGGCTGGTGCTGTGGGGCCGGCGGCTGGACGCGGCAGAAGGAGCGCCAACGCCGCTGGCACCGGTGAGCCTGCTGGCCCGAGGCCAGCAGGCTTCCCTGAACCCCCCGCATGTGGGGCTCATGCGGGGGCGTGAGGCCGAACTCACCGTGTTGGTCGGCATGCTGCGGCGGCCACAAGGCCGATTCGCGGTGCTATGCGGGGCCGGCGGGATGGGCAAGACAACAGTGGCCGCGCAACTGGCCGTCCAGGCCGAGGCGGCGGGCTGGCAAGTGTTCTGGGTGCGCTGGCGCGACGGCGCGGAGCTGGCGCAGCAGATGGTGCAGGCGGCGCTGGCTTGCGGCCTGCCCGAGGCGGAGCTTGAGGCCGTGCGGGCGGGACAGGCGAGCCTGCCGGATGTGGTCTGGGGGCAGTTCGGACGAGTGCGGCGGTGGCTGCTGGTGGTGGACAACGCCGACGAGCCGCGCGAGCTCGGCCCGGAAGGGGAGCCGCTGGCCGATTACCGCGGCTGGATCCGTCCGTACGGCCGGGGGCTGCTGGTGGTGACCAGCCGCGATGGCAGCGAGCAGACCTGGGGACCGTGCGCACAGTTGCTGCGGCTGGAGCCGCTGCCCGTGCGGCCTGCGGGGCAGGTGCTGCTGGACGCTGCTCCGATGGCTGGCAGCGCCGAGCAGGCCCGCGAGCTGGCGGCGCGGCTGGGCGGGCTGCCGCTGGCGTTGCACGCGGCCGGCACCTATTTGGCCGGGCCCACCAGTCGCTATCGCACCTTTGCCGCCTACCGCCAGGCCCTGGAACAGGACATGCGGTTCTTGTTGGGAGCCGCGCACCCGAATGCCTCCCCTCCGCAGGTCGCCCGCACCGTGGTGCGGCACACCTGGGAGTTGTCGTTGGACCAGCTCGCAGGTGAGGGCAACGCCTCGGCCCGTCCCTTGTTGCGACTGCTTGCTCTGCTGGCCCAGGCCCCCATCCCACTGTCCCTGATTACCCCGAACCTGCTATCCGCCGTCACAGGACACGACGTCACCGCGGTGGCCCTTGAGGCCGCGTTCGCCGGTCTGCACCGCTACGGCCTCCTCGGCCTCCCCCACTCTCCCGGCAACACCGGCCCGACGTCGGGCAACAGTGATGCGGCGCAGGTGGTGCTGCACCCCCTGATCCGAGAGATCAACGCTGTCGCCCTGACGGCCGATACTTCCGATATCGCCGTGTGGCACCGGGCCCTTGCCGAGCGGCTGACCATGGCTGTGCACGAGGTCAGCCAGCGCGGGCGCGCTGGCTGGCCTGCGGCCGTGCTCCTCGCCCCCCACCTGCCGCTGCTGCTCGACTACGCGAACCCGCGCACTGCCACACACCACTGCGCCACTCTCAACGCCTTCGCGCAGGTGCTGCAGACGGCCGGCGCTTTCAGTGCAGCGCGCCTGCTGCACCAACGGGTCCACGACGTCGAGACCCACACCCTGGGCCCCGAGCACCCCAACACCTTGACCAGGCGCAACAACTTGGCCAACGCCCTGTTCGGAATGGGCGAGCCAGCCGAGGCAATACGCCTGCTGCGGCAGACCCTGGAGGACCGCGCCCGCATCCTGGGCCCTGAGCATCCCGATACGTTGACCAGCCGCAACGACCTCGCCTGTGCCTTGGACGGGATGGGCGAACATGCCGAGGCGGTGGGTCTGCTGCGGCAGACACTCAACGACCGTCACCGTGTCCTAGGCCCTGGGCATCCGCACACGCTGGCCAGCCGCGACAGCCTCGGCCTGGCTCTGGACGGGATGGGCGAGCACGCCGAGGCGGTGCGCCTGCACCGGCAGACCCTGGAGGACCGCATCCGTGTCCTGGGCCCCGAGCACAGCCTCACCTTGCTCAGCCGCCACAACCTCGCCAGCGCCCTGACCAAGGCGGGTGAGCAGACAGAGGCGATAGACCTGCTGCGGCAGGCGCTCAACGATCACGCCCGTATCCTGGGCGACGAGCATCCGCACACGCTGGCCAGCCGCGACAGCCTCGGCCTGGCTCTGGACGGGATGGGCGAGCACGCCGAGGCGGTGCGCCTGCACCGGCAGACCCTGGAGGACCGCATCCGTGTCCTGGGCCCCGAGCACCCAGATACCCTGGCCAGTCGCCACAACCTCGGTCTCGCCTTGACCAGAGCAGGTGAGCAGACAGAGACGATAGACCTGCTGCGGCGAACCCTTGATGACCGCGTCCGCATCCTGGGCGACGATCATCCGCAGACCCTGCGTACCCGTGACGCCCTGCAGACAGCGCTGGCTATGTCCGCTCAACGGCCACTGAGCCGGTTGTGGCGCAGACGCAGGAACTCACCTTCCTATGGCGGTTGATGACACCCGGTACCGAAGCTGTCGCCGAGCAGCAAGTAGCTCATTGCTCCAGGCCGGGGACACCGAGGCGGCGGAGTACCGGGCCTGGATCGACACCGACCACGTCCGCCCCCTCCCAGGGGTCGCCTACGACGCCTACCGACACGGCCCCTGCCCCACACCGCCGATCCGGCACCCGGTACCCGGTACCCGATGGTCCTGGACCCTCCAGCGCCCGCCCGGCACAGGCGGGACGGTCATCCATACCGCCGACTGCGAGCTCGCCAGGGAGGGCCCGGAGCTCGATCTCGACCAGGCGCTGGAGGCACTGCGCCGCCCCGGCGCGGTGGCCTGCAGCGCATGTGAACGCCGCCGTCTCCCTGACGCCGCTGGTGTAGAGGCGGGGTGCCGCCCGGCGGCGGCCGATTTAGGCTGGTCATCCACCCCAGGGGGGCAGCCGGGGAGGTGCCCGATGCCACGGCCGGTATGGAGCGGCGCGATCAGTTTTGGGTTGGTGACCATCCCGATCAAGGTCCTGTCCGCGACCGAGTCGCACAACATCTCCTTCCATCAGGTCCATGAGGCTGCAGCAACCGGTACGGCTTGGCTGCGACCTGTCCGTCGGCGCTCAGGTAGTAGGAGTCGCCGATGCGGATGGGGTCGATCGACTCGGCGGGGACGAACGCGACGATCTCGATCACCTTCGCCGTCGGCAGAGGCATCGCGTCCAGCTCGGCGTCGGTGACCGGGATGACCTGATCCTTGCTGATCTCGTACCCGCGGCCGATCTCGCCCTGGTCGAGCACCCTGCCATCCAGCGTGCAGACCTTCTGATAGCGAATGCGGCCGCCGTCCTTCTCTGAGCACGCCACCGTCCACCAGATGCCGAAGCCAAAAAAGGCGCCGGCGAAGAAGACGGCCGCCAAGAAGACCACGACGAAGAAGGCCCCGGCCCGAAAGCCCCGCAAGGCCAGCTGACCCGCTGGTGCACACCGGTCCGCCGCCGGCTGGTTTTGTTCACCAGTCTCGGCACGCGCGTCCTGCTCTACACATGACACCCCGCGCCACACCGGCTCATAGACGCTATAGCCTCCGCCTGTGACCAACAGCCGCAGCCGGATCGAGAATCCTCGCCCCCACGAGCTACGTCACTACCAAGCGCTCCTGGACGGTACAGATTGGGCGTCGCTCGCCACCCCACGCGGGACGGGCGAATCCCTGCCGACGGCGCTGGCACGCATCCTCAGCACCGACCCGGTCGTCAGGTTGGCCGCCACCGATGACGCACTCAGGGAAGTGACCCACCAGAACACCATTTACGAAGCCACCGTGCCCGTGGCGCTCTACGTCGCGGCCACCCTCCACCACCCTGCCCCGCTTTCTGGCCCGCTGGTGGACCGAGTACGCCCTCACACGTGACCCCGAGCTCGACCAGCACCTCCGCGACCTCGAGACACGAGCCGCAAACTGCGCGGATCCAGACAAAGCCAAAGCTCTGCTGGAGGAAGCCGCCCAAATCCTTCACCGCCTCAGCCACCTCGGGCCACGCGAGTGAGCAAAGAGTTCACCCGCCCGCCCCGGGCTGCGGACTGGACCAAAATCGCCGCCGAGTACCGCGACAGCCTCCCAGCGCCAGTCAGGGGAGCTGCTCTTCGACGCCGTCCTCGACCTCAAGTGCTCCCAGCACCCCTACCGCGACCACAACCTCGACACGACCAAAGCCAGCATCGAACCCGCCCGCTCCACCAACCCGCGCGGACCCCACATCCTCTACTTCGACAAAGGCCGTGGCTGGCTCCGCTACACCTTCCTCCACCGCGTCGCCGAACCACAGATCGTCATCAAACACCTCTTCTGGCAGTAGCCCCCACCCGCGACATCTTCGGCAGCAGACGGCGGCCAGGGCGGGACGACGAGCGCCTGCCCGGACAGAAGCCGAATAGGTCCGAAATGTACGTCGCGTACGCCGTTCGTACGCCAAATGTACGCGTGGCACAAAGGAACGCCGGGAAAATGGCGCGAGACGGGGGCGGAGTGGCATACGACCCCGCCACGAGGTTCCCGACACCACCGGGTGTAGGAGACTTCATGGCGTACCGCACCTCAGTCAGCGGATACGGCAGCGGGCGGCTGCGGCGCTTCCCCACGAGAGCAGCCGCAACTGCACGCTGTGGTCAAGGCAGCGTCGCCACGCACGCTGCGGCGGCGCGGCATGCAGGCACCGGCCCCAAGGCCGCCCAAGAGCACCCACGGTGAACTCACCCGACACACCCGAGTGCTGCGTCGATACGGATCCGCAGGGAGCGCAACGCCTGCCTGAGCTCTGCCGGTTCGATGTCTGTGATGTCGGCGTCGAAAGTCAGGAGCAGTCCTGCCAGCCCTGCCCATGACCACGCACCGAGCGTGAGTCGGCAGCTGGAGTCGGTTTCGTGCTCGACCATCGACCCGCCGGGGGCGAAACGGGCGACAATGGGCGCAGGCAGCGCGACGAGAGCCGACCCGCAGCATGGCCATTCCGCCAGGGTGTCGCCGCGGTCGTGCGTGCTCATGACGAATGCGACCGGATCGCCGTACGGGACGTCGCGGCGGTCGAAGGTTCTCCCCGTGGGCATGCGGGGTTCGAGGCGGTCGACGCGCATCGCGCGCCATTGGCCCGCGTCCGGTTCGAACGCGACGAGGTACCACCGTGCCGCCCACACGACGAGGCCGTGCGGTTCCAGCGTGAGCGTCGCCCGTTCGTCTTCACCGGTGTAGTCCACGCGAACGACGTGCTGTCGGTTGATCGCGCCGCCGATGACGCGGATGATCTCGGCATCGATGGGTGCTGCAGGGAATTCCCAGTAGTTGCGCGCCGCGGAGACGCTGAACGACTCGGTGCGTATGCGGCTGCGGGCGGGCATCGCTTGCTGCAGCGTGGCGAGGGCGCGCGCCGAGTTCTCGCGGATACCGGAGAGGATCGTGGGGACGGTCTGGAGCGCCACGGCCGCGGCGACTGCTTGGTCCTCGTCGAAGACGACCGGCGGCAAGCAGGTGGCGCGGCCGAGCCGATAGCCTCCGCCCACCCCGCGCACGGCCTCGATCTCGTACCCGAGCTCTCTGAGTGTGTCGATGTCGCGTCGCACGGTCCGAAGGGAGACGCCGAGCCTTTCGGCGAGCTCCTCGGCAGTCAGGGTGGCGCCGATACCGAGGATCGACAACAGCCTGAGGCTCCGCGCGGAGGTCACAGCCATAATCCCCCCGGAAACCGGTCATTCGATGGCAACTATAGCTGTGACCCTGGCCGACATGACCACTCCACAGACATCCCGAGAGGGCACACGCACCCCCGACGCTTCTCCCGCACCTCTATCCGGCGCAGGCGCGAACGTGGCGCTCCTGGTCGTACTGTTCGGCTCCTTCATGGACCTCGTCGACGCGACGATCGTCACTGTCGCGGCCCCGGCGATTGCCCGTGATATAGGAGCCGGGGACGCTCAGGTCCAATGGACGATCGCTGCGTATACCCTCGCCCTGGGCGCGGGACTGATCACTGGCGGACGGCTCGGTGACCAGTTCGGCCGCAAGCGCCTGTTCATGATCGGGCTGGCCGGGTTCATGGTCACCTCCGCGCTCTGCGCGCTCGCCGTCACTCCTGGAATGCTCATCGGCATGCGCGCCGCGCAAGGACTGACCGCGGGGATCATGGTCCCGCAGGTGTTCGGGGTGATCCGAGCATCGTTCGCGCCGGCAGAGCGCGCCAAGGCATTCGGCGCCTATGGGGCGGTCCAGGGGCTCGCCTCGGTGGCAGGCCCACTGCTGGGCGGACTCCTCGTCGAGGCCGACCTGTTCGGTCTGGGGTGGCGCACCATCTTCTGGATCAACGTCCCCGTCTCGATTCTCGCCCTCGTTGTCGGGGCGAGGGTCTTGCCGGAGTCCCGTTCCGCCTCTACCGCGCGACTCGACCTCGTGGGTGCCCTATTGGCGGCCTCGGGCATCCTGCTCCTCCTGCTGCCGATCATCCAGATCGAGACATGGGGATGGACCGCGGCCAGCTACGCCCTCCTGGCGGCCGGAATCATGCTGCTCACGATCTTCCTCGTATACGAGCGCAGCCTCTCCATCCGTGGGGGCGAGCCCGTCTTCGACCCGGCCCTGCTCAGGAATCGTGCTTTCGCCATAGGCCTGAGCGCATCCGTGCTCTTCTTCGGTGGTATCGGACCGTTCTTCCTCACCCTGTCGGTCTACCTTCAGCTCGGTACCGGCCGGACCGCGTGGGAGACCGGTTTGGTGATCCTGCCCTACGCCCTTGGCTCGATCATCACTTCGGGACTCGGCGTCGCTCTCGCCGCCAAGGCGGGCCGAGCCCTGCTCATCACCGGCTCACTCACCATCGCGGCATCTCAGCTCGTGCTCTTGGCCGTCATCAGGGGCGGCAGCGACCCCGGATACTGGCTCCTCGCGCTCGGCCTGTTCATCGGCGGCCTCGGACTCGGTCTCGCCGCCCCCCTTCTCGTCAACGTCGTGCTCGCCGGTGTTCCCGGACGCCATGCGGGCGCGGCGGGCGGCGTCCTTTCCACCGTCAACCAGATCGGCGGATCCATCGGCATCGCCGTTCTCGGAACGATCTTCTTCGCCGCCGTCACCGGACCGACGACCGATGCACCAGGACCGGCCGACTACGGTCACGCGCTCAGCATCGTCCTCGTCGCCACCGCGGTGCTCTACCTCGTGACCGGCCTCGTGATGCTCGCGCTCCCGAAGGCCGCGGCCCAGCAAGCCGACCAGTGAACCCGTGCGGGAGGGAAGCACACCGCTTGACCGGTGCTCGGTCTGCAAGCCGGTCAACTCCAGCTCGTGGGCCGACGTGTCCCATAGTCGGCACCACGCTGACGCAACAGCGAGACCAGCCGAGCGGTGCGCATACGAGGGTCTCACCAAGGGTGTCGTGATTTGTTGGAAGGCTCGTGAGCACCGACCTCAACGATGGCGGTTAGCACGCCCATAGCCGTACGTGCTTCCAATATTGGAGCTGATGTGGCGGCGGAACGAAGGGCAGTCAACCCGGTGACGTGGTCGGTGGAAATGGGATTCAACCAGGGTGAGCTCGTCTTCGGGCACACCCGGGCCCTGTACTGCTCCGGGCAGACCGCGATGAGCGGCGACGGCAAGCCCCGGCATGACGGTGACATGGCCGCACAGTCGGCGCTGAGCCTTGACAATCTGGAGGCCGTACTCGGCGAGGCCGACATGTCCCTCGTGCACCTCGCTCGGCTCAACGTCCACACCACCGACGTCGATCTGCTGTTCCCGGACTACGGCGTGTTGGCGTCGCGGTTGGGCGCCGTCGGGGTGGTACCGGCCACCACGATGCTCGGGGTGACACAGTTGGCGATCCCCGGCCAGATGGTCTAGCTCGAGGGTACCGCCGTCGCGTGATGCGACCTCGCCGTCTCTGCTGCTCGTGCCGGTCGAACCGGCACGAGCAGCAGGCAGGTGGGCGATGCTGGTGATCAGAATAGTCACAATCGGTGTCTGGCTTTGTTCACTTCTAGGGGCAGCGTTTGTCCGCCGGTTTGGGCAGCAGTTGCGGATTTCGACGCCCGCGAATGTTCACGAGAATGAGCAGCGAGCGGGGCGTCACTGCCCGGTCGGCGCTGGCCGAGGGAGTCCGGCTCCGACACTGGTCAGCATCTGGCCGAGGAGGTGGAGAGCTCGTGCCCGTGTAGGCGCTCCGCGCACTGTGCCCGTCCAGTAGGCGTCGGCGAGTTTCTCGGTCACCGCGAGGGTCTGGCTTTCGTCTTGGGCGGCCAGCACGAGGACGAATCGCAGGTAGTCACCGATGTCGGTGCCTAGGGGGTGCTGGTTCATGAAGGTGTGCAGGCGCGCTGTCAGGGCGGGCAGGGTACGGTCCGTCGGGAAGACGACGGCGAGGCCGGCGAGAGCCAGCCGAACTGCGAAGCACTCGCCTGACCAGCGGGCCAGCAGATCAGGGGTGTGCAACAGGACTGCGTTGCGGGCCCGGGCCTCGCTGTCGGGATCAGCATGTTGCAGGGCGGCCGGCCAGCTCTCGGCGAGGTGGCGCTCGGCGACGGTGGCGGCGCGGAACAGTAGACCGACGGCTTCAAACCGCTGTCGGGCTGGAACCCGGTCGTCAACCGCCAGCGCCGCGAGCAGGACGAGGCCGTCGGCGGTGTAGGGCTGGCAGGTGTCCTGGTGGAGGATCTCGTTGTAGAACTCGCCGAGGAAGGCCCGGTCGTCCCAGTCGGGGTCGAACTCTGAGTCGAACAGCATGGCCGCCTGGAGCGGCATGCGGTCCGGCAGACGATCGGCGATGACGTCCCGGAAGAGCTGCCGGATCGGCGGACCACAAGCGACCGTGTCTCGCTGGGTCTGCTCAGCTGCCGCGTGCGTGTCCATGACCAGCGCAGCCTATTGCAGCATCCTAGGCTGACGGCCCGGCGCCCGGAGGGCGGCGGGCCGTCGAGGCAGGCAGGGGAAGCGGTCAGCCGGCCTTGGCCCAGGACGCCGCCGCCCGTGGCCTGGACTTCACCAAGTACGTCGAACGCCTCATCGCCGAGGACACCACCGGCGCCCGCGCGGCCGGCATTGGCCGCCGCTCAGCACCTCATCGACAACCACGGCGACTTCCTCGCCGACCTCGAAGCCGACCTCCACACCCAGCACGCCCCCGACGCCCCGAGACCGGGGCGCCCTGCGTGAGCATGTCCCTGCACGTCGACCTGTCCTGGATCATGGAAGTCGCCGAACGCGCCGGCAAACACGACCCGGCACCCGACGACCTCGGAGTCCCGCTCGCCGCCGTGGCCCACCACCGAAGCAGAACTCCTCGAACAACCCGTATACGGCGGCCCCTACGCCCGCGCCGCCGCACTCGTGCACACCCTGGGCCGATACCGCTGGCTGGAGCAGTCCAACCTCACCGCCGCCTGCGCCGTCGCCGCCACGTACCTCAACGCCACCGGCACCCCCGCCAACCCGACCCACAACCAGCTCACCGCCCTCGCCCACGAGCTCTACAACCAACGCTGCACCGCCACCCGCATCACCGAACACCTGCGAACATGGCAACCCTGAACCCCCTCCCCCTGCTGGCCCACTCCGGCCTCGAACGGTAGTCGGACGGAATTCGTCTCCAGCAGTTCGAGGCTGTCGTCATCCGGGTCGAGGAAGTCGCAGAGCTCTTCATCGGCCTGGAGGGACTCCGACAAGATGATC
>NZ_JBVJAH010000029.1:0-47912 GCF_055590785.1 Streptomyces sp. NPDC041796
CCCCCCCCCCCCCCCCCCCCCCCCCCCCCCCCCCCCCCCCCCCCCCCCCCCCCCCCCCCCCCCCCCCCCCCCCCCCCCCCCCCCCCCCCCCCGCCACGATGACGCTCCCCCCGGGCCGGGCCCGACGGGGCAAGGTGCCGGACGGTCCGTCCCGGCGTGCCGGAAACCCAGGCGCCGCGGAGGGCGCGGTGCCGGACGGTCGGCCCAGCGGCGCCCGGCCGGATGCTGCCGTCCGGCGCCCTCGGGGCGGCGCCGCCGGACGCTGTCACCCCGC
This sequence comes from Streptomyces sp. NPDC041796, assembly GCF_055590785.1. Classification (NCBI taxonomy): domain Bacteria; kingdom Bacillati; phylum Actinomycetota; class Actinomycetes; order Kitasatosporales; family Streptomycetaceae; genus Streptomyces; species Streptomyces sp. NPDC041796. The sequence goes on from NZ_JBVJAH010000029.1 coordinate 275, forward strand.
CGGTGGCCCCGAGGTGGCCGCTTAGCTCAGCGTCTTGAGCGCCGCCGCGTCGTAGGACTTCAGCTCGTCGAGCCGGTTCGCCAGGACCTTGGCCGCCCACTGCGGGTCCTGGAGCAGGGCGCGGCCGACGGCGACCAGGTCGAACTCGTCGCGCTCCAGGCGGTCGAGGAGGTTGTCGATGCCCTGGACCGGGGCGCCCTCGCCCATGAAGGCGCGGATGAAGTCACCGTCGAGGCCGACGGAGCCGACGGTGATGGCGGGCCGGCCGGTGAGCTTCTTCGTCCAGCCCGCGAGGTTCAGGTCCGACCCCTCGAACTCCGGGACCCAGTAGCGGCGGGTGGAGGCGTGGAAGGCGTCGACACCGGCCGCGGCGAGCGGGGCCAGGATGGTCTCCAGTTCCTCGGGGGTCTCGGCGAGCTTGGCGTCGTAGGCCTCCTGCTTCCACTGCGAGTAGCGGAAGAGCACCGGGAAGCCGGGCGAGACGGCCTCGCGCACGGCGGCCACGATCTCGGCGGCGAACTTCGTACGGGAAACGGGGTCGCCGCCGTAGGCGTCGGTACGGCGGTTGGTCCCCGACCACAGGAACTGGTCGAGGAGGTAGCCGTGGGCGCCGTGCAGTTCGACGCCGTCGAAGCCGATACGCTCGGCGGCCGCGGCGGCCTCGGCGAAGGCCCCGATGACATCGTCCAGGTCGCGCCGGGTCATCGCCTTGCCGCCGCCCTCGGTGCCGTCGAGGCGGATGCCCGAGGGGCCGACCGCAGGGGCGTCGGGGTAGGGGGCATCGCCCTGCTTGCGCACCATGCCGATGTGCCACAGCTGCGGCACGATCCTGCCGCCCGCCGCGTGCACGGCTTCGGCGACCCCGGCCCACCCGGCGAGCTGCTCCTCGCCGTGGAAGCGCGGTACCCGGTCGCTCTGGCCGGCCGACTCGTGCCCGACGTAGGTGCCCTCCGTGACGATCAGCCCCACACCTGCGGCGGCGCGGCGGGCGTAGTACGACCGGACGTCCTCGCCGGGGACGCCGCCCGGGGAGAACTGGCGCGTCATCGGCGCCATCACGATGCGGTTCGGAACGGTCAGGCCGTTCAGCGAGACGGGCCGGGAGAGGATCTCGGCCGCGCGGGAGGCGGCGGACTCGGTGACGGTCACAGGGGTGCTCCTCGGGGTACCGGGCGGTATGTGCACGTGCATCCACTACAGGTGCACGCGTCAACCGCACCGGCGGCGCTCCGATTCCCGCACGCCGGTCGAACCGCCGTGTGATCCCGGACACGCCGGCCCGCCGTACCGGCCGCCGTGCTCACGACGGGCATCCTCACCCGGAGCGGCCGCCGCCTCGACAGGGGCCGCCCTGTGGACACGATCCCGACTCGCACCACGTCTTGCACAAGTCGAGAAGGGAGGCGGCAGCATGCCCATCACCACCAGCGAGGCGCGCCAGAACCTGTTGCCACTGATCGAGCAGGTCAACGAGGGCCACGCGCCGGTTCACATCACTTCCCGCAAGGGGAACGCCGCCCTCATGTCCGAAGAGGACTTCAGCGCGTGGACCGAGACAGCGCACCTCCTGCGTTCCCCCAGGAACGCCCGTCGCCTGCTCGACTCCATCGCCGAGACGGAGGCAGGCGCGCCCAGCACCGCGAGCTGATCGACCCCGGTGCGGAGCGTGCGTGAAAGGCTTGCCGATGCCCTTGAAGGTCGAAGCGGTAGGCCACCTCGACCATGCGCGCCTCGACATCGCGACGCCCCCTCTCCACAGCAAACCGAGCAAAAGCCGGATATCAGGGCAACCCCCCGGTTGTTCCTTGGAGGGCTACCGCCGTAACCAGTGACGGGGAGGGGATCCACCTATGGCGGTTTCTGTCCCCTAAGGGCTGTCCCGCTTTTGCAGTCAGGGTGTTCCGGAAGCCTCGCGTCATGTGCGGCTGGAGTCTGCTCCAAAGGCTCCGTAGCCGTTTGCCCCACAGGTTGGCGACGCCGGTGGCGGACCGGTTGTCGACACGGCGTCGTTCGACTGGCTAAATGATCGACAGCTTGGGGTGGAGGGGCTAGGTCAGCCCGTACTGGGGTGGGGGAACTGGTATGCCAGTCCAAACAGTGCCTACGCGGCCGACGCCCGGAACGTACGTGGTCATGGCGGCGTGCACCGGTGTCGCGGCCGTCCTGCTAGGGACGCTGTACCTGATCTACCGGGACATGGCGATCACGGGAGGCTGCGGATCACGGTACGGCGGCGCATGTTCCGGGAAACAGTCCGCACACATCTTCGCGGCGCTCGTGGTGATGCCCGCCTCCGTGGCGTGCCTCATGTTCCTGGATTGGGCTGTCTTCCGCCCGTACCGCCGGGGCCACGAGGCATACCGCCTCGTTGTCCCACTTCTCCTGGCGGCGGGCACAGTGGAGTTGTTCACAGCACATGTTCCCCTTGGCGGCGCAGCCGCGCTCCTCGGCGCCGTCGGGGTTCTCCTGGCCTTCCGTAAGCCGGTCGGTGTGCGGGGAATGGTGTGGGGGCTGAGCCAGGACCGCCTCAGGGCGCTGACGACCGATCCCGAGGCGGAACCGTTGTCCACAGGCCAGAACGTACTCTTCCTGTGCGCCAACGCCATCGGGACTGCGCTGGGACTCTTGGGTGCCGACCGGCTGCACTCGTCGCTGGGATGAGCTGAGCCGACCGTTCGCGGCCCGGCGGGAATACCATCTCCTTCACGCTCAGACGCTGCTTCATGGGGCAGGTGACCGCAGGCTGAACGCTGCGGTACCGCGCTGGAGCAGGAAGGACTCTCAGCAAAGGAATGATCCCCCAGTGACTGCTGTGATCACGGCGTCGAAGCCGTCTTGGATAGGTCCGTTCGCCCAACTGAGTCTGCATCAGTTCGGCAGGCTGATCGCCGCGCTGCGGTGGGAGTGGGCTGACCTGGTTCGCCAGGGCCGACCGTGGAGCCTGCCATTGGAGAAACGGCTGCTCCTGGCCGCTGCGTACTGGCGCGCGAACCTGACGTTGCGGCAGCTCGCCCCGCTCTTCGGCATCTCGAAATCGGCCGCTGTCCGCATCATCGACCACCTCGCTCCGTCAATCACCCTGCAACCCCGCAAGCGATTCGGGTGACCGGGAAGCGGCGCTGGCCAACTGCCATACAGTAGATCATTTATTGGACATTTAGTCGCCGCCACAGGGAAGCGTGTTCGCGAATTCGCTATCTCCCGCAATGAAGGACTCAACAGTGCCTTGATCGTTCATCAGGAACGTGATGACCTTTCCCTGAAACTGCGCCCCACGGGGGGTGAAGATGATCTGGTCCACACCAGGCGCTATCTCATTTACTTTCACGTCCGGTTCATAGGTCGCGAGCACCTCGTCCTGATGGCTGCCTACGTGGATTCCCGAGGCCGTTCTGATCGACGTCGACGCCGTCGAACCGACGTAAATGGCTACAAGCCGGTCGTCGTTGGAGAACCGAAGCAGCAGTCCTTGCGGCCCTCCGTCGATGGCCATGTCCGTGCAGTCCGGACCGCCAGGGCCTTTGGGAATCCGAGCGCCAACTGCCCGCTCGGCTTGCACCCGGCTCATCCCCAGGCGCAGGGGGCCCATACCGTTCACCGTGATGCGGTGTGTGCTCAAATCTGTACGGGTAGATTTGTCCGCATCAACTTCGGAACGCTTGACGAAACGGCTGCCATCCCACTCCCAGGTGACATGGCGAAGTATCGACGGACCGGTGGCATGACTGTCACCCGGCCCAAAGAAACGGACATCGGCAGTCAGCCGGCCATTCCGGAACGCCACGGTGCCCGGCTGGTAGCGGGGCGCGAGCCCCTCTACGTCGAACGTCGGCGTCCTGCCCACTTCCCGACCATCGACGGCACGGTAGACCCGCAGCTCGTGTAGGGAGAAATTGCTGGGCTGAGGGCTGCACGTGAACAGTACGGCGGTCACATCGCCAAGACGGCGCACCTTCCCGGATGTGATTCGTTGAATCTGCACACTCCAGAAGTCGTAGTTCCCGATGTCGCTCCCACCGGCTCTCACGCTCCCTCTGCCATTCCGTACAGCGACGGGCACAGCCTTGCTCACGGTGTCGCCGCAGGTCACGCCATAGGTACGGTTGTTCCAGTCAGTGGGGACCCGTGACGCCAGGAACTTTCCACCCTCAGTGGTGGATCGGCCGGAGTAACAGTGGGCCGAAGCGGGGCACTTCATCGGCACTCGCATGTCCTTGAGCCGCTGCGCCAGATCTCGCCCGTTATCCCGGTACCCGGTGCCGCACACTGGATCGCCGCGATTGCAGACACTATGCACCTTTTCGGGGAACGGTGGATAGGGCGTGCGCAGGCCACGGTTGAAGAGCACGGCCAAGCCTCTTCCCTGTCCGGGAACCCTCCACTGCGGATCTCCATACAGCTGCGCGGCGCGGACGAGCTGCCGCCGACGGGAGTCGGTGACCAGGAACTTGTCGACGACCCACGCGCCCAACGAGTATCCGGTAAGCACGAACGTCGTTGACGAACAACGCCTGACGGCCTGGTCCATGGCTTTCTGGACAGCCTCCACGCCGTCGTCTATGTCCGGCTCGATGCCGATCACGCTGTTCTTGGCCAGAAACTCGTTCCTGGACACCTTGGGAAAGGCGATCGCGTCCCGCTTCGGGGGAAGCGCCTTGGCGATGACGGCCGACTGGAACGATTTCCACGTGGCGTTGATGGTGGGTGACGTGAGGTCGCTCTGCTCATCCAGACCATGGAGTCCAAGGAAGTGAACGGGACAGCGTGCCGATGTAGCGGGCTGTGCTGCCGCCGGTGGCGTGGTCGGCTGGCTCACCAGCAGCCCAGTGGGCAGCACGAGGGTCCCTGTGACGGCGAGGAGTCTCTGGTATGCGCTGCGTGTCATGGTTGTGGCTCCGTACCTGGGGCGAGCCAGCCCGAGCTGAGCCTCCGGACACTTCCAGCACACCACAGGTCCCCCAGGCATGCATCCGGCCTTCGCGCCCCCAACGTCGACGTACTCCTGTGACAATCTGGGGGTGATCTCCGCGTTGGGCCGTGATGGTCGGCCGCTCGTCACGACGAAGCAGACCGCCTACTCGCTGGGCATGAGGCCTGGCGCCTTCCGTGAGTGGGCCAGACGCCGGGGCCTCAGCCCCACCGCCCGCCAGGCGCCACCGGATCGCGTGGGCCGGCGTTTCCTCGTGTCCCCAACGAGCAACTGAACCTGAACGAATGTCGAGGCGTTCCGGCAGATCCAGGTCTTCTGATTCGGTACTGCCGAGGCTGTGAGGTATGCGCGAGGTGGGGGCTTCACCGACGCGGAGAGGGCTACTCGCGAACGAGTGCGTGCTGGATGCGGTGGCCCGGTTTGAGGCCGGGCAGACGACCCGAGCCATCGTGACCACGCTTAGAGTGTCGGAGCGGTCGATGGAACGGTGGCAACGTCAATGGCGCGAGGGCAGTGCAGCTGGCGTCGCCTCGAAAGCCTGGCCGCTCCCGGCCACCCGACGGCCAATCTGTGCGATTGGAACGGGAGTTGAAAAGCGGTCCACTCGCGCACGGCTGGGCTGATCAGCGGTGGACGTTGGCCAGTGTGAAGACTCTGATCGGTCGGATGTTCCACGTCTCCTCCACCGTGGAGGGCACAAGGCGATTGTTGCAGCGGCACGGCTGGTCGCGGCAGCAGCTAGCACGGCGAGCGATCGAACGCGACGACGATGTGGTGGACCTGTGGAGGAAGGAGGTCTGGCCGCGGGTAAGAGCATCGCGACGGCCGCGACGAATGGATCGTCTTGAGGACGAGGCCGGTCAGTCGCCCCGACCTGAACCCGCAATAAGGTATCTGGTCGCTGGTCAAGCTGCCAGGATCTGCCCATCTGGACTGAAAGCCACAGAGGAAACGGGGCGGCCGACATGGCCTCTCAGCGATTCACCCAGCGACATTATCGTCGCCGATTCTCGGCGTTCGTGCAGATCAGAGCAGGTAAGCTTGCTCGCCCACATCGGGCCATGCAGATCCTTGCGGATGCTTGTGTCCCCACAGCGTCCCCAACGTCCCCGTGGCGTCCCCAATGACCGCCCGTCGAGAGCGTCCAGTTGTCCAGGAGCGACGTCCGGGCAGGCCACCAAGCGCGGCCGAACAGGCGAGCAGCGGAGTGCCTTACCGGCGTAGCGGGATTTGACCCCCTGCGCCCGGGGTAGAGCCATGAGGTTTTCACAGGTCAGCCGCCTATCGAGAGCGCACTCGAAAATGCGGCTTGGCCCCTCCGGACGAAACCGACCATATGGGCGACGCTCGACTGAATGCGCGAAGTAGGACAGCACGCCGTCGTAATCGGCGCTGACGAGGTCACCGGCGCGGTAGTGGCGGGCTCCGTGAATGGCGACGAACCGTTCGGCACTGGGGTCGGGCCGCCTTGGGTAGCGGCGGGCGAGGCCGTGGCCGCCTGTGGCGGCCGTCAGGGCTTCCAACTCGTCGAGGGTGCCCTCCGGCACGGCCGGTGCGAGGTCGCCACAGGGCGGTGACTGGCGACCAGTGAGCGCCGTGGGTGCCTCGCGGGTCCACAACTCGCCGCGGTACGACCCGCCCCGGAGCCGCCCCGGGACGACCTGCGCTGCAGGGTCGCTCAGCACCGGAAAGCGACCCGAGAGAGGGGAATTACCGTCTGGACGGAAGGCAGGTGGTTCCGCTTCAGCCCAGGGACGGCTGGGCCGTTCAGATCGCATCCCACGGGTCAAGCGGCCGCACCGTCAGCTGATGGGAGCCTGGGCCATGGTCTTTCACCTCAAGCCCCCGCCACGAGAAGCCCGCGGACATCTTCCTCCGGTCTGCGCGGTTCGTGGGAGAGTGCGCGGTCGCGAGCGCGGCGGTCGTTGAGGCCGAGGTCGAGCGGGGTGGCGGTTGCGTTATTGATGGCTTGCTGGTGTGCAGGGCCCGTAGGGGCCGTGCCAATGAGGCTGACAGTGCCGGGATGTGAGGAGCTGCCCGCGGTGCTGGTGTTTCGGCCGAAGGTTGGCACCGGCCTGCTCCACGACCTGGTGGTGAGGGATGGCGTCGGCGTCTGGGGCGGGACTCGACAGCAAGCCAATAATCGTGCCGGTTTTATGCAGCACATCCCATTACTCCGACAAGGGCGTTTGAATATGTTTCTGCCATGGTGCGACTTCCGACCCTGTGTGGAATAGAGAATTCCAGTTGTGTTCGGTGGGTGTGCTGTTACTCTTCGCTGGCTCTTTTGAGGATGCGTTGTTTATGGGGGGGTACAGGGTGAGACGTTTCGGCATGCGTGGCTTGCCGACGCTTTTGTTCACCGCGGTTCTGGCCGGGGCGTTGCCGGGTGCAGCCGTCGCCGCAGGGCCGGGTGATTCGGTGAGGCTCCCAACGGTGAAGCAGCCGAAGGCAGTGCCGGTGGAGAAGGTCACCGTGGGGGGTGCGGAGCGAAAGGACGACGCTGCTGCGCGCCCCTGGAAGGGGCGGCCGAAGGTGACGTGGCCCGCGGCAGGCAGCGCCGAGTTCGATCTCGGTTCCCCGGGGGAGGCGAAGAACGCCGCGTCGCAGGCGATGGGTGGCCCGCACAAGAGCACCGGACCCGGACCACTGCCCGTGACGGTCACGCCGGGACGCCTGGCGACGGCGGTGGCCCGTGCCGGAGCCGGGGGCAAGCTTCCCCGTGGATCCGCCGCGGAACCCAAGGTGAGGGTCTCTGTCGCCGACCGGGACGCGACGCGCAAGGCGGGCATTGACGGCGTACTGCTGTCTGTGGGACGCAGCGACGCGGTGGCCGCCCCGGCAGCGGTCAAGGTGGCGGTCGACTACTCGGACTTCAGCGGGGCGTACGGGGGCGACTGGGCCAACCGGCTGCGCTTGGTGCAATTGCCGGCGTGTGTGCTGTCGACGCCCGAAAAGGCACAGTGCCAAAGCCGACGGCCCCTGGTGACGAAGAACGATACCGAGACCGGCAGCGTGTCGGCCGAGGTTCCGGTAGGCCCGGGTGTCACCAAGGCTCCTGCCGCGCGCACCATGACGGCGGCCGGCGCGACGGTGCTGGCGGTCACGGCCGGGTCCGGCGGCTCCACCGGCGACTACAAGGCCACGCCGCTCGAGACCTCAGGCTCCTGGGCCGCGGGCGGTCCGACGGGAGGGCTCAGCTGGTCCTATCCGATGGGCGTCCCTGAGGTGCCGGGCGGCCTGACGCCGGGCGTGGCGCTGGGCTACAGCTCACAGTCCGTTGATGGGCGTACGGCCGTGTCGAATAACCAGCCCAGCTGGCTGGGCGACGGCTGGTCATACGAGCCGGGGTTCATCGAGCGGAGGTACAAGTCCTGCCAGGACGACAAGACTGACGGTACGAACACCACCAAGGCGTGGGACCAATGCTGGTTCAACGACAACGCGATGCTTTCCCTCGGCGGCAAGACGACCGAGTTGGTCTATGAGGAGGGCAAGGGCTGGCATCCGGCCTCGGACTCCGGCGAGAAGGTCGAGAAGCTGACCGGAGCGGTCAACGGAGACAAGGGCACCGCCGGTGTCGACGGTGAAGGTGAACACTGGAAGGTCACCACGACCGACGGCACCCAGTACTTCTTCGGTCTCAACCGGCTGTCGGGCTGGAAGGACAACGGCACTGCCGCCGACGATCCGGTGACCAACTCCGCCTGGACGGTGCCGGTCTTCGGCAACCACTCCGGGGAGCCTTGCTACAACACAACGTTCACCAACGGCTGGTGCCAGCAGGCATGGCGGTGGCAGCTCGACTACGTCGTGGACGTTCACGGCAACGCCATGGCGTACTACTGGAACACCGAAAAGAACAACTACGGCCGCGCCTTCTCCGAGACCACCGGCAAGGGCACACCCACGCCCTACGTACGGGGCGGTTGGCTGGACCACATCGACTACGGCCTGCGGTCGGACGCCGTCTACACCGGTAAGGCGATGGGCCAGGTCCACTTCGGCGTGAACGAGCGCTGCCTGACCAACTGCGGCACCTTCGACGCGGCCAACGCGGCGTACTGGCCGGACACTCCCTTCGACCAGCACTGCAAGGACGGGGACGAGTGCAAGGACCAGTTCTCCCCCACCTTCTGGTCCCGTATGCGTCTGACATCGATCACCACCAAGGTACTCACTGGTGGCGCCTACAAGGCGGTGGACTCCTGGACACTGGCTCAGGACTTCCCCGCCTCGGGCGACGGCATTTCCCGGCCCATGTGGTTGAAGTCCATCACCCACACGGGGAAGGCCGGCGGCGACCTGGCGCTGCCGGCGGTGACGTTCATCGGTGAGCAGCGGGCCAACCGCGTCGACAAGACCGGGGACGGCCTGGCGCCGTTCGTGCGCCTGCGCATGTCGCAGATCACCACCGAAACCGGTGGCGCCCTGGGGGCGTACTACTCTCAGCCGGAGTGCACCGCCACGACGCTTCCGCCGGCCGACGGAACCAACAACACAAGGTGCTTCCCGGTGAAGTGGGCCTACGAGGGCGACACCGCGAAGCTCGACTGGTTCAACACCTATGTCGTCACCCAGGTCGTTGAGGGCGACAACCTCGTCGAGTCGCCGGACACCGTCACCTCGTACAGCTATCTGGGCGGAGCAGCATGGTCCAAGAGCACGGACGAGTTCACCAAGGCCGAGGACCGTACCTATTCCGTCCCACGTGGCTACGGGCGCGTACAAACCAGAACGGGGGCGGCGTCGGACCCGAAGACCCTGGCGGAGACACGGTACTTCCGAGGAATCGACGGGGACGCGGTGACCGACTTCGCCGGTGTCGCGGTCACCGACCGCGAGCAGTTCGCCGGCATGCCCCGCGCCACGGCTCTCTACAACGGCGAGGGCGGCGCACTGGTCTCCGCAACCTCCTCCGCTCCGTGGCGTTCGCCCGCGACAGCCACGCGAACCCGAGCCGGTCTTCCTTCGCTCCAGTCCTACATGACGGGCACTGAGAGGGAGGAGAAATTGACCGCTGTCACCGGCGGACAGCACAAGACCGCCGTCACGTACACCTTCGATGCTTATGGCATGGTCACCCGGACCTCGGACCTCGGCGATGTGGCCAAGACCGGTGACGAGACCTGCGCCACCGCCTACTATGCCCGCAACGCCGGCGCGTGGCTGCTGGACAGGGTCTACCGCACGGAGAAGACGGCGGTTGCCTGCGGCGAGACGGTGAGCCGCCCCGCGGACGTGATCTCGGACAGTCGCGTCTACTTCGACGGTACGACGACACTCGGCACCCCGCCCTCCAAGGGCGACGCCACCAAGGTCGAGCAGATCAACGGCACGGGCACCGGCTACGACATCGTCAGCACCACCCCGGTCACCGACTACGACATCTACGGTCGCCCGCTGAGCACGACCGACACCTACGGAAAAAGAAACACGACCACCTATACGCCCGCCACCGGCGAGGCCCCGACCACCATCGTGGTAACGAACCCGCTGGGCCACCAGATCATCACGAAGTCCGACCCGCTGCGTGGCCAGCCGCTGAGCGTCACCGACGCCAACGGGCGGGTGACCACCACGGCGTACGACCCGTTCGGCCGGATCACCAAAATCTGGCATCCGGGTAGGTCCGCCGCGACCTACCCCGACTCGCCGAGCTACACGTTCTCCTACCTCGTCCGCAACGACGGTCCCAACGTCGTCACAACGAGTGCTTTGGACCACAACTCGGTCTACCAGACGTCCTACGCCTTCTACGACGGCCAGTTGCGCTCCCGACAGACCCAGTCACCGGCGCCCGACGGAGCGGGACGGCTGATCAGCGAGACGTCCTACGACACCCGGGGCCAGGCATGGCGCACCTCCGGCACGTTCTTCGCCGGCGGCAAGCCGGAGCCTGTCCTGGTGACCGGGCAGGAACTCAACTATCCCGCCTCCACCGACACCCTCTTCGATGGTGCCGGCCGGACCACCGCGGTCATCTCCAAGAGGTTCGGGGACGAGACCAAGCGGGTTACCACGGTCTACACCGGAGACACCACCACGGTCATCCCGCCGCTGGGCGGCACCGCCAAGACCACGGTGACGGACGCCCGGGGACGCACCACCGCGATCAAGCAGTACACGGACGCCGCCCGCACCACCTTCCAGTCGACGAAGTACGCGTACAACAAGCGGGGACAACTGGCGCAGGTCACCGACCCGTCCGGCGCCCTCTGGAAGTACGGTTACGACGTCCGCGGCCGGCAGAACCACGTGGAGGACCCGGACAAGGGCGTCGCGAACGTCACCTTTGACAAAGGTGACCGGGCCACCGACATCACCGACGCCCGTGGCTCCACGCTGCACACCGACTACGACGAGCTGGGCCGCAAGACCGCTCTGAAGCAGGGCACCACCACTCTCGCGACCTGGACCTACGACACCGCCACGAACGGCAAGGGCAAGCCGGCGAAATCTACCCGCTGGATCGGCGGCAAGGCCTACGAATCCGCGGTCACGTTCTACAACGCTCTCTACAAGCCGGTCACCACCCAGGTCACCCTCCCGACGGCCCCGGAGACCGGCGCACTGGCGGGCACGTACAAGTGGACCACCTCCTACAACACCAACACCGGGCAGGTGATGTGGGTGCAGCAGCCCGCCGTAGGCGGGCTGCCGGCGGAGAAGATCACCAACACCTACACCGCCGCGGGCGGTTTGCTGAACACCGTGGGCGCGGGGGTCGACCCCGTCGTTTCGGCGATGACGTACGACCACTACGGGCGGGCGACGCGGGCCGAATACGGCGCCTTCGCCGCGCACCTGTGGAGCTCGTATGAGTACGACGAGCACACCGGCGCGCTGACCCGCGCCTACACGGACCGCGAGGTGGCGCCGCAGCGGATCGACGACACCCGCTACAACTACGACCCCATGGGCAACATCACCTCGGTCTCCACCGCGTCCGGCCAGGGCACTCAGACGGTGACGGATATGCAGTGCTTCTCCTTCGACGCCCTGCGGCAGATCACCGAAGCATGGACGGCCGCCCCGACTGCCCCGGGCGGCTGCGACGCGGGCCCGTCGGCCACCACGGTCGGGGGACCGGACGCCTACTGGACGTCGTACACCTACGGCCCCTCCGGCAACCGCAGGACCGAGGTGCAGCACAAGACCCCTTCGGGCCCAACCAGTGACATCACCCGCACATACGGCACACCGGTGGCGGGCAAGCACGCTCTGCCGTCGGTCAGCCAGACCGGTCCAGCGGGCACGACCACCGAGTCGTACACGTACAACGCGCTGGGCCAGACCGACACGCGCAAGATCGGCTCGGCGGCGGTACAGACCCTGGAGTGGGACGCGGAAGGGCACCTGGCCAAGACCACCCAAGGCGCGATGGTCACCAGCTACCTGTACGACGCGGAGGGCCAGCGGCTCATCCGGGCCGACTCGTCCGGCACGACCCTGTACCTGCCCGAGGGCAACGAGGCAAAGCTGGGCAAGGACGGGACGGTCGTCGGCACCCGCTACTACAGCGCCGGTGAGACGGTGGTGGCCATGCGGACCGGCGGGAAACTGACCTACCTGTTCGCCGATCACCACGGCACCACCACCACCCAAGTAGACGCGACCACCCAGGCTGTCACCCGCCGCAAGACCGGTCTCTTCGGCGGCCCCCGGGGCCCTCAGCCCGCCACTTGGGCCGGAGACAAGGGCTTCGTCGGCGGAACGCGTGACGTGGATACTGGTCTCACACACCTCGGGGCTCGTGAGTACGACCCGGCCATCGGCCGCTTCGTCAGCGTCGACCCGCTCATGGACGTCACCGACCCGCTCCAGATGGACGGCTACGGGTACAGCCACAACAACCCCATCACGCGCAGCGACCCGAGCGGCCTCTACGACCCGGACCTGATGGACTGGTGTCACCGGAACCCCGGGCAGTGCGAAGGGGGCCGGCCCAAGCAGGTCAAGCCGGAGAAGAAGCTGACGTCCGAGAAGGACGGCAAGGGGAACATCACCAAGGTCTACGACAAGAACGGTGTGCCTCATCACATCACCAGCAAGACCGATGGCCCGACGGCGGACACGGCGCTCAAGACGCTGAATGACGACCTGAAGAAGGCGGGCATGTACTACGACCCGAAGAAGGGCGACGGTGTCCAGTACCTGATCCAGGACGACACCGATCCGGATGTCAAGAAGGACACGCCTATCAAAGACGAGAAGGGCGACTCGGCGAAGGCCGGTACCACGTCCGACTTCGTCAAGGTCACCTGGAAGAATGGCCAGATCGTGGATGTCGACTCCTACGACGCCACGGGTTCCACTCGGCCGGCGGCCCAAGCGCGGGGGACGATCGACAAGAAGCTTCGCATCCAGTCGAACAACGTCATCTTCGTGGCCAAGGACATGACCCAGGCACAGGAGATGGCCGCCCTCTACGACGGGAACCCCAACGTCAGGGTGATTTTCCCGGAAGGGGACTTCGACTCACGGAGAGTCTTCATCGCCCCAACGTCGACCGTCAAGCCACCCGAGGGCAAGGTTCGTGCGTTCGGGCTGGTCGGCGGCGGTCTGGCTGTGGCGCAGGCGCCCGGCTACGTCCGGGATTACGGGTGGTCCGGAGCTGCCGTGGAAATGTTCAAGGACACCTTCGATCCCTTGGGCACGCTCGACGGCGACGAGTCGGTTCCGCCGCCCGGCGAGCCGTACAGCTGCGCCGACTACCCGGGGTCGTGTGGCTGAGTCGTCCGACTGAGGTCGCATGGAGGGGGTGCCCGCACGTCGTACGGACGTGCGGGTACCCCCTCCTTTCAGCTGTCCGGTCTGTCGGTCCGGCGAAGATATCCGGTGATGCTGTTCTCGTACGGTTCCCGCTCTGTGCGGGGCAACGGGACCTCGGTGAGCGAACCGTCGTACATCATCCACAGCCCGAAACAGTCGTCGTCCTCGTCCCGCACCAGAACCTGGACCGAGTGCGGGTCGGGCCACGGCAGCGATTCCAAGTGCGGCAGCAGTCCTCGCCAGTTGAGGCGTGTGAACTGGATCACCCAGGTGTAGCACTCCTCCGAAGGCGTGCTCGCTCCCGCGAACATATGGTCACCGACACGCGTGAAGCACTGGTGCCACTCACGGTTCTTGTCCGGCCGGGTCAGCGGCTCCATGACCTCTTCGGCGTGCCGCGCCAGCACGATGACTTCGACGTATCTGCTCATGGAGGCATTGTCTCAGCTGCGGGGCCGGCCAAGAAATGCATGAGACGAGACCGAAATTGCTTATGCACACCACGTCTCACTTGAGCGTTTGGGGTGGTCTCGGACGTCATATCCGATTACTCCGGCAGAGGACGTTTGAATTCGTTTTCTGTTAGGGTGTCACTTCCGACCCGTTCGGAATAGAGAACTCCGATTGTGTTCGGCGCGCGTACTGTTACTCTGCTCACGTTTTTTCAGAATGCGCTGTTTCATGGGGGGCAAAGGGTGAGACGTTTCAGCACGCGCGGCCTGCCGACGCTCGTGGTCAGCGCGGTTCTGGCGGGGGTGATGCCGGGTGTAGCCGCCGCCGCAGGGCCGGGTGATTCGGTGAGGCTTCCAAAGGTGAAGCAGCCGAAGGCAGTTCCGGTGGAGAAGGCTGCTGTGGGGGGCGTGAAGCTGCCTGACGCGGCCGCCGTCAACTCGTGGCGGAAGAAGGCGCCGAAGGTGAGCCGGCCCGCGGCGAGAGCGGCGACGGCTGAGGTGTCGCTCGGCAGGGGCGGGCATGCAGGTTCGCCACCCGTGTCGGTCTGTGCGGTCCCGGCCGCGAAGGGTGCACGCCAGGGAACCGGCCGGGCGAAGGGTGCTGCCCCGGCCGTGAGTACCACACCGTCCAAGCTCAAGGTGGCGGTCGCCAACCGTGAGGCCGCTCGCAAGGCGGGTGCCGAGGGTCTGTTGCCGTGAACAACTACGGCCGCAACGTCTCGACGACGGGTAGGGCCACGGTCACCCCGTACGACCGGGGCGGATACCTGAAGCGCATCGACTACGGCCTGCGCAAGGACGCCTTGTACACACGCAGGGCTAAGGGCCAGGTCCACTTCGGAGTCGACGAATCCCCCACCCGCTCGGCTTGGCCTGCCAGAGAGGTTGAGTATGCCCACCCCGTTCCGACGCGCCGTGGTCGCCGTGGCATGCGCTGCCGCGGTCCTCACCGGCACATCCGCGTGCGTCGACAGTCGTACAGCACCACCGCCTCCGCCGGCCAAGGCGACGGCGGCGGATCTGCACGGCACTTGGAAGGGCTGGGCGGGAAGTTCGCTGACCTTGCGCGAGGACGGCGTCGCCGAAGTGACTGACCTGGACGGCCAGGAGTTCCGGTTCGACGACGGCTGGCGCATGACGGGCACCGGGACGTGGTCGCTGTCCGGCCCGGGGCAGTACAAGGGCGGGAACACGTTGGGCGAAGGCTTTGTGGTCAGCCTCGACGTGAAGCCACGGAAGGCATCGGCTTCCCCGTTGCTGTCCCCTGCCCCGGCTTCACCCACATCTCCGGTCCCGAGCGAGGCGGCGACGCGTACGGCGCCGCCGCCGAACGCAGCGTCCTCGGACCTCGGCGTCACCAAGGACAAGACCGGCCGCTTGACGCTGTTTTTCCTGAGCTCAGACCCGGACGTGAGGGACACCTATTACCTGGTGAAAGGATGACCTGGCCGGCCCCTGGTCGAGCCCCCCGTACTCGCCCCACGCGTATTGCTCGACGGCGACCGGTCGAGAGCGAGGCACCTCGGCGCCGCGCTTGGGAGCCGAAGCCCCGGATTAGTCGCTCAGTGTGAAAGTCGCTTCACGCCCTGCCCCGTCTGGAGAACCGGCGGCGGGGGCTCTTCAAGGGTCGATGAAGCGATTCCAGCAAGGAACAACGCAAAGGCGGTCTCGGCTCGCCAATCGGATCGAAGGTCCAGCTTCACTCGAAGGCGCAAGTGAGGCATGGTGCAGGGTTCCGACTGCCGGTAGAGTCGCGGCGCTTATCCGATTTTGAGAGGTTTATATGACACAGGAGAGACCCGGATCCGGCAGATTGGGTGGGCGCCTAATAGGTGGAATTTCACTTGCCTTGGTGAGTGCAATTTCGGCGACTGGCCTCGTTCTTCTTCCACATACCCCAGCGGCAGCCGCTGCCACCACGGCAGTCGACCCCGTCGCGGAGGGCTCCCTGAGCGAAGAGGACCACGCCCTTCGGCAAGCCAAGGCTACCGGCCAGCCGTTTGAGCTGACCTCAGCGCGGACCGAGTCGTCGGACGCATGGGCGTTGCCCGACGGCACTTGGTCGGTCAAGCGACATGGCACCCCGGTGCGGATGCTGCGGGACGGAGCCTGGATCCCGACCGACCCGACCCTTGCCTTCGCTGCCGACGGCAGCGTCGTGCCGAAGGCTTCCACGGTGGCGGTGTCGTTTTCCGGCGGTGGAAGCAAACCCCTGCTCTCGGGGGTCAAGGACGGCCGTACGCTGACTCTCACCTGGCCCAAGCCGCTCCCCAAGCCGACGCTCATCGACAACGTGGCTACCTACAGCGAGGTGCTGCCAGGTGTTGACTTGCAGTTGAAGGCCGAGGTGGAGGGCTTTTCCCAGCTGTTGGTCGTAAAGACGGCGGAAGCGGCGAAGAACCCCGAACTGGCCTCCCTGAAGTACAAGTTGGACACTGTCGGGTTGAGTGTGTCCACAGACGCGACGACTGGCAGTGTCACTGCGGTGAACCCGGCGGGGGAGACCGTGTTCACCAGTCCGTCCCCCCTCATGTGGGACTCCTCCACGGCTACCTCCGGCGGGACATCGCCGCAGATACGGAGCGCCACCACCGCCTCTACGGCGACTACCACCGGATCCGTTCCAGCCGACGCCTTCGAGCCGGCCCCGGGCGCACAGGACGCCCAGATGCCGACCACCGTCTCCGGTGACACCCTGGAGATCAAGCCTGACCAGGCCCTGCTGACCGGCGCGGAAACCACGTACCCGGTCTACATCGATCCTTCGTGGGCCTGGGGCAAGCGACAGAACTGGACGCGGGTCTACAAACACTTCCCGAACACCTCCTTTTGGAACACCAAGGAAGTGGTACGCGTCGGCTATGAGGCCGAATCCGGCGGATCCGACCGGATCTCCCGGTCGTTCTTCCAGCTCGACACCGCGAACATCAGGGGCGCGACCGTCAAGTCGTCCACCTTCCGAGTGAAGAACACCTGGTCGTGGTCCTGCCAGGATCGACCGGTGCAACTGTGGCACGTCGGCCCGATCTCGTCGAGGACCACCTGGAACAACCAGCCGACCAAGATCGGCTCTTCGCCGCTGGCGACTGTGAATGATTCGAAGGGCTGGAGCAAGGACTGCGCCGCTGGCAACCTCGAGTTCGACGCGACGGCCAAGATCCGCGAGGCAGCGTCCAAAAGGTGGGCGAGTGTCAATTTCGGGCTCTACGCGTCCGATGAGGGCGACACATTCGGCTGGAAGAAGTTCGACGCGAAGACCGCGGTGCTGGAGACGGTCTACAACCACCCGCCGAAGAAGCCGACGAATCTGGGGACCCATCCCAAGACGTCTTGTGCGAACGGCGGGCGACTCGGGAACACGAGGGTCAGCGTCTACGCGAAGATCGACGATCGAGACGGTGGAAACCTCACGGCCGAGTTCGAGATCTTCAAAGCGGGTACCACCACCCCGGTCGTGAAGCAGACCATGCCCGCAAACAGGGGCCAGGTCACCACCTATCCGGTGCCCGACTCGTACCTGTCCGGAGGCGACTACACGTGGCGTGTGCGCGCCAAGGACCAGGACAACGCCTACTCGGGCTGGTCCGCCACGTGCAAGTTCTCCGTCGACCGGGCCCGTCCCAGTGCGGCGCCGTTGATCACTTCGGACGGCAATGTGTTCCCGCCCGGAGACAAGGGCTGGCCCGTAGGCACAGGCAAGGCCCGCCAGACCGGCATGTTCTCCTTCGCGCCGAACGGAGCCGAGGGAGTCGTCGAGTACGGCTACTACACAGATCATGACCCTGACGTGAAGTCGGCGATGCCGGGTGATTCGGTACCCATCACACCGCCCGGCTACGGACCGCACTTCGTCTACGCGTTCAGCGTGGACCAGGCGGGCAACCGGTCCGACACGGCCACGTACATCTACTACGCGGCCCGCGCCTTCGTCCGTGACAGCCCGCACGACCTCAATGGCGACACGCACCGCGACATCTGGAGCGTTGACTCCAACGGAACTCTGCTGACCTACGCCGGCCAGGGCAACGGCACCTTCTCGGCCGCCACCAACGGCGGCGGCGCGTCCTTCGAAGGCAGGCAAGTCACCTTCGCCGGCGACTGGGGCCAGGACGGGGCGAACGACCTCGTCGCCCTGGAGTACGACCCCATCGACATGAGGAAGAAGCTCTGGTCGTACCAGAACAACGGCAGTGGCGTCATCGCCGACGGCTCGACCGAGCTCACCGTCAGCTGCCCCCGGAACGACCCCGAGATCGGCTGCTTCGGCAACGACGAATGGACCGGGGACGACCACTGGCACAACGCCGAGCAGGTCATCGGCGCGGGTGACATCAACGGCGACGACCAGCCCGACCTTCTGGTCAAGCAGGGCAAGCAGCTCTGGGCCTACCACGGCAACCGTGCCGGCTACGACCTCGACGTCGCGGGCAACAAGCCGCCCGTCCTCGTGGGTCAGGGCGACTGGGACAAGTTCACCATCGTGGCACCCGGCGACATCAACGCCGACGGAGTCGCCGACCTGTGGTTGCGCGAGGACGCCACGGGCACCATCTGGCGCAGTTACGGGAAGAAGGGGCCCGGTGGCGTCCTCGATCCCACCACCTGGGGCAACACGGCCGGGCGAGTGAAGATCGGCACCGGCTACCCCGCCACCGCGTACCCGACCCTCGGGTCCGCCGGTGACATCACCGGCGACGTTCTGCCCGACCTGTGGGCACGCAAGGCCGACAACACGATGCTTGCCTGGCCGGGCAAGACTCCCGGTACGGACAACGTCTCTTTCGGTGCTTCTTTGGTCATCGACGGCATCACCGGAGGCACCCGTATCCCGTCCGGCACAACCCTTACCGGCGGCCAGTCCTACACCTCCCGCTCGGCCACCCTGAGGATGGGGACCGACGGCAACCTCGTCATCACCTCCAATGCCGACAAGACCCTGTGGTCCACGAAGACCGCGGGCAACGCCGGGGCCAAGGCGGTCATGCAGGCCGACGGCAACCTCGTGGTCTACGCGGCCGACAGCAGCACGAAATTGTGGGAGTCGAAGACCGCGGCGCCGGGTGGTCACGCCCTGCTGCAGGACCGCGGCAACCTTGTCGTCTACAGCGTCAAGGGCCAGAGCCAGTGGAGCTCGGGCACCGCGGTCCGGCACGACCACAACGGTGACGGCCGCAGCGACATGGGCCTGTGGTACGACTTCACCGCCGGAACGGACGCCACGTACACGGTGATGGCCAATTCCGACGGTTCCTTCCAGCTTCCGTACAAGTCGTACGCCGCCGCTGCTGGCACGTGGGAAGCCAAGTACATGAAGTTCGTCACCGGCGACTTCAATGGCGACGGCCGCGGCGACATGGCCGCTCTCACCCCGTACAGCGACACCAGCATCAAGCTGTGGACCGCACTCGGCAAGGCCGACGGTGGCTTCAACGCGCCGTTCGTGTCCTGGTCCGTCCCCAAGGGCGTGATGCACGCCAGCTACATGACTCCTCAGGCCGGCGACTTCAACGGCGACGGCCGCGACGACATCGCCGTCTGGTACGCCTACCCCGACGGCACGACCAAGCTGTTCACCTACACCGCGACGGTCAAGGGAGGCTTCAACAAGCCCGTCGACTCGTGGTCGGCACCCTCCGGTACCTGGCTGCGCAGCCGCTGCAAGTTCGTCACGGGTGATTTCAACGGCGACGGCCGCGACGACATCGGCGTCTTCTACGGCCAGGGCGACGACACGGTGCGCAACCACACCTTCCTCGCCACTGTCACGGGCGGCTTCGCCCAGCCGACATCGTGGTGGTCCAGCGGCTCCCTCGACTGGGACCGCTCCACCGCGCACGCCGGCGACTTCAACGGCGATGGACGTGACGACGCCATGATCTGGTACGACTATGCCGACGGCAGCGACAAGGTCTCCACTTTCATCGCCGAGTCCGAGCCCGACAACAGCTTCGGCTCTGCCTTCGTCTCCCTTGCCAGCGATGCGGGCAACTGGGACATCAAACGCAGTCAGCTCGTCATCGGGGACTACAACGGCGACGGCCGCGACGACATCGGCGCCATGTACCACCAGCCCGACGGCGCCGTAAAGATGTGGACCTGGACCGCTCGGGAAGACGCCAAGTTCAACGGCGCCATCGCCAGCTGGATCTACACCGCAGACCAGTGGGTCTACGCGTCCACCCGCTTCTTCAAGCCCTACAACTAATACCCGGATCGACCACGCCGCTACCGGCAGCCGAAAGGCTGCCGGTAGCGGCGTGCATCGCTTTCTCCGGACCGATACGGCCCTGGCGGACATGGTGTGCCCGCTTGGACCGATTCTGCGGAGCTGCCGGCCAGAGGCGTCCGCGCTGCACGCCGGGGCTGACGGTGCAGCATCGCTCGCGAGCCGCAGGGGCCGCACCTCGCCGATGGCGCGGGTGACAGTGGAGCGGTCCGCCTCGAACCAGCATCGTGAATGGCACGGTGTCGGAGGCTGGCGAGCATGGCCAGGAGCCGGTCGACGAGACCAACCGATACTTCGCAGCAGCGCCCACGCCCCGCCTCAGCGGCACGGACGTAGGCCTGGCCTGGTGCCGATCATGGCTCATGTCACAGATGGCTCTGTCCCAAGGCTTACGCCCTGTCCGACCCCGTTCCACCAAGGACCTGTGCGGAGCACGGAGCTTCCAGATCGGGCCGCTTCGGAGCGGCCGGATCTCCGCTGGCCGCCCAAGGTTTCCTCGTGTCTCCACAGCGTCCCCAACGAGAACGCGGGAAGACCTCTGCAGCCCCGCTGCACTCTGCTCCGGCGCTTCTCCGCAGGTCAGGAGCCATGTCGACGCCGAGGACACGCCAGGCACCAAGGTCCTGAGCAGCGGATTCACTCCGTTGCAGTAGCTTTCGCGACCCTGACCCGGGAAGAAACGTTTCCGCAGGTCAGGGCACCGCGTGGTGGGGCGGGTGGGACTCGAACCCACGGCCGACGGATTATGAGTCCGCTGCTCTAACCGGCTGAGCTACCGCCCCTTACGGCGCGTCGCGCACATTTGTGCGCGCCGTCTGCCGCAGCATAGCCGCTCATACGATCTCCTGCTCCGGATGGTCGGCAACGCACGACCATGAGGACTGCTCTGCGCCCGGGATGGTTCCCTGCGGGGACGAACCGGGGCAAAAAAGTCGGGAGAGGATCCCTGAGGACCCTCTCCCGTCATCGCTCCCCCGGCTGGACTCGAACCAGCAACCCTCCGGTTAACAGCCGAATGCTCTGCCAATTGAGCTACAGGGGATCGCGCTCCCCCGACTGGACTCGAACCAGTAACCTGCCGGTTAACAGCCGGCTGCTCTGCCAATTGAGCTACAGGGGATTGCTGCGTTGCACCGAACGTACCTACCTGGGGCGTCCCGGGCGGCGCTCGCTCGCTGCGACACATACATTAGCGCAAGCAGGGGGGTGCTCCGCCAATCGGTTCTCCGGGGTGATCTCCGGCCCTGACGGGTAGGCGGCCAGCACCGACGCCTACGGAAGGGTGGCAGCCATGCGGTACAAGCTCACGTTCGTCGTTGGAGTGGCCCTCGGTTACGTCCTCGGCACCCGGGCAGGCCGGGAGCGCTATGAACAGTTGCGGAAGTCGGCGCGGGAGTTCTCCCACAACCCGGCCGTGCGCAACGCCGCCGAATCGGCCGCGCAGACCGGGCGGGAGGTGGCCGGCAAGGCGCTGCACACGGTGAGCGACAAGGTCGGCGACCGGATGCCCGAGTCGGTGGCCGAGCGGGTGCGCTCGCTGCGGGAGCGCAGCCAGGGCAATGGCCAGGACGAGTGGGGGACCAGTAACACCTAGGGTGCGGCAGAATCTATCCCCATGGGGATAGTCGCCGGGTTGGACAGTTCGTCGGGTTTCACGCGCATCGTCGTCTGTGACACGGAAACGGGTGCGGTGCTGCGGCAGGGCTACGCGCCGCACCCCGTCGAGCCGAAGGCCACCGAGGTGGACCCGCAGGCGTGGCTGCTGTCGTTGGGCGAGGCCGCGTCGGGCGGGTTGCTCGAAGGTGTCCAGGCCATCGGGGTCTCCGCGCAGCAGCACGGGCTGGTGCCGCTGGACCGGCAGGGTTCACTGGTGCGGCCCGCTCTGGTCGGCAACGACAAGCGGGCCCAGGTGGCGGCGGCTGACCTCGTCGAGGCGTTCGGGGGGCGTCAGGCGTGGGCGGAGGCCGTGGGCTGTGTGCCGCAGTCGGCGCAGCCGGTGGCCAAGCTGCGGTGGCTGGCGCGTACGGAGCCGGAGGCCGCGGCGCGCGTGGCGATGGTGCTCCAGCCGCACGACTGGCTGGTGTGGCAGCTCCTGGGCCGGCCGGTGCGCAGGACGACGGACCGGGGCGCCGCGTCGGGCACCGGGTACTGGTCGGCGGGTACGGGTTCGTACCGGCCGGATCTGGTGGAGCTGGCGCTGGGGCACCAGGCCGCGCTGCCGGAGGTGCTGGGTCCCGCCGAGGCGGCCGGGATGACGCCGGAGGGGCTGCTGATCTCGGCCGGTACCGGCGAGACCATGGCGGCGGCGCTCGGGCTGGGGCTCGGGCGCGGTGACGCCGTCGTGTCGCTCGGGGCGTCGGGGTCGGTGATGGCGGTGCACCACGAGGCGCTGGCCGATCCGCGCGGGATGATCACGGCGTTCGCGGACGCGGCGGGGATGCACCTGCCGGTCGTGCACACGTCGAACGCGGTACGGGCGTTGCGCGGGACCGCGGAGATGCTGGGCCTGGGCGGGCTGGAGGAGCTGTCGGCGCTGGCGCTGAAGTCGACGCCGGGCGCCTCGGGGCTGGTTCTGCTGCCGTACCTGGAGGGTGAGCGCACCCCGCAGCTCCCGCACACGGCCGGGACGCTCAGCGGGCTGAGGCGCGAGTCGATGAAGCCGGAGCACCTGGCTCGGGCGGCGTTCGAGGGCATGCTGTGCTCGCTGGCGGACGCGATGGACGTGCTGCGCGGGCGGGGCGTGGAGGTGCGCCGGGTGTTCCTGCTGGGGGCGGCGGCCGAGCTGCCCGCGGTGCAGGCGGCGGCGCCGGCGATCTTCGGGGCGCAGGTGGTCGTACCCCAGCCGGCCGATTACGCGGCGCTGGGTGCGGCGCGGCAGGCGGCGTGGGCGCTGGGGGTCTCGCAGGGGGTGCTGTCGCCGCAGGCGCCGCCGGCCTGGCAGGGTGCCGCCGCCCAGGTTTTCGAGCCGGGTGAGGAACTGGCGGTGGGGCAGGCGGTGCGGCAGCAGTACGGCGCGACCCGTGAGCAGCTTCACCCCGGAGCCTTCTCCTCGTAGGGGCGTGCGGCAAAAGACCGGGAAAACCGAGTCGTCACGGGGAGCGGGTCCGGCGATAGTTGAACCGTGCTCAGACAACTTCTCCGGATCCATCTCGAGCCGTACAGACGGCCCATAGCCCTGCTGGTCGCGCTTCAGCTTCTGCAGACGTGCGCCACCCTGTACCTGCCCGCGCTCAACGCGGACATCATCGACAACGGTGTCGTGCGGGGTGACGCCGGTTACATCCTGACGTTCGGCGCGCTGATGATCGCGGTGTCGGTGGTGCAGGTCGTCTGCAACATCGGCGCGGTCCACTACGGGGCGCGTACCGCGGCGGCGCTCGGGCGGGACGTGCGGGCGGCGATCTTCGACCGGGTGCAGTCGTTCTCGGCGCGTGAGGTGGGGCATTTCGGTGCGCCGTCGCTGATCACGCGGACGACCAATGACGTCCAGCAGGTGCAGATGCTGGTGCTGATGGCGTTCACGCTGATGGTGTCGGCGCCGATCATGTGTGTCGGCGGCATCGTCATGGCGCTCGGGCAGGACGTGCCGCTGTCCGGTGTGCTGCTCGCGGTGGTGCCGGTGCTGGCCGTCGCCGTCTCCTTGATCGTGAAGAGGATGAGGCCGCTGTTCCGCACCATGCAGGAGCGGCTGGACACGGTGAACCGGGTGCTGCGCGAGCAGATCACGGGCAACCGGGTGATCCGGGCCTTCGTGAAGGACGCCTACGAGCGTGAGCGGTTCGAGCGGGCCAACGCCGATCTGACCGACGTGTCGATGTCGACCGGCCGGCTGATGGCTCTGATGTTCCCGACGGTGATGACGGTGGTGAACGTCTCCAGCGTCGCCGTGGTCTGGTTCGGCGCGCACCGGATCGACAGCGGCGGGATGGAGATCGGCGCGCTGACGGCGTTCCTGGCCTATCTGATGCAGATCGTCATGGCCGTGATGATGGCGACGTTCATGTTCATGATGGTGCCGCGCGCCGAGGTGTGCGCCGAGCGCATCGAGGAAGTGCTGCGTACGGAGTCGAGCGTGATCCCGCCGGTGGCCCCGGTGCGGGAGCTGTTGCGGCACGGGCACCTGGAGGTGCGGGGGGCGGACTTCCGCTATCCGGGTGCGGAGGAGCCGGTGCTGCGGGGGGTCGATCTGGTGGCACGGCCGGGTGAGACGACGGCGATCATCGGTTCGACGGGCAGCGGCAAGTCGACGCTGCTGGGCCTGGTGCCACGGCTGTTCGACGCCACGGGTGGCGAGGTGCTGGTCGACGGCGTGGACGTGCGTGAGCTGGACCCGGTGGTGATGGCGAGGACGGTCGGCCTGGTGCCGCAGAAGCCGTACCTGTTCTCGGGGACGGTGGCGACGAACCTGCGGTACGGCAATCCCGACGCGAGCGACGAGGAGTTGTGGCACGCGCTGGAGGTGGCGCAGGCCGCCGACTTCGTACGGGACATGGAGGGCGGCCTGGACGCGCCGGTCTCCCAGGGCGGGACGAACGTGTCGGGTGGGCAGCGGCAGCGCCTGGCGATCGCGCGGACGCTGGTGCAGCGGCCGGAGATCTACCTGTTCGACGACTCCTTCTCTGCGCTGGACTACACGACGGACGCCCTGCTGCGGACCGCGCTGGCGGCGGAGACCGCCGAGGCGACCGTGGTGATCGTCGCCCAGCGGGTGTCGACGATCCGGGACGCCGACCGGATCGTGGTCCTGGACGAGGGTCGGGTCGTGGGGACGGGGCGTCATCACGAGCTGATGGCGGGCAATGAGACGTACCGGGAGATCGTGCTCTCCCAGCTGACCGAGGCGGAGGCTGCCTGATGGCGGGGCCGGCGGGACGGATGATGGCGGCGTCGGGGGGTCCCGACCAGCGGTCGATGGACTTCAAGGGGTCGGGCAGGCGGCTGCTGCGGCAGTTGCGGCCGGAGAAGGCCACCCTGTGGCTGATGCTGGCGGCCGGTGTGCTGAGCGTGGCGCTGTCGGTGGTGGGGCCGATGATCCTGGGCCGGGCGACCGACCTGATCTTCGCGGGGGTGGTCGGGCGCGGGATGCCGGACGGGCTCACCAAGGAGCAGGCCGTGGCGGGGCTGCGGGCGGACGGGGACGACGGGCTCGCGGACATGCTGTCGGGGGTGGACTTCGTCCCGGGGCACGGCATCGACTTCGACGCGGTCGGCGGCGTACTCCTGATCGTCCTGGTCGTGTACCTGGCGGCCGGGCTGTTGATGCTGGTGTCGACGCGCATGTCGATCCGGGTGATCAACCGGACGGTGTACCGGCTGCGGGAGGACGTGCAGGCGAAGCTGGAGCGGCTGCCGCTGGCGTACTTCGACCGGGCCAAGCGCGGTGAGGTGCTCAGCCGGGCGACGAACGACATCGACAACATCTCGCAGACCATGCAGCAGACGATGGGGCAGCTGATCAACTCGGCGCTGACCATCGTCGGGGTGCTGGTGATGATGTTCTGGATCTCTCCGCTGCTGGCGCTCGTCGCGCTGGTGACGGTGCCGCTGTCGGTGGTGGTGGCGACCAGAGTCGGCAAGCGGTCGCAGCCGCACTTCGTGCAGCAGTGGAAGTCGACGGGGCGGCTGAACGCCCATGTCGAGGAGATGTACACCGGGCACGCGCTGGTGAAGGTCTTCGGGCGGCAGGACGAGGCGGCGGCCGACTTCCGCGAGCAGAACGAGGCGCTGTACGAGGCCGGGTTCAGGGCCCAGTTCAACAGCGGGGTCATGCAGCCGCTGATGTTCTTCATCTCCAACCTGAACTATGTGCTGGTGGCGGTGGTGGGCGGGCTGCGGGTGGCGTCCGGGACGCTGTCCATCGGTGACGTACAGGCGTTCGTCCAGTACTCGCGGCAGTTCTCGATGCCGCTGACGCAGGTGGCGTCGATGGCGAACCTGGTGCAGTCGGGGGTCGCGTCGGCGGAGCGGATCTTCGAGCTGCTGGACGCGGAGGAGCAGGAGCCGGACACCGCCGGAACCGCCGGGCTCCCCGCGCGGTCGGAGGGGCGGGTGACGCTGGAGAAGGTGTCGTTCCGCTACGACCCGGACCGGCCGCTCATCGAGGACCTGTCCCTGTCGGTGGAGCCGGGGCAGACGGTCGCGATCGTCGGCCCGACGGGCGCCGGCAAGACCACCCTCGTCAATCTGCTGATGCGGTTCTACGAGGTGACCGGCGGGCGGATCCTGCTGGACGGGGTCGACGTGACGGAGATGACGCGGGACGAGCTGCGGTCCCGGATCGGCATGGTGCTCCAGGACACCTGGCTGTTCGGCGGCACGATCGCCGACAACATCGCGTACGGCGCCTCGCGTGACGTCTCGCGGGAGGAGATCGAGGAGGCGGCGCGGGCGGCGCACGCCGACCGGTTCGTCCGTACGCTGCCGGACGGGTACGACACCGTCATCGACGACGAGGGCGCGGGTGTCAGCGCGGGTGAGAAGCAGCTGATCACCATCGCGCGGGCGTTCCTGTCGGACCCGGTGATCCTGGTGCTGGACGAGGCGACGAGTTCCGTCGACACCCGTACCGAGGTGCTCATCCAGAAGGCGATGGCGCGGCTGGCGCACGGGCGGACGAGCTTCGTCATCGCGCACCGGCTGTCGACGATCCGAGACGCGGATGTGATCTTGGTGATGGAGAATGGGGCGATCGTCGAACAGGGCTCCCACGAGGAGCTGCTGGCGGCGGAGGGGGCCTACGCCCGTCTGTACGCGGCGCAGTTCGCGCAGGCGGTGGCGGAGGTCGACTGACGGAACGGAACGGGGAGGACGAAATGGCGGAGAAGGACACGGGCGCGGTGGAACCGGGCGGGCGCCCGGCGGTGCCCGCCGTCGCGCTGTGGATGCCGATCGGGCTGGCCCTGGGCATCAGCCTCGGTCAGCTCTCCGGCAACGTGGGCATGGGCATCGGTCTGGGCATGGCCATCGGTGCCGGGCTCGGCGCCGGCATCGACGCGGCGCAGCGCCCTAAGAGGGACGCCGCGGGCGACTCGTGACGGCTCAGTCCAGGTAGCCGCGCAGCTGGTCCGCGAAGGCGTGGTCCCGCAGCTTGTTGAGGGTCTTGGACTCGATCTGGCGGATGCGTTCGCGCGTCACGCCGAAGATCCGACCGATCTCCTCCAGGGTGCGGGGCCGGCCGTCGACCAGGCCGTAACGGAGCTGGACGACCTTGCGTTCGCGTTCCCCGAGCGTGGACAGGACCGCCTCCAGGTGCTCGCGCAGGAGGAGGAACGCGGCGGATTCGACGGGGGACGCGGCGTCGCCGTCCTCGATGAGGTCGCCCAGGGCGACGTCGTCCTCCTCGCCCACCGGGGCGTGCAGGGAGACCGGCTCCTGCGCCAGGCGCAGCACCTCGCCGACCCGCTCGGGCGCCAGGTCCAGGTGGGCGGCGACCTCGTCGTGGGTGGGCTCACAGCCGCGTTCCTGGAGCATGCGGCGCTGGACCCGTACGACCCGGTTGATCAGCTCGACGACGTGGACCGGGACGCGGATGGTGCGGGCCTGGTCGGCGAGGGCGCGGGACATGGCCTGGCGGATCCACCAGGTGGCGTACGTGGAGAACTTGTAGCCGCGCGCGTAGTCGAACTTCTCGACCGCCCTGATCAGGCCCAGGTTGCCCTCCTGGACGAGGTCGAGCATGGTCAGTCCGCGGCCGACGTACCGTTTGGCGACGGAGACGACGAGGCGCAGGTTCGCCTCTATGAGGCGGCGCTTGGCCATGCGGCCCATGACGACCAGCCGGTCGAGATCCAGGGCCAGTTGGGAGTCGAGGTCGGGGGTGTTCGCGAGCTTCTCCTCGGCGAACAGGCCGGCTTCGACGCGGCGGGCCAGTTCGACCTCCTCGGCGGCGGTGAGGAGCGGTATGCGGCCGATTTCGCGGAGGTACTGGCGGAAGAGGTCGGAGGAGGGGCCGCTGCCGGTGGCTTCGGCGACTGCGCGGCTCCGGCCCGGAGGCGCCTGCTCGGGTTCGTCCGGCTCCGGTACGGCGTCGGGCAGGGTTTCCGGGTGGTGCGGCGGAATGCCCTGGACGGGGACGGCGACGGCCGTGGCCGTGGCCGGGTCGATGTCGGTCAGGGTCTGGGTCTGCACGAGGGCGACCTCCAGGGTGATCGCTGCCGGTTCGGGGGCGTGCGGCAGCGGGACGGCGGCGGCCGGGCCGCTGTTCTCCGTCCCGTACTCGATGAGCGGATCCGCGGGGGTGAGAGGCCCACTGTCGGTGGACCGGCCGCGCTCCGAGGACTCAGGCACCGCACCCAGTGTGGGGTACGACACATCACCGCCAGTAGGGGCGTGCGACCACTTTTTGCTACCGATCGGTGACGGGGCGCGGTGAGGGCGGGTGCCCGGCCCCGGGGGTTACAGGGCGGCGGCGCCGTGGTTGCGGAGGGAGCGGGCGTACTGCTCCAGGACCCACAGCTCGTTCTGGACGGCCGCGAACCGGTCCGGGTCGGCGTGGGCGCCGAGGCGGGCGAGGGAGCCCTGGACGTCGCGGATGCGGCGGTCGACCGCGCGGAGGCGGACCTGGACGAGCTGGTCGCCGGCGTAGGTCTCGTCGATGGTGCGTCCGTGGATGACTTCCACGGCCAGCTCGGTGACCAGCGCGCGGACCGTGTCGTCGGGGGCGGCGTCCCGGACGCGTGCCAGGTACGCGGCGGCGTCGCTGATGCCCTGTTCGGCGCCGCCCGCGTCCGCGATGGTCTGGCGTACGGCGGCGTAGGGCGGGGCGGTGAACTCGTCGGCGCCGTACGCGTCGAAGGCAGGGGAGACCAGGGCCGGGTACTGGAGGGCGAGCTTGAGCAGTTCGCGTTCGGTGCGGTGGGCCGGGCTGCGCAGGTTCAGCGCGGGGCCCGAGGGAAGGGGGGCCCGCATCGCGGGGGACGCGGCCGGCGTGGGGCGGGCGGAGGCGGGCGCGGGGCCCCGGCCGCCGCGGTCCCTGGCCCAGCGGGCGAACTGGGCGACGCGCTTGACGACGAACTGGGTGTCGAGGATGCCGAGCATGCCCGCGAGCTGGACGGCGACCTCGTGCTGCGAGGCGATGTTCTTGATGCGGGCGACGATCGGCGCGGCCTCGTCGAGGGCGGCGGCGCGGCCGGCCGGGGTTTCCAGGTCGTACCGGTTCACGATCTGGCGCAGCGCGAACTCGAAGAGCGGGGTGCGGGGCTCGACGAGGTCGGCGACCGCCTCGTCGCCCTTGGCGAGGCGCAGCTCGCACGGGTCCATACCGTCCGGCGCGATGGCGATGTACGTCTCGGCGGCGAACTTCTGGTCGTCCTCGAAGGCCCGCAGCGCGGCCTTCTGGCCGGCGGCGTCACCGTCGAACGTGAAGATCACGCGGGCGGAGCCGTTGTCCATCAGCAGCCGGCGGAGGATCTTGATGTGGTCGCCGCCGAAAGCGGTGCCGCAGGTGGCGATGGCGGTGGTGACGCCGGCGAGGTGGCAGGCCATGACGTCGGTGTAGCCCTCGACGACGACGGCCCGGCTGGACTTGGCGATGTCCTTCTTGGCCAGGTCGATGCCGTACAGCACCTGGGACTTCTTGTAGATCGGTGTTTCGGGGGTGTTGAGGTACTTGGGGCCGTTGTCGTCGTCGCGGAGCTTGCGCGCGCCGAAGCCGACGACGTCGCCGCCGACGTCCCGGATGGGCCACATCAGGCGGCCCCGGAAGCGGTCGATGGGGTTGCGCCGGCTCTCCTGGGCGAGCCCCGAGACGAGCAGTTCCTTGTCGGAGAAGCCCTTGCCGCGCAGGTAGCGGGTGAGGTGGTCCCAGCCGGCCGGGCTGTAGCCCACGCCGAAGTGCTGGGCGGCGGCCTGGTCGAAGCCCCGTTCGGCGAGGAACTTCCGCCCGATCTCGGCCTCGGCGCTGTCCAGCTGGTCGACGTAGAACTGGGCGGCGGCCT
Organism: Streptomyces sp. NPDC041796; assembly: GCF_055590785.1. Taxonomy (NCBI): domain Bacteria; kingdom Bacillati; phylum Actinomycetota; class Actinomycetes; order Kitasatosporales; family Streptomycetaceae; genus Streptomyces; species Streptomyces sp. NPDC041796. The sequence goes on from NZ_JBVJAH010000029.1 coordinate 30,593, forward strand.
TGTGGGCCTCGATCAGCCGGATCCGCTCGCCCCGCTGGTGGCCGGGGTTGTACCCGCCCTCCTCGTACCGCAGGGTGATGCCCGCCTTGGCGGCGAGGCGCTCGACCGTCTCCGAGAAGGAGAGGTGGTCGATCTTCATCACGAAGGCGATGGTGTCCCCGCCCTCCTGGCAGCCGAAGCAGTGGAAGAGACCCTTGCTGGGGCTGACCTGGAAGGAGGGGGACTTCTCGTCGTGGAAGGGGCACAGGCCCTTGAGGTTGCCGCCGCCGGCGCTGCGCAGCTGGAGGTACTCCGATACGACGGCGTCGATCGGGACCGCGTCCCGTACCGCCTTCACGTCGTCGTCGTTGATCCTGCCGCCTGCCACGCGTAAATCTTACGGGGGCTTCGGCGGTCGCCCGGCGGGGAACGGGGGCCTACGGGCGGGGCAGGACGGCGGTGAGCGGTGTGGAGGGGTCGGAGAGGGCCTCGGGGTCCACGGGCGCGCCGGAACGGATGAGGCCCTGGATGCCGGATGTGACGTCCCACACATTCACGTTCATCCCGGCCAGCACGCGGCGGTCCTTCAGCCAGAAGGCGATGAACTCCCGCCTGCCCACGTCTCCGCGGAGCACCACCTGGTCGTACGTGCCCGGCGGCGCCCAGCCGCTGTACTCCATGCCGAGGTCGTACTGGTCGGAGTAGAAGTAGGGGACCCGGTCGTAGGTGACGACCCGGCCGAGCATGGCGCGCGCGGCGGCGGGGCCGCCGTTGAGGGCGTTGGCCCAGTGTTCGACGCGCAGCCGGGTGTGGAGCAGGGGGTGCTCGGCGGCGGCCACGTCCCCGGCCGCGTAGATGTCCGGGTCGGAGGTGCGCAGGGACGCGTCGACGGCGATGCCGCCGCCGTGGGCCCGGTCGACCAGGGCGAGGCCCGCGTTCTCCGCGAGGGCGGTGCAGGGGGTGGCGCCGACCGCGACGAGCACGGCGTGGGCGGGGTGCTCGTCGCCGTCCTCGGTGCGGGCGGCCAGCACCATGCCGTCCTGGCCGACGATCTCCGTGAGGCGGGTGCCGAACCGGAAGCGGACGCCGTGCCCGGCGTGCAGGTCGGTGAAGAGCTGGCCGAGCTCGGGGCCGATGACCTGGTGGAGCGGGGTGGGGGCGGGTTCGACGACGGTGACCTCGGCACCGTATCCACGCGCGGCGGCGGCGACCTCCAGGCCGATCCAGCCGGCTCCGGCGATGACCAGGTGGCCGTTGTCGCGGCCGAGGGAGGCGAGGGTTCCCTGGAGCAGGTCGGCGTTGACGAGGCGGCGCAGGTGGTGGACGCCGGCGAGGTCGGTGCCGGGGATGTCGAGGCGGCGCGGCTCGGAGCCGGTGGCCAGCAGCAGCTTGTCGTAGCGGATGGTGGTGCCGTCGCCGAGACGTACCGTCCTGGCGGATCGGTCGACGGCGGTGACGGGCTGGCCGAGGTGGAGCTCGATGTCGTGCTCCGCGTACCAGGCGGACTCGTGGACGAAGGCACGCTCGCGCGGCTCCTTCCCCACGAGGTAGGCCTTCGACAGGGGCGGGCGTTCGTAGGGCGGGTCGACCTCGTCCCCGATGAGGATCACGCGGCCGTTGAACCCCTCGGCGCGGAGTGTTTCCGCCGCCTTGGCCCCGGCCAGTCCCCCGCCGACGATGACGAAGGTCTGATCTGCGTCGACCACTTGTTGCCTCCTGGTGGTTTCCGGGATTGTCACGCTACGCCGCCGTCCCCCAGCAGCGTCCCGTACGGAGCGTGTTGTCGGAAGGGGACGGCGGAGAACGCGGGCGCCGCCTTCAGCGGCGGCTCGTGAGGCGGGCGTGCAGGGTGCGGGCGGAGGCGTCGGTGAGCGAGGCGATCTGGTCGACGATCACCCGCTTGCGGGCCCGGTCGTCGGGTGCCGTGTCGAACAGGGCGCGGAACTGGGGGTCGAGGCCCTCGGGCGCGCGGGCCGTCAGCGCCTCGGCCAGCTCGGCGAGGACGATGCGCTGGTCGGCCCGGAGCGCCTCCTGCTCGGCGCGCTGCATCACATAACGGTCGGCGACCGCCTTGAGCACCGCGCACTCGTGGCGCGCCTCGCGCGGTACGACGAGTTCGGCGGCGTACCGGGTGAGGCGGCCCGTGCCGTACGCCTGGCGGGTGGCGGCCTCGGCGGCGAGGCAGAAGCGGCCGATGAGCTGGCTGGTGGCGTCCTTGAGGCGGGCCTGGGCGATGGCGGTGCCGTCGTAGCCGTGCGGCCACCACTCCTGTTCCATGAGCCGGTCGAGGGCGTCGGCGAGCTCCTGCGGGTCGGTGCCGGCGGGGACGTACCGCCCGATGGCGACGCGCCAGATGTCGGCGCGCTCGGGTTCGGCGGCGAGGAGGTTGGGGTCGATGTGCCCGGCGTGCAGGCCGTCCTCGAAGTCGTGCACCGAGTAGGCGACGTCGTCGGACCAGTCCATGACCTGGGCCTCGAAGCAGCGGCCGTGCTCGGGGGCGCCCTCCCGTACCCAGGAGAAGACCGGGAGGTCGTCCTCGTAGACCCCGAATTTGGGCGAGTGGGGGTCGGTGGGGTGGGCGCCGCGCGGCCAGGGGTATTTGGTGGCGGCGTCGAGGGTGGCGCGGGTGAGGTTGAGGCCGACGCTGATGACCTCGTCGGTCGCGTCGATGTGGACGAACCGCTTGGGTTCGATGCGGGTGAGCAGGCGCAGCGACTGGGCGTTGCCCTCGAAGCCGCCGCAGTCCTTGGCGAAGTCGTTGAGTGCCTGTTCGCCGTTGTGCCCGAAGGGCGGGTGGCCCATGTCGTGCGAGAGGCAGGCCGCCTCGACGAGGTCGGGGTCGCAGCCGAGGGCGGCACCGAGCTCGCGGCCGACCTGGGCGCACTCGAGGGAGTGGGTGAGCCGGGTGCGTGGGCTCGGGTCCCAGGCGTGGCTGCGGGAGCCCGGGGTGACGACCTGGGTCTTGCCGGCCAGGCGGCGCAGCGCGCCGGAGTGCAGGACGCGTGCGCGGTCCCGCTGGAACGCGGTGCGGCCGGGTCGCTTGTCGGGCTCGGGGGCCCAGCGCGCGGTGGCCTTCTCGTCGTACGTGCCGTCCTTGTCGTCCTTGTCGTACCGGCCGTCCTTGCCGTTCATGCCTTCCATGCCGTTCATGCACTGAAGGTAACCGCAGGGACTGACGGTGAACCGGTCAGGCGGAGACCAGTTGGGAGGAATCGGCCGGGACCGGCGCTGTGGTGAGGGCCTGGTCGTAGCGGTGGAGGAGGAGGCGGGCGAGCGCGGGGTGCGGGCCGAGGGGGGCGGCGGCGATCCAGGGCGCGGCTGCCGCGCTGCGGGTGGCGAACAGGCCGGGGGCGGTGAAGTAGGAGGCCACGGCTGTGCGGTGGTGGCCGCGGGCGGTGAGGGCGTGGACGGCTTCGGAGACGGTGGGTGAGGCGGCGGAGGCGTACGCGGGGAGGACGGGCACGCCGCCGAGGCGCTCGCTGAGCAGCCGGGCGGTGTGGCGGGTGTCGGCGGCGGATTCGGGGTCGCGGGATCCGGCGGCGGCGAGGACGACGCCGGTACCGCGGGAGGTGTGCCAGCCGGCTTCGGTGAGCCGGTCGTGGAGCGCTTCGACGAGCAGGGGGTGGGGGCCGAGCGGGGCGGCGACGCGCACGCGCAGGTGGGGTGCGGTGGCGGCGGCGCCGGGCAGGTCGTGCTTGACGTGGTAGCCGCGGCTGAGGAGGAGGGGTACGAGGACGGCGTCGCCGTCCAGGCCGGCGAGGGTGTGGTCGAGCAGGGGGGCGTTCAGCTCGATGTGCCCGAGCCGTACGGGCAGGCCCGGCCGTAGTTCGCGGACCCGGTCGAGCAGGGCGTTCACGGTGGTCAGCGCGCGGGGGTCGCGACTGCCGTGGGCGACGGCGACGAGGGTGGGCAGGTGGGGTGTGCTCATGGGCCTGCGCGTTCCGTTGAGGTGGAGGTGGGTCAGCTGGGAGCCGAGCTGCGCGGTGATGCGGGTGAGCAGGTGCGCGGTGGTGTCGAAGGGCGGGGGCGGGAGGGGGTACGGCGTGGGAGGACTGGCCGGCTCCGTCATGAATCGATGGTGACGGGCGGGTGTTGCCGGGGCGTTGCGTGGCGGTGACGTGTGTTTTCCACGGGCTCACCGGGCGCGCGGGTGCCGCGTCGGGTCCGGGTCAGCCGGTCGCGACCCAGACGCGGAGGGTGCCGGTGGCCGTGAAGCCGTGGCGCAGGGCGGCCGTCAGGTCGTCGCCGTGCTCGTAACCGACGACCGGGGTGCCGGGGTGGAGGCGGGCGATCGCGGTGAGGCAACCGGGCCAGGGGTCGGTGCCCGGTTCGGTGCGGAAGAGGTTGGAGACGCCGATGACGTCCGGGGCGGTGCTGTGGCTGACGACCGCTCCGGCGACGATGCGGCCGTCCGGCGCGCGGCCCGCGAGGACGGTGGTCGCGGGGTCGGCCAGCAGGGCGGGTCGGAAGAGGTCCTGGGGTGCGCCGCCGCTCCAGGCGGTTTCCCAGGCGGCGAGTTCGGCGGCGGTCCGGACGGGCTCCCAGGGTGCGGCGTCCTCGGGGGCGGCGTTCCCGGGGACGCCGTTCCCGGGCCACGGGGCGGGCGCGTCGGCGGGGCGGTGGATCCAGCGGGCCTCGAAGAGCGGCTCGAAGCCGTGTCCGGTGAGGTCGAGGGTGGCGAAGCTGTCCTTGACCGAGCAGCCGGGCGCCCTGCGGTCGACGCGGTCCAGCACCTCGTGCGAAGGGGTGCCGGGTAGGAGGGTGACGGCGTCCGGGTAGTAGGGCGGGGTCCGGCGCGGGTGGGTCCAGGCGTGGTCGCCGAAGGTGCCGGCACCCAGGCCGTGGGCGCGGCACATGGCGTCGCACCACTCGGCGTTGTTGCGGGCGGCTGCCCGTGCCCAGGGGCCGGATGAGGTCACGCGGGACATCGTGCCAGGGCGCGGGGCAGCGAACGATCTCTTTTACCCGCTACCTTCTTTTCGAAACGCGGAATATATTTTCCGCACAAAGGAAGTGGGGGTCTCATGGGTGGTACGCAGAGGGCGCTGCCACGCCGCGCTGTCGCGGAACTCGTCGGCAGCGGGGCACTCGTGGCGGTCATCATCGGTTCGGGCATCCAGGCCACCGGCCTCAGCCAGGACGTCGGAGTACAGCTCCTGGCCAACTCCCTGGCCTCGGCGATCGGGCTCGGGCTGCTGATCGCCCTGTTCACCCCCGTCTCCGGAGCTCACCTCAACCCGGTCGTCACCCTCTGCGTCTGGTGGACCGGCCGGAGCTCCCGCGACGGGCTGACCGCCCGGGAGGTCGCCCTCTACATCACCGCGCAGCTCGCCGGGGCGATCGCGGGCGCCCTGCTCGCGGGCGCCATGTTCGGCCGCGCGCCCGGCAGTTGGTCCACGCACGTGCGGTCCGACGGCCACCTGCTGCTGGGCGAGACCGTCGCCACGGCCGGCCTGGTGCTGCTCATCCAGGGCCTGGACCGCATCGGGCGCGCCCAGCTCGCGCCGGTGGCGGTCGCCGCGTACATCGCCGCCGCGATCTGGTTCACCTCGTCCGGTTCGTTCGCGAACCCGGCCGCGACGGTCGGCCGCTCCCTCACCGACTCGTTCACGGGTATCGCGCCCGCCTCGATGCCGGGCTTCATCGCCGCCCAGCTCCTCGGCGGGGTTCTGGGGGCGGGGCTCGCCGTGCTCCTGTACGGAGGCCGGCCACCGTCGAGATCACACGTGCCGCACTGAACCGAAGCGGCCGTTCGAGCGTCGGAAGAGGCGGAGGTGGGGGTGTGGGACTGCGACAGGTGGTTCGGTCCGTGCGGTTGAGGCTGACGTGGCCGGTGAGCCGGCGCGGGCAGCGGCGGCTGGTACAGGGCACGATGCTCGCGTGCGTCCTGGCGCTCGCGCCCGCGACCTGGATGCACGCCGTCGCGGACAGCCGGCTGCGCACGACGGCGGACGTGCCCGCGCGGGACGTCGCCGTCGTCTTCGGGGCCGGCCTGTGGAAGGGCCGCCCCACCCCGTACCTGGCGCACCGGCTCGACACCGCCGCCGCGCTCTACCGGGACGGCAAGGTGAAGGTCGTCCTGGTCACCGGCGACAACGGCCGCGTCGAGTACGACGAGCCCGACGCCATGCGCGGCTACCTGAGGGAGCGGCGCGTACCGGACGGGCGGATCGTCAGCGACTACGCGGGCTTCGACACCTGGGACTCGTGCGTCCGCGCCAAGAAGATCTTCGGCGTGGACCGGGCGGTTCTGGTCACCCAGGGCTTCCACATCCGCCGGGCGGTCGCGCTCTGTCAGGCGGCGGGCATCGACGCGTACGGGGTCGGGGTCGACGAACCGCGTGACTCCGTCTGGTACTACGGCGGGGCGCGCGAACTGGTGGCGGCGGGCAAGGCGGCCCTGGACGCGGCGTTCAAGCCGGATCCGACGTTCCTGGGCCGCCAGGAGACGGGCGTGACGGAGGCGCTGGAGCGCTGACCTGCCTCACCGGCGGCGCGGGTGGCGTCGGAGCCGGCCGTACCGGGCATGTAATGCGCCGTGTCGGTGGCCGTAACACGCGCGTCGCATGCTCAGGGGCATGCTCACCGCCACCACCGCCACGCACTGTCCGTACTGCGCCCTGCAGTGCGGGATGAACCTCCGGCCCGCCGGCGACGGCGTCGAGGTGGTGGAACGCACCGACTTCCCCGTCAACCGGGGAGCCCTGTGCGGTAAGGGACGTACCGCACCCGCAGTGCTCTCCTCCCGGGTCAGGCTGGAGGGGCCCCTGGTCCGACGCCCCGCCACAGGCAGGCTCGAACCGGCCACCTGGGAGGAGGCCCTGCGTGCCGTCGCCGACGGGCTGCGCGGCACCAGGGAGCGGCACGGGGCCGACGCCGTCGGGGTCTTCGGGGGCGGCGGGCTGACCAACGAGAAGGCGTACACGCTCGGCAAGTTCGCCCGGCTGGTCCTCGGCACCTCGCAGATCGACTACAACGGCCGGTTCTGCATGTCGTCCGCCGCCGCCGCCCACCAGCGGGCCTTCGGGCTCGACCGGGGGCTGCCCTTCCCGCTGGAGGACATCCCGCGCACCGGCTGCGTGATCCTCGTCGGGTCGAACCTGGCCGAGACCATGCCCCCGGCGCTGCGCTACCTCACCGAGCTGAAGGAGAACGGCGGCAAGCTCATCGTCGTCGACCCGCGCCGCACCCGTACCGCCGAGCAGGCCGACCTCCACCTCGCGCCCCGCCCCGGCACCGACCTGGCGCTCGCCCTCGGGCTGCTCCACCTGGTCGTGGCCGACGGGCGGACGGACGAGGAGTTCATCGAGAGCCGTACGACGGGCTGGGCCGACGCCCGCGCCGCCGCCATGTCCCACTGGCCCGCACAGGTCGAGCGCATCACCGGCGTGCCCGTCCCGCAGCTCCGGGAGGCCGTGGCGATGTTCTGCGACGCGCCCGAGTCGATGGTGCTGACCGCGCGCGGCCCCGAGCAGCAGTCCAAGGGGACCGACACCGTCGGCGCCTGGATCAACCTGTGCCTGGCCACCGGCCGCGCCGGCCGGCCCCTGTCCGGGTACGGCTGCCTGACCGGACAGGGCAACGGGCAGGGCGGGCGCGAGCACGGGCAGAAGGCCGACCAGCTACCCGGCTACCGCAAGCTCGACGACCCCGCCGCCCGTGCCCACGTCGCCGGCGTCTGGGGTGTCGACCCCGACTCGCTCCCCGGGCCCGGCCGCAGCGCCTACGAACTGCTCGACGCACTCGGCACCGACATCAAGGCGCTGCTGCTCATGGGGTCCAACCCGGTCGTGTCGGCGCCCCGCGCCGCGCACATCCAGGAGCGGATCGAGTCCCTGGACTTCCTGGCGGTGGCGGACGTCGTGCTGTCGGAGACCGCCGCGCTCGCCGACGTCGTCCTGCCCGTCACCCAATGGGCGGAGGAGACCGGCACCCTCACCAACCTCGAAGGCCGCGTCCTGCTGCGCCGCCGGGCCGTCGACCCGCCCGAGGGCGTACGGAGCGACCTGGAGGTGATGCACGCGCTCGCCGCGCTGCTGGGCTGGGAGAAGGGCTTCCCCACGGATCCCGAGGAGGTCTTCGACGAGCTGCGCCGCGCCTCGGCCGGCGGGCCCGCCGACTACGCGGGCATCAGCTACCGGCGCATCGCGGAGGAGGACGGCGTGTTCTGGCCGTGCCCCGAGCCGGAGCACCCCGGCACGCCCCGGCTGTTCCTGGAGCGGTTCGCGACCCCGGACGGGCGGGCGCGGTTCGTGCCGGTCACGCACCGGGCGGCGGGCGAGGAGACGGACGACGCGTACCCGGTGGTGCTGACCACCGGGCGGGTGGTGTCCCAGTACCAGTCGGGTGCCCAGACCCGGCGCGTCGACGAGCTGAACGCCGCCGCGCCCGGGCCGTTCGTGGAGCTGCACCCCCGGCTGGCGGGCCGCCTGGGCGTCGCCGAGGGCGAGCCGGTGGCGGTCGTCTCGCGTCGGGGGCGGGCGGTGGCGCCCGCGCGGATCACCACGGGCATCCGGCCGGACACGGTGTTCATGCCGTTCCACTGGGCCGGGGAGGGCCGGGCGAACACGCTCACCAACCCGGCGCTCGACCCGACCTCCCGCATGCCCGAGTTCAAGGTGTGCGCGGTGCGTCTGGAAGCCGTGCGGCCCGAGGCGGCCGGCGGCTGAGCCAGTCCCCGCCCGCTATCGGCTCCCCCAGCCGCACGGCCGGTGTGGCGACGTACACCCAGGCCCGGACGCCCGCCCCGTCCCGGGTGCGCACCACCTCGCACACCTCCCGGTCGTAGCCGTCCTCCAGGAGGTCCAGGACGGCGAGGAGCTCCTCGTACCGCCCGGGCGCGGCGCTGATCAGCTCCCCCGCCACCTGCCCCGCGCCCCGCACCACGTACGGGTAGCCGGGCCCGTCGTACAGCAGGGCACCCGCCAGCAGGGCCGGTTCCTCGGCCGCCGTGCGGCCACGGAGGAACCGGTCGTGGTTGTACTCGCCCGGCCGCAGCGTCCCGTACACGAAGAACGGCAGTTCCCTCATCGCGCCGACGTCTCCTGCTGGAGCCACGCCAGGTACGCCGCGCTCCCCCGTACCACCGGGGTGGCGATGATCTCGGGCGTGTCGTAGTCGTGCTTCGCGGTGAGGTACGCCTCCAGCGTCTCGTAGCAGGCCTCCGTCGTCTTGAAGAGGACCTGCCACTCCTGGCTGGTCTCGATGGCGTTGTTCCAGTGGTACACGGAGGTGACCGGGCCGGAGATCTGCGCGCAGGCGGCGAGCCGCGCCTCCACCGCGCCACGGGCCAGCTCCTGGGCCTTGTCGGCGCTGTCGGTCGTGGTCAGGACGGTCATGGCCAGGGTCACGGTCTCTCCTCCGCATGTCGCTGTCGCTCCACCGGTTCACGCCACGGCGGCGAGTGCGCCGCGTACGGCCGAGCGTACGCACCCCGGGCCGCCGGCAGCTCGCCGCCCGTGCCCTGCTCGACGGTCCGGCCCGCCTCCGTCACCAGGATCACGCAGGCGTGCCGGACGGTCGAGAGCCGGTGCGCGATCACGCGAGGGTGGCGGGCGGCGCATGACGAGGCCCACGGACCCGGCGAGGAGCGGGACGAGGACGAGGACGAGGACCAGGAACGTCAGGGCCGGCGGTGCGTCCGGGACCGCGGCCGTCGCGATGCCGCCGAGGCACAGCAGCGGCACGGCGGCATGGTTCAGCCGCCGTACGGGCGGACGGACTTGGCGTCGCGCAGTGCGTGGCCCCACCAGGCGAGCTGGTCGAGCATCGTCTTGGCGGCGGCGTCGGCGGCGGTGGGGTCCTTGTGGCGGCCGTCCTCGTCGAAGTGGCCGCGGGCGTTGTGGAACGAGACGGTGTCGCGGACGGTGACCGCGTGCATCTCGGCGAAGACCTGGCGCAGTTGCTCGACAGCACGCAGCCCGCCGGACATGCCGCCGTAGGAGACGAAGCCGACGGGCTTGGCCTGCCATTCGGTGAAGTGCCAGTCGATGAGGTTCTTGATGGACGCGGGGAAGGAGTGGTTGTACTCGGGGGTGAGGACGACGAAGGCGTCGGCGGCGGCCAGCCGGGGGCTGACCTTGGCGAGCCGGTCGCGGACGGCGGGCGCGGGGTCGTAGGACAGGGCGGTCGGCAGTTCGGTGTCGGGGTCGCCGAGGTCGAGTACGTCGACGGTGAAGTCGGCGTGCTGGGCGGCGTGGTCGAGGAACCAGCCGGCGATGACGGGCGCGAAGCGGCCTTCCCGGTTGCTTCCGACGATGACGGTGAGCTTCAGCGGTGCGTTCTTGGCGATCTCCATGAGCAAGACCTTGGTACCTCAACCATGCTTGAGGTCAAGCCGGTCGTGCGAACCGCTTCCGCGGCCATGACGAAACTCGTACGGCCCGGGGCCGCGCCGCCCGGTCGGGGGCCCGGGGCGCCGGGGCGGAGTGAACCGAGGGGCGGCCGTGCGTCACCCGTTCGGGGCGGCGCGTCGGGCGTGGCCGGGAAACGCGGGCTGAGCTGCGGCGATGCCGGGCGTCCAGGGCGGCGCGCCGTCCCGGACGGCGCAATCTGATGGGGCCTCAGCAGGCGGGCGGGCCGGGCGGGGCCTTACCTCGGAGACAGGACATCCGCCCATAACACCCGCCTGCCGCGCGCCCCGGAGGACCCCATGCGCACCACCGCCCGCCTGCTGACCGGTACCGCGCTGGCGGCCGTCTCGCTCGGCGCCCTCGCCTCGCCGACCGCGTACGCCGCGTACGCGGGTGACTTCGGCCGGCTGGAGGTGCACCCGTCGACCGTCCGGCCGGGCGAGACCGTCACGGTCAACACCACCGCCTGCGGCAAGAAGGGCCATGGGGTCGGTGACGCGGAGTCCCTCGGCGCGGGTGAGTTCGAGCTGTCGCCCGGCACGCACAAGGACGTGGTGGTCGGCCGGTTCAAGGTCCCCGCCCACACCAAGCCGGGCACCTACGCCATCGCCGTGGCCTGCGACAACGGCAAGACGGCCGGCGGCGACGTCAACGTCGAACGCGGCGGCCACAGCTCGGGCGGGCACAGCTCCGGCGGGCACAGCTCCGGCGGCCACGACTCGGGCGGCCACGACTCGGGCGGCCACAGCTCCGGCGGCCACGACTGGGGCGGGCACAGCTCGGGCGGGAACGACTGGGGCGGGAACGACCAGGGCGGGCACGACGGCGGTCATGTGCCCAGCGGCCACGTGAAGACCGGGGTGGGCGGCAGCGTCGGCCCCGACACCACCCAGATCGCGGCGGGAGTGGCAGTGCTGGCCGCCTCCGCCGTAGGCGGGGTATGGCTCCTGCGCCGCCGGGCGAGCGGCGCGCAGGACAGCTGACGGGGTCCGTCCCCGTACCCCCGCCCCCGCTCCCCGCCCCCGCCGCGCGTGTCCCCGAGACCGCGGCGCGGGCGGGGAGCCCCATCCCCCGCGAGGGCAGCCATGACCGACGACACCAGGAGCGAGACAGGGGACGGCACCGGGACCAACGGCACCGGGACAAGGGGCAAGGGCTGGGGCATAGCCATCGCCGCGTGCGTCGGCCTCTGGCTGGTCCAGAACGGCTCCGAGGACCTGACCCCGCCCGTCCCGAGCGCCGCCGAGGCCTTCGCCGCCGGACCGCACCGGCACACCGACGCGGCCGCCGCCCCCCTGCCGCCCTCCGCCCCGGTCCGCATCCGCATCCCCGAGATCGGGGTCGACGCCCCGGTGATGCGCCTGGGTCTCGCCCGCGACGGCAGCCTGGAGGTACCACCGGCGGGGAACCCGAACATCGCCGGCTGGTACAAGGACGGCACCCCGCCGGGAGCCAAGGGCACCGCCATCGTCGCCGGCCATGTCGACAACGCCGAGGGCCCCGCCGTCTTCCACGCGCTCGGCAGCCTCAAGAAGGGCCACTGGATCGAGGTCACCCGCCGCGACGGCCGGACCGCCGTGTTCACCGTCGACGCGATCGAGGTGTACGAGAACGAGGACTTCCCCGACCGCAAGGTCTACGGGCCCTCCGACCGCGCCGAGCTGCGGGTGATCACCTGCGGTGGCACGTTCGACGAGAAGACCGGCTACCAGGGCAATGTCGTCGCGTACGCCCATCTGATCGGCGCCCGCCCGCCAGCGTCAGCCCCACTGGTCGAACGCCAGCTTCGCCACCAGTGAGAAGACCACCACCAGCAGCACGCCCCGCACGAACTCCGCGCCCTTGCGCAGCGCCATCCGCGCGCCGAGCATCCCGCCCGCCAGGTTGAACACCGCCATCAGCGCCGCCAGTTGCCACAGCACCGTGCCCTGGTACGCGAACATCACCAGGGCACCCGCGTTGGTGGAGACGTTCACGATCTTGGCCGTGGCGGAGGCGGTCACCAGGTCGAGATGGAGCACGGCGGTCAGCGCCAGCACCAGGAACGTGCCCGTGCCGGGGCCGAAGAGCCCGTCGTAGAAGCCGATCCCACCGCCGACGAGGACGATCGCCGTGACGACCCGCGCCCTGGTCGCCGGCCCCTTGCCCTCCGCCGTGCCGAAGGACGGCCGCAGCATCACGAAGGCCGCCACGCCCAGCAGCACGACCATGATGACCGGCCGCAGGACGTCACTGCTGATCCCGGCCGCGAAGAACGCCCCGCCCATCGAACCGGCCAGCGCGGCGAGCCCGATGCGCACCGCCGTCCGCACGCTCACCGGCGCCTTGCGTACGTACGTCACGGCGGCGCCCGTCGTCCCCACGATGGCCACCGCCTTGTTGGTGCCGAGGATGTGGGCGGCCGGGACATGCGGAAGGCCCAGCAGCAGCGCGGGCAGGAGGAGCAGCCCGCCGCCACCCACCACGGCGTCGATCCAGCCCGCCACGAGAGCGGCCGCGCAGAGGAAGACCAGGGTGGTCAGCGATATGTCGGGCATGCACGCGACCCTATGGAGCAGATGGATGTGCCGTCCACGGAAATCGGGGATGCTTGAGGTACCTCTGAGGTTCGGACCCCGGTTCGCGTGGATGGCTTCAGGTGTGCGCGTCCGGGTGGCGCGCCACCGCCAGGACACGGCGGTGGCCGCCCTCCCCCTCACCGGCGGTGCCGGTCGTCGCTGAGGTCAGCTTTCCGTGGCCGAAACAATCGGGATGCGGCCGGGTAACACCGCCGACGCACGCTTTCGAGCATGAGTTCACGGATCGTGGTGGTCGGCGGAGGCACGGCGGGCGCTCGCCTCGCCGAGCGGCTGCCCGTCACCCTGCTCGGCGAGGAGCCGCACGCCCCGTACAACCGGGTGCTGCTCGCGGACGTCCTGGCCGGCCGGTACGGGCCCGAGGTCATCGCCCTGCCGTCGCCGCGCAACGACGGGGCGCGGCACGAGGTGCGGGTGACCGGTATCGACCGCGCCGCCCGGGTGGTGCACTGCGCGGACGGCGAGGCGTTCGCATACGACCGGCTGGTTCTGGCCACCGGCTCGAACCCGGTGCTGCCGCCCCTGCGCGGCCTGGGCACCGGACGGCTGCCGTCCGGGGTGCACGCGTTCCGGACGCTCGACGACTGCCTGGCGCTGGACGCGCTGGTGTCCCCCAAGGCGCGGGCGGTGGTGATCGGCGGCGGCCTGCTGGGCGTGTCGGCTGCTCGCGCGCTGGCGGCCCGGGGCGCGGAGGTGGTGCTGGCCCAGCAGGGCGAGCACCTGATGGAGCGCCAGCTCGACGCCGAGGCCTCGACGCTGCTCCGCCGCCACCTGGAGGCGGACCTGGGTGTGGAGGTCCACACCGAGTGCCGGGTCCGTGGCCTGCGCTGCGCGAACGGCGTCGACGACGCCGTCGAGGCGGTCGAACTCGCCGACGGCTTCGTCCTCGACGCGGACGTCGTGGTCATCGCGTGCGGGGTGCGGCCGCGTGTCGGTCTGGCCCTGGAGGCGGGTCTGGACGTGCGGCGCGGGATCGTCGTCGACGACCAGCTACGCACCTCCGACCCGTTCATCCACGCCGTCGGCGACTGCGCCGAGCACGACGGCCGTCTCTACGGGCTGGCCGGTGCCGCCCTGGAGCAGGCCGACGTCCTCGCCGAGGTGCTGGAGCACGGCACCGGCGCCTACCGGGGCACCCGCGCGCTCACCCGACTCAGCATGGACGCCCTCGAACTGGCGGCGTTCGGCGAGGCCACGCCGCTGCCCGGTGACGACACCGTGCGGCTGGCGGACGCGACGAGCGGCGCCTACCGCAAGGTCGTCGTCCGTGGCGACCGTCTCGTCGGCGGCGTACTGCTCGGCGATCTCGGCGCGGTCGGGGCGCTCGCCCGGGCCTGGGAGGGCGACGAGGCCCTTCCGGAAGCGCCCCTGCTCCACCTGCTCACCCATGACGGAGGCTCCTGAAATGGCCCACATGCCGAACACGCCCACAATCGTCCTCGTCGGCCACGGCATGGTCGGCCAGCGCTTCCTGGAGGCCCTCGCCGAGCGCGGAGTCACGGAGCGGGCGCGGATCGTCGTGCTCTGCGAAGAGCCGCGTCCGGCGTACGACCGCGTCCGGCTGACCTCGTACTTCGACGGGAAGACGCCCGACGAGCTGTCCATGGTCGAGGACGGTTTCATGGCGCGGCACGGCATCGAGCTGCACCTCGACGACCCGGCCGAGACCATTGACCGCGAGGCCCGCACGGTCACCTCGAGGGCCGGCCGGGTGATCGCGTACGACACCCTCGTCCTGGCGACCGGCTCGTACCCCTTCGTCCCTCCCGTGCCGAACAAGGACGCGACGGGCTGCTTCGTGTACCGCACGATCGAGGACCTCCTCGCCATCGAGGAGTACGCGAAGACGGCGCGGACGGGCGCGGTGGTCGGCGGCGGCCTGCTCGGCCTGGAAGCGGCGGGCGCGCTCAAGGGCCTGGGCCTGGAGACGCACATCGTGGAGTTCGCCCCGCGCCTGATGCCGGTTCAGGTCGACGAGGGCGGCGGTGCCGCACTGCTGCGCACCATCGAGAACATGGGCCTCATCGTCCACACCGGTACCGGCACGCAGGAGATCGTCACCGAGGACGGTTCGGTGACGGGCATGGCCCTGTCGGACGGTTCGACGATCGACACCGACCTCGTGGTCTTCTCGGCGGGCGTTCGCCCCCGGGACCAGCTGGCGCGCGACTGCGGCCTGACGGTCGGCGAGCGCGGCGGTATCGCGGTCGACGAGCAGTGCCGTACGTCGGACCCGGCGGTGTACGCGATCGGCGAGTGCGCGCTCGCGGCGGACGGCCGGGTGTACGGCCTGGTCGCGCCCGGGTACGAGATGGCGCTCACGGCGGCCTCGGCGATCGCCGAGGAGGAGACGAGCGGGTTCACCGGCGCCGACCTGTCGACCAAGCTGAAGCTGCTCGGCGTGGACGTGGCATCCTTCGGTGACGCGCACGGCACCGCCGAGGGCTGCCTGGACGTCGTCTACTCCGACTCCCGGTCCGGCATCTACAAGAAGCTGGTCGTCGACCCGGACGGAATCCTGCTGGGCGGCGTGCTGGTGGGTGACGCCGAGTCGTACGGCATGCTGCGGCCGATGACCGGCACCAAGCCGCCGGTGGCGCCCGAGCAGCTCGTGCTGCCGGCCGGTGCCGGTGCTCCGGTCACCCTCGGCCCCTCCGCCCTCCCCGACGACGCGATCATCTGCTCCTGCCACAACGTCACGAAGGGCGCGATCTGCGCCTGTTCGTCGCTGCCCGAGGTCAAGAAGTGCACCAAGGCGGGCACCGGCTGCGGAAGCTGCGTGAAGGTGATCCAGCAGCTCCTGCCGAAGCCCGCCGACACGGGGATGTGCGGCTGCTTCTCGTACACCCGCAGCGAGCTGTACGAGATCGTCCGCACGATGCGCTTCACCTCGTACGCCGAGCTGCTCGACTCGCACGGACGCGAGGAGGCGCGGGGCGGCGAGGGCTGCGAGATCTGCAAGCCGGCCGTGGCGTCGATCCTGGCGAGCCTGACCAACGAGTACATCCTCGACGGTGAGCGGGCCGCGCTGCAGGACACCAACGACCACTTCCTGGCGAACATGCAGCGCAACGGCTCCTACTCGATCGTGCCCCGCATCCCGGGCGGGGAGATCACCCCCGAGAAGCTGATCGTGATCGGTGAGGTGGCCCGCGACTTCGGGCTCTATACCAAGATCACCGGCGGTCAGCGGATCGACCTCTTCGGCGCGCGGGTCGACCAGTTGCCGCAGATCTGGGCGCGGCTGGTGGACGCGGGCTTCGAGTCGGGACACGCGTACGGCAAGTCCCTGCGGACGGTGAAGTCCTGTGTGGGCCAGACCTGGTGCCGCTACGGCGTGCAGGACTCGGTGAAGATGGCGATCGACCTGGAGCTTCGCTACCGGGGCCTGCGCGCCCCGCACAAGCTCAAGTCGGCCGTCTCGGGGTGTGCCCGCGAGTGCGCGGAGGCCCAGTCGAAGGACTTCGGCGTGATCGCCACGGCCAACGGCTGGAACCTGTACGTCGGCGGCAACGGCGGCGCCACGCCGCGCCACGCGGACCTGCTCGCCCAGGACCTGTCGGACGTGGAGCTGGTCCGGCTGATCGACCGGTTCCTGATGTTCTACATCCGCACCGCCGACCGCCTGGAGCGCACGGCGACCTGGCTGGAGCGGCTGGAGGGCGGGCTCGACCACCTGCGGGACGTGGTCGTGCACGACAAGCTCGGGCTGTGCGACGAGCTGGAGGCACAGATGGCCGCGCACGTGGCGAGCTACCACGACGAGTGGGCCGAGACGCTGAACGACCCGGAGCGGCTGCGCCGGTTCGTCTCCTTCGTGAACGCACCGGACGCGCCGGACCCGTCGGTGAAGTTCGTGCCGGAGCGCGGCCAGATCAAGCCCGACCTGACGATTCTGACGCTGGAACCCCTGGAAGGAGCTTCCGCCCGATGATGCTCGAACTCTCCTACGCCGACGAGTGGCTGCCGATCTGTGACGACTCGGTGCTGACGCCGGGCCGCGGCATGGCGGCCCTGCTGCCGGACGGACGGCAGGTGGCGCTGTTCCGGGACCGGTCGGGACGGCTGTACGCGATCGACAACCGGGACCCGTTCACGGGCGCCCAGGTGCTGTCGCGCGGCCTGCTCGGCTCGTCGGGCGGGCGGCCGTTCGTGGCGTCGCCACTGCTGAAGCAGCGCTTCGACCTGGAGACGGGGCGGTGCCTCGACGACGAGGAGGTGTCGGTCGCGGTCTTCCCGGCCCGGGCTCGCGAACTGGCCCCGGTCGCCTGACGGACCTGCCCGGGCGTCACGGCGCGGGGAGAGACGGGGGAGAGCAGCGGGGGGGGGGGGGGGGGGGGGGGGGGGGGGGGGGGGGGGGGGGGGGGGGGGGGGGGGGGGGGGGGGGGGGGGGGGGGGGGGGGGGGGGGGGGG
>NZ_JBVJAH010000030.1:0-42585 GCF_055590785.1 Streptomyces sp. NPDC041796
TTCAAGCCCCAGCGCCTCCACGCGGACAAAGCCTACGACCGCGCCGACCTGCGGAAATGGTTACGTGGCAAACGCATCGGAGTACGGATCGCGCGCAAAGGCATCGAGTCCAGCGAACGATTGGGCCGCCGCAGATGGGTCATCGAACGGACGATGTCCTGGCTGTCCGGTACCGACCTCTGAGTCCTCGCTACGAGCGCGATCCCCGCAACTACCTGGCCTTTCTCGGACTGGCAGCCGCCCTGTGCTGCTACAAACGGCTCGTCCGCCTCACCACATAGGACACGGTCTTAAGGCAACCAAGATGGATGACGACCCCGAATTCTACGTCTGACCACGCTTCCGCGTGCTATTGGTCATCCGAGGGCCCCCCGGCCGGTCCGACCACCTAACGGCCCGACGGCGGATCGGCGGCGGCCGCTCGGCCGGACGAGACCGGCGACGGCACCGGGCCGACGGCGCGCGGGCCGTGGCAACGGCGGCTGGACGGCAGCGGCCATGCGAAGGGCACATCGGAACGACGCGCTCGAGCCGGGACGACGAGCGGCGACCGCGGAAGGGACAAGAACCGCGGACGTCGCCGCCCCTCACGTCGGCCCCGCCCTCATCAGCGGCGAAACCTGGGGTTAAAGCCAGCCGGCAGCCGGTTCACGCGTGCGGTGCGTGGCCAGCCAGGTCCACGGCGCGTTGGACCAGGCGCGGAATCCGCTGGGGAACCGGATGAAGTTCCTCATGCACCAGAGACATGACGTCCACGTGGCGCAGTTGCCTGTCAGCGCCGAGGACCTCAATGACGGGAGCCCACCCCCTGGGCGCGGCAGGGTTGGAGACGGCCCTCCAGACGCCGCCGTGGACGCGGACCAGTACCTCCGCGACGAAGGCCGTCAGCTGGGCGTGGAACCAGATCCAGTCGTCCTCTTCGAACTCCCGCCATGGTGAGCGGGAGACGAAGTCGTCCAGGAGCGGCACAGCCGTCAGCGGGTCACGTTCGAAGGCCTCCAGGTCACCGCCCAGGGCCTCGACCATGCCACGGATCGCCGGACCAGCTCCCGTCGCGAACTGCTCGATATCGATATCCATCCTGGGAACCTAACCCCGTCGCCACGCAGACCGGTCGGCGGCCCTGACCGGTCACAGATTGGTGCGGGGGGCCGAACGTAACTGGTCGGTGTGGCGGAGTGTGCGGCGTCTGGCCGCAGCGATCGCGGAGGTCTTGCGAGGCGAGCGGGCGGGCAGGGGGGGGTCGTTGTCCGCGAGCTGGGCGGACGGTGGGATGTGTGGGTGGTCAGGGCGCGGATGTGGTCGGTGAAGTCGGGGTCGGGCAGAGGCAGCTCGACGTCGTCGTCGACGTAGCTGACGGCGGCGGAGACGTAGTCGATGACGGCTTCGACGGTGTGTGTCTCGCCCTTGGCGTGGTCGGTGTGGATCTTGAGGGCTTTCAGTACGCGGAGGGTGGTGGGGAGGCTTGCGTCGGTGGCGATGATGCGTGCCTGGTCGACGAACTGCGCTGGGCGGTCTTCGTCCGAACTCGGTGGCGAGGTGGGGGTGGCTTGCTGCTGCCACCAGGTGGCCTGGTCGTGCTCGCCGAGGGCGAGGTGGTGCAGGTAGAGGCAGTAGGAGGCGGCGGTGTCCCCGGCGCCGGCGGCGTACTGCCACCAGAAACGGGCGGAGTCTTCGGCGTCGGTGAGCTGGAGGATGCAGCCAAGGACGCGGGCTCCGGAGGGCTCGGTGAGGAAGTCACCCAGGGCAGTGACGGCTGTGTCGTCGCTGACGACCGTCTCGCACAGCGCGGTCAGGTCGTCGGCAGCCGCACGGCGGTCAGCCTCGCCCGGTACGGTGCCTGGATGGGCGGAAGGTGCCTGCGGTGGGGGGAGGGCCAGCTGGTGTGGGTGATGTCCAGCGGCACGTAGGGCGCCTAGACCGCTGCCTTCCGCATCCCAGTCAGAAAGCCCCTGACCGCGGCCAGTTCCCGCTCGTCGTATCCCCGCAGCAGGTCCACCGCCCGATCGATGAGCGGTCCGAAGTGGGACCAGCCGAGGGCGACCGCCCGCTCGTCCACTTCGATGGTGACCTTGCGGCGGTCCCGCGCATCGCGCACCCGCCGCACATGCCCGGCCCGTTCCAGGCGGTCGACCAGTGCTGTGGTTCCTGCCGAGTTGAGCCCAAGAGTGGTGCCTAGGTGCCCTGCTGTGGTCTCCACGCCGGCGCGGGCAGCGTCCATCAGGGCGATCAGCGCACGCACGTCGGTGGGGTGCATGCCGTTGCGCTGTGCGAACCGGGTGCTGTGCCTGCCCAGGTCGACGGCCACCGCACGCAGCAGGTGGACGATCTCCATCTCGGGCCCCGGCTCGGCTCGTTCGACGAGTTCCTCACCCTCCTGATCGGGCACGGAGCACCTCCACGTATCATCTCGCCCAACAAGTATCTTGCTGAGCGAGATAATAGAGGAGTCGCCGTTCATGAACGCTCGCGATAACTACGACGCCGACAATTTCCTCATGGCCTACGACAAAGTCATGACCAAGTGGCCTGCCGCTCGCGAGACGGCGACCGTTCCCACGCCCTTCGGCACGACACACGTCAACGTATGTGGCCCGGCCGACAGGCCCTCGCTCGTCCTCCTGCCCGGCGGAGGGGGCGCAACCTCCGCGTCCTGGTACGCGCAGGCCGCCGAACTGTCACGCACTCACCGGGTGTTCGCCGTCGACTTGATCGGCGCCCCCGGACGCAGCACTCCCGACGGCGACCGCCGCCCCCGTACGGTCGCCGACCTGTCGGCCTGGCTGGACGCGCTCCTCGACGGCCTCGGAGTGGCCGAGACCGACCTGGGCGGACACTCGTACGGCGCCTGGATCGCGCTGCATCACGCCATGCGCGCGCCCGACCGGATACGCCGCCTGGCCCTTCTGGACCCGACCCAGTGCTTCGCCGGGTTCAGCCCGGCCTACCTGCTGCACGCACTGCCCATGCTGCTGCGGAACACACCCCGCCGGGTCCGCGCCTTCCTGGAGTGGGAGACCAAAGGCTCCGCCCTCGATCCCGACTGGCTGGCCCTCCAAGAGGCGGCCGCCGGTTTCCCCTTTCTCCGACCCGTAACCGGGCCGCGCCCGGCACCGGACGCCCTGCGCGGCCTGGACCTGCCGGTCCTGTTGTTCCTCGCCGGAAGCAGCAGGACCCATGACCCCTCCAAGGTGGCCGCCCGCGCCGAGGCGCTGCTGCCACGCGTCGCAACGACCGTGCTGCCGGATGTGTCCCATCACGCGCTTCCGCACGCCATCCCGCCCGAGGCGAACCGTAGCCTCGCCGGCTTCCTGGAACGGTCCGGTGACTGAGTCTCAGCCCGCCCCGGGCACCGCACCCTGAAAATCAACCCTCGTTTAGCTCCGCTAATAGCACTTCCGATACACGGCCTAAGGCGGCCTGTACCACGACCACGGCGATCCTCCCATTTCGGGGCGAGGGCTCAGGGCCAAACACCTGGTGGTCGTACTCGCCGGACAGCGCCTGCCGTGCGCGCACCGAGGCTCCAGGATGCCTGTCGAACCACACCCGATCGGCTTCCGCCGCTCGATGCCCCGCCGCCACGCTCATGCCGCGGATGTCGAAGGCCGAGCTGTTTGCGGCAACGGCGTGACCATCGCGATGGCACGTCGATGCGCGAGCCTGAGCGCAAGAACGGCGTGACGTGGCGGAGGCGCGGAAGGCGTTCGACTCGTCTGGCCGGCACCGCACAAGAAGCTGCCGCACGACATTCCTCGACCAACGCTACCGGGTCTCCATCCTGATGTGATCATCCGACCCTCGCCATGATTACCTGAAGGGTGACACCGAACGGGGGAATCACGCATGAGCGAAGGCAAAGCAGCAGGCAGCGACGGCAAGGCCACAGGGGACGACCGGCTTCCGGAGCCGGACGGGGCGAAGCTTCCGCTGTCCCCGGACGAGATCGAGCGCCACAAGGTCCTCCCAGGCTGGGAGGGCCACTACACCGCGCCGCACGCAGGCAGCACCGCCGACCCGCTGAGCCGGCCGCAGTTGCTCCCGGGCCCTCCCGGCCTCCAGCCGCCGCCCTCCGGCGGACGGTCGGTCGACCTGAACATCGCACCAGGTGTGCTCAAGAAGGCCGCCGGCCAGATCGACGACATCTACAACCACTTCTACAAGCCGGCCGCGTCACTGGAGGAGCCCGCGCTGAGGGCGGTGGCCGCGCTGGAGGGCCTGGAGTCGGCGCGGGCGGTCCGGCTCGCCCACCGGCAGTGGGAGCGGCAGGCCGGTACGGTCACGGCCTGGCTCGCGCACATCGCTGAGAGCCTGCGGGCCAGCGACGGGACCTACACCCGGACCGACATCGCGGTGGGTCAGACCACAGGTCAGGTGCGGATCCGCTCGGCGCTGGAGGACTACTGATGGCGGAGACCTTCTACCTCTCCCTGCTGGCCGTGGACCTGTCGGCGCTGGACGGCCTGGCGGATCGCTGGGAGATCATCCACCGGGACATCAAGGGCCTCGGCAAGCGCATGCACGACGAGGCGCTCACGCCGCTGCGCGACAAGGGCTACTGGGAAGGGGCGGCGGCCCCGTACGCCTGGAAGATGATCGACGACATCGGGCGCCAGCTGGAGAGCGCCGCGAAGGTGGCGGACGCGGCCCGACGCGTCGTCGAGGACGGCGTGGGAGATCTGAAGTCTGCCCAGAAGGACCTCAAGGACGCCACGCGGCGGGCCAAGGAGAAGGGCCTGCACATCAACGCGGACGGGACGCTCTCCCCAGACGTCATCGACAACGTCTGCAAGGTCGAGTTGACCGACGAGGAAAAGAAGACCATCGAGGCAGCGGGTAGGGAGCTCGCGCAGATCCTCAGACGGGGGGTCACAGCCGACCGCAACCTCGCCTTTAGCCTGATGGCGGACATCGGCCTGGGCCAGTGGTTCAACAGCGACCCGGAGCTCACCGACATCGACTCCACTAAGAAGATCAGCGAGGGTGCGTACAACGCGCTGGACCTCGCCTTCCAGGGCAAGGACCCCTATCCGGGGCTCAGTTCGGACGATCCGTACTCGCTGGGCTGGGACTGGGTGAGCGGCGACGGCCCTCGGCACCGCGACTACTACTACGGTGATGAGATGACCGAGCTGATCCGGTCCAGCGAGAGCATGGAGCAGCTGCGGCTGGACACGCTGGAGCAGTGGCGGTCCACCGGCCAGCCGGAAGGCAGCGTGGCGTACTCGATCTCGGAGAGCGGCAAGCTGGGCGCGCTCAAGAAGCTCATCACCACGGACTTGCCGGCGATCGTCACCGGCGATGAGGACCATCTGGGCGAGGCGTTCACCGGCTCGTACAACCTGAACTACACGGTCAAGGGCCACGACCCCGACGGCTCCCTGGTGGTCGAGTACACCATGAAGAACAACACCAGCAACGAGTCGTTCCTTCACTACATCGGCTACTACGACTGGCTGGAGAAGGTCAACCGCGAGGAGGGCGTCTTCTCGTCCGTGGACCAGAAGATCGTCTGGACCGAGCGCATTCCGGCGAAGGAGAAGTGAGTAGATGTCCCGAGCACGTCCGCTGGCGGCCGCCGCCGTGCTGGCTCTGCTGACCTGCCTGCCGGGCTGTTCGTCGGCGTCCACCGCTGTCGAGGGCTGCATGGGGAAGCAGGCGGTCGGCGCGACCTCCGGGGAACTCGCAGGCACCTACCGGGGCGAGGGCGACGCGGAGGGCGTGACGCTCACCCTGAAGGCGTCCGAGAGCGAGCCGGGCAGCGGCACGGTAACCGTACGTGACTGGCCGACCGGTGACTGGTACCGGAGCGAACTCGGCGAGTCCTTCGACGGGTCCGGCACCTGGTCCATGGTGCAGGGCGGCACCTCGGCCACCGAGTTCGCGCACCTGTCCCTCTCCTTCACGACACCGAAGCGCTTCCTGGACGGGGACACCCTCGACTCCCTGTCGATCGCCGAAGGTGACGGACGCATCCATCTCTACGCGGAGGACGACCCGGATGTCTGCCCCGCTTTCCGACTGCGGCTCCAGGGCGGCTGATCCCGACGCAACGCGCGGCAGCCGGTGAGGGGTTCCAGTCCCCGCGTGGCCCTCACCGGCTGGGGGATGACAACCGACACCACGGGCTCGGCCGGAACGGCGGCGACCTGCACGGCCGCAGCTTCGGCCGCCGCGGTCCTTCGCACGCGGCGGCCCTCCGGGCGCGGACATGCCCCACGCGGACATGCCCCACTCGTGCTCGCGGCCCACACCTGGGCCGTCACCCGCTCGTGCAGCTTACAGATCGCCGAGCGACTCCTCACCGGCCAACCAGGACCACGGCTTGCCCTAGCCTTCAGCACGCCCAGCTCGGTGTTGGGGCGGCATATCGAGCAGGCCTCCACCTGCTGTACCAGCGCCCGCCGCGCTGTTTCCTCCGACGCGCCGGCCGCCCTTCTTCCAGCCAGCGCGCAGGTCCCGATGTGCACCTTCACCGGTGTCCGGGTGGCGTCAAGGCCGCGCTGGATCAGGTACGGCGGCGGGGCGGGCGGAGCCGTACGTTGCTGGGACAGGGCTCCTGGACCGGCTGGTTGAGACTTCGCACACCTCACCCAACGGCACGGGAGCCCTGTCCGTTGCGGGCACCAAGGTCATCACCCGATCGGTGGCCACGCTGAAAAGGCTCATTTTTTGGGACAGACCATAGATGTCCCCCGTCCTGAGGTAGGCGCCCGGGCAGGTTCACGTACAGGTGGGCATGCCCGTACGCTTCCAGCGCGTGACCTTCAGCTTCATGAGGCCCTCTCCGCCCTGAGATGCATCGCATCCGACGCCGCACTCGTCCACCGCGGATTACGGGGAGAGCCCTTGGCTGCACCTACACCACCTGGTAGTGCAGCGTGTAGTGGGCATCGTCCAGCGTGAAGGTTTGATGCCTCATTCCCTGCCCCTTTTCCGACTCACGGATGGCGATCCTACCGAGGAAGTCGTTGTCGTCCGGCCAGTCGTGCTCCTGCAGGTCGACCAGTGAGGTTCCGTTGACGGGGCGGGTCATGTTGATCTCGGTGGCATGGCCGGCCCCTATGGAATCACTTACCAGCAGTTCGCCGTCGTAAATGAGAAGGATCTCGTCATTGCCGCTGTCTTCGGTTTCCTCGCAGCTGAGGCGAACGAGGTGTGCGGTGGCTGACATGTTTCTCTCCCTCCATTTGAGCCAGAAGATTTCACCTTTCCAACCCTCCGCCCCGTAGCACGATTTGTCAAAAATGGGATACATGTCAACAGTCGATGCTTCTATTGAAGCGGCAACGTGATGCCACTGCTGCGCAAGCTGCTTTGCGAAACCGGCGTTCCCATGGCGCGTCCGACCGGTTGCGCAGACTGCCGAACCCCAGGCGGCGCTCTTCACAGAAGATGCAGCCGCCAGCGGCCTGACAGGCGGCCCGGATTCCGTCCGGGTCCTCGAACGCGCCGCAGCCGAAGGGGCCATGGTGGAGGGCACGTCGCCGTCGTTGCCGTGGCTGATGGTAGATGCTGCCGGCCGGGACATCGAGCGTGTCAACAGTTGCCTACAGGATCGGATGCTGAGCGCTAATGGCCGCAGCACGGAACAATGTCCCTACCGCGAAGGGGAGCCATGGCTGATGGGATCGATGTCCTGCTAGAACTCTGGAAGGATCATTGGGCGGCTGACCGCCAGGTGGAGAGTCAAAGGGCGACACTCACGAACATCATCATCGTGCTGATGCGGGCTGGTCTGGGCTTCCTCGCACAGAAGGGCCTGCAGACGTCCATGCTCGTCGTGACGTTGCCGATGCTTGGCCTTGGGCTCTACGGCACTCTCGCTTGCCTGAAGTTTCACGAGAGGAGCGCTTTTCATGTTGGGCAGGCCAAAAGGGCTGCGTCGGAAGATCGCCAGTAAGTTCCCGGACCTGAGCATCGAGACCGGTCTGACGGAAACGAGCCGTGCTCAGCGGGCTCGTTTCCCGCGACTGAGGAGACTGCGTTCGTACACAGTGTGGGTCGTGGCTCTACCCTAGCTGAGTCTCACCTCTTAAGAGGTGAGACTCAAGCGGTGAGTTGGCGGCTTCATGCCCCAACTAGGGTCCGATCACGCGGTGAAGGCGCAGTAGGTGCCGAGGGTGAGGCCGGAGAAGGTGATGAGCTGGCGGGGTCTCAGCAGTGAGAACGCCGCGTGCATGGCGATGCCGGCGGCAACGGCGTAGGGCATCGTCTGCGGGATGAGCAGGGCGGGCGGGCAAAGCGAATTCCGCTGCGACGACGGCGGCCGCGACCAGCGGCCGCCCCCGCCCTGGCCGCCGGGTTCGCGGCCAAGTTCGGCCCGGAGAGGACCGCGATCCGGCCCGCGCTCAGGCCGGTCACCTCGGCGATGACCTGGCTGGCGCGCTCGCGGTGCTGCCGGGCGCCGTTGCATGCGGCCCCGGCCGGGGTGGTGGACTGGTGGGGCTGCCGGACCGGGGCCCAACCACGGTGACGAATCACTCGCGGTGAGCGGCACCCCAGGCCGCCGGGTTCGGGCGCTCAAGCGGGTGGAGGCGGCTGGAGGTGCCAGCCTGATCGAATGACGACAGGCCGGGTGTGCGTCCAGCGGTCAGGGACGTCGCGCTTCTTCCGCCTGCCCTGTTTTCTGCGTAGTACGGCGACGGGTGCGCCTTGAGGTGCTTCGCAGCGGGTGCCGAGAGAAGATGTCCGCCAGTCCCGCGTCCGGGTCCACGCGAGACGACAACGTCTCTAGTACGCCCTCCTCGGCGCGGGCGAGAATCTCATCAAGCAGGACGTCGTCGCTGGTGTACCCGTTTTCGGTGGTGTGGTCGGTCATCGCCCCTCCTTGGAGGCCAGGCCGAGGGAGTGCTTCAGGGCTGCTCGGGCGCGAGCGTAGTTTTGGCGGACGGCTTCGGGTGTGGTGCCTAGGGCACTGGCGATTTCTGAATGGGTGAAGCCATCGAGGTGCCAGGCCATGACGTGTCGTTGCCGCGGGGGCAGTGAGGCTAGCGCGGTATAGACGCGCTGCTCTTCCTCTTTGAGAGTGACGGCCTCAAACGGGGAGGCGCCGCCGGGTAGATCCGGCATCAGCGCGGTCGGGTGTTCCCGTCCTGCGGTCTGGCGAAGGTAGCTGCGAGCCGCGACGGTGCGTAGCCAGGCGTTCGGCGCGGTGATCTGCGCCCAGCGCGGAAAGGCCTCGGTGAAGGCGGTATGGACGGCGTCAGCTGCCTCATGTGGGGTGGCGCCCAGCCGCATCACGAACCGGATCATGCCCGCCACGTGGCGGTGGTAGAATAACGCGAATTCGGCGCGCTGTCCCAGGAGTTGCGCTCCCTCTGTGGGCCGTCGGGGGGCGACCTTCTTGACCCTCTTGGCCACCGCGTATTCGGTGGTCGTGGATTCATCCATGACTGCCGCCCGTGTGAGGTATGCCGACCTCGATGGTGGTTTCCTGCCCTGCCAGGCGCTCTGTCATTCGGCTTCCCGCGGGCAGGCACCGGGCGCGCCCACTCGCACCGTTCTGATGCAGTTGGGCCAGTCGCACGACAGTGCGACATGCGATCCATTGATACAGCAGACGCACAACCGCGCCAGCCAGCGCAACGAGCACGCCGCTCAATACAGGGTCCATGACGGCCAGGTCTCCATCCGTGCAGGCGGTCGGCGGTGCGCAGCACCCGGATACACCAAGTAGTGCATCCAAGGGCCCATGGCGTGACATCCCAGCTCGACTCGTACCGGTTCGGGGCTGCACGACCGTACGGTGGCGGCGTCACCGCCCCGCTTCATGGCGCGGTCACCATGCCGAGAACCACACCCGCGCCTATGTGCAGCAGGCCGTGGCCGAGGCGGTGGAGAGGCACGAGCACATCCGGGCCGAGGACGCCGAGGAGTGGCTGTGGTCCGACCTTCGCCTGGGCGGAGTTCGACACCGAGGCGGCTCTGATGCGCACGCTGGGCCGCTTCGAGGGCCGTGTTGAAGCCGACCGTCCTGTTGGGGACTCCTTGGAGGAGTTCATGGCCTCCGCGTTCCACGTCCCGGTGCGCGACTGGGACCTGCACCGATACAGCGACTGGTTCCTGCTCTCCTGCGTGGTGCTGCCCTGGGCCCGTCGAGCAGTACGACGCCGCGCTCGCGCCCGCCTCGCTGACAGGCCGGCTTCAGTCGGCCGCCGACTCGTCGTCGTCCTCGTCCAGCTCGGGAGCCTCCGGGTCGCGCAGCGGGCGCAGGGCGCCGGCGGCCGGGGTAGAGGCGGTGAAGCTGTAGCGGCCGAGCAGGTTCAGGTTGCGGTGCTTGAGTGGGGACAGCCGGGCGATGTCCTCGTCGCGGATCTCGTGACTCTCGGCCCGCAGCGCCGCGACGGCGGCGTCGATGTACTTCGTGGTCCACAGCACCACGGCGTTCAGGATCAGGCCGAGCGAGCCGAGCTGGTCCTCTATCCTGTCCCGATACGCCTGGTGGATCGTGCCGCGCCTGCCGTGGCACACGTCCCGGGCGAGCTTGTGCCTCGACTCCTGCACGGTGAGCTGCCGGTTCAACTGGCGGCGGTAGGTGTCGTCGACCGGGTCGACCACGGCCAGCAGGTGCAGGGTCTTGGCGATCCGCCCGTACTCGGCGAACGCCTGCCCCAGCGGGGTGAGCGTCCTTTGCGGACCGAACATCCGCAGCAGGTCGTAGGCACGGACCTGGTTGGTGACCAGAAAACCGGCCACCCGCAGCATGTCCGGCCAGTGCGTGATCACCTTGTTCAGGTTTTCCGGTTGCGGGCGATGTCCTCCAGCGGCCCGTACGTCCCCGTCTCCACCCCGGACAGGCTGGCCCGCCAGAACCGCTGGTCGTCCAGGTCACGAAACCGCGGGCTGAGGTTGTAGCCGAGGATCTTGAACAGGCCGAACACCATTAGCCTCGATCTTGCGTGACGGTCCGTCGGATTCTCTGGCGGGCCGTTTCGTCTTGTGAGGCGGGTGGTGGGCAGGCTGGTGGCCCGGCTGTCGCGTCGGGTGGGCGCCGGGTTCCACTACTCCGGATGGGTGGGAGGGTTCGTTGGGATGGGGCGTTGTCGCTGGTCAGCCGGGGTTCGGGAGGGCTTGCAGGCGGTCGAACGCGGTGGTGATCAGGTGGGTCCAGGGCCAGTGCCGGGCGAGGCGGAGGTAGCGGCGGCGGCCGGTCGTGGCGAGCTGGCTGGCGGCGGAGAACAGCCACCAGCCGGAGCCGCTTGGGTTCCCAGCGGCGGGCCTCGCCAGTCAGTCAGAGCGAGCATCGGCAGCCAGGCCAGCAGGTCCAGGGCGATCTGCACGATCTCCAGCCAGATCCGGTTCTGCGCCGCGCGGTGCAGGGGGAGGTTGCGCAGGCCGGTGTCGCGGGCGGCGCGGATGCGGTCCCATGCCCGGGCCCGCTGGCGGTGCCGCAGCTCCAGCTGGGCGATCGGCGCGTTGGCGGTGTTGGTGGCGAAGCAGGTCAGGCGCATCCCGTCGGCGTCGGTGAGCCGCAACTGCGCGCCCCGATGCGGCCGTTCCTTGCGCACGATCAGCCGCATGCCCTTCGGCCAGCCCTTGAGGACGTCACCGGCGAGCTCGGCGACCCAGGCGCCATCGCGAACTTCGCCGCCGGGCTCGACGGCCGGGGTCCAGGCCGAGGCCGGAACCAGGAGTACGGCCTGGTGGACCGCCTCGGTGATGGTCATGCCGACCGAGTACGACAGCCAGCGGCCGCGGGCGGCAAGCCAGTTCACGAACTCGTGAGTGCCGCCGCCGGAGTCGGTGCGGATCAGAGTCCGGCGCCCCGCGCCGATACCTGGGCGGGAGCTGGGCCAGCGCGATCCGGGCTGCGGTGATGTGGTCGGCGGCGGTGTTGCTGCCCGCGTTCCCTGATCGCAGCAGGCCGACGGGCTCTCCGGATCCGGTGGCGCCGTGGTCGACGAACGCGAACAGAGGATGATGCCCGAACGTCTTCTTCCAGGTCGCGGCCGCGTCCTCCTTCTCGGAGTGCGCCAAGACCAGGACGCCATCGATGTCCACGACCACCTCACCACCCGCGTCCGGGGCCTGGTGCCCGGCCAGCTTCCAGACCCGCTCACGGGCATCCGCCCTGGCCCGGCGTATCGCTGCCAGGGCGCGCGGACCGGCTGCGGCCAGGGCGTCAATGAGCCGGGAAACGGTGGGATCGGAGGCCACCGGGCCGAACACGACCGGCTCGGCACGCAGCACCGCGATGTCAGCCAGGCAGTCACCGCCCAGCGCGGTCGCCAGAGCCAGATCGAGCAGGACCTTGCCCGGATCGTGCACCGCCCTGGGCTTGCACCACGGCGCGAGAGCAGCGGACAGCGCAGCGTCCAACCTGCCCGACGGGCCGTCTCCACCAGCAGCACCCCGCCGGCCTGCGCAACCACCCCACGACCGCCACCCGACACCAGCACACGCGGGTACGACCCGATACGCTTACTCACCTGAGAAGTGCCTCCGACGGACGCGTGAACAAGGGCCTAGGCAATCCTCATTCTCACTGGTCAGAAGCACTTTTCACTTAAACGATCACCTGTCGGACAGCCCGCTTGGTGAAGCGTGCGGTTAGGTGGATGGGTTCTCAGGATGGTGCGACAGCCCGCGGGATCCAGAACTGCCGGGGTTGTACGTGGCACTGACGCTTGTAGTGCTCGGCGGCGAGACCGTCGTGATGTCGGGCGAGGCGCCGCAGGTGCGATTGATAGAAGGAGGCGACCGTGGAGGCGGTGGCAGGCCACCGGAGGATGCTGTGGGCGGCCATGCTGCCCTGCATGGCGGTGGTCATCGCGGTCTGAACGCCTTGCGCGGACAGTGGGTCGAGGGTCAGCGCCGCCTCACCAATCTTGATCCAGTCACAGCCGACGGTGCCCTCGGCGATCGAGCTCGTGGCATCGCAGGCGAGCGTTCCGGTGATCTGTGTGCCCAGCCAGGGGCCAACCAGGCCGGAGGCGGACAGCAGCGAGCGGTAGAGCCGACGCCTTGCGTTCCTGTCCAGCGCGGTACACCGTGCGCGCTCGACGAAGACCATCGCGTTGATCGTGTCGTCCGGCAGCAGCGCGGCGCAGAGCCACTCGTCGGAGCCAGCCTCGACACGGACGCCGGGCCCGTCCCACACCTCAGGTCGCCAATATCCGTAGAGAGCCGTGGTACGCGCTCCTGCGCGGCGGCGGTTCTGGCGAAGCAAACCCGTCCGTCCGCCGGCGTCGATGAGGAACCTGCAGTCCAGATCGAACCGTTGATCGGCTTGCCGCACCTCGATGCGCCAGCCGTCGTCGTGCCGGCGCGGGCGGCGGGCGAGGGCGGGCTGCGACACCTGCACTCCGGCTGTCCGTGCCCCGTCCAGCAGGAACGTATCGAAGACGCCGCGGTCGGCGACGAAGGTGGGTGCGCAGTGCTCGGTGCCCGCCCACCGCGCGAGCAGCTCCGCGGGGCGCAGACCGGCGGGGGCGGGATGGCCCAGCGCGTCCAAGACCTGCACGATTCCTGGTGCCAGGCAATCGCCGAGCCGCCGACGGGGGAACACCGCGCGTTCCACGAGGTGGACGGAGTGCCCGAGCAGGGCGAGCTGGCGGGCGGCGGTCGAGCCCGCGGGGCCGCCGCCGATCACGCAGATGTCCGCCCTGACGGTCGTCGTCACCGGCCGCGGGCGATCATGTCGAGATACTCGGGCCGCTTCTCCCTCAGCCGCGCGTACATGCACAGGCAGTGGTGGAGCCAGCCCCGGATGTAGTCACAGGCCGGGCGGCCACGCCCGATCACCTCGTGATGGCATCCCCCGCCGCACAGGTACCGCGCCCAGCAGTCGGAGCACGGCTGCTGGCGATGCACATGCCGGTCGTCCAACCATTTCAGCTGCCGTGCTGGATCCACCCCGGTGAGGACGTCGCCCATTTTGCGCTCGTCGTCTCCGACGAAACGGTGGCAGGCGAACAGTTCACCGTCGGCGGACGCGCCCAGATATCCTGCTCCGGCACCGCACGGGTAGGGGCGGTGGGTGCCCCGGTGAATCTCCCGCAGCGCATTGACGGCGTTGAGGAACGGATATGCGATGCCGTTCTCGACCCGCTCCTCGAAACGCTCGGCGCAGGCAGTCATCTGTTCGAGCATGGCGGTCAGGTCGGTCCCGGCCATCTCGTCGGCGCCTGTGGGCGAGCTGAGCATCGGCGAGAACCCGACGCTGTCGAACCCCAGGGAGATGAATTCCTCCAGCGTCTCTGGAAGAGACAGGTTCCGCGGTGTCACGGTGACGCGGGCGGACACATTCATGGTCCGCCGTCGGTCGTTCAGGAGCGGCTCCAGACGCCTGAGCACCCGTTCGTAGGTGGGCCGTCCGTTCCTTGCGGGGCGTAGGCGGTCGTGGACGGCGCCCACACCGTCGAGGCTGACAGTGACGGCAAATCCGTGCCGTGCGAAGAATTCGGCGTCGTCGGGCCTGACCAGGGTGCCGTTCGTCGTGATCGAGTATCCGACGCGGACTCCGCGCTCGGCGGCGCGCGCGGCAGCGTGCTCGGTGGCGGACCGCAGTACGCGGCGATTGGCGAGCGGCTCGCCACCGAGGAACGCGATGGTGACCTGCTCCCCGGTGGCCGCGTCGTCCACCAGGCGGTTGACCGCCGCGTGGGCGACCTGCTCGGACATGAGCTTGGCGGCACCGCCGAAGTCGCCCTGTTCCGCGTAGCAGTAGGTGCAGCCCAAGTTGCAGGTCTGCGCGATGGCGAGGGAGATGGAGCGCAGGGGGACCTCTCCGGGGGCCTCATCAAGCGCTACGGGGACGTCCAGGCCGAACCGGGCGAGCAGGGCGCTCGCGGCGGCCTCGTCCCGGGCCACGGCCGCGTCCTCGAAGAGCTCCCGGACCTCTGGCGGGATCGCGTAGACGAGCGAGCCGGCGGAGACGAGGATGTGCGGGCCGGTCCCTCCGTCGAACAGGTGATAGCCGCGGACCCGAGGCTCAGTCACCGTCGCGTTCATGGTCGTCCTTTCCCTCAAGGACGAAGCTCAGCTTGTCCTCCCAGCTGGCGATGATGTCCTCGTGCTGGAGCAGGTCCGCCTGACGAAGCGTGTAGACCTTGGGGGTGGTGGGTGTCCGATTACGCTGCAGCCAGTTGTGGCCTCGGCTGCCGTCGGCCTCGTCCGGCTCGACGTTGACGTAGTCGGGCCGACTGGCGGCCCAGTAGTAGCAGCCGCAGCCGATGAAGTCGTTCTGCCAGG
This sequence comes from Streptomyces sp. NPDC041796, assembly GCF_055590785.1. NCBI lineage: Bacteria > Bacillati > Actinomycetota > Actinomycetes > Kitasatosporales > Streptomycetaceae > Streptomyces > Streptomyces sp. NPDC041796. Next base: position 15,196 of record NZ_JBVJAH010000030.1, read on the forward strand.
GGGAACAGAGGCTCTGCGTCAGCTCACCGGGCTGGGCGAGTTCGCGGCTGAGCACCGCCGTGCGGGCATCGTCCCCGCCCTCAGGCCCGGACTCCTCGAAGATCTTCCGGACCCTCAGCGAGACGTCCTGCTGGTCGTCGTCGCCCTTGGTGAAGGTGCACCGGACTTCCTGTCCTGCCTTCTGTGCGACGTCGGCAAGGGCGTTCGACCATTCCAAGGACCAGTTACCCAGACTTTCGCTGGCCCCTCCGGGTGAGCGCGGGCCGGTGACCTCGATCCAGACCGGATGCCCGTCGACGGCGAGAAGGATCTCGCCGACCAGCCCCCGCACCTCTTCGGGCGCATCGTCGTCGGCGGCCAGGACCAGGGCGACCGCCTCGTGCAGCTCGATTCCGGCGAAGACGCGACGCCACAGATTGCGCAGGTCCAGTTCAAGGCCGGGGTAGAAGTTGCCGACGGAGGACGCCGGGGTCGTACCGGGAGGGTTGCCACGCGCCCGGTACGCGAGCTGGGCGGTCAGGTTCCGGGGCGCAATCGGTTCCACGGCTACTCCTGGGATCTGCGATGACGGCGTTGGGGACGGCGTTGGGGGCGGTCGTCACTCGTCCCCGTCCGGCGGCATCGCGGCGATCCAGGCCTCGACGATCTCGAGGCCGGTCTTGTCGGTGTTGGGCACGGTGCGGCTGAACGGTCCGTGCATGGGGTGGTCCTCGCGCCGCAGCAGGCGTACGAACGCCGAGGCCTCCGGGTCGCCCGGGGTCACCAGCCTCTGCCCGGCCTCTGCGTCCGCGAGCGGTCCCTGGGCGTTCGCCGTACGGAGGTGGTCCAGTAGCTCCAGGGGATGGACGAAGAGGTCCGACAGCGAACCCGACTCCGTGGGAATGTGCTCATGGAGGGGAGCCATCGCGCGGAAGAACTCCACCAGGCGGAGCATCATGCGCTCGGGCTCGGTCGTGGCCTGCGTCTCCAGGGCTGCACGACGCAGGAGCTCGATCTGACGGCGGGTGAGCGTCAACTCCAGGGTGTCGCTGCCTCGCATGAGCGCTGGCATCTTCTGGCGTGCCATGGTCGAGAAATCACCGGCTTCGTCGTAGGAACGGATCAGATCACGCGGGATGGGCAGTACGCCCTTCTGCCAGCTCGCCATGAGCTGCTCGTGAATCGCCAAGGCCTGGTGGTAGGGGGCCTCGCCCTGGCCGAAGACGGGTTCGAAGGCGCGCCCGTACTCGGCGGTCTCATGCCGCGCCTGGTTGGTGGCGTTCGTAGTGACGCCGCCGATCCCCTGGTCCGCGTTCATGGCCATCGTGTTCATCAGGCGCACCGTCTCCAGGGCGCGGCGCAGGGTGTCCTCCACCTCGTCCCGGTCCAGCTCACCGGAGACGGCGGGGCCGAGCAGCGCCTGAACGAGGTCGTCCTGCAGCGTGCGGACATGGAAACTGTCCGGCGCGAAGTCGGGCACTCCGGAGCAGATCCGGGCCGAAGCGCTGAGCACCTGACCGCCGATGGTGACCTCGACGCTCACGATTCCGTCGCAGGCGTCGTCGACGTAACCCTTGGAGATGTAGCGCTGCCCCTGTTGGTCGAGCGTGCCTTCGTAGGTCTGGGCCGGGAAGGTCACCAGTGGCGCGGCCGGGTCGCCGTCAAAGTGGTCGTCCCAGCGCCCGGCCGCCGGGTCGTACACGTCGTCGCTGATTTGCGGATCCCCCGCTCGTACCCCGAACACCTCGCCCCGGCCGGGCATGAAGCGCATCCGGATCTCGGGGAACTCGTCCGTCGGCCTGACGAAGCGGACCGTGCCGAGCGAGACCGACTTGCCTGCTTTGAAATTGTCGGCGCGACCGGTGAGCGGGTGCTCGGCGTGGTCGCTGAACGACCCGGTGTCGGCGTGGATCCCGTCCTTGACGTCCCCGGTACGCCGCGCCGCCTTGAGGTTGGCCACCACGACCTGCCAGCGCAGGTCGGCGGGGGTAAGGCCGACGGCTTCGAGGCGCGCGGTAGTGAGGGGTTCCAGGTCGCCGTCGCCGAACCGGGCCCACACCTCCAGGAAGGGCGCCACGGGACGGATCCGTCCGGTGGCGTCCCTGAACCGGACCTCCGCCGGCTGCGTCTCCTCCGAGATCGCTCCGCTGACCGGGTCGACGTGCAAGGTCGGCGCGGGCTGCAACTCGCGATATCCGGTCGGTTCGCGGACCACTGCGTGGTAGTTGTCCATCGGTTCGTTGGACGACCCGAACCGGCCGATCGCCAGTGGCGGAAGGATCCGCAGTTCCGTGATGCCGCTCCTGTCCGGCTGGTCGTCGGTCACCGATCGGCTCTCGGTGTCCCGCACCGGCCGAGGCTCTTCGACGTCCGCCGCCGTGGTTTCCTCAAGGCTCTGCCGTGCGCCCAGCGCCACGTCCCGACGTACCCGGCGAGGGGATTCCATGGGTCCTCATTTCCTGCGTCGGCTGCCCTCAACGCGAAGTGCGGATTCACGATTCTCGGAAGGTGGGAAGAGGCTGGTCCCCCTGCTGTGCCGCTGTCCTGGTCATCTCCTCTGACCAGACTTCCCAATGCGCACCCAGACCACGATCCGCCAATCGTGCGATTTCGCACACCGACAGGGCAACGTTCGCAGCCGACGTTCAGTGGGGCGCGCCGGCCGACCAGAGCCGTCAACAGACTCGATCCCGCCCGTCTTGGTGAGAGTGGTGGGCGGCTGGGCCATGCTGCCTTTGGTCAGGTGTCGGCTTCGACGTACCGGAACTCCGGACCGTAGGTCTTCCCGCTGCCGTCAGGCAGCGGGATCCGCATAAGCTGCTGTGCGGACTCCTGGAGCTGGAACATCTGTCCGATGGATTGGTTCAATCGCTGCGCCGCCGTGCTCGGCTGATCCGCCTGCCAGGCCTGCTCCAGGAAACACGGCAGCGAACTGTAGCGTTGGTTGAAGAACTCAAGGAGCTCTTGCACCTCACCGGAGACCGGTAGCCCGCCCTGAGCCCAGCCTCCTGCACAGGCACCGTTCCCATAGGGAAAGTGCTCGGCAAGGGAATCACGTCCCCCTGGAAGTCGAACCGCTGAGGGTCCTCCGACACGCGGATCAGTCTGCGGCCGTGGAAAAGCTCACGGAAGCAATAGAAATGGGCCAGCTCCCCGGAGTCGCCGGGGAAGACCTTGTAGCCGACGCACTCCCGGCAGGCCGCGACGTCGCCGTTCTTCCACTTCGGCAGCGTGGTGCGGGTGAAGATGTTCTCCTGCCACTCGTGGCCAGCCGCGCACCGCCACCACACCGCGACCTGCATCTTCGGCGTCGCCTTTCCGGTGTCAGCCCTCCGTTGCGCAGCTGCAACCACATCGCGGCGACCTGCGGATACGCCTCGGCCAGCGACACACCTAACCACACCCGTCCCCCCTCCCAGCTCACGGCCAGACCCTCCCCGGCCCGGCACCTTCACCGGGTGAACGATCCCGACGGCCCCAAAGCGACGCCACCGGGCGCGGCGGCCGACTCGGCGTCCATCTCCCGGCCGACCGACCACCGCGGTGCCTCGATGGTGGCGGTGCCCGGCGGGGAGTACCAGTACAGAGCCCCACGCCCGTACAGCCCCCTGCCCGTGTCGCAGTCCCGCTCGTAGTCAAGCCAGCCGCTCACGCCGAGCTCGCGCAGCACGGTCAGGACGCGCCGCAGGTCGTCAAGGTCGCGGTAGTCGCGGGTGTAGATGCAGGCGCGGGTGAAGTCCTTCAGCACCTTCGCGCCGAAGCCGAGGCAGCCCGCGATCGTGGCGCCCCGGATCCGCTCCCACAGGTCCTGGTCGATGCCCTTGGGCATCCACTTGCCCGTGACCCGGTTGCCGAACTCGTCCAGGCCCTCGTCGACATCGTCGGGGGCACGGACCCGGTCAGTCCACCCCGGCCCCCTCGGGGGCGGCAGGCCGGCCCGGCTCGCGGGCCCGTCAGCACTCGGCGAGGGCATCGGCGTTCAGTCCTCCGCTCCGTCGTCGTCCTCGTCGTCCAGCCCGGGGGCGTCCGGGTCGCGCAGCGGGCGCAGGCCGTCGGCCGGGACGGACGGGGTGAAGCTGTAATGGCCGAGCACGTTAGAGGTTCTGTGTCTCTCTTCTGACCCACCGAAATAGAGCCTGCGCCGTTCTCTCGATGCGCTGTGAGGCAGTCATGAGCCTCCTCTGGAGGGCGGGCGAGCCGCAGTTGCCCAGCACTGGTTAGGCCACTGAACGGCGGGGCCGTGAAACCGCGCCGTTTCAGGGACGGTGTCCGAGACTGCGCAGAGCTGGGGCAATGTAATTGAACCCCACGCTGGTGCGTCTCTATCGAGTGAAGGCTGACGCCCTTCGGGGCCCACCCAGTGAGCGATGGTGACCCCGCTGTACGGAGCACACCAGGGGCGCCCATGCTGCACACCGCCAGCACGATCACCGACCTCGTCCTGAACGGCCCTGTTCTCGTACCGTCTACAGCCAGAGCTCTCCCTCCCCTGCCCGAACTGTGGGCGCCGCCCGGAGTAGGGGCCTCGATCACGACCTCTGCCGCAGAGCGTCGGCCAGGCCCTCGTCGAGAAGGAGGCGGGACCAGCCGGAAGGGCTTGGCCGCAGCGAGGTCCCCGTCCCGCTGGCGCGCTGCGGCCGGCGGTTGAATTGGCCCTGTTCTCCCGAAGCTGCGGCGAAGTGACAAGTAGCGGCGGTGAGGCACATGGGTGACAAAGCGCCAGGAGCATGGATAGCGGCAGCAATCGGCGGAAGGGAAGGGGGGGTGAACCCGGTGTGGTGAGAGGGAGAGGTGCATGCGCGAGGTGAGGCGGGATGGCACGCAACCGTTGACCCCGGACCCGTCGCGGTTCTACGACGGTGGCATCGACGCTTGCAAAGAGGAACAGGAAGAGGAAGTCCCACCCCACCCCGGCTCCCCTGTCCGGATCGAGCTGATCCGGACCTACGATGGCGACCGCGAGCGATTCAAGATGAAGCGCCGCATCGCCTACGACGACCGGCACGTCGGCGTTCTTCTGGTGCCCTCGGCCACCCGCACTTTCAAGAGCGATCTGACCTCGGTACCCGCCTGCTTCACCTGGCTCGTACCGAAGACCGGGAGGCATCTTGCTGCCACGTTGCTGCACGACGGACTGGTCCACGAAACAGCAGACCTGACGTACACCTCTGTCAGGGGCGAAAAGGTGCTGCGTGTGGAGGCCGACCGCGTATTGCGCGACGCGATGGCGGACGCTGGCACCGCGCCAATCCGGCGGTGGCTGGTGTGGTCGGGGGTTGCGCTGATGACGATGCTCCACGGCAAGGGAACGGGCTGGTCGAAAACACGGGAGTGGGTCTACCGCTTGATCGCGGGTGGGACTCTCGGAGTGATCTTTTGCCTCGGCATCTGGGCGGGCCTCGACCTCTTCGACGTCACCTGCATCACTGAGCTGCCCTGGATGGGCGACCGGCCCTGGTGGATCGAGCTCGTCGGGGGGCTGTCGGGTGCGGTCGTGATCTCGCTAGTGCTGGCGCTGGTGTTCTGGGGACGCTTCCGGATCGCCGGGGCGGTTGTGGGGGTGAGCCTGGCGGTGCTGCTGCCGGTCACGCTCGCGGTGCTCCTCGTTACGGGGATCTACCTGGCGGTGGAGGGGCTCACGTCGTGTGTGCCGAAGGTGGCCAAGCTGTTGGCCGGCGTGGCAGTAGCTGGACTGCTCTTCCTATTCGTCCTATTCGTCTTGGCGTACTACCAGCTAGGGGTCGATTGGGCGTTCTTCGAGCGATGATGCCGCCCTGTCATCTGCTGCATCGGCCCAGGAGGGCCTGGCGCACGTTCTGACGTTGATGTTCCTCACTGCCTGGGCGCTGAGTGCGGCGCCACGGCTTGTCGTACGAGCCGCCGCACGCGGTGCAGGAGGCGGTGTAAAGGCCGAACCGGCTGTCGGCGCGCCCGGTACGCGCTGGGGTCGAAGGCGGCGCTGCTGGAGCGGGCGGCGGAGCCGAAGCGCCCGAACAGGCACTTACCTTGTCGTTTAACGTCCGGCCATGAAACCAGCAGACACGGCTTCGGTACCTGCGCGATCATGAACTGATGACTGCCTTCTACCATGTGTGCTTCGTCGTGCCGGACATCGAGAGGGCTATGGAGGATCTTGGGAGGGCCGTGGGAGCCGACTGGAGTGCTCCTGTAGCTGATCGGCTTGGCGAGTGGGACTATCGCATCGCCTTCACCCACGGCGGACCACCGTTCATAGAGCTGATCGAGGGGCCTGCTGGGAGTCCTTGGGATGCGTCGCACGGAGCTCGGTTCGACCATCTGGGCTACTGGACCAGCTCTGTCGAGCGGGGTTCTCAGCGGCTGGAGGACCATGGTTTCGCCACCGACTTCTCCGGCTGTCCCTATGGCTGGCCCTTCGCCTACCACCGCCTGGACAGCATCGGCGGCCGCGTCGAGCTGGTGGATGTGACACGGCAAGCGAGCTTCCTTCAGAAGTGGCATCGCGACGGAGGCTCAATGCCTGTGATCGACGAGAGATGACAGCAGGGTCCTCGGGGCCGCTGGTGTTGTTCACCCCGCGCGTCGTGGTTTGGTTCCCTTCTTGTGGTGCGCGGGGCGCGCGTAAGCCCCGCCCGTAGCCAGGGGGCTACCGACGAAATGCGTCTACCCGCGGGTTTGTGGCTCTGAGCTGGTGAGGGTCCCGTGCTGAGGCCGTCGGATTCCCTGGAGAGACGCAGCCAGTGAGGACGTCGTCGTGGAACCAGTCATTGAGGCTCCGGCTGATCACCGGTGTGGGTGGTTCGAGCGGGTTCCCGGATTGGGAACCCGCTGGTGGCGAAGACTTCGAGCGTGGCGAAGAAGGCGGGCGAGGCCCATAGGAAGCGGCTGTCGATCCGTCTGGGGGCGATCGATGTGGTGGGAATCGCTGAGCGTCTACGTGAGCTGCACCGCGTGGGCGGTGATCCTCAGTTCGAGCGGTTCCCGGATCCGGCCGAGCTGTTCCTGGTGCTGCGACACGTGGAGCGGATGGCGAGCGAGCTGAAGCAGCCCGGCCAGTGCCCGGTCAACGTGGTCGGTGAGACGGCGGTGCTGCGGGCGAAGCTGTGGCAGTACCTGCGCGAGCAGGCCGATTCCGGCAGCTGAAGGCGATCGAGACAGGCCGGGCCGCCGGGGTGCCGTGGCACCACTTCAGCGAAGCGCTGTGCGTGGCGTCGAAGCAGGGCGCCTATTAGAAGGCCAGGAGGTCGAAGGCCGAGCAGGTCCGCGAGCCGGGTGAGCGACGGACGCCGGAGGTGGCTTGCGAGCATGAGGAACGTGCCGCGGCCGAAGAACGGGCCGAGCGCGCGCAGATCCTGTTGCAGGAACGCCGCTTCCCGGATGGCCCGGCAGATCGGCTGGCTGCTCCTGGAGCACCGTGACGGCTTCGTCATGGACAGCATGGCAAGGTACTGGCTCGGGGAGCTGGCCGGCCCCATCGACAACCGCGACGACGCCGCCAAGCGGGCCCGGTTCACCGGGTGAGTCGAGGCTTTCGTCAGGGCCGTCCACGGGCACGCCCGTGAGCGCAACCAGCCCTCCACCACTACGGAAGAAGCCCGCCGAGCTCTCGCGCTGGCCACCGAGTTCACCTACCAGCAGCGCCCCGCGATCCCACGCCAGGTCGAGCATTCCCAATCTGGGAACCGAGCACAGCGCGGACGGCGCCGGACACGCGGCGGCCGCTCGGCCGACTGACGGCTACCAGCCAGGTCTTCTCCGTCGCCCTTGGCGATCTCGCGTTCCCAGTCTGGGAACCAGCTGCCCTGACAAGGCCCTGTTCGTATAGCTACGGCGAACGGACATGTAGCCCTGCGTGACTGCTGGGATCATCGTTTCCCCTCGCTGGACGTCTCGTTGAGCTGAACGGGTGATCGCGGGCGGGCCGGAGGAGCGCAGGTGCGGCAGGCCTGGGAGCCGGAGGACCTGATCAAGGTCTGGACGCTGCTCGAAGACGATATGAAGCGGGTGCGGAACAAGTCCGGGGCGACCCGGCTTGGGTTCGCGCTGCTGCTGAAGTTCTTCGATGTGGAGGCCCGGTTCCCGGAGTCGGCCAAGGAGGTGCCGGCTGCCGCGGTGGAGTACGTGGCCCAGCAGGTGAAGGTTCCGGCCGGAGCGTGGGGGGACTACGACTGGCAGAGCAAGGCGATCCAGCGGCACCGCGGTGAGATCCGGGCGGCGTACGGGTTTCGGGCGAACACCGAGGAGGACCAGGACCGGCTGGCCGCGTGGCTGGCGACCGAGCTGTGCCCGGTGGAGCCGTCGCGTGACCGACTCGCGGCGGGCGGCGCGGTGGTGGCCCGGTGCCGCAACGACCGCATCGAGCCGCCGGCGTACTCAAGGAGGGCAGCGCAGCCAATGATGTCGTCGGCGATTGACCGTAGTTCCCTGCGGTCGGTGGGACTCAAGTCCATGGAAACCTTTCTGCCGGATGGCGAGCGGATACGCATGCTGCGCCAGGGCGAACTGTATGGGCTCAAGCAGATGCCACACATCCGTTCGTTCAACATGGTTGGCCGATGGGTCCGCCACAGCGTCCAGGCCGTGTATGGAAAGTAGCTCTTCAGCACTGAGTGATCTGGGTTCATCGGGCGGGGAGATCTTACGGATGAACAGTGGGCGGTGTCGGAGGCCGTGGGGGGCGAAGGTGGGCCGACCGCCGTTCTGGCCGCGGCGGCGGCTGATCGACGGCATACGGTTCCGGATTCGGACCGATGTTCCGTGGCGGGACGTACTCGTTGAGTACGGACCTTGAGGTCGGATCTCTGACCTGTTTCCCGTGCCAGGCGTGGCACGTCCAGCCGTCGGCGAACGTCAGCGCGGGGCCGTCCGCGCCGTGCAGCCTTGTGCCCCGGTGTCGACCGGGCGCCTCCTCGGCGGCCATCGCCACCGGTCGCCGCGACACCACGCACAGGCGACGGCGCGGCCACCACCACCCGCAGCCGGACCGGGCCATACCAGCCAGCAGGTCGAGCTGGTGGTGCACGTGATCGCCGACGTCCAGCAGCCCCAACTGCCGCAGTTCGTTGTGGAAGCCGATCCACTGGGCAGCACTCCACGCCCCGTAGCCTCGCGGCACCTCGCGGTGAGCGTCCAGGCAGATTCGCAGCGACTCCCCCGGCAGCGACCGCGCCTCCCAGCCCTCACACATCTCCACCGGCGGCGCATACCAACTGGAGAGCGCCAGCCCGAGTTCGCCGGCACCCGCCGCAGCGCCGACTCGTGGACGTCCTCACCGAGCGTCCATCCCAACGCACTGACCAGCCACTGATCGCCCGGCATCACCCAAACGGGCTCGACCACCGACCAGCTGTCCCTTGTAACCGTTGGGGGCTTGCACCGGCTCCTCGGCCTCCACACCCGCCTCGCGCAGCACCCGAGCGGCCGCTCCCGGGGAGTCCCCCCACACCACGCGCGGCATCACCAGGCCGAGGTGGTCGTACATGTCGGCGAGCGCCGCCTCGGCGAGAGCCGTATCCACCGGTGTGTCCATGGCCGCCGCGGACCGCCACGGCGCGCACAGGTCCGGCAGCCGGGCCTCCTGCTCCGGCAGCAACCGAGCCCTGGCGTCCTGGTTCACGCACTCCCCCTCCCGCCCACCCCGTCCGTGCCCCCGCACGGCCGACCGTGCTTCCGTGACGGACAGACGCCCCGCCCCGGGCAGGACCTGCCCGGGCAGCATCCTTCACATGGCCCGGCGTCGTCAACGGACCTTCAGGGCGCTTTCGCAAGCCTGCACACACCGTTGATGGTGCGGTTGGAGCATGGTTCACATCCGGCGCGTTGCTCAAACAGACACGAACGCCCTCCGGCCCCGGTCAGGGCGAGGACATCAACAGACCCTGCTGGGTGCGCGAAGAGGGAGTCGCTGCCGCGATCGGACTTATCGGAGTGTCCGCGCTCGTGACCTGCCTCTTCTGGTACCTGACCGGCCGTTCGAACCGGTACGCCTCGCCACCCACGGCACGCGGACACGCGGAGAGCGCCTGGGTGACCGACGAGGGTGGCCGAGGGTGTGACGGTGGCGGCGACGGTTGCGGCAGCGGCGGTGGTGACTGATACCTGCCGGCACGGCGACAGCCGGGCGGAGCGCCCTCTACAGACCGCCGAGGCCCGGCGGGTCGTCCCACGTTTCCGGGGGAGCGATCAGGGCGTCGTGGAGCTTGCTCAGAGACCCGGTCAACACCCCGTCGTACAGGACTCTTCCCAGGCATCTGACGTCGTACAGGGACAGGTCGTCGTTCGTACGCGGCACCAAGCGGTCACCGTTCTGGCCCGAAACCATCAGCCGGCGTCCCGCCTCGGTCACGCCGGGATCCCACTTCTCGGAGTGCCGCTGGGCGAGGAAACCACCGGCCAGCACGGGCACGGCGGCGGCGAGGGCGATCAGGGCCGCACGGTCGCCCAAAGCGGCGAACACGGCGGCGACCAGAGTGAAGGCGACGGTGCACCACAGCCAGACGTGCAGAGTGACGAAGGCCGCGTCCGCGGCGCGGCAACGGGTGGGGCTGCCCACCAGCCCCTGTCCGGCCATCCGGTCGCCGATGGCGTCGACGCTGGCGCTCTCGCTGAGCCGGTGCATGCGGTCCCACACGCCCCAGCGCGGTCCCAGGCCGATGACCTCGATGACATCGGCCTCCACCTCGTCACGTGGGACGGGGCCGGTGATGGTGACCTCCTTGCCGTACGCGGTCAACCGCCCGCCGAGCATCATGGCGGACAGGGCCGTGAGCACAACGCGCCAACCCTGTCCGTGGAGGAACGCCAACTCGTACAGGCTCAGTTCCTCGTGCTGCGGGCGCGGGGTGACCGGTGCGTCGACGAGGCGCCGATAGGCCCGGCGGAAACGCACGGCGGCCGCACCGACCAGAAGGCACAGCACGGCGAGCACCCCGAACCACACCATGGCCTTCCCCCTCAGCATGCAGCGGCGGAGCCTCTCAGGACACGCTGGGAATACCCCCACGCACGGCGCGCCAATCAGGGGGAGACGGAGGCAGACGCCTGCTGCCGGGCCACGTGCCGGAAGACCGCGAAGGCCCGGCATCCGGCCGTGGCCGCCGGTCCCGGGTTCGTCCGGAGTGTTCTCTCATTGCAGCCGGAAGTCCGGGGGCAGTCCTTCCAATCACCTGGCCCGGGTGGGTCAGGCCCAGGGTGCGGATCCGAGTGAGGACGAGTGCCACGTCACGCACGATGTGGCTGTGGGTGCGCGCGCTGATGGTGCCGTTCTCGGCCAGGAAGGCCAGCCGGTTGCAGAAGGCGACGATGTCGTTGCGGTGCAGCGCGGCCGGGTTGTCCCCCGTCCTTGCGCTGGAGCCGCAGGCTCCGCCGCGACACCGCAGGCCAGCAGCACCCACCCCGCCGACCGGGCCGCGGGCACGGATGCGGACGCGGTGGGTGCGGCCGAGGCGGCGCTGATCGTGTGGGTCATTGCATGCCCTTCCTCATTTGCCGTGCCCGCCCGGGGGGTGGGAACACGGCACTGGAATCTCGTTGCCTGTATGACCGGGAGGCACGACGAGCAGGTCGACGTCCTTGCCCGCGGCGATGAGCCGGTCGGCCAGCCGCTCGCGCCCGGCGACAGCAGGCGCTGACCGCTGTCGGTCCGGTGTAGGGCGATGAAGGTTCACTGTGGGTAGCGCACGATCAGCAGAGCCTCGACGTCTCCGGACGGTGCTTGGTACAAGTGCGGAACGTCGGCGTCCCAACTGCCGTGCATGCCGGGGCCGATCAGGGCAGGAGCGGAGAGTACGCCGACGCGCGCGGTGCCGGCGAGGACGACGATGTGCTCTGTTGTGCCGGGGGTGTGGGCGGCGGACTCCTGCGTCGTTCCCGCGCGGATGCGCACTCGGTAGGTTTCCGTGACCGCAGCAGCAGTCTCAAATCGCTCGGTGAGGACGGCGTCCACGGCGTGACCAGAGACCTTGGTGGGAAACGCGAGATTGTGCATCGCTGTGCTGAGGGGCACTTTGAGGGCCGTCGTCAGAGCGTAGAGCGTTTCCAGGGTGGGATTGCGTCGGCCGCTCTCCAGCTCGGAGAGCGTCCCCTTGCCGATCTTGGACCTGCGGGCCAGCTCGGACAGTGACATCCCCTGCGCTTCGCGCAATTCCCGCAGGCGCAATCCGACGCGAGTGGCCAGGTCCATGGTGAGCCCTCCTTGTTGCCGAGGCCAGTTGATCCGATGCCACGCGAGCTCTATCGTTCCACATACGGAACGTTCTGTACATGGAACACGTGATGATGCGACCTCGTATGAAGGAGTCTCATGGGGCCTCAGGAAAACGCGTCCCTGCCCGTTCGCAGTATGCAGGTGGCCCGCGTCCTCGCTGCGGCCGGCGTCGCGGGTCAGGTGCGCGAGCTGGCGGAGTCGACGCGCACGGCCGCCGAGGCTGCATCGGCCCTGGGGTGCGACGTGGGTGCGATTGCCAACAGTCTCGTGTTCATCTCCGATGATGAACCCGTTCTGGTTCTGGCCAGTGGTCAGCACAAGGTGGACACCACGGCACTCGCCGCCCGGTGGGGGCGTGGCAAGCTCCGGCGCGCCACCCCCGAGCAGGTACGCCAGGCCACCGGACAGGCGATCGGAGGTGTGGCACCCGTCGGCCACCCCCGTGCGCTTCCCACCGTGGTCGATGCAGCGCTGGCCGACTACACCCGGGTCTGGGCCGCCGCCGGAACTCCCCGCACGGTCTTCCCCACCACCGCTGGCGAACTCGTCCGGCTCACAGGTGGACTTCTGCTCCCCGTAGGCCCATGACGAAGGGCTCCGTCGGTCCGGGGACGGATCTGTCCGGGCAGGTGGCTCTGGTCACCGGGGGCTCGACCGGGCTCGGCCGGGCCATCGCGCTGGGCCTGGCGTCCGCCGGATGCACGACGGTGGTGGCCAGCCGGCGGCCAGAGGTGTGCCGTCAGGCGGCGACCGAGATCGCTGCCCAGACGGGCAATGCTGCCTTGGGCCTCGCCTGCGACGTAACCGAGGAGGACGAGGTTCACCACCTCGTCGAGGAGATCGTCACCGAGTACGGTCGTGTGGACGTGCTGGTGACCAGCGCCGGGATCCAGGCGCGAGGCGAGCTCGGGGCGCTCGACGCTGTCACGTTGCGTCGCTGCCTGGATGTCAATGTCGTCGGAACCTTCCTCGCATGCCAGGCGGTCGTGCCGGTGATGCGCAGTGCCGGGTATGGCCGCATCGTCACCTTGGCCAGTGCTCTCGGGCTCGTCGGTGCCGCAGGTCGGGCAGGCTACGCAGCCAGTAAGGGCGCGGTCGTCCAACTCACCCGCAGCCTTGGTGCCGAACTCGCCAGCACCGGTATCTGTGTCAACGCGCTGGCTCCAGGTCCCTTTCGCACACCGTTGAACGACGGCATCGATGACGACCCGCACGTACGGGACTTCCTCGATCACCAAGTCCCCATGGGGCGCTGGGCCGACCCTGAAGAACTGGTCGGCGCGGCAGTCCTGCTGGCCAGCCCAGCGGCCTCTTACCTCACGGGTGCCGTACTTCCGGTCGACGGAGGCTGGACCGCCCACTGACAGCGACGGTCCTCAGCTGCCCCGGCCCAAGCCGCGACGCGGTGGGCGGTTGCCCGGTGGCCGGCTCCAGGGGTACGGACAGCGCGAGCAGGGCGACGTCGTCGCCGGGGCCTGCGGGGCCGCCGGGAGTCGCCAAGACGCATATCCCGTCGTGCTGGCGGTCGCGGCCTGCCGGGCCGGCTACTCAATCTACTTCACCACCCTCGACGACATGATCCGCAACCACAAAGCAGCCAAAACCGCCGGGCGTCTGACCAGCAAACTCGGCACCTACCTGTGGCCGAGCGTTCTGGTCGTCGATGAGGTCGGCTACCAGCCCCTCGAACGGGCGGAGGGCAATTTGGTCTTCCAGGTGATCTCCAAGCGCTACGAAGAGGGCTCGATCATCCTGACGTCGACAAGGCCTTCAGCGAGTGGGGACAGATCTTCGGTGACGAGGTCCTCGCCACCGCGATCCTCGACCGGCTCCTCCACCACTGCGACGTGGTTGCCATCAACGGCCGAACTACCGGCTGAACAACCGCCCCAAGGTCATCGAGCGGGAGACCGAATTGGCCTGACAGGTGGGGGTTTTCAAACGTACGCGGCTGGGGAGCTGAGATCGTACGCCGACGGGGGGTCTACCCCACCCCCTATCCGGTGGCTTGCCCTAATGCCCGCGCATGCCACCACGTGATCGACTTGGTCGCGTTGGAACGACCGGAAGGGCGAGCAGTTGAGGGACCGAATCGGGTACTTGGCATGGATCGTGGGTGCGGCACAGTTCTTCGTGTTCCATGGAATCGTTGAATCCGCGTGGGCAAAACCCTACAGCTGGGCGCGGAACAACATCAGTGACTTAGGCAACGTTCACTGCGCCATGCAGGCAGAACCCGAGCCGCGGTACGTCTGTTCGCCCGCGCACGAGATGATGAACGCGTCATTCGTCGTGCTGGGCATACTGCTCGTGGTCGGCGCAGTCCTCGGCCACACTTGGAGCAGGGGCATCACCGGGACCGTCTCACGACTCCTGATCGCCAGCGCTGGCGCTGGGTTCGTACTGGTCGGGCTGGCGCCCGCCGATGTGGATGAAAACCAGCACTTCATCGGCGCTCTGCTCGTCATGGGGGTGGGCAACCTCGGCCTTCTGGTGGCAGGAATCGCCCTCGCGCGCTGGATCCGGGGACCCCTGCGCCGACTGACCAGTCCGCTTGGCGTCACAGCGATCGCAGCCTTCGCTCTCTTCCTTTCCCATCACTACCTGGGCCTCGGCATGGGGGGTATGGAGAGGGTCGCGGCGTTTCCTCTCCTAGTGTGGACGCTGCTCATCGCAACGCATGGTCTGAGCAACCTCACGCGTCACGGTGCCCCTCACCCGGGTCGACACCTCAGCGAGTAACGCCTAGGAATGGGCCCGACTACTGCGCCTGGCGGCCGCCTACTCTGCCCGGGGGTGGCGTGAGCCCCTGCCGCTGGGACTTCAGCTCCGAGAACGGCGCCGGCTTCGGCGTCAAGCGGATATGCAGGGTCCTGGGCGTCTCCCACTCCGGTTACTACCGGCACACCAGACCAGTGCCGGGGCCCGCGCCGAGCGAGCCGCCGAGGAAGCGCCGGCCGCACACTCCCGGCCGCCCGGCGCACCGCCGTCGCCGAGGCCGCCGCCCGGCACGGCTTCTGGATCGCCGAGGACGACCCCTCCGGCGAACTCCGCTACGACGGCGAGCAATTGCCCTGGATCGCCGCATCCCCCGCCGCGTCCGACCGCACTATCCTGCTCGGATCCTTCTCCAAGATCACGGCCCCAGGCCTGCGCCTCGGCTACCTCCGCGCCCCCGCGGCCATCCGCTGGTCCTGCCTCATCGCCAAGCAGGCCGCAGACCTCCCACCTCCACCGTCGACCAGGCCGTTGTCGCCCAGTACCTGCGCGACAACGACCTGGACGCACCTACCATCCGCGACGCCTACCGCGAACGCCGCGACGCCCTCCTCCACGGCCTGCCCACCACCCTGCCCGCCGGCAGCCGCTGGAACCATCCCGCCGGCGGCATGTTCATCTGGGCCAGCCTGCCCGCGGGCCACGACGCCACCCAGCTTGTCCAAGTCGCCATCGCCCACGAGGTCGCCTACGTCCCCGGAGCCCCGTTCTTCGCCGGCACCCCCTTCCCCGCCGCCCTGCGCCTCTCCTTCACCCCCCACTCCCCCGAGGAGATCACTGAGGGCCTGCGCCGTCTGGCCAAGACGTTCGCGTAGCCCACGCGCACAGAAGGGATTCCCATGCCCACCCGAGTGGGCCACCCTGGTTGACGACGCCCCGATGACAACGGCCGCGCTCAACGACATGATCGCGCGGGACTTCCAGGACTACGCCGCCTGCCACGTCACCGAGGCCACCGGAACCAGCCTCACCATGGAAGCCGACGGCGCCCTCCTCCGCACCCGCCCTGGCGGAACGATCTCCGGTCCGAACAGGCCGCTCTCGTCGACCTGGCCGCCTTCCTCCTTGTCAACGCCCGCCTGGGCCCCCCAACCCTCATGGCGCTGACGAGCTCCATCCACATCAACTACCTCAGCCGCCCCCACCCCGGTCTGCTCCGCACCCACGCGGAAATAGCCAAGTTCGGCAACCGCTCCTGACGTCGTCCTCACTGAACTGCGCGACAGCGCCGGCATCCTGGCCGTCACCGCAACGGTCACCTACGCCATGCCCCCACCCGCTCTAGCCACGGGCTTCCGGACAGCATCCGGCCTGCTCGCGATCGGGAAGACGGCCTCCGCAAGGTGTCTGATCAAGGGTGGATCCGAGAGGGCACGTTCCCCGGCGTCACCTCGCGCGGCACGGTCGCCAGCCCGAGCTCCTCGCACACCTTCCGTTGTGGTCATTCGTGAGCGTGCAGAGCGACCCGGCTGGCACGACATGTGGGTACGAGACAGGCTTCCTGAAGAAGGGCCGAACCTCGGCCGGGGTACGGCGGCAGTACACCGACACCGCAGGACGCATCGAGAACGCCCAGGTCGGCGTGTTCCTCGCCTTGGCCGCCAGCAGGGACGGGCCTGATCGACCGGCGGCTCTACCTCCCACAGCAGTCCTGGTACACGGATCCCGACCGCCGCAATGCGGCCGGGAGACCCGAGACGGAGCAGTTCGCCACCAAGCCGGTCAGGACCCGCGCGAACGCATCAGCCACACACCTGTGTGTGATCTAGGTCCGTGGTTGTCCTAATTGGATCCTAGGGTCGCCACATCGCAGGATCAGACGAGGGGATGAGATCGATGAGTCAGACTGCACCCGAGGGCTACACCAGCGTTGCACCGTGGGTGGTTACCGAGGACACCGGCGCACTGCTCGACTTCATCACCGCCGCGTTCAATGGCGAGGAACTTGCACGGGTGCCGGTCGAGGATGGCACCATCGGCCATGGCGAGATCCGTGTCGGCGACACGGTTGTGCTGGCCTTCGACCGACGGCCCGACTGGCCGGTGATGCCCTCGCTGCTGCGGGTCTACGTTCCGGACGCGGACGCCGCCATGGCGGCCGCGGTCATGCATGGGGGGCAGGTGATCACTGCGACCGCTGACAGCGCGTGGGGGGATCGCGGCGGCCGGGTGCGGGATCCGTTCGGCAACATCTGGTGGGTGATGAACCGGGTCGAGGACGTCGCACCGGACCGGGCTTGGGAGCGCATGTCCGAGCCGAAGTACGCCGAAGCGATGCGCATGGCCCAAGAGACTTTGGATGCCGCGCTGAGTGGCCGGAGGTCAGGGGTGGCAAGTCCCCCACGACGCCCGGCCCACTGAGCACCTTTCCGACCTGACCGCAGATGGCTGGGTTCGGTCATCCACACTGAGCCTTCATGAGGTTCGCGGCGGCAGCCGACGGGAGCCGTGTGCTGCGGCTCGCGCTCCAACCGTCTGTTGCCTCGGCCGTTCACCGCGCCTTGCGTCCGGCCTCCGCCGCGTCCCGGTCCTGGCGGGGTCGGTCACCTGTGATCAGGGCGTTTCGGGCGCCGCGTGGTGGAGAGGTTCGAGTTTTCCATACAGGGCGGCGTGCGGCTGGCCGTTGGCGCGAGCTCGCCCGAGGCGGCGGCTTCAGCGAGGCCCGCCGGGGTGCAGTACCAGTAGCTCTGCTGGGCGCAATGGGTCCGGCCGACCAGCGCGGGGATTCGGTGAGCAAGGCCTGCCGCTCGAGGACGGGTCCTGCTGGTCGCCGCTTACTGGCGGACGAACCTGACACTGCGGCAGCTCGCTCCGCTGTTCCAGCTCTCAAAGTTGGCGGCTGACCGCATCGTCGACCATCTCGGCTCCGCGCTCGCCCTTCAGTCCCGCAAGCGGTTCCGCGAGGAGACCGTGCTGAACGTCGACGGCACCCTGGTCCCCACGCGGGATCACACGATCGCCGAGCAGTCGAAGAACTACCGACAATCCACCAACCACTAGGTGTCGCCGACGCCGACACCCGCCTCGTCGTCGCCGTCGGCTGGCCCGTGCCCCGGCAACCGCAACGACTGCAAGGCGTGGGAGCTGTCCGGCTCGAAGGACGCCGTTGGCAGGACCACGGTCATCGCGGACGGCGGCTACCGCAGCACCGGCCTGGTCATCCTGCACCGGCATGAACCCGGCCAGACCGAACTTCAGCTCGTGTGACGCCCCGGCGACGTCCATCACGCGGCGGCGCCCCGGGGTGGCGGTACGCGGCTCCGAGGCCAGCCCAGCGCCTCGCAGATTTCAGCGGCCACGAGCTCGTTGTAGAGCGCGGATGCGGCCACCGCGCGCTCGTACAGGACCTCGGAGTGAACCGATCCCCATTGCTCATCGGGACGCTGGGTTTTGACGGACAGGAGGAGATGGTCGTGCAGGAGCGGCATCCCGGAGCGCGCCTCGTAGTGGCGGAACCGCGCGGCGACCAGACCGTGCACCGGGCGGACCTTGTAGACGCCCTGGGCGCCGACGCGGTGATCGCGGCCTCGTCCTCGATCCAGGCGAGCACGGCGGCGAACGCCCGCTCGTGCGCGGCCTCGATCGCCCGCAGCGTCTCCTCATCCCCGAGCCGCCAGGGCCCCGGCTCGCGGCCGCGGACTTCTTCCCGGCGGCGAGCCGGTCGGCCTCGAGCCGTACGGCGGGTCAGTCCGTCACGGACGGCTTCGTCGCCCTCGCGGGGCCCGGCCTGCTCCAGCGTGCCCAGCTCGCGCAGCGCCTAGAGCTCGTCGGCGCGGGCCGCGATCCGGGCAGCTTCGCGTACGGCGGCCTCCCGTTCGGCGGCGAGCTCGGCCTGAACGACGGCGTCGGTGTCGGGGGCGTACACGGTGCCCGGCGCGGCGGCGGGTATTCGGAGCGTCAAAGAGGGTGCGAGCCGCCGCCAGAGCGCTTCTATGACAGCCCGCGAATTGTGCCGAAGCACGATAGGTCTCACCAGTAGGTCCACTGACCTGAAGCTTTGATCACGTGAAGCACAGCGGTTGTCACAAAGTCGGCCCGCTACCTGTATCCGAGGCGTGTGAAGCATGGTGGTTGTCACCGGCTCCCACCCTCTGCTGGTCGCCAGCCCGGCAAACCAGCCTCGTGTGTGGCTGAGCAGTCCAGTTGAGACGGTCGCCACGTAGAACGCTCAGGCAGTTCGGTTCGGACGGATCGTGGAACCGGGCCTGTCCGGGTGATGTCTGGACAGGCATGCATGATCTTCTGTTTATCGCCCTAACCTTCGGGCCGTTCCTGGCTCCCTGCATTGGCCTGGGCGCAGCCGTCGCGCTCGGCCGCCGGGTCTGTAAGCAGCAGCCGGTCCTGGTCGGACACCTGCCCAACGTCGCCACCTGCGTTCTGGTAGAGGTCCTGGCTGGCGCGGCGGCGTACGGCGCGTACTCGTGGGGTGTGATGTCGGGGTCCTACGTCCTGGACCCGGGTCAGATGTGCGCGTCGGTGGGCGTATCGGGCGATCATGTGGTGACGCGATGGACGTTGCCGGTCAGCGCTCAGTGCGTCACGTCAAACGGTGTGGGTACCGAGCTGGTCCCGGGCTGGGTGAATCCAGTAGTTTTCACCGGCCTTGCGCTGCTGTTGCTGGCCTTCGTCACAGGAGCTTTCGTGACAGTGCGTCGACGTCATCCCCGCCGGTGAAGCGCCTACGTGCGCGCCCTTCAGCGCGCCTCGTGACATCACGTCTGCCTTGGTGAGGACCATCGCGCTTCGGCTCACGCATACGTGTGACTGAGCGTTTCAGGCATCTCGGTCGAGAAAGGCCGCGCCTCGGCCATCCGCCGACTCGTCCTCCGGGTCCCGGCGCCCGTCATCGCCCCGGCACCGGGCTACCACGACAAGAGCACCAGGCGCATCGACACCGAAGCCGGAGCCCCCTGGAAGAACCACGCATCCGGCGACCACACATACCGAACGGCCCCCTTGAACCACGCGCCGGGCGAAAGACGACACCACTCGGCTGCCTCTACCCCACAGTGGTGACCATGCTGAACCGAGTAGCCGTCCTGTCCGACATCCACGGAGTCCTGCCGGCCATGGAGGCAGTACTCGCCGAACCAGACGTCAGCACCGCCGATCACGTCGTGCTCACCGGCGACATCACCGCCGGCCCGCAACCGGCCCAGGTTCTCGACCTGCTGACCAGTCTCGGCGACCGCGTCATCTGGATCAGTGGCAACGCCGACCGCGAACTCCTCGAATACCGTTGCGGGCAACGCGACGCGATCCCCGATCCGATCACCCCCTGGGCAGCCGAACAGCTGCGCGAGGACCATCTCGATCTTCTCGGCTTGCTTCCACGATCACTCTCCCTGTCCGTGAATGGCCTGGGAATGGTGCTGTTCTGCCACGCCACCCCTGGCGACGAGGAGGAGGTCGTCCTGGTCGACTCCCACCTCGGCCGCTGGAAGGAAGTCTTGAGTGGACTCGATGCCGACATCCGCACCGTGGTCTACGGCCACACCCATATGCCGTTCGTCCGCCTCGCCCACGGCCGACTCGTGATCAACCCCGGCGGCATCGGCATGCCCTACGGACGAACCGGAGCACACTGGGCCCTGCTGGGCCCGGGCGTCGAACTCCGCACCACGCACTTCGACCTTCAGGCCGCAGCCACCCAACGCCCAGGAATCGTCCTACCCTGAAATCACCGAGTGGGCCGACTACTTCCTGCACGCTCGCGCTACCGACGCCGACGCCCTCGCAGCCTTCGCCCCTCGGGACGGACGCGACCACAGCCCATGACACTAGCTGGTGTCCGTGCGCGCGCCGCAGCGCGTCTCGGCCGGTGGAGGTGTCTCGTACGACCATGTGTCCGGCACCCCACCACCCCACTGACGTCAGGAGATCCGAGAAACATCGCCTAGTACTCCAGTCTGGTTTAGCGATCTGTCCGATGGGTTCGTCAGTCGACCGTCGTCGGTAGTGGCTGCGGTGGGCTGTTGCCTGGTGGCGTCTGCGCCAGATTGACCAGTGCAGCAGACTGACCACTGACAGGGCTGGTGGGCCGAAGGCGGCTGCGAGTAGGTGGCGGATCTCTGGGACGGTCAAGGGGATCGCGTCGCTGCTGCGAGCTGGGTGGCACAAATCGGTGGGCCGTTTCGGTGCGGCGTCGGCGGCGACGGCGGCCAGGAAGGCCAGCGCTAGCATGGCGAGCGTGATGTGCCGGTGCCGGGCAGTCCAGTTGCGGACCTGATAGTGGTCGAATCGGACCTGCCCCTTGGCGGCCTGGAAGCACTCCTCGACGCTCCATCGGATACCGGCGAGGCGGACCAGTTCGGCCAGGGGTACTTCGGTGGTGACCAGCACAGGTGGAAGGCGAGTTCGCCGGTGGTGCGGTTGCGGCGTATCAGCAGGTGGCGGTGCTCGTCGGTGCCGATGTGGATCCAGGCCCAGTCGTAGTAGCGCGGGCCTTTCGCGCCGATTCCGGCGCTCTGCCGCTGCCAGGCGGTGGAGGGCAGGCGGCTGGCGACCGTGTCCGCGCGGACAGGGGTGCGGCCGTGGTTGATCCGCACCCGCGTCGAGCAGGCGACGGCCCTACGCCGTGACGCGATAATCGTCCCCGCCCTGCCCGGCGTTGGGGACCGCGCAACGTCCTGCTTGCCGCGACCAGCTCGTCCTGATCGGTTTCGTCATCCGCGTCGACACCTGCCCCCGCTGCCCCCGCAGCGGACACACGGTTCACCAGGCCTCCTTCCGGAGTGGGAGGAAGGGAGCCGGGTCGGGTACGGACACGGAGGCAAGCCCGCGCCCCAGCGGCCAGGGGCGATGCCCGACACCGCTGGTATTGGCTGCCCGTCGTCGGTAGACCGTACGGATACGCTTCGTGCCCATGAACGCAGCCCAGTTGTGGAAACGAGCACGTGAGAAAGACCAGTCGGCCGCTGTCATCGTCGGACTCGGGAACCTTCTGTTGTGCAGCCTGCTCCTCCTGATGATGATCGGAGGAGTACTGATCTTCGAGGCCACCACCCGGGAGCAGGAGACCGCCGCTCAGCACCTTGTGGCCCAGATCTTTGGATACTGGCTCGCGGGTGGCCTGATGCTGTTCTCCGTGCTGCGGATGATGCGGACCTTGTTCAGCCACCTGGCCACACTGCTCCTGCCTCCCCTCGCGCTGATCCTGAGCTTGGCATTCTCGATGTGACGCGGACCAGGGGGCGAGCAGCCTCGAGATTCTCGGGTGCTGCCGGCGCCCGGGCCACATCGGTTAACTTTGAGCGCAGGAGCGGGTGACCGAACCGCTCAATGGCCAACCGGGGCTGTGAGAGTGCGGAACGTGGGCTCTTGTCCGTTTCGTGGTTGAGGTTGGGGAAGGATCGCTGGTCGCGGGTGGGGGATGGTCCTCAGACGTCGGGGCGGGCGAACAGGCCGGGTTCGGGTTCGATGAGGATGCCCCGGCTGACCAGACGTTTCAGTTTGGAGCGGATGCCTTCGGTGTTCTTCGAAAGGAGCGGCAGGTCGAGGGCCTGGCAGAGGTCGCGGGCGCGCATCGGCCGGCCCGCGTCGGCCAGGGCGGTGAGGATCTGCTGGTAGGCGGGGTGGTCCGGGATGCCGGGGCGGTCCGGCCCGGTGGTGGGTGAGGGCACCGGGAGAGTGAGGAGGGTCTTGCGGGTGATGCGCAGCTTCTCGCTCTCCGCGTCGAGTTCGCCGAGCTGCCGAGTGAGCTCCTCGATGCGGACCCGGAACTGCCCGGCTTGGTCGGCCAGTTCACGCTCACGGGTCTCGATGTGTTCCAGGATGACTTTGACCTGTGGGTTCTCGCTCATGCAGTCCTCCAGGAGGCGATGGTGGCTCCGGTGAGGCGGCGGCTCATGACGGAGGTCATCGCCCAGAAGACGCGGGAGCGGGAGGAGGCGGGCCGGTGTTCGTAGTCGCGTACGAGACGGCGGTAGAACATCAGGATCCCGTTCGTCTGCTCCACGATCCACCGCTTGGCCTGCGGAACGAAGCCCTTATCGTCCGGGTTGCGCTCGACGATCTCGACGTCGATGCCCACGTTCTTGCCGTGCTCGACGACCTTCTTCTTGAAGCCCTGGCCGACCAGGGCCTTCTTCACCGTGTCTCACTGCCCGGCGACACCGTCCAGCAGGGCGATGCCGGCGGTGTTCTCATGCGCGGAGGCGGGCAGGACGACGCAGTCAATGACGAGGCCCAACACGTCCACGGCCAGGCACCCTTCCTCCCCGGCACCTTCTTCGCGGCATCCCGGCCCGTCGTCGTGGCCGGGACTCCGACGGAAGCGTGGACGCTCTGCGTGTCCAGGACAATCAGGCTCGGGTCGGCTAATCGCTTCCGCTTCTCCCGCAACTGCCAGCGCAGCAGGTCGTGAATGTCCTGGTCGGTGCCCTCGTCACGCCAGAGATAGAAGTAATACCTCACCGCTCCGGGCGGGGGCATGTCATGGGGCAGGAACTCCCACTGACAACCCGTGCGGTTCTGGTAGAGGATAGCGTTCACGATCTCCCGCATCGCGTACTTCCCCCTGCCCGCTGACCGACGGATGCCGGGCCTTCCATGCCGTGATCACGGGTTCGACAAGCTCCCACTGCCCGTCGGTGAGATCGCTCGGGTACGGCTTGCGCATGCTCATGCCACAACTCAAGCGAACCCCGAACGCCTGACCGGCGACGATGCCCCAACGTCACACCATCGAGCGATGGCAAGACTGACAGAACGCCACATCCGGCACTCTGAGAAGCTCTCTCGGTCCAGTGGCTTTGCTTGATGAGGACTCGCTGTTGCATGAAGACCAATCCCGGTACGGGGCACTGCTCCCCGACAGCGGACTACCCGCACCAACTGGGCAACTCCAGGAGTGAATGGGACGAGCTGGGCGCCGTCGTGGAATACATCAGGGGGCTGTGCGACAACGAGAAGGTCGCGTTCATCGGCTGGTCCGCGGCCGCGTACGTGATGGGTCCGTACGCGCTGCAGAATCCCGAGGACGTGGCGAGCTTGTTCCTTCTCGCACCCGTGTTTCCCCCGAACGGCCGATGGTCGACGAACACCGCCGCACCCTTCGATCCGCCTCCCGGAACGCCCCTGCCCACGCAGCCCGAGGCCAAGCCGCCTGCGGTCTTCGGCTTCCCGATGAACCTGACCAGCAAGGCGGCATTCCAAGCCACCATCAGTGACAAGGAGCTGGCCGACCACTTGTGGCGGGCCATCATGGACAGCGACAGCATCGGCAAGAAGTGGGGCGGCCCGACCGCGGGGGCACCCGAAGGCGTCATGCGGTGGCGCAACTCCTATTGGTGGGGCTGGAACACAAGCACCGTGCCGCACGCCTCCACGCTCGGCAACGCCGTGCCGGTGTGCATTGTCTACGGGGACCAGGACAGAGCGGCCAACACGCCGGAGGAGATGGGGCCGGTGCTCCACTGATGTTCCGTGTCGAGGGCTGGGACCACGACCCGGTCTGGGAACGAAAGCCCTCCCAGGTCCTGCAGCACATGTCCTGGAAGTGGCTCGAAGGCAAGAAGGTGTATGGCGTCGAGCGCGGAAGCTGGGTCATGGACACGGACGGCGTGCTGGCGGAAGGGGAGTGAGGCCTCGGGCCTCGGGTGACACGCGGGCGAGCCGGGGCCGGCCGACACCGGGCCCCGGCGTGAGCACGGCCGACTCTTGATAAGTCGTGATCATGTCCGATGCCCGCTTCTCGCTCGGCCTCGACCCACGGGACGGAGGGTTAGCTCCTCGGTGTCAGCAGGAACACGATCTACAAGTACGTACCCGAATTGAGGGACGGCCGAGTCGCGCTCGCCGACGCATCCGCCGCAGAACTTCCCCGGCCCACCGCCCCCACTGCTTGATCTACGGATCTGCTCAGGCCAGAGGCCACTCCGTTGTTTTTCGGCGAGAACTACTGGGACCCCCTGTCCTCCGGCGGCGGATAAGGAGGGACTCGGAAGCCTTCCGGTTCCTGGCCCGGAGTCCCCTCGGCGGGCAGATCCGGCGGGACCTCGAAGGGGCCCTCACCTGAGCCCAAGCCCTGTTCGCTCATGGCACTCGTTCCTCACCAGGCCGACCGCTCGGCCTATGTGTCGACGAACCGGAACTCCGGTCCGTAGGTCTTGCCGCCGCCGCCCGGGACCTCGCGGAGCATCAGGGCCCGGGCCGGTCCCCTGAGGCCCCTCATCTCGCCGACGGCGTCGTCCGCGAGCAGCGCGTTCGCCGTGTCCGGGTCGTCCGCCTGCCAGGCGTCCTCCAGGAAGCGCAGCATCCTGCTGTACGTCTGGTTGCCCTGGTCCAGCAGGGCCTGCGTTTCGGGGTCGGGTGTCGGCTGCCCGGGCGCTCCCCAGCCGCCGTCGGGCACCGCGCCCATCGGGCGGGTGCCGGGCATCGCGATGACGTCCCCGGTGAACTCCCACCGGTCCGGGTTCTCGGCGACCTTGACCAGCTTGCGGCCGTGGAAGAGCTCCCGGAAGACGTAGAAGTGGGCGAGCTCGCCGCTCGCTTGGGGGTGCGGGTTCTCCGGCGACGCGGAGGTGCCCTCGCCCTGCTCCTTGATCACGTCGATGGCCGCCTCGACCTCCGCGAGCGAGGTGAGGGGCGCGACGCTGTTGCCCGCGCCGTGGTGCTCCATGTCCAGGGTGAGCTGATGGGCTCCGGTGATCAGCTCCGCGTGGTCCTGGAACGTCTCCAGGATCGCGGTGTAGAACGCGCCGATGGAAGTGTGCGAGCGGGCCTCCGCGATCGGGTCGTCGGGCTTCTCGATCTGCGCGAACAGATCCAGGGACTGCTTCGAAAGACCGCTCAGGAAGACGGTCAGCGAGGGACGTACGCCGCCGGGCAGCGGACCGGGGTACTTCGGCACCGTATGCGCGTCGGCGAGGCGGGGGACGCCGCCAATGGTGGTGAGCATGTTCCCGGCGAGAGCGAGGTGGGACATCTCGTCGAAGACGATCCGCCTGATCGCCTTGAGCACGTCCCCGCTCTGGGGCTCGATGGACCACATCGCGGACAAGTACGGGGGCAGTGTGGCCAGTTCCAGCATCATCGCCTGCTGGAGCGACTCCTTCAGCCAGTCGGCGTCGCGGCGCTCGGCGGGCTCCTCCATCAGTTCGACGATCCGGTTGCTCCGGTATTCGAGAAGCGACGTCATGGATAGATCCTTCCGTGCCGCTTTCATGCCCTTTCGTCCATGAGGAAGGGCATAGATCGGCGCCGTCAGCGCCTTGTCGTCTTTGGGGCCGCCGTCGATGGGCTGTCAGCGATGGGCTGTCATCGACAGGCCTCATGAATCACGGTCGACATCTGCCCTTCTCCCCGGGTGCGTTGGCGGGCACGACCGAGCCGAGCAGGCGTCTTCCACCGTACGACAGGAGACCGGTGGCGGCGCGCCGAGCGAGCCGAGCCCGGCGCGGACCGCGTTTGCGGGCCCCAGCGCCCAGGGCGAGACTGGGAGTGTCCGCACAAGGAGCGCCCCAGCGCAGGCCGCCGACGGCCGCCGAAGCAGCGGCCCGCCGGCCTTGGGCACCCGGATGGCTTCGAGGACCGGCTCGAACTGCGGGCTGTCACCCCACTGACCCGCCGTGACCAGCAACGACAACGGCTTTTGACCCTGCTCGCACGCCAGATGAATCTTCGTGGAGAACCCACCCCGCGACCTGCCCAGCCCGTGATCCTCCGGTTCGGTCCCGACCCCTCCCGGGGGCTCCTTCTGCCCGGTCGCGTCCCGGCGGGCACCGGCCGCGTGCTGATGGGCCCGGCAGACCGTGGAGTCGACGTTCACCTCCACGTGATCAGCCCGGCCGCATCCGCCCGCGCCTGCAACAAGGTGAGAAGCCGGGCCCAGACGCCCTCGCGCTGCCAGCGCCGAAAGAGCCCGTACACGGTCTGCCAAGGCCGTACTCACGCGGCAGATCACGCCACGGAACACCGGTCCGCACCCGCCACCGAACCCCATCGATCAACCGCCGCTTCCCAGACTTGTGGCTGACACCCGCCGCAGGCAGCAACGACTCCAGCACCGACCAATGCTCATCAGAAAGATCCCCACGCCCCACACCATGATCATCACGGCACGAGGCGCAGTCCGGAACCCCGATCTAAAACACGGCCTAGGGCCTGTCTGACAAATGATCACCTGGTTGCTTCGCGAAGCCAGAGGATCAGCGAGGCCAGAACGACTCCGGCCCGGTAACGGGTGGCGAGTTTGTCGAACCTGGTCGCGATCGCACGGAACTGCTTGAGGCGGGCGAAGCATCGTTCGACCACGTTGCGATCGCGGTAGATCTCCTTATCGAAGGCGGGTGGGCGGCCGCCGCGGGTTCCACGTCGCAGGCGGTTGGCCACCTGGTCGCGGCGTTCGGGGATCGTGGCAACGATGCCCCGGCGCCGCAGCAGGTGGCGTATCGCCCGGCTGGAATATGCCTTGTCGCCCAGCACCCGCGTCGGTGTCGTGCGAGGTC
>NZ_JBVJAH010000031.1:0-37933 GCF_055590785.1 Streptomyces sp. NPDC041796
CGACCCTGCACGGCCGCACCCCGGTCGTACGCCGGGTGCGGGCGCGCTTTTCGTCGACCACGGCGAGGAGGGGCCGTGCAGGGTCGCCCCCGCAGCGGATCGGCGGCGCGAGACGGTGAGGAGAGTGCTCGGGCACCCCGCCGACCGCGAGGAGGTGAGCCCGGAGGGGCCCCGACCCGGCCCACCGGCCGCAACATCACCCGAACGCAGTACGTCGCCGCGACCCCCGCTTTCGCCCGTGTCACCGTGGCCCTGTCGGCTCGTCGTCCGTCCGGAGCGGAGCTCCCCCATGGCAGACCTTCAGGACCACCCCTGTGCGGCACCCTCCGCGATCGGTGAACTCGACGGCACGCCCGACGGCGTCGCGGAGGCGGTCACCCCGGCCGAGGTCGACGTGGAGCGGGCCCGGGTGCTGCTGGCCGCGCAGCTCGTCGTCGACGGTCACAACACGCTCGCCCAGGAGCTGGACCGTACGCACTGGCACGACCTCCAGCACGGCTCGGCGCTCCTCGACACCGACATCCCCCGCATCCGGGCCGGCGGCGTGGGCGCGCAGTTCTGGTCGCTGCACGTGGCGCCGGGCCCCGCCGCCGTGCAGGAGACGCTGGACCGAATAGACGCGGTACGCACCCTCGTCGCGTCCTGCCCCGAGGCCCTCCGGCTCGCCCTCACGGCCGCCGACATGGTCCGGGCCCGCGACTGCGGCCGTATCGCGTCCCTCCTCGGCCCCGTGTCCGGTGCCGCCCTCGGCGACTCGCTGGGCACCCTGCGCGCCTACCACGCGCTCGGCGTCCGCAGCGTCGGTATCGCCGGTACGCGGTGGACCGCCGACCCGGCCGGGCTGACGCCGTTCGGGGAGGAGGCGGTCCGCGAGATGAACCGCCTCGGGGTCCTCGTCGACCTGTCGGGCGCCTGTGAGGCCACCATGGACCGGGTCCTCGACGTCTCCAAGGCGCCGGTCATCCTCTCCCACTCGGCGGCCCAGGCCCTCACCCCGCACGCGGGCAACGTGCCCGACGACGTCCTGCGCCGTCTGCGCGCCAACGGCGGGGTCTGCATGGTGAGCTTCGCCCCCGACCAGGTCACCCGGCGCGCCGACCAGCCCGCCACCCTCTGGGACGTGGCCGATCACGTCGAGTACGTCCGGGAGGTCGCCGGGCCGGAGTGCGTCGGGTTGTCGGGCTCGTACGGCATGACGACCGACGCCCCGCACACCATCGGTCTGGAAGACGCGTCCTGCTACCCGAACCTGATCGCCGAGCTCCTGCACCGCGACTGGTCCGAAGCCGACATCGCCGGACTGACCTGGGGCAACGCGGCCCGGGTCGTGCGTGAGGCGGCGGAGGCCGCGCAGCCGGTGTAGGAGCTACGCCCGGCAGAGGCAGAACGGATGTCCCGCCGGATCCGCGTACACCCTGAAGTCCCGCCGGCCC
Source organism: Streptomyces sp. NPDC041796 (assembly GCF_055590785.1). Lineage (NCBI taxonomy): Bacteria > Bacillati > Actinomycetota > Actinomycetes > Kitasatosporales > Streptomycetaceae > Streptomyces > Streptomyces sp. NPDC041796. The sequence continues at coordinate 1,434 of NZ_JBVJAH010000031.1, forward strand.
CCGTCGTCGTCGACGTCGAGCGGCCGCGCCCCCAGTGCCAGGACCCGCTCGTGGGCGGCGTCGATGTCCTCGACGTCCAGGTCGAGGTGGAGCTGCTGGGAGTTCCGGTCGGCCCGCGGCCACTCGGGCGGGCGCAGGTCCGGCACCTTCTGGAAGGCCAGCCGCTGCCCGTCCGGGAGGTACAGGTCGATCCAGTGGCCGTCGTCGGTCTGGTCGTCCTTCACCTCACCGCCGAGGATCGCGGCGTAGAACTCGGCGAGCCGGCGCGGTTCGGGACAGTCGATCGCGGTCAGGGTGAGCGTCGCAAAAGCCATGGCGCCCGGGTGCCCGTGGGGCGCTGCGCCATTCCTGCGGACGGTCAGGCCCGGGGGCGGCCCATCGCGCGGAAGGTCCAGCCCGCCTCGCGCCAGCGCTCCGCGTCCAGGGCGTTGCGGCCGTCCAGGATGAGCCGGGACGCCACGGCCTCGCCGAGCTCCGCGGGGTCCAGGTCGCGGAACTCGCTCCACTCCGTCAGGTGCAGCACGATGTCCGCGCCCCGCACCGCTTCCAGGGCGGTGTCCGCGTACGACAGCGTCGGGAACAGCCGCCGGGCGTTGTCCATGCCCTTGGGGTCGTACACGGTGACCTGGCCGCCCTGGAGGTGGATCTGACCGGCGACGTTCAGCGCGGGCGAGTCCCGTACGTCGTCCGAGTTGGGCTTGAACGTGGCGCCCAGTACCGCCACTCGCTTGCCGAGGAACGTGCCGTCGCCGAGGGCCTCGCGGGCCATGCCGACCATCTGGCCGCGGCGCCGCATGTTGATGGAGTCGATCTCGCGCAGGAAGGTCAGCGCCTGGTCGGCGCCCAGCTCGCCCGCGCGGGCCATGAACGCCCGGATGTCCTTCGGCAGGCAGCCGCCGCCGAAGCCGATGCCCGCGCGGAGGAACTTCGCGCCGATCCGCTCGTCGTAGCCGATGGCTTCCGCGAGCTTGACGACGTCACCGCCCGCGGCCTCGCAGACCTCGGCCATCGCGTTGATGAAGGAGATCTTCGTCGCCAGGAAGGAGTTCGCGGCGGTCTTCACCAGCTCCGCCGTCGGGAAGTCGGTCACCACGAACGGCGACCCTTCCTCCATGGGAGTGGCGTACACCTCACGCAGCAGCTTCTCGGCCGCCGCGCTCTCCACGCCCACCACGATCCGGTCCGGGTGCAGGGTGTCCTGCACGGCGAAGCCCTCACGCAGGAACTCGGGGTTCCACGCCAGCTCCGCGTCCGCGCCCACCGGCGCCCGGTCGGCGAGGAGCCGGGCGAGCCGCTCCGCGCTGCCGACCGGCACGGTCGACTTGCCGACGACCAGCGCGGGCCGCTTCAGGTGCGGGGCCAGCGAGCCGAAGGCGGCGTCGACGTACCGCATGTCGCACGCGTAGTCGCCCTGCTTCTGCGGCGTGTTCACGCACACGAAGTGGACGTCGCCGAACTCGGCGACCTCCTCCCACGAGGTGGTGAAGCGCAGCCGCCCGGTGGAGCCCTCGATGCCGGCGACGTGTTTGCGCAGCAGGTCCTCCAGCCCCGGCTCGTACATCGGGACGCGTCCGGCCGACAGCATCTCGATCTTCTCGGGGACCACGTCGAGCCCGAGCACCTCGAACCCCAGCTCCGCCATGGCCGCCGCATGGGTGGCGCCCAGGTATCCGGTGCCGATCACGGTGATCTTGAGGGCCATGCGGTGCTCCATTGACGTGCGGGAGGGAGTGCGGGCCTGAGCATAGTCGGGCCCCGGGCCGGGCACCGTTTCCCCGGGACAGGGGCTGTCATGAAACTCACGTATGCCTGGCCCTGTCCGGCACACTAAAATTTGTGTTACTTAACGGTAGTTAGCAGCAGTCCAGGGGAGTGAGAGAAAGTGGCGGGAACGCCTGACTTCGATCTGTACCGCCCGTCCGAGGAGCACGACATGCTCCGGGACACCGTCCGCTCGCTCGCCGAGGCCAAGATCGCGCCGTTCGCCGCCGCCGTGGACGAGGAGGCCCGCTTCCCGCAGGAGGCGCTGGACGCGCTCGTCGCCTCCGACCTGCACGCCGTCCACGTACCCGAGACGTACGGCGGCGCTGGCGCCGACGCCCTCGCGACCGTGATCGTCATCGAGGAGGTCGCCCGCGTCTGCGCCTCGTCCTCCCTGATCCCGGCCGTGAACAAGCTCGGCTCCCTGCCCGTGATCCTCTCCGGCTCCGAGGAGCTGAAGAAGAAGTACCTGGGCCCGCTCGCCAAGGGCGACGCGATGTTCTCGTACTGCCTCTCCGAGCCGGACGCGGGCTCCGACGCCGCCGGTATGAAGACCAAGGCCGTCCGCGACGGCGACTTCTGGGTCCTCAACGGCGTGAAGCGCTGGATCACCAACGCCGGCGTGTCCGAGTACTACACGGTCATGGCCGTGACGGACCCGGAGAAGCGGTCGAAGGGCATTTCCGCCTTCGTCGTGGAGAAGGGCGACGAGGGCGTGTCGTTCGGCGCCCCGGAGAAGAAGCTCGGCATCAAGGGCTCCCCGACCCGCGAGGTCTACCTCGACAACGTCCGCATCCCCGCCGACCGCATGATCGGCGAGGAGGGCACCGGCTTCGCCACCGCGATGAAGACCCTGGACCACACCCGTATCACCATCGCGGCCCAGGCCCTCGGCATCGCCCAGGGCGCGCTGGACTACGCCAAGGGGTACGTCCAGGAGCGCAAGCAGTTCGGCAAGCCGATCGCCGACTTCCAGGGCATCCAGTTCATGCTCGCCGACATGGCGATGAAGATCTCCGCCGCCCGCGCCCTCACCTACCAGGCCGCCGCGGCCTCGGAGCGCGGCGACGCCGACCTCACCTACCTGGGTGCGGCCGCGAAGTGCTTCGCCTCCGACATCGCCATGGAGGCCACCACGGACGCCGTCCAGCTTCTCGGCGGCTACGGCTACACCCGTGACTACCCGGTCGAGCGCATGATGCGCGACGCCAAGATCACCCAGATCTACGAGGGCACGAACCAGGTCCAGCGGATCGTCATGGCCCGCAACCTGCCGTAGTACCCCCGCGACCGCAAGGACGGCCCCCGGCGATCCGCCGGGGGCCGTCGCGGTTAGGCTGCGCTGCCGCACAACCAGCACAGCACCAGGTGGGAGTCCCCATGAGCGTGGACCGTCAGATCTCCGCACTGCTCAAGCAGATAGCGACCCAGGACGTCGTGGTCGTCACCAACGAGTTCTCCCACGCCGGCAGGGCCGCCACGCTCGCGCACGTCGTCGAGCACTACGGCTTCGAGTACGCCGAGACCCGGCGCGAGGGTCACAACAGCCAGACCCTCGCCGTCCACCTCTACCGCGACCCCGCGCCCGGGGCCCGCGCCCGGGAGGCGGCCACCATCGCCGCCCACCCGCAGGCCGGCATGGGCGGCACGGTGCCCGGTCTCCTGCCCGGGACGCTCAAGCCGACCGCTGAGGCGGCGGAGGCGGTCGCCCTGATGAAGGACCGCATCGGGTTCGACGTCATGACGCAGATGGCCGGGGCGCGGAAAATGGGCTTCGCCTGGTTCTGCGTGGCGGGCCTGGTGGTGACCCTGCTGATCTGCCAGATGTACGTCGCCGCCGTCGCGGGCGGCGCCGCCCTGGCCGGCCTCCTCGTGGGCGGTGTCAAGATCAGCGAGGTCCGCCGCGAACGCATCGCCCAGCGCCTCCGGGCGGCCGGGTTCACACCGGTACGGGACGAGACGGGCCGTGAGCGCTTCCTGCGCCCGGGCCAACAGTTGCCGGGCCACGCGAACCCGTTCGCGGCCTGACGCGCACGGCCGTCGGGCGGGGGAAGCGAGGTCAGCGGCGCGGGGGCTTGCTCATCGTCGTCCACTCGATGCCGAAGCCGTACGCGTCGTCGATCTGCTCGTGCGGGCTCCGCACCGGCCACCCCGTGAACCAGCGGACCTCCCGGCGCAGGGAAAGGGCCTCGCCCTCCGGGGTCGCCAGTGCGACGGCGCAGGCCGTCGTCCCGGGCGGCGAGTCGTCGAGGAGGATCCGCACCGCCTGGCCGCCGGGGGCGGTGACGGTGACCGTGGCACCGAGCCGGCGGAAGTCCGCCGCGCCCTCGTACACGTACACGAAGAACAGCAGCCGCCGGAAGCGGGCACGCTGCCCCAGGTTCACCCGGAGCGTCTCGCCGTCGGACGAGGCTCCCGTCCGGTCGTCGTGGTCGAGGCGGACGTACGGCCACGAGGTGAGTGAGCCGTAGTCGTCCCCCAGCGCCTGCACCACCGTCGACGTACCGTCGGTGAAGGTCACGAGGCAGCACAGGTTCAGATCCGCGTCGGGTCCCGGCAGCCAGTTCAGGTTGGCCTGGAGCTCGCCCCGGCCCGTGATCCGCGCGCGAGGCGCGGCCGTCGTCAGCACCGCCTCCGCCCGCGCCCGCTCACCGCGCAACCGGATCACTCCACGTGGGCGGTCGTCCGAACGCTCGTCCGTACCCATGGCTCCCCCTGCGTCTCGATGGTGGAATTCTATGCTCCGGCCACCGGCGTGTGGGTTACGATCGGCGCCCGCGGTGACGTCAAGGACGTTGTGCCGCAACGGGGTTGAGGTGGCTCATCGTCGAGGGGGCGTGAGCGGGCGTGCCTTCACCCCGGGTTCTCTCATGGGGGTGGGAATGCCGGTCGGGGCCCTGGCGGATCGTCATGTGATCGCTCAACAGTTACGGGACGTCGCCGAGCAGCCGGGACTGGCGGCGCGGCGCGACGAACTCACCTCGCTCGCCGACGCCCTCCAGGGCATAGGCGACGGCGATGTGGAACCGTGGACGGAGCTGGACCTCCTCCACGCCTACGCACGCCCCGAGAGCGTCACCCCGGCCGGCCCGGCCGCCGGGCCGGAACGGCCGTACTGGGCGTGGCTGGAAGCCGGGCTCGGGGCCCTCGTCTTCGTACCGTTGCTGCTCACCTGGTTCGGCCTGACCAAGGCGTCCAGCGCCTACGAGACGCTGATCGGGACCGATCCCAAGGCGGCGGGGCGGCCGTTCCTCCAGCTCTGGCAGTCCGGCTTCGAAGGCCGGCTCACCGGCTGGTTCACCTTCGGACACGTCGCCGGCACCGCCACCGGGGCCATCCTGCTGCTGCTCGTCCTGGCGCTCGTCCACGGCTTCCGGCGCGCCGCCGTCGACCGTCGGGAGGACGCGGACCGGCGCGCCGCCGACGAGCTGCTGGCCCGGCTCGTCCCCCTCCTCACCCGCGCCCAACTGCTGCTGAACGAGGAGCGGCTGGCGTCACCGCAGCGCTTCACGGCCGAGCTGACCGGGGCCGCGGCGACACTGCGCCGGCTCGGGGACAAGGCGGTCAAGGCGCAGAAGGAGCTGACGGCCGCCGCGAGCACCGTGGGCGACGCGGTGGAGAGCGCGGAGCGCCGCCTGTCCTCGGTGGACGGCGCCGTACGGCCCCTGGAGGAGAGCGCCAACGACATCGGCAAGGCCGTCACCTCGCTGACCGAGCGCGTGGAGGCCGCCGTGAGCGGCAGCGGAACCATGGTCCGCGACGCGCTGGAGGAGGTACGGGCCGCCAGCGGGGACGTGCGCGACGCGCTGGGGCAGGCGGGCGAGCGGGTCGAGGACTCGGTGCACACCCTCGCGGCGGCGCAGCGGTCGTTCACGACGGGCGCCGAGGTCTCCGCGGACGTGTCGGCGAGGGTGCTCGACCGGCTCGCGGAGGTCGCGGAGGAGACCGCGCGCGCCGTCACCACCTCGCAGGAGACGATGCGGCGGCTCGACGAGCAGACCCGGGCGCTGCGCGACGCGGCGGCGCGTTTCGCGGAGCTGGCGGTGGAGCTCCGCACGGCGCCGGCCCCCGCGCCGGTCCCCGCGCCGGCCCCCGCGCAGGCCGCGGAGCCGATTCCGGTGCCGGAGCGGGTGCGGGGACATGACGACGAAGGGCGCGATCCGGCGCCCGCCGTGCGGATGACGAAGGGCGACGCCGCCACCGGGAACGACCGCGCGACACCGGCCGACGCGCGATGAGCGGCCGTTCCGGGCGGGCGGCGCGCATCCGGTTCAACCCGCTCCACCTCGCCGGCTGGCTCTTCGCCGACATGCTGCTGGTCCTCGCGCTGGTCGCGATGGGGGACCAGGGCGACTCGGTGAAGGCCGCCGAGGCGTCCCGTAAGCCCGCGGCGTCACCGTCCGGCGCCGCGAAGCCCCGGCCCAAGCCGTCCCCCACCGGACCGCGCGCCGTCCTGCGCAAGCCGGTGACCGTGGCCATCGACGCGGCCCCCGGCGACCGCGACCGGATCGTGGAGCGCCTCCGGCGCGCCACCGCCCCGCACGCGGGCCGCCAGGCGGCGTTCGTCCTCACCTTCGGCCGCCACAGGGACCCGGGCCCGGGCGGGGAGTACGCCCACGAGGTCAACTCCCTGCTGGAGAAGGCCCGCCCCGACATGTTCAAGGGCGCGACCACACGCGACTTCTGGAAGGGCGGAGCCTCCGACGGCCACGCCGACATCGAGATCTACTTCTACAGCTACTGAGCAGCGAGGTGCGTGAGCATGCAGATCCTCCCCTTCTATCTGGTGTGCGACGAGTCGGGGTCGATGAACGGGGCGCCCATCGACAGCATCAACACGGCCCTGCCGGACCTGCACCACGAGATCAGTACGAATCCGACGGTCGCCGACAAGACCCGGTTCTGCCTGATCGGGTTCTCCGACGACGCGAAGGTGCTCCAGCCCCTGGTGGACCTGAGCGACATCGACTCGCTGCCGGCGCTCGCGGCCGGCGGGCTGACCTCGTACGGGGAGGCCTTCCGTACGCTGTTGCGCTGCGTCGAGTCCGACGTCGCCGCGCTCAAGGCGGAGGGGCACGACGTGTACCGCCCCGTCGCGTTCTTCCTCTCCGACGGCAGCCCGACGGACGACGGCTGGCAGCAGGCGCACAAGGAACTCGTGGAAGCGCGCTACGGCCCCAAGATCATCGCCTTCGGCATCGGTGAGGCGGAAGCGGCGACCATCGGTCATGTCGCCAACTTCCGGGCCTTCATGCAGCAGGACACGTCCGTCTCGCCGGCCCAGGCGCTGCGCGAGTTCGCCGCGAGCCTGACGCGCTCCATCGTGCGCTCGGCGAACAGCATCCCGGCCGACGGGAGCGGCGGCTTCACCCTCGCCGTGGACGAGACCGTCCCCGGCTTCTCCACCGTCTCGCTCGACAAGCTCTGAGGCCGGCCGTGCGACAGGACAACCCTCAGGACCAGGCGGCCACCCCGGCTCCCGACGCCGCCGACCTCGCCTTCCGGTCGCTGCCGGAAGGCGTGAGCCGCGGCACCGGGAACGACCCCGCATCCCGTCCCGGACCGAGCCCCGAGCCGCCGATCCGGGCGGTTCCGCCCACGGAGCCCTGGTACCAGCCCGCGGCGGCGTACCACCCCGTGGCCGTGCCGCAGCCACCGCCCGCACCTGTGCCCGCCGCGGTACCAGCGCCGGAGCCGGACCATCCCACACCCGTCCCCGCCGCCGTACCCGCCCCGGAGCCGGACCACCCCGCACCCGTGCCCGCACCGCCCCCCGCCCCTGTAACCGCACCGCCCCCCGCTCCCGTACCCAGACTGGGGGAGCCACGGCACAGCGGGGCACGGCCGCCCACGTATCCGCCGCGGCCCGGAGGGCTGCCGGGGGTACGCGACGACCTGGACGCGGCGCTGGTCCCGGACATCGTCGTGGACGGCGCCTCCCACGGACCGCTCACCATCCGGGCCGCTTCCGTGCGGGGCGACTCCCACCGGTGGGAGTGCGAGCCCAGACAGGACGCGCTGTGCGTGACGAGGCTCGGCGGCGGCGCCCCGCACGACACCCTGCTGCTGCTCGCCGTGGCGGACGGCGTGGGCAGCGCGCCGCGCTCCCACGTCGGCTCCCAGCTCGCCTGCCGCATGGCCGCCGGCCTCCTGGACGCCTGTGCCGAGCAGCTCGTCCACGCCGTGAGGGAGGGTGCGGGCACCATGCTCACCGCCCTGGTCAGCTCGGCCGTCGGCCGCACCGCGGAGGCCCTCGACCGGCTGGCGGCGGAGCGCGGCGAGCAGCCGGCCGCGTTCTCCACCACGCTGCGCGCCCTGCTCGTCCCCCTGGACCCGGGCATCCGCAACCGCGGGTTCTTCGCGGTCGGCGACGGCGGCCTCGCCCTGCTGCGCGGCGGGGAATGGGACCTCGACCCGGTCGGGCGGACCGGGGCCGAGCAGGGCGCGGACGTGATCGACACCAGGACCGCCGCGCTGCCCACCGCGCGCCACGCCGAGGCGCACGTCCTGGGCCCCGCCGCCCCGGGCGACGTGTACGTCCTCAGCACGGACGGCCTGTCGTCCCCGCTCGCCGGGGAACGGCAGATGCGTGACTTCCTCGGCGCCGCGTGGGGGAGCGGCGAGCCGCCCGCGCCCGCCGACTTCCTGTGGCAGACACAGTTCCGGGCGAAGTCGTACGACGACGACCGCACGGTGGTCTGCCTCTGGGAGCAGCCGTCATGAGCGTCGAGGACGGCGCCGACGTCCCGCTCTCCGCGCTGCGCCTGCTCGAGCGCGTCGGTGACGGCGGGCAGGGCGAGGTGCACGTCGTCGGCGGACTGCCGGGCGTGCTCTACAAGGGCTACCGGCCCGCGCTGCGCCCCGACGGCGGCGCCCTCGCCGAGCTGGTGCGCGTCCGGCGGGACCTGGAGCCGGGTGACCGGGACTGGCTGGACGAGCGGACCGCCTGGCCACTGTGCCGGGTCACCGACGGCGCCAGGGTCACCGGTTTCCTGATGCGCCGGGCCCCGGACTCCATGACGTGGCGCTCCCCGGCCGGCGGCACGAAGCTGACGGAGCTGGCCTACCTGCTGCGGCCGGCGAAGCCGGCCTGGCAGACGGTGGTCCAGCCGACGCCGTCGGAGCGGTACGCCCTCGCGGTGGCCGTCGTGGACGTCCTCGACCGGCTGCACGCCATGGGGCTCGTCCTCGGTGACCTCTCGCAGGCGAACGTCCTGTGGACGGTACGGCCGGCACCCGCCGTGCACCTGCTGGACTGCGACGGCGTCCGGCCGGCGGGGCGGGCTCCGGTGCTCGCCCAGGCGGACACCATCGACTGGAACGACCCCAAGGCTCCCCCGGGGGCGGTCACGGTGGACGGCGACCGTTACAAGGCCGCGCTCGCGGTGGGCCGCATCCTCGCCCAGGACCCGTACGCGGCGCCCGGCACGACGTTCAGTCCCGTGCCGGGTGTCCTCGACGAACGCCGGGAGGCGGCCGTACGCACGCTGTTCGCCCAGGCGGCCGGTCCGTTCGGCAGCCGGCCGGCGCTGGGGGAGTGGCGTACGGCGCTGGCGGGGCGGGGTGTCATCAAACTGATGGCCGCCCGGCCCGCGCCCCGCCCGGCGGTCGACCCGTCGAAGTTCGACGGGACGCGCCGGCGAGGCACCATCAGCCTCAGGGAGTGACGGTGACCTTCTCGTCGTTCTGGATCTGCTGCACCAACTGCTGAACCTTCGTCCTGTCCCAGACGAGGTTGCCGCCGCGCGTGCCGTTGATCGGCATGTTCATCGACGTGCCCTCGCCGCCGCTGATGCCCTTCATCGCGAAGAACATCTCGCCCAGGTCGAACAGCGACATGTCCTCGTCGACGATCAGCGTGTCCAGGCCCGAGCCCAGCGTCGGGTAGAGCTTGAACGGGTTGAGGATCGTGCCCGGCGTCGCCGCCTGGCTCGCCAGCGCCGACAGGAACTTCTGCTGGTTCTTGGTGCGGGCCAGGTCCGACTCCGCGAAGGCGTACCGGGTGCGGACGAAGGCCAGCGCCTGCTCGCCGTTGAGGGTCTGCTTGCCGGCCTGGAAGTCGGCGCCGGACTTCTTGTCCTTGAAGCCCTTCTCGATGTTCATCTCCACACCGCCGAGGGCGTCGACGATGTTGGCGAAGCCCGCGAAGCCGATCTCGGCGTAGTGGTCGATGCGCAGCCCGGTGTTGTGCTCCACGGTCCGCACCAGCAGCTCGGGGCCGTCCTCGGCGTACGCGGCGTTGAGCTTCACCCGGCGCCCCTGGGCGGGGAAGGTCTTGCCGGACTCCGAGCCGACGAACTTGGGGATCTCCACGTCCGAGTCACGGGGCAGCGAGATCATGGTGTTGCCGCCGCCGCAGGCCGCCAGGATCATCATCGAGTCGGTGCGCTTGCCGTCGGCGGAGCCGGTGTGGAGCTTCTTCTTCTCCTCGGCCGTCATGCCCTCACGGCTGTCGGAGCCGACGATCAGATACGTGGTGCAGTCGTCCTCCTTGGGCCGGTCGATGACCTTGGCGAGGTCGACCTCGCGGCGCATCTTGCCGTCGGCCCAGAAGTACGTGCCGATCGTCGTGCCCAGGACGGCGACCAGCACCACGATCGACCCGATCTTGATGCGGCGGCGCCAGTCCGGGGCCGGGCCCGGGGCGCGGACCGAGCCACGGTCGGCACGGCCACCACCACGGCCGCCCCCGGAGCCGTAGACCTGCCCGGTGTTGTAGCCGCTGTCGTAGGCGTCGTCGTACCCCCGCGACTGCTGCTGGGGGACCGGCGGGCGCTGCGGCGGCGCGGAGGGGCGCTGCACATGGCGCATCCTGCGGGCGCCCTCGGGCTGGGCGTCGGCGCTGCCACGGCCGTAACGCGCGTTGCGGTCGTCGGTCCATCCATCGGGCCAGTCGTTCATGCGGACCAGTGTGCAGGCCCCTCCCGGCGGCCCGACAGGGTGGGTGGGAAATAGGACCAGGGCTGTAGCGAACCTGATGCAATGAGGGGCGGGACGGACTCGGGCATAGGGTGGAGGGCATGACAGATCAGGCCTCCGAGCTGCGGGGAAAGCCGACCGCGGCCTCCCGCACCACCCTCAGCCACATCATGACCGGCAGTGACACCAACCTCCTCGGCACGGTGCACGGCGGTGTGATCATGAAGTTGGTGGACGACGCGGCGGGCGCCGTCGCGGGCCGCCACTCCGGCGGGCCCGCCGTGACGGCGTCCATGGACGAGATGGTGTTCCTGGAGCCGGTGCGCGTCGGCGACCTGGTGCATGTGAAGGCCCAGGTCAACTGGACCGGCCGGTCCTCCATGGAGGTCGGCGTCCGGGTCCTGGCCGAACGGTGGAACGAGTCCACGCCCCCGACCCAGGTCGGCTCGGCCTACCTGGTCTTCGCCGCCGTCGACGCGGACGGCAAGCCCCGCACCGTCCCGCCGGTGATCCCGGAGACCGAACGCGACAAGCGCCGCTACCAGGAGGCGCAGATCCGCCGCACCCACCGCCTGGCGCGCCGCCGCGCGATCAAGGAACTCCGCGAGAAGCGCGCGGCGGAGGGCATCGACGACTGACCGGTGGGCCGTGCGGGGCCGCCCCCGCGGGGCCGGCGGCTCCGGCACGGCTCACTCCCGGGTCCCGAGGCCGCCGGCCCCGAGGCGTCAGGCGCAGATCACCTGGTCGCCCGTGACCACGCCGAATTCGCCCTGGAAGGCGTCCTCCGCACGTACCGGCAGGACCCCCACGAAGTTCGCGCCGGCCGTGACCTTGAACACGGCGCCCTGGCCCTCCACCGGGCGGAGCTCGCAGCCGGGGAGCGCCGTGGCGAGGGAGCGGGCCGAGCGGTCCCAGCGGGGGTCGAACCAGACGATCGTGCGGCGGACGTCACGCCGCGCCCAGTTCAGGGCCGTCTTGCTGGTACGGAAGCCGGTCGCCCGCAGCGCCACGTCGATCCGGGCGCCCAGGCCGTGGACGCGCGTGCCGTTGTAGACCTGGACGCGGATCTGCTGCGGCGAGACCTCCACGAGCTTCTTGCGGACGCCGCTGCGCGGGGCGTACGGGGCGAGCGGCTTGTCGGCCCGTACCGCCGCGAACAGTTTCTTGGCCTTCACCGGGTCCCACTTCACCGTCGAGCCGATGCCCTTGACCGGGAAGCTGGTGTTGCTGACCGGTACGGAGGTGAACTCGGACGACGCCGCCGTGAAGCCGCGCATCGCCTTCGCCAGCGCGAGCATCTGCTCCGCCCCGAAGCCCTCGTCGGCCCGTACGGAGCTGAGCATCGAGGTGATGACCTGCTGGAACCTCACCGGGTTCAGCATGGTGCCGTTGCTGGTCGCCTGGTCGATGAGGGCCGCCATGAACCGCTGCTGCCGCTGCATGCGCCCCAGGTCGGACGCGCCGTCGACATGGCGGGAGCGTACGTACTGCAGGGCGGCCCCGCCGTCCAGCTTGTGGGTGCCGGCCGGCAGGTCGAGGCCGGTGTACGCGTCCTTCATCGGCTTGGCGGTGCAGATCTCCACGCCCCCGATGGCGTCGACGGTCCGCATGAAGCTGGTGAAGTCCAGCTCCAGGTAGTGGTCGATCTTGACGCCGGTCATGTGCTCGACGGTCCGTACCGTGAGGTTCGGCCCGCCCTCCGCGTAGGCGGCGTTCAGCTTCACCGGATGCCGGTGGTGGTGTTTGCCGGTGGTGGCGTCGGTGTGCGGCGGGATCTCGGCGTACGAGTCGCGGGGCAGCGACACCATGCTCGCCCTTTTACGGTCGGCGGAGATGTGCACCAGCATGATCGTGTCGGTGCACCGGCAGGGCGCCCCGCCGAGCCGGTACTTCTCCTTCTCCCGTGGCGTGATCTTGTCGCGTCCGTCGGTGCCGACCACCAGGATGTTGGTGCCGTGACCGGGCGCGGGGCGGTTCTTCATGTCCTTGAACGGGTCGATCCGGCCGATCTCCGTGTCCAGGCTGGTGACGATCGCGTGCCCGATGCCGCCCGCCGCGAGGACCAGCACCGACAGCGTGGTCGCCATCCGCGTGCCCCACCGGCCCCTGCCCCGCCGCCCCGGTCGCTCCGCAGGTGCCGGCTCCGGGGCCCGTCTCGGCCGCCCGGGGGCGGGCGGCCGGGGAGGGACGGGACGGCGGGGCGGCGTGGGCACGAAGGACACCTCCGCGGGCGGCTGGGGGATAAGTCTGCACAGTAGGCCCATACGATCAGCGGCCGCCCGCGCCACCCGGGCGGCGCGCACCGGTGTCCCCCGTTCGCGGTAACGTGACAGGCGATGAACGCCACGCCTCCGCCCCTGCCCCCGGTCTCCGTGATCATGCCGGTCCTCAATGAGGAGCGGCATCTGCGCGCTTCGGTCCGTCACATCCTCGAGCAGGAGTACGACGGTGAGATGGAGGTGGTGATCGCCCTCGGCCCGTCCACGGACCGTACGGACGAGATCGCCGCCGAGCTCGTACGGGAGGATCCCCGGGTCCACACCGTGCCGAATCCCACCGGGCGCACGCCCGCCGCCCTCAACGCGGCGATCAAGGCGTCGCGTCACCCGATCGTGGTACGGGTGGACGGGCACGGCATGCTGTCGCCGAACTACATCGCGACCGCGGTCCGCCTCCTGGAGGAGACGGGCGCGCAGAACGTCGGCGGCATCATGCACGCCGAGGGTGAGAACGACTGGGAGCACGCGGTCGCCGCCGCGATGACATCCAGGATCGGTGTGGGCAACGCGGCCTTCCACACCGGTGGCGAGGCGGGCCCGGCCGAGACCGTGTACCTGGGCGTGTTCCGTCGTGAGGCGCTGGAGCAGCAGGGCGGGTACAACGAGGAGTTCATCCGCGCCCAGGACTGGGAGCTGAACTTCCGTATCCGCGAGGCGGGCGGGCTGATCTGGTTCTCGCCGGAGCTCAGGGTGCAGTACCGGCCCCGGCCGAGCGTGCGTGCGCTGGCGAAGCAGTACAAGGACTACGGCCGCTGGCGGCACGTCGTCGCCCGCTACCACCAGGGCTCCATCAACCTGCGCTACCTCGCCCCGCCGACCGCCGTCTGCGCCATCGCGGCAGGCATCGTGGTGGGCGCGACGCTGACCCCGCTGGGGTTCGTGGTCCCCGGCGGCTACCTGGCGGCGATCGCCGCCGGTTCGGTCCCGGCCGGCAAGGGCCTGCCGCTGAAGGCGCGGCTCCAGATCCCGGTGGCCCTGGCGACGATGCACATGTCGTGGGGCTTCGGATTCCTCACGAGCCCGCGCTCGCTGGCGAAGAAGGTCATCGCCAGCCGCCGCCCGGCGGTCGTCCGGACGGCGGCGTGACCGTCACCAGGTGAAGTTCGGGTCCACTTCCATGCAGCCGGCCTGGTCGGCCCGGCTGGTGTTGGAGCCGGGCGGCTTCCCACTGGCCTTGGGCTTGGGGTAGGTGTCGCCCTCCCGCCAGTCGGCGCCCACGACGAGGGTGACGCCCGTGACCTGGTTGGACTTCTGCACCGAACCGACCGGGATCCCGAGCGCCTTGGCGACGGCCTGGGCGTCGGCCTCCAGATCCGCGGCGGGGAACTGCACGACCGTCTTGGCCTGGCGCGGGGTGACGGTGTCGGCCTCCGCCTGGGTGTAGCCCTTGTCGGCCAGCAGCCCGGCGACCGTGGTGGCCCGTCCCTGGGCCGAACCCAACTGGTCGGTGTAGGTGCCGTTGCGCACGGTCACCTTGGTCTGTGCGGGCAGGGCGGCCTTGTCCTTGGTGGCGGTGGGGGTCGCGCGCTTGGACGCCTTGCCGTCGAGCGGGATGTCCTCGCGGATCATCCGGAACAACTCCTCGGCCTCGTCCGCCTTGAGCTCGACCTTGCCGGCCCTGCGCGTCGAGTAGAAGTTGGGCAGCGTCGTCATGGTGATGCGCCCGGTCGGGACGCTCTTGAGCTGCTCGGCGACGTCGTACAGCTTGCCGATGGTGTCGAGGCCCTTGTCCACGGTGAGCGCCTCGGTGGCGGCGTCGGCGAGCTTGCGCAGCTTGTTCGGGTCGGTGAGCTTCGCGTTCTTGCGCAGCTCGCGGACCATCGAGTTCATGTACATGTGCTGCGCCTTGGCCCGCTCCAGGTCGGTGCCGCCGACCCAGCCGTACCGGGTGCGCAGCCACTGGAGCGCCTGCTCGCCCTTGATGGGGTGCGTGCCCCTGGCGAGCTTCAGGCCGGACCCCTCGCCGGTGGGGGTGCGGGACTCGATGTTCTTGTCGACGCAGACGGGTACGCCGCCGATCGCGTCGGCCATGGACACCACACCCGCGAAGTCGATCATCATGAAGTGGTCGATGGGGATGCCGGTCAGCTCGGCCCAGGTGGCCACCGTGCAGCCCGGACCACCGCGGTTCAGCGACTCGTTGGTCTGGGAGAAGAGGCTTTCCCGGTACACCTTGCCGGTGTCGGGGTCCCTGCACTCCGGGATCCTCAGCATGGTGTCGCGCGGCATGCTCACCACGGACACGTTGCTGCGGTCGGCGGAGAGGTGCAACAGCATCTGCACGTCGGCGAGCGGGGGACCGTCGAAGGTGTCCCTGCCGCCGCCCAGGTCCTGGTTCTCCTTGGAGTTCCGCGCGTCCGAGCCGATCAGCAGGATGTTCAGCGGTGTCTGACCCGCCGCGTTCGCCCTGTGCTCGGGCATCTTGTTCTTGCCGAGCGTCAGATCGTCCTTCTTTATCTTGCTGTTGAGGTGTTCGTAGTACAGGTAACCGGCGCCGGCCGTCCCCAGTATCAGGAACGACAGCACGGAGGCGCTCCACCGGAGCACCCGCCGCTTGCCGTTCCTGCCGTCTTTGGAGCCCTTCCCGGCGCGGCGCCGACCGCCGGTCCCGCCGCCGCGACGGTGGTTCGCGCCGCCCTCGGGACCGGCCGCCGCCTCCGCCGGTCTCGCGGCGCTACCGGATCCGGCCGTTTGCTCCGGTTTCGCCGGATCGTCCGTGTCGCCGGACGACGAGTCGTCGTACAGACCGTCGTCCCAGCCCAGTTCACGGGCGCGCGGAACGCTTTCCCGCGTTCCCTCCCCACGCACGCTGCTCTGTCCCACCCCAGGTCCCCCTGTCGTTCAGGAATGCGTCATTCCGCGCAAACCTGCTTGTCTGCCACTACCTTCTGCACACCCTCCGGCGTCTTCGCCGGGCCGGTGATGGGCACCCCCGCGCCCTTGAAGTCCCCGCCCAGCGTGAGCTTCATCGGCTCCATCTCCCCGGCGTCCGCCGTCCCCTGCTTCAGCGCCGTGGCGGGCAGGCCCATCAGGTCCGCGAGCTTGCGGGCCTGGTCGGCCTGGTTGGGTGCGAATTCCAGCGTCGTCTTCGGGATGTCCTGCGGGGCGTTGCTCTTGTTCGAGGACTTGAAGACGCCCTCGTCATTCTGAAGCCAGTCGAGGGTCCTCTGCGCCGCGCCCGTCTTGCCGCTGCCGTTGTACACGTCCACGCGCACCTCGGAGGCCTCCGCACGTGCGCCCTTGAGCAGTGCGGCCTGGGCGTTCTTGGCGTCCTTCTCCTTCTTCTTCACCTCGGTGAGCGAGACGTCGTTCTGCATCATCGAGAAGAGCGGTTGTGCCTTCGCCTCGTCGACGACGACCGTTGCCTTCACCGCCTCGGCCGGGTTGTCGACGACCGGAAGGGTGGTGAAGGTGATGTTCTTGGGGTTCACCTTGGCCAGCTCGCTGCCGAGGTCCTGGAGCTTCTTGATGCTCCCTATCCCCGTGTCGACGGTGAGCGCCTCGGTGGCCGCCTCCGCGAGGTCCAGCAACTTGGACGGGCTGGTGAGCGTCTCGCTCGACTTCATCTTGCGGATCATCGAGCTCAGGAACTGCTGCTGGGTCTTGATCCGGTCGAGGTCGCTCTCGTTGCCGAAGGCGTGCCGGGTGCGGACGAAGGCGAGGGCGTCCTCACCCTGGATCATGTGCTTGCCCTTGCTGAGCTTCAGCTTCGACTGCTTGTCGTCGACATCCTTGGCCACGCACACCTCGACGCCCCCGATCGCCGTGGTCAGCGTCTTCACCGCGTTGAAGTCGGCCATCATGAAGTGATCGACGGTCAGCCCGGTGATCTCCTTGACCGTGCGCATGGTGCAGCCGGGGTCGCGGTCGGCCTGGCCCAGGCTGGTGTTGAACCGGACGTTCTGCTCCCCCGGGATCACCTTCGTGCCGTCGGACGTCTTCGTCTCGCAGTCGGGGATGTCGGTCATCAGGTCCCGCGGGATGGACATCGCGGTGGCGTTGGTCCGGTCCTTGGATACGTGGAAGAGGATCGTGGTGTCGGCGTGACCCGCGCTGTTCTTGTCGCCGTAGCCCTCGTTGCCGTCGCCGGTCCGCTTGTCCGTACCGATGACCAGGATGTTGATGGCCTGGTCCTTCTTGAAGCCGCCGCTGCCCGCACCCGCGATGTCGACCGTGCTGATGTTGGAGTTGAGGTGCTCGTAATACGCGTACGCCGTGATGGTGAGGGCGACGACCAGGCCGGCCGTCACGCCGCTCGTCCACATCAGGGCCTTCTTCTTGCGGGACTTCTGCGGCTTGCGCTTGCGGCGGCCCGCCGCCTGGGGCGTACCGCCGCCGCGGCCGGGACCCTCCGGGGTGCCGGGTGCGCGGCGTCTGCGCTGGCCGGGGACGCCGGCCGTTCTGCCGCCGGCCGAGGCCGACGAGGCGGTTCTGGACGTGGTGGTGGCGCGGCGGCCGGTGGGGCGGGTGGACTGCGCCGGGGGCGCCGACTGCTCAGTGGAATGCTCCAGTCGCAGTTCGTAATTACCGGTCTGCGGGTTGAGCACCCACTGGTCGGCGGGGTCGATGTCGTCCGCCCGTCCACGGCTGTGCGCGTCCACGGTTGTTTGAGTCCTCCGTCGGTGCCACGCGAGGCGCCTCCCCCGTCAGGCGCTCGGTTCCACGATCTCGGGTGCGCGACCTCACGGCCGGGAGCACCGGATCGCGTCACACTATCCGCCCAGTTCAGCGTGGGGCGACGCCCGTGACAAATTCCACGCACCTTACAAGCGGGCAATACGCCCAATCCGCCTGGAGTTCGGTGCCCTCTTTGGGCATCGCTTTACTCACGGCCATTACTTGCAGGTACCGACGGCGGCATTCGTGCCGGTGAAGGTCGGCGTCGTGGAAGGGCTCGCATCCCTCTTGCGTCTGCTCGCACTACCGGCCTCGTTCTGCCCGTCGCCGGGCACGACCACGACCGGCTCGTCGTCCCGCAGACGCTTGAACAAGCTGTTCGCTCGGGGTTGTACGAGTTCGTCCCGGTTCGGGTTGCCTGGGTAGGGGCGCCGCGGAACGGTGAGGAACTGCACCTTCTCGGTCGGTACGCTGCGCATCGCGCGCGACAGGTCGTACAGGTCCTTCAGCGAGTCCAGGCCCGGATCGGTGGTGACCGACTTGGTGGCCGCGTCGAGCACCGGGTAGAGGCGCGCGGGGTTGAGCAGCACCCCGTTGCTCTGCACCTTGTTGATGAGCGCGCCCAGGAACTGCTGCTGCCGGTCCATGCGTTCGGTGTCGCTGCCGTTGCCGAGGGACTTGCGGGCCCGTACGTAACCGAGGGCCTGCTCCCCGTCGAGCGTCCGGGCACCGGCCTTGAGGTTCACCCGCGCGTCGGGGTCCTTGATGGGCTTGGTGACGCAGACGCGTACGCCGCCGACCGCGTTCACCATGTCCTTGAAGCCCCGGAAGTCGATCACCACATGGTGGTCGATGCGGATGCCGGTCAGCTTCTCCAGCGTACGCACCGTGCAGGCCGTACCGCCGAGCCCGAACGCCCAGTTGAACTGCGCGAACTGCGGGGCGCTGCGGGTGCCGTCGCGCTTGCGGCAGCTGGGGATGCGCACCATCAGGTCGCGCGGCACGGACACCGCCGTCGCACTGCGCCCGTGGGCGGCCAGGTGCAGCAGGATCGTCGTGTCGGAACGCTGGACGCCCTTGTCCCGGCCGTACTGGGCGTTGCCGCTCCCGGCGCGGGTGTCGGACCCGATCAGCAGGATGTTCCGCGCGCCGCGCACCAGGGCGCTGGGGCGCTCCCTCGCGTACCGCTCCAGCTCTTCGGCGGCGGAGAGATCGGTGGTGATGTTCTCGTCGAGTTTCTTGTACAGCCACCATCCGGCCCCGGCCGCCGCCAGCACGGCGACCGCGCCCAGGAAGGCGATGACCCGCAGACCGCGCGGCCGGAAGCCGGTGAGGCGGCCGGTGGCGGGCCCGGCCGGTCCGGTGGGCCCGGTGGACCCGGGCCCGCTCGGAGCGGCGGCCGGCTCCGGGGTCCGGTTCGGGGCGGCCGGGTTCGCCCGGGCGGTCTTGGAGGGGCGCGCCCCGTTCTTGGCCTGGCCGCCCGCCGGGCGGGGCGTACGCCGTCGGCGTTTCCTGCCGCCGCCGCCCTTGGGCGCCCGGCCCTTGCCGGATGCGGCACGGGACGCGGCGCCCGTTGCCGGGGCGGGTCCGGGGTCGGGTGCCGGGTCGGGGGCCGGGCCGGGCGCCGGGTGGTTCGACGCGGCGTCACCGGCTGGGGTGCCCGGACCGGACGCCCCTGCTGGGGGGTCCGGCTCCGGGGGCGTACCAGCGCTGTCCGTCACGTCGTCCGTCCGTCCTTCACACGAGGGGTGTGGGACCGATCATCCATCGAGGACGCCGCCGAAACCCGGGGGACTCGGCACGCCGTGCGCCGGACGGGTGGACTTCACACCAGAGTGCCGGTGATCCGCTCACTCTCGACCCGCTTCGCGAGCCCCTCCGGCGACAGCCGGTCCAGGTTCCGGCACAGGACGACCGACGCGCCGGCCGCCAGCGGCGCGTACAGCCCCGCCGACAGGCCCTCCCACGTGTCGTACGGCAGAGCCGACAGCAGCCGCGCCCCGCTGTCCAGGCCCAGCCGCCGCGCGTCCGCGCGCGCCCGGTCCACCAGTTCGGCGCCGGTCAGCTCCGTACCGCCCACCGAGAGGGCAGGGGCGTCCGGGTCCACGGGGACGTACGGGGCGAACACGTCCCCCTGCGACGGCACCTCGACCGCGTAGTCGTCGTACCCCGCCGGTGGGGCCGGGAAGCGGCGCCCCAGCGGCGCCAGGGACAGCGCGAGGCGCTCGCCGCGGCAGGCGAGGCCCTCGTCCAGCCGGTCGGGTCCGGCGACCACGTGTTCGGCGGCCGCCGGGTCGCCGTCCAGGTCGGCGACGACGCCCACCGACGAACAGGCGACCAGCCACACGGCGGTCTGCCAGTGCGCGGGCAGCAGCAGCGCGACCCGTTCGCCGGGCTCGGCGGACAGGCCGTCCTGGAGGAGGTTGGCCGTTTTGGCCACCCAATTGGCGAAGGTGGCCACCGACAATTCGACGCGTTCACCGGTTGCGTCGTCGTAATAGGTGACCAAAGGGCGGGCCGGGTCCGCGGCGAGAGCGGATCGCAGCAGGTCGGCGGGGGTACGGTCGCTGGCATTCACGCGCGCCAGCGTACGCGCGCCGGGCGGGCGGGGTCGGCCGTACCGGTGACGGCGTGAGCCGGACGGACCGATGGGCCGTCAGTTTCCCGGCGGGCGAGGTGTGTCCGGCCCGCCCAGGATCGCCTCATGCGTGCCTACCTTGCATCCTCGATCGGCGTCGCGTGCGCCGCGGCCCTCGTGCTCCCGCTCCCGCTCGCGCTCCCCGCGAGCGCCGCCTCGGTCACGTCCGTCACGTCCACCACTTCCGCCACGTCCCTCACGTCCCCCGCCTCCGCCGTCCCCACCGGTGAGGTGTCCGTTCCCGGCTCCACCCAGTCGCTGCCGCTCCGGGCGCTCCGCGCCGAACGGGCGACCGGTGCCGCGCAGAAGGGGCTGACCCGGCGCGACGTCCGGCCGTTCTCGCTGGTCGGCGTCGTGTGGGACGACCCGGACGCCGAACTGCACGGCTCGGTCCAGGTCCGCACCCGTGCCACCGGCACCGGCGCCTGGTCCGGCTGGCAGTCCGTCGAGACCCACAACCACGACCACGCCGCCGACCCCGGCACCCCCGAACGCGACTCCGGCACGGTCCGCGGCTCCACCGCCCCGCTGTGGGTCGGCGCCTCGGACGGCGTCGAGGTGCGCGTACGGGCCGAGGCACCGCGCTCGGGCGGTGCTCCGGCCGCGCTGCCGCGCGGCATGCGCATCGAGCTGGTCGACCCCGGCGACGAGCCCAGCAGCGAGCCCGCAGGCGAACCCGCCAGCGAGGACACCGCCCAGGGCCCCGAGATCCCCGAGGGCACCGACACCGGCACCACCACCGGCCAGGTCCCGGCCCCCGCGGCCGTGCTGACGCCCGAGGAGTCGGCGGCCTCCGCCGTCAACGCCGAACTCGTGCCGCTCGGCGCGGCCGAGATCCCCGAATTGTCCAAGGAGGAGACGGATGCCGCGTTCGCCGACCAGTTCGGCGAGGAGGCCATGAACTCCAAGCCGCACATCGGCCCGCGCCCGCGCATCGTCACCCGCAAGGGATGGGGCGCGGACGAGAAGCTGCGGGAACGCAACTTCGTCTACACCAAGTCCGTCCAGGCTGCGTTCGTCCACCACAGCGCCACGGGCAACAACTACACCTGCAAGCAGGCCCCATCCGTTCTGCGCAGTATCTACCGCTACCACGTCAAGAGCAGCGGCTGGCGTGACTTCGGCTACAACTTCGCCGTCGACAAGTGCGGAAACATCTACGAAGGGCGTGCGGGAGGCGTGGCCAAGGCGGTGCTGGGCGCGCACACCCGAGGCTTCAACACCAACAGCATGGGCATCGCGGTCCTGGGCACGTACAGTCAGTCCACCCCGCCCTCGGCGGCGGTGACCGCCGTCGCACGGCTGACGGCATGGAAGCTCGGACTGTACGGAAAGGATCCGCGGGGGAAGTCCACCCTGACCTCGGGTGGCGGAAACCTGTACAAGAAGGGCACGAAGGTCAAACTCAACGTCATCTCCGGGCACCGGGACGGCTTTTTGACCGACTGCCCCGGCGCACGGCTCTACGGCAAGCTCGGCACGGCCCGGAGCGCGTCGGCCAAGTACCAGGGCCGGTGACGGCGACCGGGACGATGACCGGGACGGCTGTACCGAACGGTCTGCATACACTGTCCGGTCGTATCGGTCATATGACCGATGTGGCCCATCGACCGGACCCAGCAGGAAGCAGAGACGACAGGTGACAGAAGCGATCCTCCTGGTCGGTGGCAAGGGCACCCGGCTGCGTCCGATGACGGTCAACACGCCCAAGCCGATGGTCCCGGCGGCGGGCGTCCCGTTCCTCACGCACCAGCTGGCCCGCGCGCGGGCGGCGGGCGTCGAGCACATCGTGCTGGCGACCTCGTACCTCGCCGAGGTGTTCGAGCCCTACTTCGGCGACGGGTCGTCGCTCGGCCTGCACATCGAGTACGTCACCGAACGGGAGCCGCTCGGCACCGGCGGCGCGATCCGCAACGTCGCCTCGCGCCTCCACTCGGGACCGGAGGAACCGGTCCTGATCTTCAACGGCGACATCCTCACCGGCCTGGACATCAGGGCCCTGGTGGAGACCCACGAGACGTCCGGCGCGGACGTCTCGCTCCACCTCACGCGCGTCGAGGACCCACGGGCTTTCGGGCTCGTCCCGACGGACGCCACCGGTCGCGTCACGGCGTTCCTGGAGAAGCCGCAGACGCCCGAGGAGATCGTCACCGACCAGATCAACGCGGGCGCGTACGTCTTCCGCCGCTCGGTCATCGACACCATCCCGACCGGCCGTCCCGTCTCGGTCGAACGCGAGACGTTCCCCGACCTGCTGGCGACCGGCGCCCACCTCCAGGGCATGGTCGACTCCACGTACTGGCTGGACCTCGGCACCCCGCAGGCGTTCGTGCGCGGCTCCGCCGACCTGGTGCTGGGCCGCGCCCCGTCCCCGGCCGTGCCGGGCCGCCGCGGTGACCGGCTCGTCCTCGACGGCGCCTCGGTCGCCCCGGACGCCAAGCTCACCGGCGGCACGGTCATCGGCGCCGGCGCGACGGTCGGCGAGGGCGCCCGCGTCGACGGCAGCACCGTCCTGGCCGGCGCGGTCGTCGAGGCCGGCGCGGTGATCAGCGACTCGCTGATCGGCGAGGGCGCGCGGGTGGGCGCCCGGACGATCCTCCACGGCGCGGTCATCGGCGACGGCGCGCACGTGGGCGCCGACAACGAGCTGCGCGACGGCGTACGCGTGTGGTGCGGAGCCCGCCTGCCGGACGGAGCGGTGCGCTTCTCGTCGGACCAGTAGGTCCGGCGGGGCGGGGCGCGGGCCTGCGCGTCCGGGGTTCGTTGCCGCGGGCCGGCGGGACGGGCCTGTGGGGTTCGTGGGGCGGGAGCTACTCTCGTAGGACCCCGACCCCGGGGCCCCGACCTCGAGGACCGTACTTCCGTGGCAGGCCGTTACGCCCCGCGCCCCACCCGCACCAGTGTGCGCGGCGGGCACGTCGCCGTACCCGCCGCCCGGTCGGCCCCCGCCGCCGCGTCCCGTACCCGGAGCTGGACCCCGCCGTGGCCGCTGGACCTGGGCCTGGCCCTGGGCCCGCTGCGGCGCGGCCCGGCCGACCCCACGTTCCGTACGGCACCCGACGGTTCCGTCTGGCGCACCAGCCGCACCCCGGAGGGCCCGGGAACACTGCGGGTCGCGGCGCGCGGCGGGGCCGTCGAGGCGGAAGCGTGGGGTGCGGGCGCGCAGTGGCTCCTCGACCGGCTCCCCGCGCTCCTCGGCGCGGAGGACGACCCGTCCGCGTTCACCCCGCGCCACCGGCTGCTGGCCGCGACCGAGCGGCGCCGCCCCGGGCTGCGGCTGACCCGGACCGGGCTGGTCATGGAGTCGCTGATCCCCTCGATCCTGGAGCAGAAGGTCACGACGGACGAGGCGTACCGGGCGTGGCGTCTGCTCGTACGCAAGTACGGCGACCCCGCACCGGGCCCGAACGACCGCCTCTACGTCATGCCCGAGCCGCGCACCTGGGCGCTGGTCCCGTCCTGGGAGTGGCACCGCGCGGGCGTGGACGACAAGCGCTCCTCCACGATCCTCCGCGCGGTCCGGGTGGCGCGCCGTCTGGAGGAGGCCGCCACGATGGAACCGGAGCAGGCCCGGCAGCGCCTGGAACTGATCCCGGGCATCGGCCCGTGGACGTCCGCCGAAACGGTCCAGCGCAGCAACGGCGCCCCCGACGCGGTCACGACCGGCGACTACCACCTGCCGAGCATCGTCGGCTACGCCCTGGCCGGCCGCCGGGACGCCGACGACGAGGAGATGCTGGAGCTGCTGTCCCCCTACGCGGGCCAACGCCACCGCGCCGCCCGCCTCATCCTCCTCAGCGGCCGCATCCCACCCCGCCGCGGCCCCCGCTTCACACCGGGCAACATCGCGGCGCTCTAGGGCCCGTCGCGCACGGCGTCACCGCACCTCGACGAACCCGTCCACCTCCCGTGCCGCCCGTGGCCGGGGCACGCCCGCCGGGCGGCCGACGGCCACCGCGCCCATCGGGTCCCAGTCGGCCGGCAGGTCCAGCACGTCCCGGACGACGTCCCGGCAGAACATCGTCGACGACACCCACGCCGACCCCAGCCGCTCACCGGCCAGCGCGACCAGGAAGTTCTGTACGCCGGCCCCGGCGGCGACCACGAACATCTCGCGCTCCGCCCCGTCCCGCCGCGCGTCCCCGTACCGGTGCGAGCCGTCCATCACCAGGCAGGGCACCACCAGGTACGGCGCACGCCGCAGGACGTCCCCGCGGCGCACCCGCCGCGCGACGGCGTCCTCGCCGAGGCCGTCGGCCCGCAGGTCGGCCACCCACGCGTCCCGCATCGCGTCCAGCAGCCGCACCCGCGACTCCTCCGACTCCAGCAGCACGAACCGCCACGGCGTCGTGTGGTGCGGCGCCGGTGCCGTCAGGGCCGCCGCCACCGCCCGCCGCACCGCGCCCGGGTCCACGGGGTCGTCCGTGAACTCCCGGACCGTCCGCCGCAGCGCCACGGCCTCCCGCACCGCCTCGGACGTGCCGAGCCGGAACATGTCGTCGGCCGCGTCCCGCACCAGCGCCCGCGCGCCCTGGTCGTCCTCCTCGGTCACGACCAGGTGCGCGAGGCCCCGTACCACCGCGACCGGCAGCCCCGCGGCCTTGCCCTTCACCAGGTCCCCGGCCGCGGCCAGCTCGTCCGCGCCGGCGACCACGGTGGCGACCAGCGGGTTGCCGTACGCGTCCGTTCCGCCGCGCAGGTCGTCCAGCACCCGCACGCCTGCCGCGCCGATCGCCACATCGGTGACCCCGCTGCGCCACGGCCGCCCGAAGGTGTCCGTGACGACGACGCCGACGTCCACGCCGAGCGTCTCCCGCAGGCCCTCGCGGATGGCCCGCGCGGACGCGTCCGGGTCCTCGGGCAGCAACAGCACCGTCCCCGCCGGGGTGTTGGACGCGTCGACCCCGGCCGCGGCCATGACCAGGCCCTGCCGGTTCTCGACGATACGGAGGGCGCCGCGCCGCGCCACCACCCGTACCGTCTCGGCGTCGATGGCCGCCTCGCGGTCGTCCGCCGCGACGATCCGCCCCTCGGCCTTGCTGACGATCTTGGAGGTGACGAGCAGGACGTCACCGTCGGCCAGCCCCGGCTCGGTGGCCGCGATCAGCTTGGCGAGGTCGTCACCGGGCCGCACCTCCGGCAGCCCGGGCAGCGCCCACACCCGGTAGGAGGGGGACGTCACGCGCGTACCTCCTCGGCGAGGGTCAGCGCCTCGCGCGCCATCTCCGCCGTCGCGTCCACGTCCGTCATCATCAGCGGCACCGCCCGGCACCGGATGCCCGCCGCCTCGACCTCGCCGACGGTGTCCGCGTCGGTCGTGTCGACGAGCCAGCCGTCGAGCAGCCCGGAGCCGTAGTGCTGGGCGACCGCCGCGGCGGTGGACTCGACGCCCACCGCGGCGAGCACCTTGTCGGCCATGCCGCGCACCGGCGCGTTCCCGACGATGGGGGAGAGGCCCACGACCGGCACGCCCGCGTCGGCGATCGCCTCGCGGATGCCGGGCACGGCGAGGATGGTCCCGATGGAGACGACCGGGTTGGACGGCGGGAAGAGCACGACGTCGGCCTCGCCGATGGCCTGCAGCACCCCCGGCGCGGGCTTGGACTGCTCGGCGCCGACCGGCACGATCGCCTGCGCGTCCACGGAGGCGCGCAGCTTCACCCAGTACTCCTGGAAGTGCACGGCCTTGCGCTCGCCCTCGATCTCGACGGCGACATGGGTCTCGACCCGGTCGTCGGACATCGGCAGCAGCCGTACGCCCGGCTTCCACCGGGCGCACAGCGCCTCGGTGACGGCGCTCAGCGGATAGCCGGCGCCCAGCATCTGCGTACGGACGATATGGGTGGCGAAGTCGCGGTCACCGAGGCCGAACCACTCGGGTCCCACTCCGTACGCGGCGAGCTCGCTCTTGACCTGGAACGTCTCGTCGGCACGCCCCCAGCCCTGCTCCTCGTTGATACCACCCCCCAGGGTGTACATCACCGTGTCGAGGTCGGGGCAGACCTTCAGCCCGAACAGATGGATGTCATCACCGGTGTTGCCGATGACCGTGATGTCCGCGTCGGGCGCGGCCTGCTTGAGGCCGCGCAGAAAACGGGCACCACCGATGCCGCCGGCCAGAACCACAATGCGCATGGGGCACAGTCTGTCAGCCGGAGGCCGATCGTTTGAGGGGTGGTGGGCGGGGCGACGGGCGGGCCTGTCAGGCGACTACGGCATCCGCGGTCCGGGGGGCGGAGCAGCCGGTGCCGTGCATCGGCATGTCGGTCAGGCCCGGGTAGTAGACGTGCAGGCTGACGGCCGGTTCGAGCGAGTCGTTGACCACGTCGTGCGCGTATCCCGGCGCGAAGACGCGCTGTGCGCCGCCGGTGAGCAACCGGGCGCCCTTATCCGTACGTTCCGTCAGTTCGCCCTCGAGGACGGTCAGTACGCCGGAAGAGTCGCCATGATCATGCATACCTGTGCCTTGTCCGGGCACCCAGGACAGCAGCCACACCTCGTAACCGGGCCCCGTGCGCAGCCGGTGGTACCAGCGGGTGGTGGCGTCGTATTCGACAAGGTGGGCCCATTGGGTCCGGTCGGCGGCGATGGAGCGCGCCAGCCCGACGAACTCGGCCACGGTGGAGGGGTGCTCCTTGGCGGGCTGGAGAAGGTGCTGTACGGCGAGGATGTCGCCGGCGATCTGGAGGTCGCTGTCGCTGTTCATGGGATGCGGGGGTTCCTCGAGAGAAACGGGTCCGGAAACCGGAAGCGGTACACGCGGGAAAGGCGGAAAACAGACGCTGGGGAGAGGCGCTGGAGCGCTACGGCATCAACAGCTGGAACAGCGACAGCAACAGCGACGGAGCGGCTGGAGAGCCGGGGCAGCGCTGCGGGACCCACGGGCGTGGGTCGCGAGGAGCGCTGTGGTCGCTGGCATGCCTTCAAAGGTGACCGGCTCGATTACGTCTGTCAACCCAATGCCCGATTTGGCGGAAATGTTTCACCTCATCCGGTTACTCCGTCCGGAGAAAGGTTTGTGCTGTCAGGGGCCAGGACACATGCCGCAGCAACCACCCGCGCAAACGTCGTCGCGCTCTCGTGACCTGACTGTGATCCGGGTCGCTTCACCGGCTCGACCGCAACAAGATCGAAGCGGCGTACGTCCTCCCTTGAAGAGGTGGTGAAAGGGAGGGTGCGGGCATGGTGGCGGCATGTGTCTCATTTTTGCTGATTTGAACACTTTCCGCATACCCTTGGTTCCGCAGAGTGAATACCGGGCCCAATAGCAGATCCCGGCTTGACTGGCCCGGAGCACCACACTTGTAATTTCACTCGTGTCGTTAGGCCGAAAAATTCGACAAACGGCCACATCACGGGGACGCAAAGACCGACGAGGGGCGCACATGACCGAGTTGTTCCAGGAACTGCTGGTCGAGGACGCGGATGAGGAACTCGGCTGGCAGGAGCGCGCGTTGTGCGCCCAGACGGACCCGGAGTCCTTCTTCCCCGAGAAGGGCGGATCCACCCGCGAGGCCAAGAAGGTCTGCCTCGCGTGCGAAGTCCGTTCGGAATGCCTCGAGTACGCGCTCGCCAATGACGAAAGATTCGGAATCTGGGGCGGCCTGTCGGAGCGCGAGCGCCGCCGCCTGAAAAAGGCCGCGGTCTGACACCGCCGTCCGCGGCAGCCCTCCGACCCCCACCACCCGGCGCCGCCCGGCCACCCCGCGGCGTGCCCGCCCGGCGCCCCCCGGCAACCCCCGGAGCGCGCCCCTCCGACCCCCGGGCGCCCCGCCGCGCGCCCGCGGCGCCGCCCGCCGGAGCACGCCACCGGCCGAAGGCCGCAACCGGCCGCCGAAGCGGTGATCCGCGCCGGGTACTGGCCACCGAAGGGTGCCGATCGGCCAAACCGCGCACACGCGTACGTAAAGAACGGTCCGCCGCCCGTGCTCTGTCCACAGGCGGCGGACCGCTGTCGTGCCAGCCATTAGTGTGGGCCTCCGTCCGAGACGCTCCAACGCCCCCCGCGGGCGACCCCCCGGCCGGAGGGCCCGTAACCCGATGTCCGCCACCACAGCCGCGTTCACCCCCGCTTCCCCCGCGCAACAGCCCGAGTTCCCGCGGCACGTCGTCACCGCCGTGCTCGTGTCCCACGACGGCGCCCGGTGGCTGCCGGATGTCCTCGCCGGGCTGCTCGGTCAGGAACGCCCCGTACAGAACGTCATCGCCGCCGACACCGGCAGCGCCGACGACTCCGCGCGGCTGGTCACCGAGGCCATCGGCGACGACCGGGTACTGCACCTCGCGCGGCGCACGGGCTTCGGCGCCGCCGTCGACGAGGCCGCACGCACCGCGCCCGTCCTCGGCCCCGAGGAACTGCCGTACCTGAAGCGGCCCAGCGGCTGGGACCCGGTCAGCCGGACCTGGCGCGACGAGGCGTACGACATGCCGGAGCTCCCGCACGGCGAGCCCGTCCAATGGCTCTGGCTGCTCCACGACGACGCCGCGCCCGAGCCCGACGCCCTCGCCGAACTGCTCCGCGTCGCCGACGCCGACGAGTACGCGGTGATCGTCGGGCCCAAGCTGCGCGGCTGGTACGACCGCAAACAGCTCCTCGAAGTGGGCGTCTCCATCGCCAACAGCGGCCGCCGCTGGACCGGCCTGGACCGCCGCGAACAGGACCAGGGCCAGCACGACCAGGTCAGGTCGGTGCTGTCCGTCTCCAGCGCCGGCATGCTCATCCGCCGCGACGTCTTCGAGGAGCTCGGCGGCTTCGACCGCCGCCTGCCCCTGATGCGCGACGACGTCGACCTGTGCTGGCGCGCCCACAGCGCCGGCCACCGCGTCCTCGTCGCCCCCGACGCCGTCCTCCGGCACGCCGAGGCGTCCGCCCGCGAGCGGCGCACCGTCGACTGCGCGGGCCGCTCCGTCGCCAGCCCCCACCGCGTCGACAAGGCGGGCGCCGTCTACACCCTGCTCGCCAACGCGCGCGGCATCACCGTCCCCTGGGTCCTCCTCCGCCTCGTCGTCGGCACCCTGCTGCGCACCCTCGCCTACCTCGTCGGCAAGGCACCCGGCCAGGCCGTCGACGAAGTCATGGGTCTGTTCGGCACCCTGCTGCGGCCCGAGCGGATCATCGCGGCCCGTCGCAGAAGAAGCAGGAGAGCCGTCGAGGCGTCCGAACTGCGCCCGCTGTTCCCCCCGCCCGGCGCCACCGTCCGCGCCACCGTCGAGCAGGTCATGTCCAACTTCGGCGGCTCCGACGCCGATTCGGGCGGCTCACGGCACGGTGCCGTCGAATCGGGCCCCGGCGGCGACGACGCCGACTACCTGGAGATCGAGCAGTTCGCCCGCCTCAAGAAGATCGCCCGCAAGCCGGGACCGGTCCTCTTCGCCCTGCTGCTGGTCGTATCGGTGGTCGCCTGCCGCGGCCTGTTCGGCGGCGGCTCCCTCGCGGGCGGCGCGCTGCTGCCCGTCCCCGACGGAGTCGGGGACCTGTGGAGCCGGTACGCGGACGCGTGGCACCCGCTCGGCACCGGCGGCACCCAGACCGCCCCGCCGTACCTCGCGGTCCTCGCCGCCCTCTCCGCCGTGTTCCTCGGCTCCACCGGCCTCGCCCTCACCGTGCTGCTCGTCTGCTCGGTGCCCCTGGCCGGCATCACCGCGTACTTCGCCTCCCGCTCCCTGGTCCAGTCCCGGCTGCTGCGCGCCTGGGGAGCCGTCGCGTACGCCTTCCTCCCCGCCGCCACCGGCGCCCTCGCCACGGGGCGGCTCGGCACGGCCGTCCTCGCGGTCCTGCTGCCGCTGATCGCCCGCGCCGCCGTCGCCGCGCACGGACTGCGCGGGGAAGCGCGCGGGAGCTGGCGCGCCACCTGGGCGTACGCCTTCCTGCTCACCTTCACCATGGCGTTCACGCCCGTCGTCTGGCCGCTCGCGGTCGTCCTCGGCGTGGCGGTGCTGGCACTGCGGCGCGACGACGTCGTCGCCTACGGACTGCGCTTCCTGGCCGCCGTCGGCACCCCACTGCTGCTGCTCGCCCCGTGGTCTCTCTCCCTGCTGACCGACCCGTCCGCCCTCTTCAAGGAGGCCGGGATGGAGTTCGGTACGGGGCCGGCGACGGCGCTCGACCTGCTCGGCGTCTCGCCGGGCGGGCCCAAGGCCGTCGGCGGGCTCGTCCTCATCGGCCTGGTCCTGGCGGCGCTGGCGGCCCTGCTGCGCGCCGAGCGCCAGTTCGCGATCCGTACGGCATGGGTGGCTGCCGTCGTCGCCCTCGTCTTCGCGGTGCTCGTCAACGGCTCCGGTGACGGCTCCGGCTGGGCCGGGCCCGCCACCCTCGTGTACGGCATCGCGCTCCTGGCCGCCGGCATGCTCGGCGCGGAGGGCGGCCGTACCCGCGTCGCCTCGCAGAGCTTCGGCTGGCGCCAGCCCGTCGCGGTGCTGATCGCGCTGGCCGCGGCCGCCGGCCCGGTCGTCTCCGCGGCCGGCTGGATGATCGGCGGCGCGGCCGGGCCGCTGGAGCGGCGCGATCCGGTCCAGGTGCCCGCGTTCGTCGCCGAGGAGAGCGACACCCGCGACCAGCCGCGCACCCTCGTCCTGGGCGGCACCTCGTCCGCCGAGGTCCCGTACACCCTGCTCCGCGGCTCCGGCGCCCGCCTCGGTGACGCCGAGCTGACCGCGTCCGGCGGCGGCGACCCCCGCCTCGACAAGGTCGTCGCCCACCTCGTCGCCGGTTCCGGCGCGGACCAGACGGACCAGCTGAGCGGCTTCGCGATCCGGTACGTCCTGGTGCGGGACGGGGCGCCGCGCCAGACGAGCCGCGTCCTGGACGCCACGCCCGGCCTCACCCGGCTCAGCCAGCTGGACGGCAGCGCGCTGTGGCGGGTCGACCGCCAGGTCGCGCGGGCCACCATCGTCCCGGGCGGCGACGGCAAGGGCGAGCGGCTGCCGGTGGCCGCCGGTCCGGTCGAGGCGCACACCGAGATCCCGTCGGGCGGCCCCGGGCGCGTCCTGCGCATCGCGGACCGCGCGGACGACGGCTGGCAGGCCGTGATCGACGGCCGTCCCCTGAAGAAGACCGTCGTCGACGGCTGGGCGCAGGGCTTCGAGCTGCCCGCGGAGGGCGGGCGCCTGGACCTGACGTACGAGGACCCCTTCGGTCACACCGCCTGGCTCTGGACCCAGTGCTCCCTGGCCGTGGTCCTCCTCGTGCTGGCCTTGCCGGGACGTCGCCGGGACGTGGACGACGACCTGCCGGAGGAGGAGCAGCCCGTCGTGACCGCCGAGGACCTGGCGGGCGACGGCCGCCGGGCGCGCCGGCTGCGGGCGGCGGCGGCCGCCGAGGCGGCGGAGGCGGAGACGGTCGCTGAGACCGGACCGGTCCCCGCGCCCGTACCCGTACCCGACGCTGATCCGTACGCGGCGCACACCGTGGACGGGGTGCCGCGGCAGCCCTCCTACGGGGAGTGGGACGGCGCCCAGACCTATGCCGCCCACCCGGCCGACCCGCAGCAGTACCAGGCGGCCGACCCGTACCAGGAGTACCCGGAGTACCAGCAGCAGTACGAGCAGTACCAGCAGCAGTACCAGCAGCCGTACGAGGGCGAGTACGCCCCGGGCGAGTACGCGCCGGGCCAGTACGACCAGCAGTACCCGCAGGGCCAGTACGACCAGCAGTACCCGCCGGCTCACGGCTACGAGTACGACAACGAGCAGCGTCCCGACGGGAGCAGCAACCAGTGAACCGGACCACCCTCTCCCTCGCCGCCGCCGTCACCGCCCTCGCCGCGGTCACCGGGTTCGCCGCCCTGAGCACCCCCGGCGCCGATGCCGGGACGCCGGCCGTCGCCAAGGCCCCCGCGCGGCTTCCCGTCGAGCGCTCCAGCCTGCTGTGCCCCGCGCCGAGCAACTCCGAGGTCGCCGAGACGGTGTACACGTCGTTCACCCCCGCGGGCGAGGGTGAGGGCAGCGGCCAGGCCGAGCTGAAGCCGTCCGCCGCCACCGCCGACGACACCACGGCGGCCCCCAAGAAGGCCGGTACGGCGAAGAAGGCCCAGGCCGCGGACAAGCCCGTCCTCAGCCTCACCCAGCCCGGCAAACCCGTCTCCGCCGAGGCGGACGGCGGTGACGCTCCCGCGCTGGTCGGTTCCGCGTCGGGACGGCTCGCACCCGGCTGGACCACCCAGCAGACCACCAAGGTCCCGGCCGGCGGCTCGCGCGGCCTGCTGGGCGTCAGCTGCACCGCGCCCGACACCGACTTCTGGTTCCCCGGTGCCTCGACCGCCAAGCAGCGCTCCGACTACGTCCACCTGACCAACCCCGACGACACGGCCACCGTCGTCGACATCGAGCTGTACGGGCCGAACGGCGCCCTGAAGTCCCAGCTCACCGAAGGCGTGACGGTCCCCGCCCGGTCCAGCGTGCCGGTCCTCCTGTCCACCCTGACGACCGACCCGGCCGCCGAGGACGTCACGGTCCACGCCACCACCCGCAGCGGGCGGGTCGGCGCGGTGATGCGCTCCGCCGACGAGACGCTCGGAAGCGACTGGCTGCCCGCGTCGGCCGACCCGGCCGGGACGCTGGTCCTGCCCGGCATCCCCGCGGACGCCACGTCCGTACGGCTGGTGGCGTACGCGCCGGGCGAGGACGACGCCGACCTGAAGATCCAGCTCGCGAGCCCGACCGGCACGATCACCCCGGCCGCCGCCGAGAGCCTGCACATCAAGTCGGGGATGACCGCGGCCGTCGACCTCAAGGACGTCACACGCGGCGAAGCCGGGTCGCTGCTGCTGTCCCCGGCGCAGAAGGGGCGGGCGACCCCGGTGGTCGCCGCGCTGAGGGTCGTGCGCGGCAAGGGCGAGAACCAGGAGGTGGCCTTCATCCCGGCGACCGGGCCGGTGGGGGAGCGGGCGACCGCGGCGGACAACCGCGCCAAGGGCACCACCCTGTCGCTGACCGCGCCCGGCGAGACCGCGGAGGTCAAGGTCACCGCGTCGGCGGGCACCGAGGGCGGGACGCCGGCCACCAAGACGTACACGGTCAAGGCCGGTACGACGCTGGCGGTCGCCCCGCCGGTGCCGGCCGGGCTGAAGGGCTCGTACGCGCTGACCGTCGAGACCGTCTCGGGCGGCCCGGTGCACGCCTCGCGCACCCTGGCCGAACCGGACGACGACATCCCGATGTTCACCGTCCAGACGCTCGCCGACGACCGCGGCACGGTGGAGGTCCCGGCGGCGCGGCAGGACCTGTCGGTCCTCGGACGCTAGTCCTCTGCCCCGGGCACTGGTCCGCCACCTCGGGCTCCGGTCCTCCACCGGACGGGCCGCCTCGGCGGACGTCTCCCAGGGCGGCCGTGCGGGGTGTGGACCGGCTCCGGAGGCCGGTCCTGCCCGAACGCGACCGCCTCGCAGGACGTGTCCCGCCCGTCCCCGGGCGGCGGCGCTGGATGTGCCCGGCTCAGAGCCTTGTCCCGATCGCCCCCCCGGGGCGCCGGACCGGGTGTGGCCCGGCTCAGGGGGTCAGTCCTGCCCGTACCGGGGGTCGACCGACTCGGGGGAGAGCCCGAGAAGCTCGGCGACCTGCTCGACCACGACCTCGTGGACGAGCAGGGCCCGCTCGTCCCGGTTCTTGGCCCGCAGCTCGACCGGCCGCCGGTAGACGATGACCCGCGCGGGCCGGTCCCGGCCGGCCGGGACCGAGACACCCAGCGGTACGGACTCGTCGGGCGACACCGGCACTTCCAGTACCAGGAAGTCGACGTCGGCCAGCTGCGGCCAGCGCCGCTCCAGCCGCTCCACCGAGTCCTGGACCAGATCGCGGAAGGTGTCCGCGCGGCTGGCGGAGAGCGGTACCTGGGGCGGGGCGACGGGCCCGCGCATGCCGCGGCCGTGGCGGTCTCGGCGGCGCGGCCGGGGCTCGGCCGGGCGGGGCGGTACGGGACTGTCCATCACTGAGGCAGGGTAGCTCTCCCCGGCGTATGACGATCGTGCCGCGCGCCACGCCCGGGGCATGTCGTTGACTGAGCATTTCGGCCACGCTTCGGCGCGATTCAGTACCTCTGCCTGATCGGTCGACTCATGTGGATTGACCGGATTCGTTCGGAGTGGTGTTCGGCCGGTCGACCGCCCGCACCGGGGGACGCCACCTTCCCCGCAGGTCAGCCGAGCGTTTCCGCAGGCCCCTGTGCGGGACGTCACACCGCGACACGGGCGAGTGACCTGGTGGAGAGTCGTCGCGGCCCGCTCAAGAGTGCGGTACCGTCCAACGTCGTGAGCCCTGTACGTCGCTGTTCGCGCACCGCGTGCGGCCGCCCTGCCGTCGCGACACTGACGTACGTCTATGCCGACTCGACAGCGGTCCTCGGCCCGCTCGCCACCTACGCCGAACCCCACTGCTACGACCTGTGCGCCGAGCACAGCGAGCGCCTGACCGCCCCACGCGGCTGGGAGGTCGTCCGGCTCTCGGACGGCTCCGCACCCGCCCGCCCCAGCGGCGACGATCTCGAAGCGCTCGCCAACGCCGTGCGTGAAGCGGCCCGCCCCCAGGAGCGCGCCGCGCAGGCCGGCGGCAAGCCCGGCGGCCGGGCTGGCGACCCGGTCGAGGTCGGGCGCCGCGGGCACCTGCGGGTGCTGCGCTCTCCCGACTCCTGAGGCCCCGCCCCCTACCGGGTAGTTTGTGTGCTCCACCCTCGGGTGGACCACACAGGGCTTGCAGGAGGGTGCGGGGAAGTGACAGCTGATCTGTCTCGTGATCTGTCGGGGATCGTGAAGGCGTACGACGTCCGCGGAGTGGTGCCGGATCAGTGGGACGAGCCGCTGGCGGAGCTCTTCGGCGCGGCGTTCGTCGAGGTGACCGGCGCCGACGCGATCGTCGTGGGCCACGACATGCGCCCCTCGTCGCCCGGCCTGTCCGGCGCGTTCGCGCGCGGCGCGGCGCGGCGCGGCGCGGACGTCACGCTGATCGGCCTGTGCTCCACGGACCAGCTCTACTTCGCGTCGGGGCGGTTCGGACTGCCGGGCGCGATGTTCACGGCGTCGCACAACCCCGCCCAGTACAACGGCATCAAGCTGTGCCGCGCGGGCGCGGCCCCGGTCGGCCAGGACACGGGCCTCGCCCAGATCCGGGAGCTCGCGGAGAAGTGGCTGGTGACCGGCGCCCCCGAAGCGGCGGCGACACCCGGCACGCTCACCGAGCGGGACACCCTCACCGACTACGCGGCCCACCTGAAGACCCTCGTGGACCTCACGTCCGTCCGGCCGCTGAAGGTCGTCGTGGACGCGGGCAACGGCATGGGCGGCCACACGGTCCCCACGGTCTTCGAGGGCCTGCCGCTGGACCTGGTCCCCATGTACTTCGAGCTGGACGGCACCTTCCCCAACCACGAGGCCAACCCGCTGGACCCGGCCAACCTCGTGGACCTGCAGCAGCGGGTGCGGGAGGAGGGCGCCGACCTGGGCCTGGCCTTCGACGGCGACGCCGACCGCTGCTTCGTGGTGGACGAGAAGGGTGACCCGGTGTCCCCGTCGGCGATCACGGCGCTGGTCGCGGCGCGCGAGCTCGCCAGGAACGGCGGCACGGGCACGATCATCCACAACCTGATCACGTCGCTGTCCGTGCCCGAAGTCGTCCGCGAGAACGGCGGGACGCCGGTGCGCACCCGGGTCGGCCACTCCTTCATCAAGGAGGAGATGGCCCGGACCGGCGCGATCTTCGGCGGTGAGCACTCGGCGCACTACTACTTCCGCGACTTCTGGAACGCGGACACCGGCATGCTGGCAGCCCTCCACGTCCTCGCGGCCCTGGGCGGCCAGACCGGACCGCTGTCCCGGCTGGTCTCCTCGTACGACCGCTACGCCGGCTCCGGCGAGATCAACTCCACGGTCGCGGACCAGTCCGGCCGCACCACGGCGGTCCGCGAGGCGTTCGCCTCCCGCGACGGTGTCACGACCGACGAGCTCGACGGCCTCACGGTCACCGGTCCCGACTGGTGGTTCAACCTCCGCCCCTCCAACACCGAGCCGCTGCTGCGCCTGAACGTCGAGGCCCGCGACGAACCGACGATGGCCCGCCTCCGCGACGAGGTCCTCGCCCTCGTCCGCACGTCCTAGCCACACCCGCACCCCGGGCGACCGGGCCGAAGGGCCGGCAGGGGCGGGAGGGTCGGAAGGGACGGGGAGGCGGGGGGGGGGGGGGGAAAAAACCCCCCCCCCCCCCCACCCCCCCCCCCCCCCCCCCCCCCGCCGGAGGTCGTGGAACAACCGGGCCCCCCCTGCGTACACCGGGAGCAAAACAACACCCCCCCGCACAACCTC
>NZ_JBVJAH010000032.1:0-32327 GCF_055590785.1 Streptomyces sp. NPDC041796
ACTCGGCGCAGCTGCCGTACGGCCCGCAGGGACATCAGGTGTTCACTCTTCGGTGCCATGCCCCCCGTGTACCCCCACCCGCACAGTCCACCGGGTCGGGCGAGCATTGCGACGTGGATTCTGGCTTGGTCTGCGTCAGGATGATGCAACATGTAGCCTTGGCAGAAATGTGTGACACCCTGCGGGTCATCTGGTCATCCCGTCCATGTCCTCCATCGCGTCTGAGGGGGGTTGCATTGTCCGGATTCGACAGCTTCCTCGATGGAATAGTTGCCGAAATACACGCAGTCTGCATAAACCGGCCGCGTGGCGTACCAGCACAGCGCGATCAGCGAGGCGAGCGCTAGAGCGGAGACCGGGTGCCTCCATGTAGGGGGCCCTGAGACGGGGTGGATCATGCCGGTGATCATACGGCCGGGTACGAAGTGCTCCTCCCCTGGGGGCTGTCCTGTGGAGGAGGCCGCTCCCTGGGCCCCGGGCTCCAGCGGCTGCGGGCAGGAGTCGAGGGCCGGTACACAGCGCAGTCTGCGCATCTGGATTCTCGGCGTGCTCTCCAGCAAGCCGTTCACGTTTGCCTGGAATTCAGCGACAGTATCGATGAAGGGAAGGCAGAAAAATGCTCGGACTCCGGCTCCGGGAACACCAGGTAGACCAGAAGTCAGCGTTCCGTAGATGGGCGGGATTGCCTGCAAGATCAGCTGTGCCCCCAGAGGGGGCGCGCGCCATGGGGGTGTCCGCGACAGGGTCCGGGAAAACGATCACGGCCGCCGCGAGCGCTCTGGAGTGCTTCCCGGACGGGCGGGTCCTCGTCATGGTGCCCACCTTGGATTTGATCGTGCAGAGCGCGCAGTCCTGGCGCCGGGTGGGGCACCGCGCGACCATGGTCGCGGTCTGCTCAGTGGACAAGGACGAGGTCCTGGAGCAGCTTGGAGTGCGGACCACGACCAACCCGATCCAGCTCGCGCTGTGGGCAGGAGCGGGGCCGGTGGTCGTGTTCGCCACGTACGCCTCCCTGGTGGACCGCGAGGACCCGGAGGACCCTTCGGGCCGGCTGACAGTGCGCGGGCCGCTGGAGGCCGCGCTGGCGGGCGGGGAGCGGCTGTACGGCCAGCGGATGGCCCCGTTCGACCTGGCGATTCTGGATGAGGCGCACATGACGGCCGGGGACATGGGCCGGCCGTGGGCGGCGATCCACGACCAGTCCCGGATTCCGGTCGACTTCCGGCTCTACCTCACCGCCACTCCGCGGATCCTGGCCGCGCCCAGCCCGCAGCGTGGCAGGGACGGGCGGGAGCTGGTGATCGCGTCGATGGAGGACGACAGTGCCACCTACGGCACCCGGATTTTCGACCTTGGGCTGGCGGAGGCGGTGGAACGCTCGATCCTCGCAGGGTTCGAGATCGATGTGCTGGAGATCCGGGACCCCGACCCGGTGCTGGGGCTGTCGGAGGACGCGCTGCGCGGCCGGCGCCTGGCTCTGCTCCAGGCCGCGCTGCTGGAGCATGCGGCGCAGATGAATCTGCACACCGTCATGACCTTCCACCAGCGGGTCGAGGAAGCCCGTGCGTTCGCCGAGCAGATGCCGGCGACCGCCGCCGAGCTGTATGCCACTCAGGCGTCCGAGGTTGCTCTCGCCGACGCGGAGGAGCTGCCCGCCTCTTCCATCGATGCTGAGCTGTATGAGCTCGAGGACGGCCGCCACGTCCCCCCGGACCGGGTCTGGGCGGACTGGCTGTGCGGGGACCATCCCATCGCCCACCGGCGCCAGGTGATCCACCGGTTCGCCAACGGCATCAACGCCGAGAACCGTCGTGTACACCGGGCGTTCCTCGCCTCCGTACGGGCCCTCGGGGTCGGCGTCGACATCACCGGGCTGCGCGGGGTGGAAGCGGTGTGCATCGTCGGCTCGCGAAGCTCCCAGGTCGACATCGTCCAGACCATCGGACGCGCCCTGCGCCCCAACCCCGACGGCACGACCAAGACGGCGCGGATCATCATCCCGATCTTCCTGCAGCCCGAGGAGGACCCGAAGGACATGGTCGCCTCCGCCAGCTACCAGCCTCTGGTCGACATCCTCCAAGCGCTGCGCTCGCACTCGGAACGCATGGTCGACCAGCTCGCCTCCCGCGCCCTGACCCGCGGCACCGAACGCCGACGCCTCCACGTCCACCCCACCAGCGCAACGGAAGTCGGCGGCGGTGACGGTGAGGAGACGAACGAGGCGCAGCAGGAGGTCGACCGGGTCACCTCGATCGTGATCAACTTCGCCTCCCCCCGCGACGCCGCCGACATCGCCGCCCTCACCCGCTGCCGCGTCATCCGCCCCCAGTCCCTGGTCTGGCTGGAGGGCTACCAGGCCCTGCTGCGCTGGCGTGCCGAGAACGAGATCACCGGCCTGCACGCCATTCCCTACGACGTCGAGACCGCGGTCGGGACGACGAAGGCATTTCCGCTTGGGCGATGGGTCCATCAGCAGCGGAAATCACTGCGGGCCAGCGAACTCGACCCCCACCGCAAACAGCTCCTCGACGAGGCCGGGATGGTGTGGGAGCCCGGCGAAGAGGCCTGGGAGACCAAACTCGCCGCGCTCAGGTCCTACCGGCGGGCCACCGGACACCTCGCACCCCGCCAAGACGCCGTCTGGGGCGAGAGCGAGGCGATGGTCCCGGTCGGCCAGCACATGGCCAACCTGCGCCGGAAGGGAGGCCTCGGCAAGGACGCCGAGCGTGCCGCCGTTCGCGCGCAGCAGCTGGCCGCGATCGACCCGGACTGGAACTGCCCCTGGCCCCTCGACTGGCAACGCCACCACCGCGTCCTCGCGGACCTGGTCGACGCCGACGGTGTGCTGCCCGACATCCAGCCCGGCGTGCTCTTCGAGGGCGACGACCTGGGAAAATGGCTCGCCCGGATGCAAGAGTCGACAACCTGGGCACAGCTCTCGGAAGAGCAGCAGCGACGGCTCTCCGGGCTTGGCCTGAAGCCGCCTGAGCGACCCGGTGCAGCCCCGGTGGATAGGAGTGTCGGTAGGGCGGGGAAAGCGTCAGCGGCCTTCCAGAAGGGCGTTCAGGCCCTCGCACAGTACATCGCCCGTGAAGGGCACCACCGCGTCCCGAGGGCCCATGCAGAGGAGATCGCGGTCGGCAGCGAGGCAGAGCCGGTGGTTGTGAAGCTAGGCGTATGGATCTCCAACACCAAATCGAGGCGGGACAGGCTCACCGAGCCCCAGCGTGCCGCCCTCGCGGAGCTGGGCGTCGAATGGGCGTGAGCCCGTGTCCGGCCGGTTCAACAACCAGCCGGACACGGCATGGGCCCTGCGGCACGCGACAGATACCTGGGGTGTGCGGTCGAGCTGGAGTTCCGGCTGCTACGTCAGTCCCTTGTTGATGGCGGCAAACAGCTTCTGCCATGCGGTCTGCTCGTCGGCCGTGAGGTCGTTCCAGCCGTGGTCAGTCAGCCAGCTCAGGAATGCCTTGGCGAGCTTCCACTTCGAGAAACCGGAGATCTCGGCCTTGAAGATGTCGACGATGTGGCGCTTCTGCTGGGTGGCTTCCGTCGCGCGAACGTCCCAGCCGAGTTGGTCGAGAGCAACCTTTACCAGGGTGGTGCGTAGGAGGTCTTCGATCTCCGGGCCGGGAACAGAGCCGCTGTAGTAGTCCTTGGCACGCAGGATCTGGTTGTTCTTCAGCAGGCGGACCAGGTCGTCTTGGGTGGCTGCTTTCTCGCCAGCTGCGTCAGAATCAAGCAGAGCACTGACTTTCAGCTTCTGGCTGTGCAGCAGAGTGCAGTAGTAGATGACCTTGCTGGAGCTGCCTGCGGGCACGATGGCAATGTTGTCGCGCATCGTGGGCAGGCCAGCCTCACGCATGGCGCCGGCGAGGCCCTCGAGGAACCACATGTCGGTCAGGCCCTCAGTGACGAGGTTGCGGCGCTGACTGAACATGCTTTGCGCGAGGTCGTAGCCGAGTGCGGTCTGCAGCGGGAAGACTGAGCGGGGGTCGTCGGACACAAGCTGGGTGTGGATCCTCGTGCCGGTAGTCCGGTCGACCATCTCCACCAGACGTACACGGTGGAGTTCCTCCGGGCCGACCATGAAGGGCGAATGAGTGGTGTAGAGGATCTGGTTGTCCTCGGCGAGCATCTCGACGGTCTTACGGAACTCCCGCTGCTTGAGCGCGTGCAGATGCAAGCCAGGTTCGTCCAGGAGCAGGATGGCGTTATTCAGCTGGTCCTTCGCCTGGGCGCGGAAGACGACGAAGAAGCTGACCAGCCAGCGGAAACCTTCGCTGCGCTGGTCGAGTTCCACTTCGACGCCAAGGTCGTCGACGACCACCACTTTGAGGTACTGCCCGTCCACAACCAGGCGCAGCTGCAGGTTGTCGTCGCCCCAGACGTTGCTGATCAGCTGGGTGATCAGGACGCTCGCCGCGTTCAGCTTGTACTGACGTGCGTCGTGCTGGGCCTGCCAGGCCTTCTCGGCCTCCTGGTAGGCAGCCATGGCGTTCTGGTCCTGCCGGTTCTGCGGGAGCTGGGGGGCCGGCTGGCTGTCCATCTGCGAGAGTTCGGCGGCGGTGAAGCCCAGGAGATCAAGCAGGCACAGGTTGCCGAAGTCGTACTCCTGGTCCACGTCGTCGGCGGCCTGCCGCTGTGCGAGGTTCGCCAGATGGATTCGGGGTCGCACTGTGAAGTACTGGGAGTAGTAGACGAACACCGGGATACGTGGTTCCAGGGCATCCCAGGCTTGCTTGAAGATGGAATAGCGGCGGGCTGCGGCCCGAAGCCGGTCGAACTGAGCATCGGCCTGTTTGTTCTCCTCATCGATGTGAGGCAGAGCCCGTTCGAGCCAGTCATCCAGCTTGTTGGCGATGAGGCCGACAAGGCGCGTAGTGTCGCGCACACCCACCAGTAGCTGATCGAGTTCGTCAGCCAGTTCCTGGCCTTCACCCCCACGCCCCTTGACGTGGGCCTTGAGACGCACGGCGTCCTTGCTGATGTCCTTCCACTGCACGTTCCGGCTGACCCCAGGCAAATCCCAGGTGCGGCTGTTATCGAGATACCGCGTGAGCACGAAGGTCTTGGCATCGGCGAAGACCTTGTCGTCAACATCGTGGAGTGCCGCGATGTCGTCGTCGTCCAGGGTGAACGTCGCCCGTGCCACCAGAACGTCGCCGGCTTCCTTGTCGCCTCGATCGAGTTCGGTGTATCGCGACCTCGGGTAGTCCCGCAGGGCGTCCAGGCCATCCCGCTGGTCGGCTGGCGGATTCACCTGCTGCAACGCTCGAAGGACAGCCGTCTTCCCTGCCTCGTTGGCCCCCACCACGATGGTCTTGTCCGGTTCCACCTCGAACTCGGTCGAATCGATAACCGAGCGGTAGTTCGTCACCTGAGCCGCGCTGAGCCTCATTCGTCCCTCCTGCGCAATCACAGTACGCCGCGATCACGCACCCCGCCCCGGCCTTCGTACTACTGCCGCACGAACAGCGTTCGTACTTGATCGCGCATGGTAGGGAGGTCGCTCAAGCGCAGCGGTGGCTCGGCGCGCCTCACCGTGTCCTCGCAGCCCGATCGGGTGTTGTTGCTCGGGAATCCCGGCTCCATCGCGTGGGCTTGTGAGGTTACGGAGTAGCAGGTGACGGACCCGTTCTCCCCATGGCCGGCGGCCGGTTTCGTCTGTCTGGCCCCCCTGACGGGTGAAACGACGCTGTCGTTCGTGAACCGGCTGGCCGCTCGCTATGAGGTCACCGTGACGGGTCTACTGTCTGCGGTAGCGGGCCCCGGCGTGCGTGGTGTCTGGGGAAAGGGCTGTCTCGTCGGCGAGGTGTTCCTGGCGTCCGCGGTGCGGCGCCGGCTGGCCTCCCTCTGCCAGGTGCCGGAGTCGCATCTGTCCCGCGCGCTGCCTTCCTGGGATGAGGGCGTTGACGCGAAGGCGAACGGTGAGCAGCCGAACGTGCGCTTCGCCTCTGGCAGCGCGGTTCCTGCCGTCATGCTGGGATGCCGTCTGTGCACAGCGGCCCGGACAGGCGCTGCGTGTTCTGCCCGTCTGTACTCCGACCTGCGTTCGAGGATCTGCCTCAGACACCAGTGCTGGTCCCTCGACTCACTGGCGCTGGACAGAGTCACGCTGGTCGAAGGACAGGTGGGCCTCTCCGGGCTCCCGGAGGTGATCCGTGCGCACCAGCGCCTGCTGCCGCTGCTGCGTCGTAGGGGCTCGTGCGAGGGCGCTTTTGCCGTGGCCCAGGCGGTCGTTGCCTCCTGGTGGGATGTGCACTGGCGGGACGAGGTGCTCTGGCCGGCGCGTCTTGGCCGTGTCTGTGCCGATCTTCCCGAGGGTGAGGTAGCGGTGATCGCCCGGGACGTGGTGACGTATCCGGAGGCTGTCGCGGTGACGACGGTTCTGTGTGACCGGTTGTGGCGACAACGCGTCTTGGAGGACACGCACGGTCAGATGCCGCACACGCTGGCCGAGGTTCCCCGTCTGCTGACCCAGTTGGCTCGCCGTCTGGGCCGCCCGTGGTTGGTGGAGCAGCTTGCCGCCTCCAGCGCAGGAGCGTTGTTTGCCTGGGTGCGGGCGTGTGTGCGGCGGGAGCGCGGAGCAGTGCCCGAGGAAGATGTGTGGGTGGTTCCGGTCGCGCACCGGCCTCGTGGGCTTGCGGCGCAGGTGCGGGAGCTGCGCCTCCAGCACGTCGGCGGTGCGCCGGTGGGAGGAAGGCCGTCCCGTGCAGAGCAGGCGTATCGGGTCGGCTTGGCACACGCCCGTTCCTACGCGGCGCGTCACGGGCATCTCGCTGTTCCCAAGTACGGTCGTCACGAGGGATTTGCTCTGGGAACGTGGCTGGCCAATCAGAGAACCGGAGTAGCAGCGCTCCCCATAGAGCGGGCGCAGGCGTTGCATTGCATCGATCCCTGGTGGAACGGTCCCTGGCCCGTCTCATGGCGACGGACGTATCACCGCGCCCTGGTACACGTTCGGAAGCATGGCCTCGTCGACGCCACGGCAGGATTCCCCGGCACCAGTCTCGCCTTGGGCGAGTGGCTCCATGAGCAGTGTTCCCGGTACGACGACCTCCACGTGGGCCAGCAACGCCTGCTCGCAGATCTCGGGATCCGGCCCGCGCACGCCCGCTCAGCACACCCTCGCCGCAAAAGCCTGGCTCTGGCCTTCGCGGCCGGCCTGGACTGCGCACGAACCTTT
This sequence comes from Streptomyces sp. NPDC041796, assembly GCF_055590785.1. Classification (NCBI taxonomy): domain Bacteria; kingdom Bacillati; phylum Actinomycetota; class Actinomycetes; order Kitasatosporales; family Streptomycetaceae; genus Streptomyces; species Streptomyces sp. NPDC041796. Next base: position 7,190 of record NZ_JBVJAH010000032.1, read on the forward strand.
GCCGCCGTCCACGGCCACCTCGCCACGTCCAAGAGCACGCAGCAGGACGGTTTTCCTCTTGGGCAGTGGCTGATGAGTCAACGCAGCCGGGCCCGTATGGCGGAGATGGAAACCGACCGGAGCCGTGCACTGTCCGCCATCGACCCGTGGTGGAACCCGCCGTGGCCCTTGGCATGGCAACGCGCCTACCACCACGCCCGCAAGCAGTGCGGCAGCCGTCGGCTGCTGGTGCCGGGGGATGGCTTCGCCGGGGTGGGGGCGGCTGCCGCATCATGGCTGTACGCGCAGTGCGCCTTGTTCGAAGAGCTCGACCCCGGCCAGCAGGGCCTGCTGCGGGAGATCGGCATCACCGCCGAGGCCGCGCAAGCCAGGCAGACCGCGCGGTATCGCCCCACCGGCGCGCGGATCGACTTCACTGTGGGCTTGACTCATGCCCGGGACTACGTCGGCGTTCACGGCCATCTGGCGCTGCCGCACCCCGTTCAGCACAACGGGTTCCCTCTGGGCAGGTGGCTCGCCAGCAAACGCGGAGAGGCCGGAGCGCACGCGCGCCGCACACCGGCTGCGTGGCCGGGCATGCAGGCCCTTGTTGCTCTGGATCCGTGGTGGTTTCCTCCGTGGGCGTTCGCCTGGCAGCGCGACTACCACCGTCTGCGTCTCCTGTTCGCCGCCGGCCTCGAACCACCGCCCAAGCTGCGCTCCTGGTTCAGTGAGCAGCTCGCGCAACGTCACACCCTGTTGCCCGGCCAGCAGCGGCTCCTGCAAGAACTGAGAATCTTCCCGGGCTGACCACGGGTGAAGGAGCTCCGCGTCGCGGCCGCCGTTCACCCGTTCGGGTGGCGGATCCGGATCGCGGCGTTCGGCAGCACGACTTGGGCTTGGCTGTTGAGTGTGGAGGGGCACGAGCACGACAGGCGGGTGCAGCAGGCCGCCGCAGGGGGCGGAGGTGCGGGAATCGAGGCCGCGTTTGTCACGGCCGCCGGGCGGTTGACCCAGTTGCCGTGGGATCAGGCGGTGGTGTTGGTGCGGTTCGAGGGCCTTGCCCCGGTGTCGGCGTTTCCGGTCGTTCCGGGCCGCCGGTGGGGGCCGGGCTGGTGGTGGTCAGCGACCACCGGACGGCACGTCGTACACGGTTCGGCAGCGATGCGCACCCAGCTGATGGTGCTGGACCGGAATCCTGACGTGACCGGCCTGGCCGCCCGTCCGGTACGGCTGCTGTGGCGGGAAACGGCCGACGGGCGGGTGCGCTCGTGGGTGCCTCAGCTGTTCGCCCGGTACGCCGATGGCACCGGCCTGCTCGCCGACTGCCCCTCCAGCCCAGCTGCCGGTGGAGACGGGGCGCAGCGGGTGCGGATGGTCCTGGAGGCGGCGTGCGCGCGCGTGGGCTGGTCATATCGGCGCCTCGAGCCGCCTCCCCCGGTGGTGGCGGCGAACCTGCGATGGCTGGCCGGCTACCGCCACCCCCGCAATCAGGGCCCGCCCGGGCTGCGGGCCGCGTTGGCTGAGGCGTTCGCCGGGCTCCGGCCGCTGGCCGACGGTGCAGCCGCGGTGGGTGATCCTCTGCAAGTACTGCCGGCTGTCTATCACGCGCTGTGGTGCGGGCATCTGACAACGCCTCTTGATAAGCCGCTGCACGAAGAGACGCTGGTCTGCGCTGACGCAGAACGTGGTGGTGAGGGCGTCGAAGAGCGTCTGGGCGCCGGGGGCGGCCGAGGAAGAGGTGAGCGCAGTGGGCGGCACACACGGTAAAAGCCAGCGGCCGGTGGTGGAGGTCGGCGCGCACGTCGCCTACCGGGGACAGACCTGGCAGGTCGCCGCCCTGCAGGGCCAGCAGGTCTGCCTGCTGCAGGAGGACGGCACCGAAACGAGACTGCTGCTGGGGCGGTTGTTCGCCGATCCGGGCTTCGAAGTAGTGGGCGCGCGGGCGCCGGCCGCGGTGCCGCAGTGGGGACTGTTCGAGACCGTTCCTGTGGCGGCCCAGCAGCGGGCGCTGGCCTGGCTGCCCCATATCCGGGAGGTGGAGACCGGGTGGCCGCACCCTGAGGGTGGCCGTGACGGCCAGACGATGCGGCCGGAGTACGACCCCGAGCGGTGGACGCTGGCGCAGCGGGACGCGGCCAAGGCGAAGGAACTGGCGGCGCTTGGCTTCGCGCGGGTGACGCGTACGACGGTGGAGCGGATGCGGCACGTCTACCGCAAGCAGGGCTTGTGGGGGCTTGTCGACAAGCGTGCGGTGCCGGCCCGTGGGCGTCATCCGACGGGGTATGCCGACGAGCGGGTCGTGGCCGCGGTGCTGGAGGCGCTGCGGCGCCAGCGCGGCCGGTCGAAGGGGACGGTGAAGGGACTGCAGGTACTGGTCGGGCAGATCCTGGAGGACACGCACGGGCGCGGCGTGGTGGAGATGCCGTCCAGGTCGACGTTCTACCGGCTGGTGAGCGTACTGGCCGACCCGGCCGATCGTCCGGCGCGTACTGCCACCGCGCCTGCCCGTGCTTCGTCGGCGCCGGTGGTGCTGCGGCCCGGGGAGCAGGTGCAGATCGACACCACCCGTCTGGACATCATGGCCGTCCTGGAGGATGGCAGCCTTGGCCGGCCGGAGATGACGATCGCCGTCGACGTCGCCACCCGCTCCATCCTGGCCGCCGTCCTGCGCCCGCACAGCACCAAAGCCGTCGACGCCGCCCTCCTCCTGGCCGAGATGGCTGTTCCCCACCCTGCTCGGCCGACCTGGCCCAAGGCGCTGCATCTGTCGCGGGCCGAGGTGCCCTTTGAGCGGATGCTGTCGCTGGACGAGCGCCTGGAAGGGGCGGCCGCGCGGCCGGTGGTCGTGCCCGAGACGATCGTCGTCGACCGCGGGAAGATCTACCTCTCGCAGGGCTTCGTCGCCGCGTGCGAGACGCTCGGGGTGAGCGTGCAGCCCGCTCCTGCGAGGCGGCCGCAGGCCAAGGCCGTGGTGGAGCGGACGTTCGGTGCGATCAACGACCTGTTCTGCCAGCACGTCGCCGGCCACACCGGCTCCAACCCCCAGCGCCGCGGCTTGGCGACGGAGGTGGAGGCGCGGTGGACGATTCCGCAGCTGCAGGACTTCCTCGACGAATGGATCACCTGCGGCTGGCAGAACCGGCCCCACGACGGACTGCGCCACCCCGTCCTTCCCAAAACAGCGCTCACCCCGAACCAGATGTGGGCCGCGCTGATCACTATCAGCGGCTACGTGCCTGTGCCGCTTACCAGGACCGACTACCTCGAACTGCTGCCGGTGCGGTGGCAGCCCATCACCGAACGCGGCATCCGCCTCGACTACCGCACCTACAACCACGACATCCTCGACCCCCACCGCGGCCAGCGTTCCCCCGGCACGGCCAGGGACGGCAAGTGGGAGGTCCACCACAACCCCCACGACGCCCGCCAGATCTTCGTCCGACTCACTGACGGAGAGCTCCACGAAATCCCGTGGATTCACCGGGATCATGTCCACGAGCCCTTCAACGACGCCCTCTGGCGCCACGTCCAGGCCGAGGTCGGACAACGCGGGGACCGCGATCAGCATGAGGCCGACCTCGCCGATGCCCTCGACCAGCTCCTGCGCCGCACCCGCCACCCCGCCGAGACCGAGCAGAAGACCGGCCGTCGGAGAGCTTCCCGCTCCGGTACGGCAGCACAGTTGCCCGATCTTCCAGGCCAGCGGCGCCCACTCGACGCAGAGACCGCACCGGCCCCGGCACCGGACTGGAGCGAGAGCCTGGACGACCCTTTTAGCGTCGACACGGCGGCCGAGACCGGCACGAGCGAGATGGAGGGCGCGAGCGTGCTGCCGGCCGAGGCAGGCGGGTACGGGCTGTGGGACGCCGAAGCGGAAGCCGAGCAGTGGTGAGCGCCTCGCCGGGCACGGGCGATACGCCGGCCGGCGGGTCCCCGTCGACGGCGCACCGGCCTCCCAGTGCCGCGGCAGGAACCGATGGCGACGCCCCTGATGCACAGCCACAGGCGGTGACTACCTGGGACGGCTTCCAGGCCTTCGCCACCACACCCGTGACGGCTCCTTCCCCGCCCGGTGCGCCCTCGCGCAGCCTTGAGGAACGCCTGGCCTACCATTCGCGGTTCGTCACCGTGCGCACCCCGGCCATCGACGCCCTCGCCAAGAACGTGCGCACCCTGATGATCCTCGGCCGCCACCAGACGGTCACCGCACGGCCGTCCCTGATCGTCACCCGGCCCCGCAGGCGCGGGGAAAACCACCGCCCTGCTCCAGGTCGGACGCGCCTGCCACCTCGCCCACACCCGCCGCCACGGCGCTACAGCGGCGGCCGGGCAAGTCCCGGTCGCCTACGTCCTGGTCCCGCCCGCAGCCAGCGCCAAGACCCTCGCCATCGAGTTCGCCCGCTACCTCGGCATCCCCGTCGCCGCCGGCATGTCCCAGGCCCAAATCACCAACTCCGTCTGCCACACCTACACCGCCGCGGGCGTCCAGCTGGTGATGATCGACGAGATCCACCGGCTCAACCCCCGCACCACCACCGGCGCCCAGAGCGCCGACCTGATCAAAGACCTCACCGAACGCATCGGCGCTACCTTCGTCTACGCCGGCATCGACGTCACCACCACACCCCTGTTCACCGGCGTGCGCGGAGCCCAGCTCGCTGGCCGTGCCTCCCTCATCGACTGCGCCGCCTTCCCCGCCCGTCTCGGCGACGAAGAGCCCTTCCGCGACCTCATCACCGCGATGGAAGGCGCGCTCGACCTGCGCCACCACCGGCCCGGAACCCTCCCCCGGCTCGCCCCCTACTTGCACGAGCGCACCGCCGGCCGCATCGGTAGCCTCGCCCGCCTCATCCGCCAAGCCGCCATCACCGCCATCAGCGACGGCACCGAACGCATCACCAAACACAGCCTCGAAGCGATCCGCCTCGACCACCTCGCCGAACAGCACTACCAACCCCGCACCCGGCCCCGAAGCCGGAACACCAACCCCCCGTGACCCAGACAGACGTCACAGCCCGTGCCCGAGCCGCGAGCGTCCCCGCGCAGCCCAGCATCGTCACCGCCAGGGCGTGGCTGCAGGCCCCGCCAGCAGCATCAGGCGTGCTCCGCGTACGGCCACTGCCCAGCGAAGCGACCGCCTCCTATGTGCAACGCCTCGCCGACGCCTACCAGCTGGCGCTGCCCCAGCTCCTGGACGGCGCCGGCATCACCCTGACCGGCCACGGCACGCTACCGGCCACTGAACTCCACCTCAGCCCCTCCGCCTGCCGCCGCATCGCCGCCCTGACCCGCATCCCGCTACCCCACCTGACACGCGCCCTGCCACGCCGCGCCGCCAACAACGACGCCCACCACACCGCAGCCGCCGCACACTGGAAACGGCTCGAAGCCGAGCAGCGTCCCGTCCGCGCCTGCACCCGGTGCACCCGTCAGCGCAGCCACGACGCCACCGACACCGCCTGGATCTACCCGCCCCCGCACCGGCTGGTGTGCCCCCGGCATCAGCAAGCAGCCCCCGACCCGCGGCTCACCTCCACCCTCCACACCCGGGCCGTACCGGAGCTTGTCGCCGCACACCACGCCCACCAGCGCCTACGACGACACCCACGCACCCTCACTGCCTGGACCGCTGCACGCGCCATCACCACCCGCTGGTACGACCACCAGCAACACTGCACCCACCGCTGGCACACCCGCCTGGGCCGGCTCTGCGCGACCAACCCCCACCTGACCACCACCAGCAGCGCCTCCCCCGCACTCCTGGCACGCGACCTGGTGACCTATCCCGAAACCGTTGCCCTCGCCCGCACACTCGCCACCCTGCCGAACCGGCCACACCGCACCACCGACGACGCCCTCAACCTCATCGCCCACCGCCTCGCACTGCCCCGCCTGGCCAGCAACGCGAACGATCCCCTCCGGGCCTTCCTCACCCACACACGCCACTGACCAGCACCATCCGGAACCCTGAGCTCCCAGAGAGCGCAGCCGCCCATAGACGCACCACCACACCTCCGAGAAAGCCAAGATCAATCCCACGAAACTACCGGACCGCAGGCCAACCGCCCGAACAACCAAACCGAACACACCAGCAGCCCACGCCAACGACGCCCGAACGTGACCGCTCCCCCAGGTCAAAATCCCAACGAAAAGACGGGACCCCAGACCAGAACGGCCAAACCCCCTGAAGTCCAATGCTCCGTCACAGCAGCAGCAGCAGCGGCTGATCGCGCTGGGCATCAAGACACCTGTGGCCCCGTCTCCTGCCCCAGCGGCCACGCGTGCGACGAAGGGGCCGAGCAAAGCCCAGACGGCATTCCAGCGGGGACTTGCAGCCTTGGCACAGTGGGCGGAGCAGGAGGGTGACCGGCCGGTCCCGCGCGGCGCGGTCGTCGAGGTCGAGGTCGAGGTCGAGGTCGAGGTCGAGGTCGAGGTCGACGGCGAAACGGAACCGGTGCCTGTACGACTCGGCGTATGGATTTCGAACACGAAATCCAGGAGGGACCGGCTGGACGCCGACCAGCTCGACGCACTACGACACCTCGGCATGGAGTGGGCGTGAGGCGTACCAAACGCGCACGAAGTGCGTACCTACCGCGTAACCGCAGCTCAAGGCGGCCGCCGCCATGCTTCGCACAGCCCACGTCAGGCAGCGTGGCCGGCCACTTGGGCGCCTTCAGCGGTTTGTGTTCTCCTCTCGGATCATCCGTCGGAGGCTAGTGCGTGCTGCCGCCAGGTCTGTTTCCAGGGTTCCCACGAGGACGTGGAGCCGGTGATTCTCGTCAGTGACCTGCCTGAGGCTGTCTTCGAGTCGTTGGTTGTTCCGGGTAAGTTCGTCGACGCGTTCGGTCAGGTGCCCGCTGTCTAGGGCGTCGAGTTGCTGTCCCAGCTGATGCTGGATGACCTGCTTCATCCGGTCTCTGTCTTCCCTCAGGGTCCGGATCTCCTGCCTGGCGAGCTCGAGTTCTGTGCGCAACATGGCGGTGGTGCCACGGGTGCGGGCGGGCGAGGGGGTGGTGGGGCGCTGGCGTTGTTGCGCGGCTTCGATGTGCTCGCGGATGCCTTCGGCGTAGGTGAGCCATGTGGAGACGCCGGCGGTGCGGGCGACCGCGGTGTGAGTGATCTTTTCGCCCTGTTGTTCCAGGGTGGTGAGTGCGGTCAGGGCTCGCTGGCGTTTGTCGAGGCTGGTGCGGCGGCGGGCCTGGGCGAGGGTGTGCGGGTTGCCGCGGGGGTTCATGCCGGGTCGGTCCTGGAGACGACGGTGAGCGGCAGGAGGGCGTGGGTGTTGCCGGCTCGGGCTTTGCGCAGGATGGTGCTGGCCTCCTCGATCTCCTGGCGTTCTGCGGCGGGGAGAGCGGCGAGGCGGCGCTGCATACGGTCGGTGACCTGCTCGTAGGCGGTGATCTGGGCGGTGAAGGCGGTGATGACGAATTCGGCGGCGTCCATCGCCTGGGCTGTTTCGCGGTCGGCGCGCAGTTCGTTGATGTGCTGTTCGATCGCCGGGAGGTGGGAGGGGTCGGGGCGGTAAAAGCCGCAGCCGGCGCACTGGAAGCGGATAGGGCAGGAGCTGCCTGCGGCTTTGACGTTGCTGGGTTCGGTGCATCCGCCGTAGGGGACGGCGACAGAGCGCAGTTCGTAGGCGGCCTCGGAGCTGGGGCTGGGGCGGCCGTGGTTGTCGACGACGTGGGCAGCGAGCCTGGTGACGGCCTCGCGTTTTCGTTTCAGGGAGACGGTGTAGTAGCGCTGGGTGGTGCTGACGGACTTGTGGTCCATCAGTTCGCGCAGGACGTCGAGGGGGGTTCCCGCGTCGGCGTGACGTTGTGCGTAGGAGTGGCGGAAGGCGTAGGCGTAGATGAGGGAGCGGTCGAAAGGCAGTGGGTTGCCCTGTGTGTCGGTGCCTTCGCCGTGCAGGTGGGGGATGGAGTCGACCCAGTCGCGCAGGGTCTCGCCGAGGTAGCTGGTGTGAAGGTAGGGGCGGGTGGCGAGGTGGGTGAGGGCGGGGAAGAGGTAGTCGGCGCCGGTGGGCGGAAGGCTGGTCTGGAGCTGTTCTCGGCGTTCTTGCCAGGTACGGATGGCCTGGGCGGTGGACGTGGTGATGGGCAGGCGTCGGCGGTGTCGGAGGGCCTTGTGGTTGTTCCAGATCAGGGAGATCTGGTCGTTGCGGGTCTCCAGGCAGTCGCGGGGCAGGGAGAGGACTTCCAGGGGCCGCCGGCCGGTGTCTCTGAGCAGGATGTACAGCGTGCGGTACATCAGGCTGCAGGTCGGCGGGGGCGAGGGTGCGCTGGCCTCGGGCCCGCCCCAGGCCGAGGAGGTGGAGGTGGGCGTCGAGCTGGCGGATCACCGGTTCGGGGATCGCCTTGCCGATCTCGTCCTCGTTGGCCTCCTGCTCAGGGATGCGGTGGAGGGCAGGGTCACGGACGAAGGCGGCCGAGAGGTCGTCCGCGGCTCCGGAGCGGCGGCCGTAATCGATCAAGGCGAAGAAGTGGCTGGCGATGGACATGCGGTAGTTCCAGCCGGCTGGTTCGCCGTCCAGCTTCAGCGCGGTGCGGAACGCGTCGACCACTGCGGTGACGTCGTCGTAGCGAAGCCGTGCGGGGTCGTCGGTTCCGGGGCGGAGCGCAAGCGCCCGGGAGGCGAGCTCGACACCGCGCAGAGTGCGGCCGAACTCGTCCGCTCCGGGGCGCTGCTGAATCGTCCAGGTCCGCAACAGATCGCGCAGCCATCGCTGATTGATCGTGCGCAGATCGACGGTCCTGGGGGTCCGGATGCCCGCCGGGGTGCGGGACCGCTGGCCCAGCGCACGCAAATCCAGGACGTCGTCCTTCGCCGGCGCTGTTCCGATGTGCTCTGCGTGAGCGGCCCGCACCGCGGTACGGACACGGCTGAGCATTCGCAGCACATCGCTGGTGGAACGCGGGCACATCTGCTGGTCCGTGATGTCACTGATGAGCGTGGTGACGCCGTTCAGATCGCGCACCATGCGGCGGACGTGCGGAGGGTTGAAGACGCGTAGCCACGGGTCCGCCTGCTGCAGGCCGTAAAGAACCTCGTAGCGCAGCGGCTCGGGTAGGGGAAGAAGGCTGAACTGGTGGGGGGCGAGATACGGGGGCTGCTGCGCCGCCCACGGCGCCACGGTGGCGTCCGGGTGGGTGCGGCGGTGCTCACAGAAGCGCCGCGCGTGGTGCCGGCACAGGCCACGGACTTGCAGGCTCGGCAGCGGACAGGCCGGAACCGGGCATGCGGGGGTATCGGCATAGGGGACGGCGGTGTCCTCCCACCGGCCGGCGAGCTTACGGGTGGTGTGGGTCTTCCACTGGGTGTAGTGCATGACGCACAGCCCCTTGCAGTGGCGGGGCCGGACACAGCGCTGCCCGTCTTTGGTGAAGCGGCACTGCTCCGGAACACCGCCGAAGGCAACCCGGTTGCGCATCGGCACGAAGGTCCGCGCGAACTCTGCCACGGGCAGCGGCGACCTCTTCTGCCCCTCCTTACAGAAAGGGCAGAAGATGTTGGCTGGTGACACCACTGTGTCGCACGCAGCCGTACGGCACAGCGACACCGAGCTGCGCGGCTCCTGCACGCTCCCGGTGAACAGCCAGCACTCTGGCCGCCACTCGCGCGGCCGCCAGGCGGGATCGAGGTGGCCTTGCAGCCACGCAGCCCATCCCCCGGGGTCGAGATCCCCAGCGTTTTCGGTGCGCGGTGCGGGCAGTCGCGAGAGTGCGGACGAGATGCTCATGGGCGCTCCGTCAGGGAACCGACGCGCTCGACCGCTGCCCGTGCTTCGGCGTCGTCGACGTGCCGGTAGCGCTCCATCGAGAGCGGGGAGGCGTGGCCCAGGAGCCTCTGGACCACGTCGCTGTCCACTGCCTGGCCAGGACTACTCAGGACACCCTCGATCAGCTGGGTCATGGCCTCACTACCGTCCCCACGCCGCAGGGGCCCGTGGCCATTGCGCGCACGGTCACAGGCATCGGACGCTCTGGGCGTCGATCACGCAGGCCGACGGCTCGCCATCCCCCCCTCCTTCTCCCGTAGAAGCTGCCGCAGTAGGCCGTTGAGCTGGGCGAACACACCCTCGTCCGCCCACTTGGCGAAGTAGCCGTAGACCGTGTTCCAGTGCGGGAAGTCGTGCGGAAGGTAGCGCCACTGAACCCCGGTGCGGTCCACATACAAGATCGCGTCCATGATCTCGCGCAGGTCATGTTCCGGCGGCCGGCCGAAAGCCAGGGCCCTGCCACGGCGCTCGAAGCGCCAAGCAGACAGGACCGGCTCGATCAACTCCCAGCGGGCATCGGACAGATCACTCGGATACGGACGTCGCGCAGTCATGCTTCCGGCGTACCACCGCGGACCGAATGCGTCCAGGCGCACAGCCACGACAACGGAAGCACACAGACCGAGAAGGCCGGCGGCCTGGGATGAGACAGACACGGGCCACTTCCAGCCTCACCTGTCACCCCACCTGACCAGCAAGAAAAAACCCGCATCTTCAGCACCATGAGCATCACAACCCAGGTCTGAAAATCACCGGATACTCGGGCAGTCCCGGTGAAAACAACCTCTTGAGTGAGTGTTTAAATCCCGGCTTGCTTTTGGGTGAGCGGAGCGTCCGGGCATGCTGCGCGCGAGGTTACAGTAGTTCAGCGTGTGGGCCGGGCAGGTGTTCGGCGAGGGCTACTGATCGGCCAGAATGAGCAGGTCACCGCTGCCGGACGGTTCTGTCACCGTGTGCCCGAGCTGGAGGAGCAGGCCTGACACCGCGGCCTGCACGATCGCCTGCATGCTGTCGCCGGAGGCTCCGCGATTGGCCTTCGCCAGTGAGGCGAATCCGTCCGATGCCGTCCACGTCACTAGCACTCCGGCCGGGCACTGTGTCACTGAAAGCCCGGGCTTGGTGTCCTCCGCGTCCTCGCTGACCAGGTGAAACCCTGCCTGGAGAAGGGCATGCCGAACCTGCGTGAGCAGGTCAGGGGATGCAGAGGACACCGGTCTCGCCTGCCCCGTTTCTGCGTAATCAAGCCATCGGACTGGAAACAAGCACTCAGGGCTTCTTCGACCAGGTGGAGCGGGGGCCTCTGCGGGTGAGCCTGCGGGTCATCAGGGTGATGATTGCCCAGGTCAGGTGGGCTTCGAAGTGTTGCGGGAGGCCTCGTAGTCGCGGACGTTGCGTCGGACCTTCATGATCCAGCCCAGGGTTCGTTCGACTTTCCAGCGGCGGGGCAGAACGGCAAAGCCCTTCGCTCCGCGCGGCCGGGAGAGGTCTTGGGGGTCATGTTCAGAAAGTCGTCGGACCAGGTGGTGAGCTGGCCGGGCGTAGGCGGAGTCGGCCCATATCTGGGTGATGAGGCTGCATGACGCGCAAGCGCCAGAGGAGTTCGCGGGCGGCGTCCCGGTCGGTGGTGTCGGCGGGCGTCACCGTGATCATCACCGGAAGCCCGAGGGTATCGACGGCGATGTGTCTCTTGCGTCCGTTGATTTTCTTGCCTGCGTCGAAGCCGCAGGTGGCCTTGGAGACGGTCTCGGCGCCTTTGACGGACTGCGAGTCGACGATCAGTGTCACTGGCCAGGGGCATCGCCCCTGGCCAGTGCGGATCTGGCGGCGGAGCTGGTCGCGCAGGAATGCGACGACTCCGGCCCGGTGGCAGCGGGCGAAGTGGTATCTGACGGTCTGCCAGGGCGGGTTGTCGGCGGGGCAGGGCCCGTCACTCGACGCCGTTGTCGACGACGTATCGGATGGCGTCGACGATCTCGCGGCGGTGCCACTTCTCGGGTCGGCCGCCCGTCTTGGTCCGGCAGGGCCGGGACCCCCCGGTCGAGTGCATCGACGAGGATGTCGCCGCCTGGATGCGGCAGATCAGCCGCGTTCCCGAGCTGCTGCGTACCCGGCCATGACGCCTGGCCGAACGCCTAGTGTGGCAAAGCGGCTATTCAGGACAGGGCGGTCGGTCGGCGAGGTGGCGGAACGGCGCGGAGCAGCTCCCACAGCGGGCGTGAGCCGGCTGCCCAGATTGCGAGGGTGTGGCGGTCGACCACGTGGAGGTGCTGCTGCTTGGCGAAGGCCACGGCCGGCTTGGTGACCCGGCCGTTCGTCACGATGACCGCGACGTCGGCGCCGTGGACCTGGCGGGCGGTGCCGTTGAGGACCTGGAGGTCAGGGGTGCCGACCGCGGAGCCGGCGAGGCCGTTGCGGCGGTGTTTGCACTGGATCACCCAGCGCCGTCCGTAGGGGTCGGTAGCCTTCACGTCGGCGCCCAGGTCGCCGCCGCCCCCGACACGGGCTGCGTCCTGGCAGCCGTCGCGGCGCATAAGGTCCCGCACCGCGTCCTCGAACCGGGAATGGTGCAGGGCGTCCAGCTGAGTCAGCCCGTACCTCATGCCCTGCGCGCGGACCGCTTCCCACCGTGTCTGCTGCTGTCTGTGGTGGAGCCAGGCACCGCCGGCGAGGAGCCCAAGCACGCCGGTGACGCTCAGGACCCACCAGTGGGCAAGCAGCCAGTTGACGACGGCCACCACAAGACTGACGGCCAGGGCCGTGGCCACGAGGATGCCGATCAGCCTGTCCTGTGCGTGCTGCCGCCTGACGGGCCTGCGGGTGCGACGCCGCACCGGCTTGTGCCTGGTCGCCGGTGGCCGGCCTCTACGCGCGCGGGGGCTCACCGGCTGGCCTGCGTGACGCCGCTTGCGAGCTGCCCGAGGATGTCGAGGATCCCCTGGCCGACCGGGGTGGGAGCGAGCAGAACGCCCAGCGCCAGGATGATGACGGCGGTGGTCCTCTCCTCGACGCGGCTGCGGGCCTGTGTTCGGCGCCGCAGCCGGAAGTAGACGATGACTGCGAACAGCACGGCCACGTTGATGGTAAGCAATCGATCACCCCCCACTGACCGGCCTTCACCAGGGGAAGGCGGACGCCACCCCAGCCTTCTTGTGTAGCGGCGCGTTGGTGATGTGGGAGGCGGGTTGCTGGCGAATGGCACAAAGCGATCGGACCTGGCCGAATACTGCGCAGAGGGCCAGTCGTCGCTGTGAACGGTGACCGTACAGGCTTCCGAGCTGGCCACCCCATGGTCCTTAGGCCAGTCAGGGATCACCGAAATGGGCGGCGCTGCATCACCTCAGTTGACGAACGATGGACGCGGCGGCGAAGCCACGGGGGCCGCATCAGCCGGTGAGCACCCTCAAGACAGTGCTGGGGCCAGTGAACTCGGCGCGTTCCCCGGTCGCGGGGGCGCCTGTCGCGTACGGTGGCCCCGCTGCCGCGCCACCGTCGTGCGGGGTGGGTACGGGCAGCGGGGAGACGGCAGAGGAGGAAGTGCAGGATGACGGAGGCCGCGGCGAGCATGCTGGACGAGCGGATCCTGGGACGCAGGTGGACGGTCCGTCTGGACGCCGCCGGCCGTGGCACAACAGCCGTACGCGTCTCGTGCAGCCGACCAGCGTGCGCCGACCAGCGTCTGCCGTCCGCAACTGCCGGCCGTGCGGCCGCAGTCACCCACCTCAAGGCCCACCTGAGGGCGGTCTGCGAACCTCGGCCCGAGACGTACTGTGCGTGCCAGGCCGACAGCTGCAGCACACACGTCCGTCCCGCTGAGAGGCAGACACGTCCCGAGCCCTGGCGGTGCGGCGGGACAGTCGTCCTGGCCGTGGTCACCGACCGGGAAGGCCGCTGGTGGCGGGCCATGGAGTGCTGCTCGCGCTGCGCGGCCGCCACGCCCGGCGCGAAGGTCGTCTCCGCCACCCTGCCAGCGTCCGGCCCGGCGGCCGACGTCGCGACGGCTGCCGACAAGCCATCGGCCGCTCCTGCGAACGTGCCCCAGTTCTCCGACCGTCCCGCGCCTGCGGCCGGCCCACGGGAAGTGCCGGCGCCCCGCTCCGCACCGGCGCGGCGCCGCCCCCAGAAGAAGATCGCGCAGCGGGTCATCCCCTACGACCTACGGCCCGTGGTCCTGCGGGACGAGCTCGTCGAGCTCGGCGACCTGTTCCGTGCCTACCAGCAGCGCACCGAACCTGACCTGGCGCTGCTCGCCGACCTTCACGAACGCAAGGCGCGCGCGTTCACCACCTGGGCCGATGCCACCTGCGACGGCGCTCTGCGGCTGGAGGCCCGGCGCGCCGAGCAGGCCGCTACCGCCGCTCGCCTCCAGCACCAGCAGCGCACCGGCCGCAGCACGGACGACGACGGGCCGGCGGTGACTCGGCTGCTGACCGTACCGACGCAGTGGGAGCACGCCCGGTCGGTCCTCGCGCACGTCGCCGACCACAGCCCACTGCCAGACCCCGAGGCACGGTTGCTGGTGCTGATGCTGACCCTGCGCACCGCGCACACCGGCACCGGCAACCTCGTCGGGCAAGACATCACCGCGCTGGGCCTGACCGACCCGCAGGACCTGATCGAAAAGCTGACCGACTGCGGCTGGCTGGCGCTTCCTGCCACCGCCGGCGACCTGCTCGCCTCCCGACCGGAGAACCCCACCCCCATCACCGTGCCCTCCCTGGCACCCCGCGAGGACGGGACGGGCCCCTTCACGTTCGGCAAGAAGATGCGCCCCAAGCTCTCCGGCTGGGCCCAGAAAGTCGTCGTGGACAAGAAGCTTCGTAAGGCCAAGGCCACCGCCGATACCCGGCTGCTCGCCCTGACGCTGGCCACACAGACCAGCACCGCAGGACGGCTGGGCCCCGCCGGCCAGGGCCTCGACCTGGACACCCTCACCGCCTCGGTCCCCACGCGTGCTAGCGATCTGCAGCACCTGGTCGACCAGCTGACCGCAGCGGACTGGCTTACCGAAGCCGCCGCCACCGACACCCACCTCACCGGGCAGCTGAACGAACGCATCCTTCCGCTCAGCTGTCCACTGGCCTAGAAGGTCGATGAAGATCTTGGTGAGGGGCTGTCCGGCCGTCAGGCCGGATAGCCCCTCCGATCATGCACCGGCCGGTGCGATGTGCCAGGTGTCACTGGTGTGGGTGAGCCCGAGGCTGATCAGGCGGCGGAGGTTGAGGGCGGCGGACCGGGTGTGGAGCCACGTGTCGTTCTTGATGGTGCCGCAGTAGCGCAGGCGCCGGTTGCCGTGGTGGACGAGCCAGGCGACGGCGCGTTCGACAGGGGGCCGCCAGCGGCGGTAGTCGGCCTGCCAGCCGGGGTCGATGGCGGCCTGGTGGCGGGCGGCTGTCTGGAGGTCGTGGTGGGGTCGGATGGTCAGGATGCGTCCGGCCTTGGCTTTGGTGCACCGCTCGCGCAGGTGACATCCGGTGCATAAGTCCCCGAAAAAGGCTTTGCGTTGGTGGTGCTGCCCGCCGGGGTCGGACAGGGCCACGGTGTGTCCGGCCGGGCCGGTCACGATGGCGGTGGTGGTGTCGATGGCGAAGTCGTCGAGGGTGAAGCCGCCGAGGACGGCAGGCCGCAGCGGTGCGGGCTTGAGGAACAGCCGGTGCCCTGCCCGGTGCAGGGCCTGGCGGGCGTCGCCGGTGGAGTAGGCGGTGTCACCGAAGGCGTCCACCGGTGTGTCCTCCTCGGCGAGCAGGTCCAGGCCGACGGCGGCCTCGTGGTGTTCGGGCCCGGCGCCGGGCCGCGGGGCGACGGCGGTGTATAAGCCGGTCTCGGGCTCGACGGCCAGGTGGGCCTTGTATCCGTCCTGCCGGTGGGAGCGGGTTTTGTGGATGTGGCGGGCTCCGGGGTCGATGGTGGACACGATCCGCTCTGGGCGGTGCCTTGGGTGATGCGCCAGCGTCCGTCGCGGCCGTCTGAGTCCTCGGCGGGCTCGACGTCCTGGCCGACGACCAGGGCCAGGATGCCCACCGCGTTCGCGGCTGGTCGGGCAGGTGGCCCAGCAGTCGCAGAGCATCCGTGACCAGTGCGTCGACCAGCTCGGCGCGGGCCTGCTCGTCGTTCCAGGCGATGCGGGGCTTGCCCGGGTCGGTGTAGTCGTGCGCGCCGCACTGGGCAGCGGCGACCACCTCGGCGCCGGGGACCTCGCGGATCACCGCGCGGACGGCGGCGATGATCTGGGTGACGGTGTCCTGGGTGGCGACCGCGTCGTCCAGCACGCTGGAGTCCAGCGCCCGGCGGTTCTTGCCTTTCAGCACGCCGGTGGCCTTCACGACCACGCGCACGGCCTCGAAGATGCGGTTCGGGCGGGCGGAACGGGCCAGCCGGCGGCGGAAGTGGGCCAGCAGCGACGGATCGAACGCCACTGACAGCGGGCTGGGGACATGAAACCTGGTGGGTGCCGCCGGGCGGGGCGCGGTCTTGCTGAAGGGATCGCGTCCCCGGATCCACCTTGGGCCTCCGCCCGGCGGCGCGGTGGGGTGAGCCGGTCTGACTGAGGGATCCAGTCCCGGAACGGCGGCAGGCTTCCACTCCACACGGCGAGCCCTTGCACTCACATGCTCGGGCTCACTGCTGAGCTATTAGATTCACCTCGCCGTCGAGCAGGGGCAGAAGCCGCTGTCGGTGGTGTTCACCGCCGGTCAGCGGGGCGACTCACCGCAGTTCGAGCCGGTCCTGGAAGCGATCCGGGTTCCCCGGCCCGGCTTCGGCAGGCCGCGCAAGCGCCCGGATCGGGTGCGGGCCGACAAGGCGTACGACTCCCGCAGTAACCGGTTCTACCTGCGTAGACGCGGAATCAAGGCGACGATCCCCATCCCGGCGGACCGAGTCCGCAACCGGCTAAACCGCGGCTCACGCGGCGGTCGGCCGCCGAAGTTCGACAAGGACGACTACAAGCAGCGGCACACAGTCGAGTGCGGGATCAACCGCCTCAAGCGCCACCGCGCCGTCGCCACCAGGTACGACAAACTCGCGGTCCGCTACGAGGCGACCGTGCCGGTCGCAACCATCAATGAATGGCTGTGACCAGCACTTGGTCTGCTTCGGCCGGCGGTCCCAGAGTGCCGTGAGGCCGTAGAAGAACAGCTGCTGGTGACGCAGGCGAGGCAGGAAGGACTCCGGCCGGGAAGCTCGCGAGTCCTGTACCGCAGCTCACCCAGATCGCATCGCGCGCGTTCTTCTTCAACCCCAATCCGGTAGAGGCTGGGTTCATCTACCAGCACGGCGACTACTACTACCTTTTCGTGTCGTTCGACCAATGCTGCCAAGGCGTCAACAGCACCTACAACATCAGAGTAGGCAGGTCTACTTCCCCTTCAGGCCCGTATGTGGACTTGTCGCCGGTCGCGGCGGCCTCGGTTCTCGCCTGCACCCAGCACAGACGGCAGTACTCCTCCCGCAGGGACACTCGGCGCGTGCAGCCAGCGCACTCGTCCACGGTCCAACGGCTGGCGAACGAGGAACACGTCGAGCAGCGTGGTTCGAACAGGCCAGGCAATCCGGGCAAGAACTCGGTTCCATGGGTTCACATCGGCGGCAAGCACCGGCCGTCCCGCTGACGCGGGACCACCGCTGGGGCCGGACCGGACGCGGCGGCGGCCTGTTGGCTGGTCTCCTCGCCGGGGCGGCGGACCTTGTCCGGCTCGGGGATCAGCAGGTCACCGATCTCGCAGCTGAGGACGACGCAGATGACGTCCAGGTCCTCCAGCTTGAGGGAGACCGGCTGGCCGGACCACAGCCCGGACATCTTCCCCGCCGAGATCACCAACCCGTGCTCGGCCAGGCTCCGTTGGAGCTCGGACGCCTTCCAGATACCCTTGTTCGCGGCCGTCAGCCGCAGGTTCCACCTCATCGGATCAGCCCTTCCAGCCGCTTCGCGGCCCGCTCGGTCCCGGCGCCCCAGGCGTCCTCGACCCGGGTCTGCTGGACGTGGACGTATCGCATCGTCGTAGCGCTCCAGGAATGCCCCAAAACCTCCTGGATTCCGAGCAAGTCCAACCCGTTCTCATAGAGTTGGGACGCGCAGAAATGCCGCAGGACATGCGGCGTCAGCCGCTCGCCCTATCCCGGCAGATGCGCTTTGGCCGCACCCTTGAGCCCACTGTGCAGGGCGTCATCGCCCACCCGGCGCGAGGAACCGTCGGTGTTCTTGCGCTCGGAGGGGAACAGCGGGTCAGCGCCTGCGACCGGGCCAGGCGCGTGCCGCTGGGCGAGTTCCGCAGCACCTTCCCGAAGTACGCGTCGGCGTCGGCGGGCTCCATGTCCCACAGCGGCCGACCGAACCAGGTGCGGATCTGTTCCAGGTGCCCGACGTCCCCGCGGATCGTGCCATCCGCCAGACCCGCCGACGCTCGCGCGAGGACGAAGCCGGACAGCACGTCGGTCTCGAACCGCTCCAGCTCCTCCACCGACGCGGGCGCCCAGTGCTCACGCAAGTCCCGTACGACCGCCAGCGCCGCCAACCCGAGCCTCCCCACCTTCGGCCCGGCTGCGAATCAGTCGGACGAGGTGAGAACGCTTCAAGAATCCCGAAGTTGCGTCACAGAGCCGCAGAGCACCCGAAGGAGGAGGAACCACCTGGCCACGGGGTCGGGGACTCAGCAGGGCTCAGGGGAACTCGCGGGATGTCGCACAGAGTGGTGTCCGTGCTCACTGGGGCGGTGGCGTGTTCTGGAAGAGACGGAGCAGCGCTTTGATGCCGGCCGCGGCGAGGGCGGGGCCGTAGCGGAGGCCGAGGATGAACACGGCCGTGATGATGAGAATCGTGATGAGCGCTTCGGCGGGCAGGTAGGCGCTGATGCCGGGCGGCTGCGTGTCGTACAGCGGCGTGGGGGGCTGCTGCTGGGGGGTGGTCGCGGTCGGTTCGGCCGGGACGGGAGCGGCCTGCTGGGTGATGGCCGGGGGCTGGCCGGGGGTCGGGGCGGCGTGGGCGGGGGTGGCCAGCACGAGGAGGGCCGTCCAGGCCACCGCGGTGCCGGCGATGAAGTGTCGGGCCCGCGCGACAGGTCGATTCGTGCTGTTCGGGTGACCTGTGCGGGTGCGGTCCAGCATGATGTCTCCTTGTTCCTCAACTGGCCTTTTTTTGACCGTCGCGTTCGGCGTTGAAGGCCACTGTTGAGGACGGAAATTTGTACCGCCACAGTGAAAAGCGCTGGTCAGGGCACGAAACAAAGAAGTGGCCGGCGTAGGGGGGTTGGAAGGGTGCCGGAGGATGACGGCGGGGGCGTTTCGAAGCCAGGGGTCCCGTCTCGCAAGCAGGGCCGTCCACCGAAGGACCTGTCCGGGCTGGGTGGTGCGAAGCGGGAGTTCGCAGAAGTCATCCGCAAGGAGTTCTTCGACCGGCTCACCCGCTTAGGCGTGACCACCGCGCAGATTTCCGCTGCGCTCGGCGAGGGGTTCAGCGGGCCGTCCCTGTCGAAGTTCCGCGCCGGTGAGCGAGTGCCGGACCGGGACAAGCTGCTGCGGCTGCTCGCCTTTGCGGAAGAGGTGGCGGGACAACCGCTGCCGGGCGGCGTGCGCGGCCATGTGATGGAGAAGTACTACGCGGCGCTGCAGGAGTCCGACCCGCATCTGCATAAGTTCTACCGGCTGATGGACGAGCGCGAGCAGATGGTCGCCGACCGGGATGAGGCCCGCGAGGAGCAGCGGCGCGTTCGGGACAAGCTGGTGCAGTGCCAGGAGAGCCTGGGCCAGGCGCTGCGCCGGGTGGAGCGTCTGGAGGCGGAGGCGAAGCAGGCCGAGCAGGAGGAGATGCGGCGTCAAGGACGTGAGGAGGCCGCGGAGAACGAGGTCGTACGGCTGCAGGAGCAGCAGGACCAGCTGCTGCGGGCGGTGCGCAGCGCGCGGGCAGGGCAGCAGGCCGCTCGCAAGGAGATCCAGCGCCTTCAGGACCTGCTGGTTGGGCAGGCCCAGGAGGCGGCCCGGTCCGAGGCCGGTCTGAAGGACGAGAACGCGACGCTGGCGGCCGAGGTGTCGACGGCGGCGGCCCGGGTGACGGAGCTGGAACAGACTGAGCAGGCTCTGCGGGCCGAGCTCGAGCAGGTCACCGCCGCGCTGGAACAGGCGGAGACCCGTAGCGGTGAACTGGCTTCCCAGCACGCGGTTGTCCTGCGCTCCCGCGCCGAGGTGAGCCGGCGGTTGTCCCAGGCACGCATCCAGCGCCGCGATCTGGAGGAGAAACAGACCGACCTCAAGCAGCAGGTGGCCACCGCGATGCGGCGGCTGACGGCTGCCGAGCGGGTTGTGGCCGACCTGGAGAGCCGACTGGTGGCCGTCTACCGATCCCGCGACGCGCTCCTGGAGGATCCTGCCGCGCCCGGCCAGGCCGTCACCGAGGCGGTCGAAGCCGTGGACGCGGCCTGGCAGTCGTACGAGGTGGAGATCTCCCGCATCGAGCAGCACGTAGTTGCTTCCCCCGGCGGAACAACCACCGGCCATCTGGCCGTGACGGGTGAATCCGCAGGTGAGATGGCCCCTCAGCCCGGTTCCGAACCCGCCGGCGCTAAAGAGGGCAGCGAACGGCCCGGACCGCCGCGGCAGGACGCGGGCCCCTCGGCAGAGCCCGAGAACCCGGCGTCGAGCGTCAGCCGAGCCCCGCGCACCGGAGCCCGCCGCGCCCGCGCGGCGAAGCGCAGGGACATGGGTTTCGGTCTCACGGCGTGGGGCTTTTTCGGATCTTTCGTCCTGTTGGCGCTTTTGATCAGTACGCTGTGGCCGCAGAGCTGGTGGCCTCGCGGAGACGAAGGCTCGAAGGGCGAGACGTCGCAGGACGACACGGTGGGGAATGAGGAGGAGGACGGGCCGGCAGATGGGGAGCCGGTGCCGACGTGGGCCTCGGCGCTTCCGCATCCGCTGTACAACCAGCCCGTCCTGGATGGCACGGTGGTGGTCACCACCGCCTGGCGCGGCGCGGTCTACGGAGTCGACGCCAGCACCGGCCGGCGGCTGTGGTCGGTGCCGACCTCCGGCGGCATCAGCGACCAGCCGGTCGTCTCCGGCGGGCTTGCCCACTTCTACGAACCTGGTGGGCTGCTGACGATCGACACCCGTACCGGAAAGGTGAAGTGGAAGAAGGACCGCTTCTTCGATGACCTCGCCGCTGCCAACGGCTCGCTTGTGACGACCTTCAACGACGAGGTGGACTTCCTTCGTCCAAGTGACGGCAGAGTCCTGTGGTCGACCGAGCTCGACACTGCGGGAAAGCCAGCACTGGACAAAGACACGGTCTATGTATCCGCCCAGGCCGGGGAGATCTACGCCTTCGACGCGAAGACCGGGACGGTCAGATGGCGCAAGGACGTCTCCAAGGAGGACGTGAACCGCGGACCGGTCGTAGCCGGTACCGCGGTCATCGTGAGCGCCGGCAAGCAGATCGTCGCGCTCGACCCTCGCAGCGGGAAGGAGCTGTGGCGCAAGGACTACACCATCGACGTCGACACCTCGGACGTGGCGGTCGTGAAGGGGCTGCTGATCTTCACCACGACACTCGACGCCGGTAAAGCGATCACTGCCGTCGACCTGAAGACCGGCGCCGAGAAATGGGTCGATCTCAACCTGGAGGGCAAGGCGCAGCCCCTCTCTTTGTCCGCCTCCGCCGACCGTGTGTACGTCGCGTACGACAGCGGAAAGCTCTGCGCCCAGAGCCTCGACGACGGCACCGTCGTCGACTGCTTCACCAACGTCAATACGCTGTCCGGCACCACGGCGACGACAAATGGCGTCTACGCCAACACGCACAACCAGCGCCTCTACTACTTCCAGAAAGGGGCGTTCGGATGAGCACGTCATCTGCGAGGGTGCTGGCAAGTGGATTTCTTGCTTTAGCCGCTCTTGCTCTGCCGTTGTCGGCATGCGACGGCTCCCCGAATTACCGGAAGCCGCCGGCCCAGGGGGGCCAGCCGGAAAAGCCTGTCTACGAAATCTCGCTAGACCCTGTCTGGTCGGCTCGCGCAACAGGGAAACGATACTGTCCCCGGTACGCAAATAACACAGTCATCGATGCAGGAGTGTCGGATCTGACATTGCGGGATGCAGCCACCGGGAAAACTAAGTGGTCGTATAAAAAGGATACAGGCTGCCCATTGGTGACGAAAGACGCCGTGTATGTCGGCACAGACACCGGCGAGATTGTCGCCCTCGACCCACTGACCGGAAAGCATAAGGCTTCAAGCAAGACACTCGCCTTTTTCGCCGACCCTACGCCTTCGACCCCAGTAGAGACGCCCACAGGACTCCACGCCCTATTCAACGGCGAACTTTACAGCGTAGACAAGTCACTGAAGCGAGAGTTGTGGCGGTACGAAGAAAAGACCGATATGTGGATCGACCACATCGCTGCCCATGGTACGACCCTTGTCGTGACCACTAAGAACGGAAAGGTAAAAGCGCTCTCCAGCAAAGACGGCAAGGTGATGTGGACCTACGTGACACCTTCGAACGGCACGATAGAACAAAAGTTAAAAATCTTGGACGGATTCGTCTACTTCACTGCACGAGACGGGTCGGTATATGCACTGGATCTCGCCACAGGGAAGGAGGTCTGGGCGACCGACCTAGGCCACAATTCCGCTTGGTCCACATACTTGTCCGGAAACCTCTTGATCGCCTCGGACGTAGGGAATATCTACGGGCTTGACAAGAGGACCGGCAAGAAGAGGTGGAGCCAGGCGGATGACCAGAAATGGGTATGGACGAACGCGGACCAAGTTTTCTCCACCGACCCAGAAGCAGGGAATGTGACTATCCGCGACGCCGCGACGGGCGAGCTCATCACCACCAGCTCCTTCCCATCCGGCGCAACCATGATGACCAGCGGCCCTACCCACCTCTACGTATGGACGGACACCGGCATCCGCGCCTACAAGGTCACCAAGCGCTCGACGGACTGAGGTCGAACGTGGCGCGGGTCTTCTCGAGGGCCGCGTCCGCCCTGCGGACCGCCGGGTCATCCGGGCCAGACGATGTCGAGGACGCGAGGTGACCGAGGGTCCGGTTGATCCAGTAGACGACGGTGAGCGGGCCGATGGAGGCGCGGCGCAGGTCTTCACCCTCGGGGTCGGTTTCTCTGTCAAGTTCAGCATGTTGACGTGCAACGGCGCGGCTGGCCGCCTGCGGCAGCGTGGTGGTGCGGCCAGTGTAGGTGTCCCGGTCGTACCGGTTCGGGCGTCGGGGTCCGCGGCGGCACGGCTGGGACGTCCCGACGCTGGCAGCTCAGACACGGGCACCCCGTGCGGCACGGTCACAACGAACAGCGCCTTCAACTCGGCAGGGCGATCAGCACCGTACGCCGAAGTCGGAGAACGCGAGGGCGGTGACGGTGTCCCGAACGACGAAGGTCCCCGCCGAAGTCCGGCGAGGGCCTTCATTCCGGACGAGACGTCCGCCGTCTACTTCCGCGGGCGCCGGATGGCGCTGGCACCGCCCCACGCGACACCCGCCACCCCCAGCGCGTCCTTCGCGTCGCCAAAGTTCCCCATCACCATCAGGACAACGGCGAGGAGGAACGCGATGGTGCCCGTCACCGCGAGGGTCACGGAGAATGTGGTGACGGCGGCCCGGGCCGCCGTCGAGCGAAGCTCCCGCCGGCGCTCGCGGCGGTTCTGTCGGCGGAGGCCTCGGACATCCCGCCGGGCGTCAGCCAGGTTGTCCTGGCAGCAGGTGAGCTTGTCCTCGGCGATCTTCAGCCGGGCGCGGACCGAGTCCTCCGCGATCGGGTCGGGGACGTTCGCGCTCTTGCTGTCGCCGGAGGGCGTGGCGGTCATGGCGTTCCTTCGGGAGTACCTCCCAGCTCCTCCGGGTTCTCCTCCGGGGGAACAGGCGCCGCGCGTTTGCGTCGGTACAGAACAACAGTCGGGCCGGGCCTCTCGTGTGAGAGGCCCGGCCCATCGCCTGTGCGGCGTCGGCTACTTCGTTGTAACTATGTCCGACCTCCCCGCGAAGGACAGCAAGGCCACGCGGGCACGGAGAGACGGCCGGTCGTTCGGCCGGACAGGCAGCAGCAAGAGGAGGGCCTCGAATCGGTTCCTCAGCCAGGCTCCAGCGGCCATTATCGACGTAACGATCACGACCAAGCAGACTCGGGCAAGGGTGACGATACCTACCATGTGTTTGGACTCCTTCAGATTCGGGGTGCACATCGCGCTCTGCGGGGTTGCCGCCCATGCAATGCGCCGTGTGCACCCGCTCGTGGTGGGGTCTTGCGCGACCCCGGATCTCTGCCTCTGCGGTGGTTGAACTACTTCAGCTACTCCGTCATGTCGTGTGGGAAAGGCTTGCCGAACCAGCAGCCACGTGGAGTCGCGGGTCGCGCCGTCGTCGCTGCGGACGACCCGTGCCTCCTGGAAGCGGCTAGTCCTCCACCTCCGCGAAGACACCCAGGCGCAGACCGACCCGTTCAGAGCGGAGCTTGGCTCGCGCGATGCGCAGCGCGTCCCGCACGGTGCCCTTCGAGGTCGTCACGAGGTCGGCGATCAGCGGCGCCTTGAGTCCGTACCCTTCGGCGAGCACGAACACCTTCAGCTGGAGGTCGCTGAACTCCTCCCGCAGCACCTTCATCGCGGGGACGAGGTCGGCAAGTATCTGATGCTCGGGACCGGGATGAGCGTTTTCCTCCGTGTCCAGAAGGTACGTGTCATCACCCACGAAGTCCTCGGCCCTCTTGCTCAGTTCGACCATGTAGGCCTGCGCCTGACTGCGGACCACAGACCACAGATAGGACTCGACTCGGCCGAACTTGCTGTTGAGCGGACCCGAGTTCTTCAAGCGGACGTACAGCGCGAGCCAGACCCGCGATTCGATATCGTCCAGCGCCGTCGCCGGCAGACCCGTGTACCGGTACGCGATGTTCCGTACCGCAGGTCGCAACTTGATCACGAGGTCCCACTGGCGCTGCGCCTCCGGGCACAGCGCCTCGACAGGGTGCTCGGCCTGCCCGACCGTGCCGGTCTGACGCGGGATCCTCCTGTTCTTCTTGTCACTGCCGCTCATTCGAGGCCTCTCAGGTCGGATCGGGTGGAGCGTGGCTGTCCCGCAGGACCTCCACGGCGTGCAACAGGTCCAAGGCACGAAAGGTGTGAGAGCGCGGACGGAAAAATCTTTGAGCAGCAGTCGCGAGAGAGAGACGCTCGGGATCCCCACAGGTGGGACAGCACAAAGCCCCCGACACAGCCGGTGAACCGGCAGATCAGGGGCCTCGCGGGTTCAAGTCAGTCGTCGCTTAGCTGTCGTAGTACTCCTCTGGGCTTGATCCGCTTTGACGGACATCTGAGATCAGGGGCTTCAGCCCCGGAAGGATGATGTTCATCATGGAGAGCATGGGGAAGAAGAGGCCGC
>NZ_JBVJAH010000033.1:0-32142 GCF_055590785.1 Streptomyces sp. NPDC041796
GTTGGCTTGCGCTACGTCTTGACGCCCTATGCGTCCGGCTTTGACCCTCCCCCCCCCCCCCCCCCCCCCCCCCCCCCCCCCCCCCCCCCCCCCCCCCCCCCCCTCGGCCGTTCGGGCCCGGTCAGCCCGGTCCGCTCGGTCCGCCCGGTCAACGACGTGTCGCGACCCGGTCCGTCCGGAGAGCGACGTGTCGTGGTCCGGTCCGTCCGGAGAGCGACGTGTCGTGGTCCGGTCCGACCCTCAGCGACGCGTCGCCGGGATGCGCGGCGCACCGGTGCCGCCCGCCGCTTCGGCGCGCAGGCCCGCGTACCAGCGCGCGCAGGTCTCGTAGGAGGGCAGCAGGCCCGCCCGTTCCGCCTCGGCGAGCGTGGGGGCGGCGGCGTCCTTCTCGGAGAGCACGGGGGTGAGGCCGGCCGGCCAGTCGATCGCGAGGTCCGGGTCGAGGGGGTGGACGCCGTGCTCGTGGGCGGGGGCGTAGCCGCGCGAGCAGAGATAGACGACGGTCGCGTCGTCGGTGAGGGCCATGAAGGCGTGGCCGAGCCCCTCGGCGACGTGCACCGCCCGGTGGTGGCGGTCGTCCAGCCGTACCGCCTCCCAGGCCCGGTAGGTGGGCGAGCCGGTCCGGAGGTCGACGATCACGTCCAGCACGGCGCCGCGCACGCACGTCACGTACTTGGCCTGGCCCGGCGGCACGTCGGCGAAGTGCACGCCCCGCAGGGTGCCCCGCGCGGAGACCGAGCAGTTCGCCTGGGCGAGCCCGAAGCCGTAACCCGCCGCCTCGTGCAGTTCCGGCGCCCTGTACCACTCGTGGAAACTGCCCCGGTTGTCCTGGAAGACCCTCGGCTCCATCACCCAGGCGCCTTCGATACCCGTTTCTCGCACGCGTCACCCACCGTCCTCTCGTGTCGGCAGGCTCAACCACGACGGGCGCCCGGCGTCACCGGAACCGCGTCCGACCGGGTGACCGTCAGCTCGTGAGCGCGGCGACGGCCGACCTGGCCAGGTCGTCGAGGTAGCCGTCCGGCAGCGGTGTGCGGACCACGACCAGGCGCCAGTAGAGCGGCCCGATGATCAGATCCAGCGCGCGGTCGGGGTCGGCGCCCTCCGGCAGCTCGCCGCGCGCGACCGCGTCCCGGACGACGAGCGCGGCCACACCCTGCTGGCCGTCCAGCAGGGCCGCCTTGATGGCGTCGGCGATCTCGGGATGGCGTGCGGCCTCGACCAGGAGGTCCGGGATGACCTGGGAGGCGACCGGGTGGCGCAGCGCGTGCGCGCCGACCTCCAGCAGGGCGCGGACGTCCCCGTACAGCGAGCCGGTCGCGGGGGCGGGCAGGCCCTGGGCGGCGAAGGCGGTCAGCAGGTCGAGGACGAGCGACAGCTTGGACTTCCAGCGCCGGTAGACGGCGGTCTTGCCGACGCCCGCCCGCCGGGCGATGCCCTCGATGGACATGCGCGCGAAGCCCACCGCCGCCAGTTCCTCGAAGACGGCGGCGCGGATGGCTTCGGTGACGTCCTCCCGGAGTACGGCGGCTCCGGCGGGCGGCCGGCGGGACGGCGGTGTGCTCATGCCCGGATCATAGCGCCAGCCCTACGAGACGACGGGACGGTTGCGTTCCGACGTACACCCGCCCTACTCTCCCCGTAGCGACGAAACGGGTCCGTTCCGTCGTAGCCATGTCCCATGCGGAGGGAGACCGTGTTGTGAGTACGGCTGTGAGTACACGGACGGTCGCGCCCCCACCGGCGGAGGACCAGGAGGACCTCCGCGCGCTCGCCCTCCGGCACGGGCTGTCCGTCAGCGGGGCCCGGCCCCCGCTGCCCGAGTACGTCCGGCAGTTGTGGTCACGGCGGCACTTCATCACCGCCTTCGCGACGGCCCGCCTCACCGCCCAGTACAGCCAGGCCCGGCTGGGCCAGGTGTGGCAGGTGATGACGCCCCTGCTCAACGCGGCGGTCTACTACTTCATCTTCGGCGTGCTGATGAACACCCGGGCCGGCGTCCCGGACTTCGTCCCGTTCCTGGTCACGGGCGTGTTCATCTGGACCTTCACCTCCAGTTCGATCATGGCGGGCACACGGGCGATCAGCGGCAACACCGGCCTCGTACGGGCCCTGCACTTCCCCCGCGCCAGCCTTCCCGTCTCACTGGCGCTGCAACAGCTCCAGCAGCTCGCCTTCTCGCTCTGCGCGCTCGTGCTCATCCTGTTCTGCTTCGGCGTCACGCCCGGCTGGTCCTGGCTGCTGGCCGTCCCCGCCCTGTTCCTGCAGTCGCTGTTCAACACCGGCGTGTCGCTGGTCATGGCGCGACTCGCCGCCCGTACGCCCGATGTCGCCCAGCTGATGCCGTTCCTGCTGCGCACCTGGATGTACGCGTCCGGCGTGATGTGGAGCGTCGAGCACGTCCTCGCCGACAACCACCTGCCGCACGCCGTGCTGCTCGCCCTGGAGTGCAACCCGGCCGCCGTCTACATCGACCTGGTGCGCTTCGCGCTCATCGACAGCTTCACCTCCGCCCAGCTGCCGCCGCACGTGTGGGCCGTGGCGACCGGCTGGGCACTGCTCGCCGCCGTGGGCGGGTTCATCTGGTTCTGGAAGGCAGAGGAGACGTACGGCCGTGGCTGACACATCCACCGGACAGCGGATTCCGACCGTCGTCGCCGACGGCGTGCACATCACGTACACCGTCCAGGGCGCCGGCAGGGCGGGCAGGGGCAGCGCGACCGCCGCACTCGGCCGGCTCCTGTCCCGTGCGCGCACGGCGCCCGGCACCCGGACGGTCCACGCCGTCAAGGGCGTGAGCTTCGCCGCGTACAAGGGCGAGGCGATCGGACTGATCGGCTCCAACGGCTCGGGCAAGTCCACCCTGCTGAAGGCGGTCGCCGGCCTGCTGCCGACCAGCGAGGGACGGATCTACACGCACGGCCAGCCGTCCCTCCTGGGAGTGAACGCCGCCCTGATGGGTGATCTGACCGGCGAGCGCAACGTCATCCTCGGCGGCCTCGCGATGGGCATGTCCCGCGAGCAGATCCAGGAGCGGTACGAGGACATCGTCGAGTTCTCGGGGATCAACGAGAAGGGCGACTTCATCTCGCTGCCGATGCGTACGTACTCCTCCGGCATGGGCGCCCGGCTGCGGTTCTCCATCGCCGCCGCCAAGTCCCACGACGTGCTGCTGATCGACGAGGCGCTGGC
This sequence comes from Streptomyces sp. NPDC041796, assembly GCF_055590785.1. Lineage (NCBI taxonomy): Bacteria > Bacillati > Actinomycetota > Actinomycetes > Kitasatosporales > Streptomycetaceae > Streptomyces > Streptomyces sp. NPDC041796. The sequence continues at coordinate 3,193 of NZ_JBVJAH010000033.1, forward strand.
CACCGGCGACGCGAAGTTCCAGCGCCGCAGCCAGGAGCGCATCGGCGAGCTGCGCAAGCAGGCCGGGACGGTCTTCCTGGTGAGCCACAGCAACTCGGCCATCCGGCAGACCTGCGACCGGGCGCTCTGGCTGGAGGCCGGACGGCTGCTGATGGACGGCCCGGCGGGGGAGGTTGTTGATGCGTATGAGGCACACACCAGGAAGAAATAGGTCATAGCGGGCTAAAGTGCGCCCGATGACCATCTCCAGGATCAGCGCACGCCGCACGCCCATCTTCACGGACCGGTCCGCCGCTCTGCCGCTGGCCGCCGTGTGGGCCTTCACGCGCGCCGGGATGCTCCTGCTCCTGTTGCAGGACAGCCTCGGCATCGGCGGGATCGGCCGCGAGGTCTACCTGCTGTACCGGCACTGGTACCAGCAGCTCTCGCAGGGCACGTTCCCGCCCGACGACGTCACCTGGCAGTACCCGCCCGGCGCCGGGCTGGTCTTCCTCGCCCCGGGCCATGTGCCGGAGCTGACGTACTACCAGGCGTTCGTCGCCCTGACACTGCTCGTCGACGCCGTCGTCACCTTCGCGCTCGCGCGCGCGGGAACCAGCGGGGCCTGGCTGTGGGTGGGCGGCCTGCCGCTGCTCCTGCACCTGCCCCTGGCGCGGTACGACGTCCAGGTCACCGCCCTCGCGGTGCTCGCCCTCCTGGCACTGCGGGGCGGGCACGCCCGGCTGGGCGGCACACTGGCCGGGCTCGGCGCCATGGTCAAGGTGTGGCCCCTGCTCACCCTGATCGGCACGCCCCGCGGCCATCTCACACGCCGGGCCTGGACCGCGGCTCTGGTGGCGGCAGGCGTGCTGTTCACCGTCCTCGCGCTCGGGTTCACCCACACGCTGGACTTCGCGCGCCAGCAGGGCAGCCGGGGCGTGCAGATCGAGTCCGTCGGCGGCACCGCCCTGTCGCTGGCGAAGCTGGCCGGGTGGTGGTCGGGCGGGGTCCGCTACCGGTACGGCGCCTTCGAGCTGTCCGGGCCGTACGCCTCCAGCGTGGCCCACTTCGCCCTGGTGCTCACCGCGCTCGCCTTCTGCTGGCTGCTGCTGTGGCGGGTGCGGTCCTGGCAGTGGAGCGCGGCGACCCCGGTGGACGCCGCGTTCACCGCGGTACTGCTGTTCACGGTGACCAGCCGGGTGATCAGCCCGCAGTACATGGTGTGGCTGCTGGGCCTGGCCGCGGTCTGCCTCACCTGCCGGGACACCAGCCAGCGGACGGTCGCCCTGCTGATGCTCCCCGCGGCGGCGCTCAGCGCGCTGGCGTACCCCGTCCTGTACGAGGACGTCATCACCGTCACGCCCCTCGGGTGCGCCGTGGTGGCGCTGCGCAACGGGCTGCTGGTGGCCGCCACGCTGCTGTCGTGCCGGCGGCTGTGGGCGGAGACGGTACCGGGACCGCCGTCGTTGAAGGGGCTGTGAACGCGGGGGCGCCCCGCCGGTGACCGGCGGGGCGCCCTCGTGCGTGAGCCGTCAGCTGTGCGTGCGCAGCAGCGTCCGCATCGTCCGCATCGCGACCGACAGGTTCGCCAGGTCGAACGCGTCCGACCCCTGGATCTCCTCCAGCGTCGTGCGCGCCCGGCCGAGGATCGCGGCGTTCCGCTGCTCCCACGCCGTGAACCGCTCCTCGGGCGTCGCGGTGCCGTTCCCGGCCGACAGCACATCGGCGGTGAGCGCGGCGTGCGCGGCGTACAGGTCCTCGCGGATGGACGCCCGGGCCATGGACTGCCAGCGGTCGGCACGCGGCAGCTCGATGATCCGGTCCATCAGCTGGGTGATGGAGAGCCGGTCGGCCAGGTCGTAGTACACCTCGGCGACCGCCATCGGGTCCTTGCCCGTCCGGTCCGCGATCGCGACGATGTCGAGCGTCGGGAAGGCGGACGAGAAGCCGGCCACCCGCAGCGCCAGCTCGTCCGGCACGCCCGCCGCGGTGAGCTCGTCCACGATCGACTGGTACCACTCCAGGTCGGCACCCCGCAGCATCTGCGGCAGCTTCGCCCACACCTGCTCCACGCGCTCGGCGAAGAACTCGACGGTCTCGGCGAGCTTGACCGGCTGCGGCCGGTTGCCCAGCAGCCACCGCGTACCGCGCTCGACCAGGCGGCGCGAGTGGAGCCGGATACGGGTCTGGACGTCCGCCGGGACCTTGTTGTCCAGCGCCTCGACGGCGTCCCACACCTCGCTCAGGCCGAAGATCGCGCGAGCGGCGGTCTGCGCCCGGACGATCTCCTCGATCGACGCGCCGGTCTCCTCGCGCAGCCGGTGCAGGAAGGTCGAGCCACCCGTGTTGACGGTGTCGTTGACCAGCACCGTCGTGATGATCTCGCGGCGCAGCGCGTGGGCGTCGATCTGCTCGGCGAACTCCTCGCGCAGCTTCGTCGGGAAGTACGCGTGCAGCAGCTCCCGCAGGTACGGGTCGTCCGGCAGGTCCGTGTGGATCAGCTCGTCCGCCACCGTGATCTTGGTGTAGGCGAGGAGGACGGCCAGCTCGGGCTGGCTGAGCCCCTTGCCCGCGTTGAGCAGCTCGCGGATCTGGCGGTCGTTGGGCAGGAACTCCAGCGCCCGGTCCAGCCGGCCCTCACGGCCCAGGCGGCGCATGAACCGCTGGTGGGCGTGGAGGAGCGACGGGGACTGCTTGACGGCGTTGGCGAGGGCCACGTTCTGCGCGTAGTTGTTGCGCAGCACCAGCGAGCCGACCTCGTCGGTCATCTCGGCGAGGATCTTGTTGCGCTGCTTGACGGTCATGTCGCCGTCCGCGACCAGACCGTTGAGCAGGATCTTGATGTTCACCTCGTGGTCGGAGGTGTCCACGCCCGCGCTGTTGTCGATGGCGTCGGTGTTGACCCTGCCGCCCTCGCCCTCGGGGCCACCCTTCCGGGCGAACTCGATCCGGCCGAGCTGGGTCAGGCCCAGATTGCCGCCCTCGCCGACGACCTTGACGCGCAGGTCCTCGCCGTTGACGCGGATGGCGTCGTTGGCCTTGTCGCCGACGTCGGCGTGCGACTCGGTGCCGGCCTTGACGTACGTACCGATGCCGCCGTTCCACAGCAGGTCCACCGGCGCCTTGAGGATCGCCTGCATCAGCTCGGCGGGGGTCAGCTTGGTGACCGCCCCCTCGATGCCGAGGGCCGCGCGCATGTGCGCGTTGACCGGGATCGACTTGGCGGTACGCGGGTGGATGCCGCCGCCCGGGGACAGCAGCTCCTTGTTGTAGTCGGCCCAGGAGCTGCGCGGCAGCTCGAACAGCCGGCGCCGCTCGGCGTAGGAGACGGCCGCGTCCGGGTTCGGGTCGATGAAGATGTGCCGGTGGTCGAAGGCCGCCACCAGCCGGATGTGCTCGCTCAGCAGCATGCCGTTGCCGAACACGTCACCCGACATGTCGCCGACGCCGACGACCGTGAAGTCCTCGGTCTGCGTGTCGTGACCGAGCTCGCGGAAGTGCCGCTTGACCGACTCCCAGGCGCCGCGGGCAGTGATGCCCATGCCCTTGTGGTCGTAACCGGCCGAACCGCCGGAGGCGAACGCGTCACCCAGCCAGAAGCCGTAGGCGACCGCGACCTCGTTGGCGATGTCGGAGAACGTCGCCGTGCCCTTGTCGGCGGCGACCACCAGGTACGTGTCGTCCTCGTCGTGCCGGACGACGTCGGCCGGCGGGACGACCTCGCCCGCGACCAGGTTGTCGGTGATGTCGAGCAGCGCCGAGATGAACGTCCGGTAGCTGGCGATGCCCTCCGCCATCCAGGCGTCGCGGTCGACGGCCGGGTCCGGGAGCTGCTTGGCGACGAACCCGCCCTTGGCGCCGACCGGCACGATGACGGTGTTCTTCACCATCTGTGCCTTGACCAGGCCGAGGATCTCGGTACGGAAGTCCTCGCGCCGGTCCGACCAGCGCAGGCCGCCTCGCGCGACCTTGCCGAAGCGCAGGTGGACGCCCTCGACACGCGGCGAGTACACCCAGATCTCGAACGCGGGGCGCGGCGCCGGCAGGTCGGGGATGGCCTGCGGGTCGAACTTCATCGACACGTAGTCGTGCGGCGTGCCGTCGTCCTTCTTCTGGAAGAAGTTGGTCCGCAGCGTCGCCTTGATGACGGTCAGGAAGGAGCGGAGGATCCGGTCCTCGTCGAGGGAGGCGACCTGGTCCAGCGCGCCGTCCAGCTCCTCCAGCAGCCCGTCGGTCAGCTCGGTGCCGGCCCGCTGCCGCTCGGGCGACATCCGCGCCTCGAACAACGACACCAGCAGGCGGGTGGTGTGGACGTTGTGGCGGAGGGTGTCCTCCATGTAGTCCTGGCTGAACGTGGATCCGGCCTGGCGCAGGTACTTGGCGTACGCCCGCAGCACCATCGCCTGCCGCCAGCCCAGCCCCGCGCTCAGCACCAGCGCGTTGAAGCCGTCGTTCTCGGCGCGGCCGGTCCAGGTCGCGGCGAACGCCTCCTGGAACCGCTCCCGGGCGTCGTCGGCCAGGTAGTCACCGCTGCCGGCGCCGTGCGGCATGCGCATACCGAAGTCGTAGATCCACGCCTGGGTGCGGTCCGCGCAGCGCAGCTCGTACGGCCGCTCGTCGACGACCTCGACGCCGAGCCGGTTGAGCACCGGCAGGACGGCGGAGAGGGAGATCTGGGCACCGGTCTTGTAGATCTTGAAGCGGCGCTCGCCGGGGCCCGCGCCGACCGGCTCGTACAGGGAGAGCGCGAAGTCCTTCTCGCCCCGGACAAGCTGCTCCAGGTGGGCCAGGTCGGACACGGCGGCGCGCGGCGTGTGGTCGGCCTTGTACCCCTCGGGGAAGGAGTTGCCGTACCGGCGCAGCAGCTCGGCGGCGCGCTCCTCGCCCATCTCGGCGTTGAGCGCCTCGGCGAAGCCGTCCTCCCAGGAGCGGGCGGCCTCGACCAGCCGGGCCTCGATGCGCTCGGTGTCGGCGTCGGTGAGCGGGGTGAGCTCGGTGCCCTGCGGGACGCGGACGACGAAGTGGAGGCGGGAGAGGATCGACTCGGTGTTCCAGGCGGTGAAGTCGACACTGGTGCCGCCGAGCTCCTCCTTCAGGATGTCGATGATCCGCAGCCGGACGGTGGTGTTGAAGCGGTCCCGCGGCAGGTAGACCAGCGCGGAGTAGTAGCGCCCGTACTCGTCCTGGCGGAGGTAGAGCCGCAGCTTGCGGCGCTCCTGGAGGTAGAGCACGCTCGTGGCGATCGACTCGAGCTGGTCGACCGGCGTCTGGAACAGCTCGTCGCGCGGGTAGGTCTCCAGGATCTGGAGCAGATCGCGGCCGTCGTGGCTGTTGGGCGAGAAGCCCGCCTTGTCGAGGACCTCGGCGACCTTGCGGCGGATCACCGGCACCCGGCGTACGGACTCGGTGTACGCGGCCGACGAGAACAGGCCGAGGAAGCGCCGCTCACCGACGACGTTGCCGTCCTTGTCGAACTTCTTCACCCCGACGTAGTCGAGGTAGGAGGGCCGGTGCACGGTGGAGCGGCTGTTGGCCTTGGTGAGGATGAGCAGCTTGTGCTCACGGGCCTTGGCGCGGGCGTCACGCGGCAGCCGGTTGAAGGAGGGCGAGACGGGGTGCGCCTCGTCGTCGCTGTGGTGCGGGTCGGAGCGGAGGATGCCGAGGCCGGTGCCGGGTACGGCGGCCAGCGCGTCGTCGCCGGTCAGCTCGTACTCGCGGTAGCCGAGGAAGGTGAAGTGGTCGTCGGCCAGCCAGCGCAGCAGCTCGCGGGCCTCCTCGACCTCCGATTCGCGCAGGTCGTCGGCGATCGGCTCGCTGGGGAGGTCCTCGGCGATGCGCAGCGCGGCGTCACGCATCTTCTCCCAGTCCTCGACCGTCTCGCGGACGTCGGACAGGACGCGCAGCAGATCGGCGGTGATCTGCTTGAGGTCGGCGCGGTCGGTCTCGCGGTCGATCTCGACGTGGATCCAGGACTCGATGAGGGCGTCGTGCGAGGCCTTCTCGCCGCCGTCGGGCAGCACCTCGATGAGCTTGCCGGTCAGGTCACGGCGGACGACGACCTGCGGGTGGATCACGACGTGGATGCCGCGGCCCTGGCGGGAGAGCTCGTTGGTCACCGAGTCGACCAGGAACGGCATGTCGTCCGTGACGACCTCGACGACCGAGTGGCTGCAGGTCCAGCCGTTCTCCTCGACGGTGGGCGTGTGCACCCGGACGTTGGCCGTGCCCTGGGGCCGGTTCTCGGCCAGCCGGTAGTGGGAAAGGGCCGCACCGAAGACATCGACCGGGTCACGGTCCGTGAGGTCCTCGGGGGCCGTGTGCAGGTAGTAACGCTGGAGGTATTCCAGAACGATGTCCTGGCCCGGACGCTCCCCGCTCTCGGCCCCAGTCTGGAGTTGCCCCCCGACCGGGCTGTTCTCAGCTACCCGGGCGGCCCGTTCGAGCAGCTCGGCCTTGGCTTCGTCCAGCTTGGTCTGCATGTCCTCTGGCTCCTGTCGCGCGCCGTTGCGTGACGTAGGTGAAAGAAGTGACACAACGCCACGACGCGGGGTATCCGGTCTGAGGCGACGTTATGCCGCGATGAGAGATGTCCGGGCCGTTATTGGCCAATTTTGGCGACCGGGCCGGATGGAATGGGTCAGCGATCGCCCGGGCACGGTGGCACTCCGGGCGCCGGCCGGGGGCTCCGCTGCCCCCATGGCGTATCGCGCTGATCACGGGTCCAGGCTATCGCTCCTGACCCCCGGCCCGTCACGAGCCGTATGTGTACAAAACCCGGCCCCGAAGTTTGACACTCTGGACAGCGACACGTGTCCTGGTGGCACACACCTCGCACCACCTCCCAGCAGAGGCAGGCAGTGATGACCGTGAAGATCCTGATCGTCACCGGCGACGCGGCGGAATCCCTGGAGGTCCTGTACCCGTACCAGCGACTGCGCGAGGAGGGGTACGAGGTCCACATCGCCGCACCGGCCCGCAAGACCCTCCGGTTCGTCGTCCACGACTTCGAGCCGGGTTTCGACACGTACACCGAGAAGCCCGGCTACACCTGGCCCGCCGACCTGGCCTTCTCGGAGGTCGAGCCCAGCCAGTACGCCGCCGTGGTGATCCCGGGCGGGCGGGCTCCCGAGTACCTCCGCAACGACCCCGAGCTCCGCAAGATCCTCAAGTCCTTCTTCGACGCCGACAAGCCGGTCGCCCAGATCTGCCACGGCCCGCTGCTGACGGCCGCGGTCGGCGCCCTGGACGGCCGCCATGTGACGGCCTACCCGGCCCTGGAGCTCGACATGCAGGCCGCCGGGGCCACCTTCCAGGACACGGACGCCGTGATCGACGGCACCCTGGTCTCCTCCCGCGCCTGGCCCGACCACCCCACCTGGATGCGGGAGTTCCTCAAGGTCCTCCGTACGAAGTCCCCCACCCCGTAACCCACGCGACCCAACAGACCCGCCCGCAGCCCGCGAACCCGCGCCGAACGCAAGGACCCGCCCCAGCCCGGCCGTCAGGCCGGGCGCACCCCCACCGGACCGCACCCGCGTGCGCACCCCGGTCACGACCGCCCCGCCGCAGGCACCGCACCACACCGACCCGCGAAAGCCCGCCCCGCAAAGTCCGACCCGCGAAAGCCCGCCCCGAAAATCCCGCCCCGCCAAAGGCACCGCCCCGCCGCCCGCCCGAGGGCTACGCCGCCAGCTCCTCCGCCACCGCGACCGCCTCCTCCAGCGTGTCCACCACCGGCACCCCCACCGCCTCAAGGCTGGCCCGGCTGTGCGAACCCCCGGTGTACAGCACCGCCCGCGCCCCCACGTGCGCCGCCGCGACGGCGTCGTCCGCCGCGTCCCCGATCACCACGATCCGCTCCGGCGGCACGCCCTCCAGCGCCACCAGGTGCCGCACCATGTGCTCCGCCTTGCCGGCCGTCGAGGTGCCCGTGCGACCGTCCACCCGGACGAACCGCTCCTCGATGCCGTGCCGCCGCACGACCGGCAGCAGGAGCTCGTGCGGGGCGAGCGAGAGCAACGACTGCGTCAGCCCGGCGGCCTGCCGCGCCGCCAGCAGCTCGGCCGCGCCGTCCGCCAGCCCGCACACCTCGGCCCGCACCCAGTAGTGGCGGTGGAACGCCTCGTCCATCACGAGCCACTCCGCCTCGGTGGGCATCCGCCCCATCAGCCGCTCGTAGAACAGCGGGACCGGTACGCAGTACAGCTCCCGGTACCGCGCCAGAGTGATCGGCTCCAGGCCTATCTCCTCGAACGCGGCGTTCGTCGCCCCGATGACCGCGTCGATGTCATCGAGCAACGTGCCGTTCCAGTCCCACACCAGGTGGGTGCTGCGCTTCCCCATGCCAAAAAGGTACCGGCAGGGTCCGACAACGAGCCCCCACCAGCGAGAAACCGTCGTTCAGCCGATCAACCCGGGGATCTCCTGCACCCCGAACCACAGCAGTTCGTGGTCCTCCGCGCCGTCCACCACGAACTGCGCGTCATCGTCCCCGTGGTCCGCCGCGCCCAGCGCCTCCGCCGCGGCGGACACGTCGCCCTCGGCGTCGTCCGCGTCCGCGTGCACCGCCGCGGCCTTGGCCAGCGGCACCGCCCGAGCGATCCGCACCTCGCCCACCGACGAGGGGTCCAGGGCTCCGTCGGGATCGGCGACCGCCGCCCCGTCGGGTACGTCGACGGCCACGACGACCCGGCGTCGCGCCGCGGACGGATCGGCGGCCAGCATCCGCAGCGACGCGGCCGCCGCCCGGCTGAGCGCGGCGTACTCCAGCTCCTCGATGTCGTCGGAGACGTACCACTCGCGCAGGCCGGGCGTCACCGCGTACGCGGTGAGCGGGCCGGGGCCCAGCTCGCCCGCCTTGTGCGCCTGTGCGAGACCGGGGAGGGTCAGGGGGACGTAGACGCGCATGGCAGGCCGCTTTCGTAGTCGGGAGACGCCCTCAGGATACGTGCGGAGTCCCCCTTCGGGGCCGGTGGTCACCGGGGCGCTCCGTCCACCCGGCACCCCGCCTCACCCGGCCCCGTCGCGCGCCCATGGTCAGGGCATCACCCGGATAGGTGATCCGCTTCCGACTTCGGCACGGGCTCCACCGACGATTGCGGCCGCCCTCCTCGCCCCCGTAGAAGATCACCAACGCAAGTTACCGCCCGGTACACACCGGGTCCTACGGAACGGGGGCGATCATCATGAGCACCACCGCAACCAGGACGACGTCCGGACCGGCCCGCCGCCGGGACCAGCGCGGCCCCGGCACGGTCCGGCCCGGCTCATCCCGCCCGGCCGCAAGCGGTCCCACGACCCGCACCACTGCGACCCGCACCACCGCGGCCCCCGCCCACCGGCCGCTCCCGCCCCACATCGTCTTCGCCGAACGGCTGCTCGCCGTCCTCAGCGGTGAGCGCCCCGTCCACTGGATGCTGGGCCAGACCGTCGGCGAGGCCTACGACCAGCTGATCAGCCTCGCGCCCACCACCCCGCTCCGCGCCCGCGGCGCCCGCCCCGTCGTCCGCCGCTGCGGCGGCTTCCCGCTGCGCCCGGGAGTGGTCGAGGCGTTCGCGAGCATCGCGGCCGGTGATCAGGTCCGGGCGATGGCGTTCCGCCTGGAGCAGGGCCCCGACCGCAAGTGGCGCTGCGCTGCCGTGGAACTCGGCGGCCGGCCCCACTAGCGCAACGGAACGGGGCCGGACACGCGACTCCTGTCACGCACCCGGCCCCGGAGACCCTTCTACGGCGAAGGGCTACTTCTTGCGGCGACGCCCGCCCTTCTGGGCCTTGCGCCGCTCGGCACGCGTCATCCCGTCCGTACCGGACGGGCCCGACCCGTCACCGTTCTCGAAGTCGCCCTCGATGACACCACCCTCGCCGTCCACGGTCGGCGCGGAGAAGTGCAGCCGGTCCGGGCGCTGCGGTGCGTCCAGGCCCTTGGCCCGGATCTCCGGGCGCCCCGCGCCCGCCTGCGCCGGTACGGCGTCCTCCTTGGCCAGGGAGGGCTTCGCGGCGACCGCGTCCTGCACGGGGACCTCCTCGACCTGCTGCTCGACCTGGACCTCCAGGTTGAACAGGTAGCCGACGGACTCCTCCTTGATGCCTTCCATCATCGCGGTGAACATGTCGAAGCCCTCGCGCTGGTACTCGACCAGCGGGTCCTTCTGCGCCATCGCGCGGAGGCCGATGCCCTCCTGGAGGTAGTCCATCTCGTAGAGGTGCTCGCGCCACTTGCGGTCCAGGACCGACAGCACCACACGCCGCTCCAGCTCACGCATGATGTCGGAGCCGAGCTGCTTCTCCCGCGCGTCGTACTGCTCGTGGATGTCCTCCTTGACGGACTCCGCGATGAACTCGGCGGTGATACCGGCCCGGTCGCCGGCCGCCTCCTCCAGCTCCTCGATGGTGACCTTGCACGGGTAGAGCTGCTTGAAGGCGCCCCACAGCCGCTCCAGGTCCCACTCCTCCGCGAAGCCCTCGACGGTCTCCGCCTCGATGTAGGCGTCGATCGTGTCGTCCATGAAGTGGCGGATCTGCTCGTGCAGGTCCTCGCCCTCCAGGACGCGGCGGCGCTCACCGTAGATGACCTCACGCTGCCGGTTGAGGACCTCGTCGTACTTCAGGACGTTCTTACGCGTCTCGAAGTTCTGCTGCTCGACCTGGGACTGCGCGGACGCGATGGCGCGCGTGACCATCTTGTTCTCGATCGGTACGTCGTCGGGCACGTTGGCCATCGACATCACGCGTTCGACCATCTGGGCCTTGAACAGCCGCATCAGGTCGTCGCCGAGCGACAGGTAGAAGCGGGACTCGCCCGGGTCGCCCTGACGGCCGGAACGACCGCGCAGCTGGTTGTCGATACGCCGCGACTCGTGCCGCTCCGTGCCCAGCACGTACAGCCCGCCGAGCGCCTTGACCTCTTCGAACTCGGCCTTCACGGCGAGCTCGGCCTTCTCCAGCGCGGCGGGCAGGGCCGCGGCCCACTCCTCCACGTGCTCGACCGGGTCCAGGCCGCGCTGGCGCAGCTCGGCCTCGGCGAGGTCGTCGGGGTTGCCGCCGAGCTTGATGTCGGTACCACGGCCGGCCATGTTGGTGGCGACGGTGACGGCGCCCTTGCGGCCGGCCTGTGCGACGATCGACGCCTCACGGTCGTGCTGCTTGGCGTTGAGCACCTCGTGCTGGATGCCGCGCTTGGAGAGCTGCTGCGACAGGTACTCGGACTTCTCGACCGACGTCGTACCGACGAGGATCGGCTGGCCCTTCTTGTGCTTCTCCTCGATGTCGTCGACGACCGCGGCGAACTTGGCGACCTCGGTGCGGTAGATCAGGTCCGACTGGTCCTTGCGGATCATCGGCCTGTTCGTCGGGATCGGGACGACGCCCAGCTTGTAGATCTGGTGGAACTCGGCGGCCTCGGTCATGGCCGTACCGGTCATGCCCGACAGCTTGTCGTAGAGGCGGAAGAAGTTCTGCAGGGTGATCGTGGCGAGCGTCTGGTTCTCGTCCTTGATGTCCACCCCTTCCTTCGCCTCGATCGCCTGGTGCATGCCCTCGTTGTAGCGGCGGCCGGCGAGGATACGGCCGGTGTGCTCGTCGACGATCATGACTTCGCCGTCGATGACGACGTAGTCCTTGTCCTTCTTGAACAGTTCCTTGGCCTTGATGGCGTTGTTCAGGTAACCGACGAGGGGCGTGTTCACCGACTCGTAGAGGTTGTCGATGCCCAGCCAGTCCTCGACCTTGGCGACACCGGCCTCGTGGATGGCGACGGTGCGCTTCTTCTCGTCGACCTCGTAGTCGCCGGTCTCCTCGATGCCCTTGAGGGGGTTGCCGGGCTCGCCCTTCTTGAGGCGGGTGACCAGCTTGGCGAAGTCGCCGTACCACTTGGTGGCCTGGTCGGCCGGGCCGGAGATGATCAGCGGCGTACGGGCCTCGTCGACCAGGATGGAGTCGACCTCGTCGACACAGGCGAAGTTGTGGCCGCGCTGGACGAGCTCGTCCTTGGACCACGCCATGTTGTCGCGCAGGTAGTCGAAGCCGAACTCATTGTTCGTGCCGTACGTGATGTCGCAGTTGTACTGCTCCCGGCGCTGCGCCGGCGACATGTTGGCGAGGATGCAGCCGACCTTCAGGCCCAGGAACTTGTGGACCCGGCCCATCATGTCGGAGTCGCGCTCCGCCAGGTAGTCGTTGACGGTGATCATGTGCACGCCCTTGCCGGACAGCGCGTTGAGGTACGCCGGCAGCGTGCCGACGAGGGTCTTGCCCTCACCGGTCTTCATCTCGGCGACGTAACCGAGGTGCAGCGCGGCGCCGCCCATCAGCTGGACGTCGTAGTGGCGCTGACCAAGCACGCGCTTGGCGGCCTCGCGGACCGTCGCGAAGGCTTCGGGCATCAGGTCGTCGAGGCTCTCACCGTCGGCGTACCGCTGCTTGTACTCCTCGGTGAGCGCCCGCAACTCGGCGTCGGAGAGGTTGACGAAGTCCTCTTCGATGGAGTTGACCTGGTCCGCGATGCGGTGCAGTTTGCGCAGGATCTTGCCTTCGCCTGCACGCATGAGCTTGTTGAAGACGGACACTGAGGTTGGTCTCCTTGCCGGTCGGGCCTGGCACTAGGTCTTGTCATGGACACTGGCACGGGCACGGCAGGTGGGCCCCACCGCAACGGCCATCGTAAGCGAGGACGCCGCCGCCTCGGGAGGTCCGCGCTCACCTGGGCCGACTGCCGCGCCGACATGCCGCCCACAAGGAGAACGCGCGGGACGCACCGAAGGTGCCGCTGAACCCGAAAAGTGTTCGCCCCACCCCCGACCGCCCCACCAGAATCCCCACCATGGAGCCCGTCACCCTGACCACCGAGCGGCTGTGCCTGCGCCCGTTCACGCCCGACGACACCGACGCCGTCCACGCGGCCTGCCAGGACCCCGAGATCCAGCGCTGGACGGTGGTGCCCTCCCCGTACGAGAGGCATCACGCGGAGGACTTCCTCGGGCGGATCGTGCCCGACGGCTGGCGCACCGGGTACGACCTGGACTTCGCGGTCCTGCCCCGCACGGGCGGCCCGCTCGTGGGCGCCGTCGGTGTGCGCGGGCACTCGGGGGTGTGGGAGATCGGCTTCTGGACGGCCAAGGAGCACCGCGGCGGCGGCTACGCCACGGAAGCCGTCCTGGCCCTGGCGGAGTGGACCTTCACGACGACCGGGTGCACCCGGCTGGTGTGGCGCGCCGAGGTCGGCAACACGGGCTCGCGCGCCGTTGCCGAGAAAGCCGGTTTCACGGTCGAGGGCGTCCAGCGCGCGGGCCTCCTCAACAAGGGCACCGTCCGTGACGCGTGGGTGGGCTCCCTGCTCCCCTCGGACCTCGGCCTGCCGAGCACCGTGCCCTATCTCCCGGCCCCCTCCTGACTGTCAGTGCCGCGGTCTATCGTGCCGAGCATGACGACCGTGCGGACCATGACGCCCCTGCCGCCTCCGACCGCCGAGCTCTCCGCCGACGAGGCCCGTCGTATCGCGCTGCGCGCCCAGGGCTTCCTGGGCGCCCCGGACCGCCGCGCCGGGGTGCGCGGCGTGCTGCGCCGGCTCGGCGCCGTCCAGCTGGACACCATCTCGGTGCTGGCCCGCTCCCACGAGCTGATCCCGTACGCACGGCTCGGCGCCGTGGGCCGCACGACGGTGGAATCCGCGTACTGGACGGAGACGCACGCCTTCGAGTACTGGTCGCACGCGGCGTGCATCCTGCCCATCGAGGAGTGGCCGCACTTCGCCTTCCGCCGACGCGCCTACCGCAAGCGCCCGCAGTGGTACCACGACCTGCCGGACGGCGCCTACGACGCGGTGATCAAGCAGCTGCGCGCCGAGGGCCCGCTGACCGCCACGGAGCTCGGCGGCGCGAAGAACGGCGGCGAGTGGTGGGACTGGTCGGAGTCGAAGGTCGCCGTCGAGCGGGCGCTGATGTACGGCGAGGTGGTCTGCACCGAGCGGCGCGGCTGGAAGCGGGTGTACGACCTGGCGGAGCGTGCCGTTCCCGATCACCTGCTGCACGACGAGCTGGACGACACCGAGTGCCTGCGGAGGCTGGTGCGGCTGGCGGGGCAGGCGCTGGGGGTGGGGACGCGCGCCGACATCGCCGACTACCACCGGCTCAAGGGGGAGCAGTTCGACGCGGTGGTCGCCGATTCGGGGCTGGTGCCGGTGCGGGTGCAGGGCTGGGACAAGCCGGCCTGGGCGGATCCGGAGGCCCTGGCGAGCATGCCGCGCGGCCGTCACCGTACGACCCTGCTGTCGCCGTTCGACTCACTGATCTGGGAGCGGGCGCGGACGGAACGGATCTTCGGCTTCTCCCACCGTCTGGAGGCGTACGTCCCCAAACAGAAGCGGATACACGGCTACTTCGCGATGCCGCTGCTCGCGGGCGGGATGCTGGTGGGCCGGGTGGATCCGGCCCGGGAGGGGAAGACTCTGGTGGCCAAGCAGGTGTCGCTGGCTTCCCCGAAGGCCGTCGCCCCCATGGCACAGGCACTGCGGGAGGCCGCCGAGTGGGTGGGCTGCGAGGCGGTACGCGTCGAGCGCGTCGACCGCCCGGAGTACGGACCGGAGCTGGCGTCCGCCCTGGCCCGTCTCGGCTGACCGCCACAGGGCGCCTCTCACCCGGCCGCCATCCGGCCGTCACCTGATCTCGAGGATCTTCTCCCGCATCGCGTAGACCACCGCTTCCATCCTGGAGTGCAGCTGGAGCTTCTCCAGGATGTTGCGGACGTGGTTCTTCACCGTGTTCTCCGAGATGAACAGCTCCTTGGCGATGTCCCGGTTGTTCATACCGGTGGCGACCAGCTTCAGGACCTCCAGCTCGCGGTCGGTCAGCCGGGGCGCCGGGACGAGCCTCCGCTCGTCGGTGCGCTGGATCATCGATTTGAACTCGGTGAGCAGCTTGGACGCCATGGACGGGCTGATCTGCGACTGTCCGTCGGCGACCGCCCGGATGGCGGTGGCCACCTCGTCGGTGGAGATTTCCTTAAGGAGGTAGCCGGTGGCACCCGCCTTGATCGCGTCGTAGAGGTCGGCCTCCTCGTCGCTGATCGTCAGCATGATGATCTTGGCGCTGGGGGCCACCTCCTTGATGGAGGTGCAGGCCTCGATACCGCCCCGCTTGGGCATCCGGACGTCCATCAGCACGATGTCGGGCAACAGGTCGGCGGCCTTGTCGACGGCTTCCGCGCCGTCGCCCGCCTCGCCCACCACCTGGATGTCCTCCTCCTGGGCGAGAACGATCTCCAGGCCTCTGCGGAAGAGCGCGTGATCGTCCACGACCAGGACCCTGATGGGCTCCTTGCGGGACGCGCCGCCGTCCGTGCCGGTACCGCTTCCACAGCCCGCTCCGCCCACCGGGGCGTCGGAGCCGCCCGGGTGGTGCACCGGGCCGAAGCTGTCCGCCATCGTTCCTCCCCCTGCAGGCCTGCCTGACGTTCACTTTCGGTACGCCAACCTCGGCCCTCGGAGCAGCGGTTGGCGCGCCCCGCCATGATTTCATGCCTGGACGGCGAAGCGGTGATCCTCTGGTCGCACGGGGGTGCCCCTGGGGGCGCACACGGCGCTCCAAGGGGCACCACCGGGGTGATTCAGCTTCCGTCAGCCACCGAGCGCGCCACCCGCACCGCCGGCCTCCGAGCCGGCCAGCGGGTCGCTCTCCAGGTGGATGACGCCGTAGTCGTAGGCGTGCCGGCGGTAGACGACGCTGGGCTGCTTGGTCTCGGAGTCCACGAACAGGTAGAAGTCGTGCCCGACGAGCTCCATCTCGTAGAGAGCCTGGTCGAGCGACATCGGGGCGGCCGTGTGGGTCTTCTCCCGGACCACCAGGGGTCCTTCGCCCCGCACCTCGAGCGGGCCCATCCGGGTGGTGGGCACCGACTCGCGCTCCTCCACGGCCACGGCGCCGTTCCCGTTCAGCCGGGCCACGCCCGGGACGGCGTCGGCGACTTCGGCGGCCGAGAGCCGGCCGTTGCCACGGCGGGTGTGACGCTTGTCGTGCTGCTTGCGCAGTCGTGCTTCGAGCTTGCCCGTCGCCAGGTCAAGGGCTGCGTAGGGGTCGCCTGCCGCCGCCTCCGCCCGGATCACCGGCCCCCGGGAGTGGAGGGTGATTTCCACGCGGTCGGACCGGTCTGCCTGCCGCGGGTTGTGTTCCTTGGACACCTCGACGTCGAGGCTGATCACCTTGGCGTCGAGCTTCTGGATCTTCTCCAGCTTCAGCTTCTCGGCCACGTGCTTGCGGAACCGCTCGGGCACCTCGGTTTTGCGGCCTTTGACGACGATGTCCACGCAGAACTCCGTTCCCGGATCGCTCTTGCCGGCCCACCGGCCGGCGAGCATCTCCCTTTTGCACCAGACCCCGGTGAGTACCGGAGCCTCGGACTTGGCGACTCGACCTCCTCCTCCCCCGTAGGCAAGATCCCCACCCCACCACCTTCGATGTCCTGACCGTGCCCGGAATCTGGCCGGAAACACGGCAGTGCATTCGGTGAAGCGCGGCTTTCGCCATTCCTCACACCCGAACATAGCTCGCTCGGACGGATGTCGGCACCCGGTATCCGCACGAACCTCCGATCAGGTGTTTTCGCTCTCTCAGTACCTGCAACGTTGCAAGTTCCCCGTCAGTTCCGGTTTATTTCGAACGAGATCGGTGGGGCGGCGACAACCGCGGCGCTCACCTGTACGAGTCCCCCGAATTGCGGCTCGGAACCGGCACGCAGTGCCCTCGCCGCCTCGACCAGCGAAGCCCCGGTGGTCATGAGATCGTCGACCAGGACGGGCCTGCCTCCGGCGAGCAGCCGTCCTCCGCCCGCGGGCACCTCCAGGGCGCCCGCGAGGTTCGCGAGCCTCTCCCGCGCGCCCAGCCCGGTCTGGTCGGCCACCGCCCGGCGCTGCCGCAACAGGGGCAGAGCCCGCGCCTCCGTACCCGTACGCCGCAGCTCGGCGGCGGCGGCCAGCGCCATCCGTCGCGCGGCGTCGTGCCCACGCGCCCGTACCGCGCGTCGCGCGGACGGCACCGGTACCAGGAGCAGCGGACCGCCGCCCGACCCTCCAGAGGCGGCCACAGAGGCCCTCACGGCCCCGGCCAGCGCCCGCCCCAGCGGCCGGGCCAGCCCCAGCGCGCCGCGCTCCTTGTGCCCGAGCAGCACCGCGCGCACCGCGTCCTCGTACGGCGCCGCGGCACACACCACCGGCAACCCCACCGGCTCGGGAACCGGCCTCACCCGCCGGCCACCCGCTCCGTACAACGCCCGGCCGCAGGCCTCGCACAAGGCGGTACGCGCCTGCCCGCACCCCTCACAGGCGACCGGCAGCACCAGTCCCACGATCTCCCGCCACCACCAGGGCATGGCCCAAGGGTCACCAGCCACCCGGCCCCGCGTCCACCCCTGTGGAAAACCCCTGCCACGGGCCCCCGGCCACCCGTCCAGGGCTCCCGGAGCCGCCGTGTCAGCCGGGATACACCGGAGACGTGCCCTTCTCGACCATCGGCTGCCAGTTCGCGCCGGCCTGCAGCCGCACGATGCCGGCGTCGGCGGAGGCAGCCACCAGCGGCGTGCGCTCGTCGTTCGACGCCGCGACCACCTTCACCTGGTTCAGCCCCGGAATCGCCGCGGCGGAGGTCGAACCGTCCGTCTGGATGTAGCGCACCTGCTGCACGCCGCCGGCCAGTTTGCCCAGCACCACCAGCCGGCTCTGCCCGGCCCACGACACGGACGTCACCGACTCCATCCGGGGGGCGATCTCCTGCGGATCCACCACCTGGACGGTCTGCTTCGCGCCGGTGCCCTGCCGTTCCACCCGCCCGATGTGCAGGGTCGTCTTGTCGTTCTTCGTGAGCAGCAGCGCCATGCGCACCCCGTCCTCGGAGACCCGCAGCGCCTCGATCCGCACTCCGTCGACGAGCCACGGAGCCGCGACCGGCACCGGCTCCTCGCCGCCGTCCGGCACGTACAGCAACCGGGGGTTCGCCGGGTCCCGGTCGGCCACCCACAGACCGCCGCGGCCGTCCCAGCTCGGCGCCGACAGCCGGTCCTCCGGCCTGGCACCCTGGCTGCGCACCAGCGGCGGCGGCGGTTCCACGCTCGCGTCCGAGACCACGGAGGCGACCCGCAGGTTCCCGTCACCGTCCGTGATCGCCGCCGCCCGGCGCTCGTCACGTGCGACCGCGACGTTGCCGATCTTCAGCGTCCCGTTCCCGAAGGGCCCCGGCACGCGCGACGGCCTGCCCACGTTCTCGGCACGGGCGTCCAACTTCGCCAGGCGGCCGGACGCGTCGAGGAAATACGGGTTCACGTGGAGGCCGCCCGACGGATCGGCCCGGTAGTTCTCCTTCTGACTCTCCCCCAGCAGGCACACGGGACGCCCGTCCTCGCGCTGCACCTCGACCTGCTCCACCCTGGCGGATCCCAAATCGCCCAGGGTGAACAGCAATTGGGCCGCCATCTCCCTGCACGTCTCGGTCCCGATATTGTCCGCCTTCTTATTGAGCGGCACCTTGAGCTTGTTCTGGTCGTCGGGCGTCAGCGACGTGACGCCGTCCTTCAGCGCCACACCCGTGGGGAAACTGGAATCCACCACCGGGTCCAGCCAGTTCGTCGGCCCTTCGAGCAGCGCCTTGACGGTCTGCGCCACCGGATCCATCCGCGTCACCGGATCCTGGCGCTGCCGGATGTACACCGGGTCGGCCACGACCCAGCGCCGACCGGAGGCGAAGTAGTACTTGTTCACCGACCGGAAGTTGCGCTGGAAGTCCGACTCACCCAGCAACAGACCCGAAGGAAGGCTGTCGATACGCCATTCCTTCCCCTTGCCGTCGGGACCCGGCACCTGCACCAGCTGGATCGTCCCCTTGTAGGGGGTCGTCCGCATCGGCTCGTAGGCGTGACGGCTGTCCACCGTGGCGATCTGATCACCGTGCAAGGGGTAGACGAGACGATCCTGCGTCTCCCGGATACCGCTGGGCTCCCGCCGGCTGACCGGCGCGGCCATGAGCACCGTGGTGCGCTCCTCGGGCTTCCACTCCCGTGCCGCCTTCTTGGTCAGGTACGTCCGTGCCGTCGCGAACCCTGGGTCGTCACCGGTCATCGCCTCCAGGAATCCGTCGACGACCTCGTCCGGCTCCGCGTTCTCCCGAGGCGTCACCGGGTACACCCGGACCTGGGAGTCGCCGGGGTTGGACGCCTTCACCGGGGAGACGTCCCCGCTGTCCGGCATCGACCCGCACCCGGCCAGCAGCACGCCGCATCCGAGCAGCGCGGCTCCGCGCACCGAACGTCCACGGCCGCGACGACGCTCAGCGCCCACGAGTCGTACCCTCCCGATTTCCGTCCTGCGCCGCCGACGAGGCGGCCTCGCCCGCCCGCTCACCGGCGCCGCGCGCCACCACCCGCGACCCGTTCCCGGGCAGGGCCGTCGGATCGGCGGCCACCTGCGCCGTCTGCCGGGGCGGCAGCGCCGTACGCGGCGAAACGGGCAGCCCCGTACGGGCCGGGCCCCCGGCCTGTCCGGGCACCGTCGGCAGCCGGCCGGCGCCCTGGGACGCCTCCTCGGCGGCCGCCCGCTCACGGTTGCGCCGCGAGTCCTCGGGCTCCAGGGGTATCGGCGAGCCGCGCAACGGCTCGTCCGCCGTACGCGGCAGCGTCAGCCGGAACTGCGAACCGCCTCCCGGCTCGCCCCACGCCTGCAGCCAGCCGCCGTGCAGCCGCGCGTCCTCCACGGCGATCGACAGCCCCAGCCCCGTACCGCCCGTCGTGCGGGCGCGTGCCGGGTCCGCCCGCCAGAAGCGGTTGAACACCCGCGTCGCCTCGCCCGGCTTCAGCCCGACCCCGTAGTCGCGCACCGCGACGGCGACCGCGCCGCCCGCGGCGGCCATCCGCACCACCACGTCGCGGCCCTCACCGTGCTCCACGGCGTTGACGACGAGGTTCCGCAGCACCCGCTCCACACGGCGCGCATCCGCCTCCGCGACCACCGGCTGCTCGTCGCCCACCACCACGATCCGGCCGCCCTTGCGCTCGGCCAGCGGCTCGGCCCCGCCGATCACCCTGCGGACGACCTCCCGCAGGTCTATCGGCTCGGCCTCCAGCGCCGCGGCACCCGCGTCGAAACGGCTGATCTCCAGCAGGTCCGACAGCAGCGACTCGAACCGGTCCAGCTGGTCGCCCAGCAGCTCGGCGGAGCGCGCGGTCACAGGGTCGAAGTCCTCCCGCGCCTCGTAAATGACATCGGCCGCCATCCGCACCGTGGTCAGCGGCGTACGCAGCTCGTGCGAGACGTCCGAGACGAACCGCCGCTGCATCCGCGACAGCTCCTCCAGCTGCTGGATCTTGTGCTGGAGGTTCTGCGCCATCTTGTTGAAGGCCTCGCCGAGCCGCGCGATGTCGTCCTCGCCGGTGACCTTCATCCGTTCCTGGAGCCTGCCCGCCGACAACCGCTCGGCGATCCCCGCCGCCATCCGTACCGGCGTCACGACCTGCCGCACCACCAGCCAGGCGATCGCTCCCAGCAGCACCACCACGAACAGCCCGGCCGTCGCGAGGGTCGTCTTCACCAGGGCGAGGGAGTCCTCCTCCTGGGTCAGCGGGAAGAGGTAGTACAGCTCGTAGGCGTTGCCGTCGATGTCATTGAGGCGTTTGCCGATGACCAGTGCCGCCTCGGACGGCTTGCCGTCCGAGTAGTTGATCCGGGTGTACGTCTGGAACGCCCCCGGCCCCTGCGCGACCGACTCCCGCAGCTGCACCGGAATGCTCCGCGCCGGCTCCACGCCGCCGGAAGCCCGCGCACCCCGGCTGGGAGCCGCGCCCTCGGTGTCGGAGCTGAGCGCCACCACGTTGAACGCGCCCTGGCCACCGCTCGCCAGCTGCACGACCAGATCGGACCGCCAGTTCAGCGACGCCCGTGCGGTGCCCCCGTCGGGCCCGCCCGGCCCCGGCTGCTCATCGGCCTGGTCCTGGGCCGCCGAGAACCCGCCCGAAGCCTGGCTCTGAGCGGCCCGCTCCTTGGCGTCCAGCAGACCGTTGCGCATCTGGCCGATGACCACGAATCCGAGCAGCAGCACCACTCCGAGCGACATCAGCAGCGTGCCGACGACCACCCGCAGCTGGATGTTCCGCCGCCACAGCCGCAACGCCGGCAACAGTGGCCGGCGTACCCAGCGCACCAGGAGCCGGAGCACCGGACCACCCGGTGCCCCGTCCTGGAGCAGGCGGCCGGGCCGCCATGGCTGACGCCCCGGCCCGGCAGCCCGCCCCGCACGGACTCCCGGGTTCCCGGGCTTCGGAGCAGCACTGCCGCGGGACATGTCAGCTCGGCCCAGCCTTGTAACCGACACCACGGACGGTGACGACGATCTCCGGCCGCTCCGGGTCCTTCTCGACCTTGGAGCGCAGCCGCTGCACATGGACGTTCACCAGCCGCGTGTCCGCGGCGTGGCGGTAACCCCACACCTGCTCCAGCAGCACCTCGCGGGTGAACACCTGCCACGGCTTACGGGCCAGCGCGACCAGCAGGTCGAACTCCAGCGGCGTCAGCGCGATCGACTGTCCGTCCCGCTTCACCGAGTGGCCGGCCACGTCGATGACGAGATCGCCGATGGTCAGCTGCTCCGGCGCCGGCTCCTCCGACCTGCGCAGCCGGGCCCTGATCCTGGCGACCAGCTCCTTCGGTTTGAACGGCTTGACGATGTAGTCGTCGGCGCCGGACTCCAGCCCGACCACCACATCCACGGTGTCGCTCTTGGCGGTGAGCATGACGATCGGCACGCCGGACTCCGCCCGGATGAGCCGGCACACCTCGATGCCGTCCCTACCGGGCAGCATGAGGTCCAGCAGCACCAGGTCCGGCTTGGCCTCCCGGAAAGCAGCAAGTGCCTTGTCGCCGTCCGCTACGAACGACGGCTCGAAACCTTCACCACGCAGCACAATCCCGAGCATCTCGGCCAGTGCGGTGTCGTCGTCGACGACAAGGACGCGTCCCTTCATATTCGACATCATCCCATTAGCTAATCGTTACCTGGCGTGACCTGGCACACAGCTCGGCAATTCCACCCCCGGTGACCGGGGAGACCACCCCCAGCTCGGTGACGATCGCCGTCACCAGATCCGGGGGCGTGACATCGAACGCGGGGTTGTACGCCTGGGTTCCCAGCGGTGCCACCGGCAGCCCTCCGCCGGACCCCACGCCCACTCCCCCGGTCGCCACCTGCGGTGGAGCGGTGAGTTCCGTCACCTCTTGCCCGGCGCGCTGTTCCACCTCGATGGACGCCCCGTCCGGAGTGTGCGGGTCGATCGTCGTGGTGGGTGCCACCACGATGAACGGCACATGGTGGTACCGGGCCAGCACGGCGAGCGGATAGCTGCCGACCTTGTTCGCGACCGACCCGTCGGCGGCGATCCGGTCCGCCCCGATCAGCACGGCGTCCACCTCCCCGGCCGAGAACAGCGAGCCCGCCGCATTGTCCGTGAGCAGCGTGTACGCCATGCCGTTGCGGGCCGCCTCGTACGCCGTGAGCCGCGCCCCCTGCAGCAGCGGCCGGGTCTCGTCCACCCACAGCCGCCGCAGGCTGCCCGCCCGGTGCGCCTCCAGCGCCACGGCGAACGCGGTCCCCTCCCCACCCGAGACGAGCGCCCCGGTGTTGCAGTGGGTCAGGATCCGGTGACTGCCGCCCGGCAGCAGCTCGTCCAGCAGGGCCAGACCGTGCCCCGCCATCAGCGCACTCGCTTCGGCGTCCTCCCGGTGCAGGTCCTTGGCCTCCCGCAGAGCCGCCTGGGCCGCCCCCGCCCGGTCCTCGCCCTTCTCCAGCGCCGCCCGGTACACGCCCGCCGCCCGCCGCACGCCGTACGCCAGGTTCACCGCGGTGGGCCGCGCCCCCGCCAGCAGCTCCGCCGCTTCGTCCACGTCATAACCCCGCACGGCGGCCAGCGCCACACCGTACGCACCGGCGATGCCCAGCAGCGGAGCGCCCCGCACGGCGAGCGTCTGGATCGCACGGACCAGCGCCGGAACATCCGTGCAGACCAGCTCGACCTCCTCGGCGGGCAGCCGCGTCTGGTCGAGAAGCACCACCACGGGCCCTTCCGGCGGCTCCTCCCAACGCAGGGAGGGCGGCATGGACGGTTTGGAGCCGACGGGAGTTTGTGCGTACTGATCAGCCATCCGCCCAGTCTGCCCGCTGAGCCACGGACAATGAAGGTGCCGAGGAGATCCGACCCCAGGCCCGGCCGTGGACGGCGCGTGGCACCATGGCTGCCAACCTGCCGCCCCACCGAGCGGCCCGGCACCGTGACCGAGCCGGCTCGACGAGCCGGCACCGCGACGAATTCACGAGGTGGACGACCGTGAACGACACTCCGGGCTGGGCCTCGCCCGGATCCTCCCCCTCCGACGGCCAGGGCTCCGACGTCCCGCGGCCCGCCGAGCCCGCCGACGCCCCAGGCACACCCTCCAAGTGGTCCACGAACCAGCCCCCGGCCGGCCAGTGGTCCCCGCCGACCGCACCCGGGCCCTCCGGCCCCGTTCCGCCCCGCGCTCCCGCACCCGGCTGGGGCGGCGGTCAGCACCAGGGCGGCTGGGGCCGGCCGCCGGCCGCCAAGCCCGGCGTCATCCCGCTGCGTCCCCTCGGCGTGGGCGAGATCCTCGACGGTGCGGTCTCCACGCTGCGCGCCCACTGGCGAACCGTCCTGGGCATCACGCTGACCGTCTCCGTCGTCACGCAGATCGGCGACATCCTCGTCCAGCGCTATCTCGTGCCGGCGCCCCCGCGGCTCAGTGCGGACCCGACCCCTGAGGAAGCCCTGGAACAGTCGGTGGAGTCCCTCAAGGCGAGCCTCGTCTCCCTGGGCCCCACGACCGTCATCACCCTCATCGGCACGTTCATCACCACGGCCCTGCTGACCATGGTGATCAGCCGCGCCGTGCTGGGCCGCCCGGTGACCCTCCCCGACGCCTGGCGCGAGGCCCGCCCAAGGCTCCCCCAGCTCCTGGGCCTGACGGTCCTGCTGCCGCTGCTGAGTGTCGCCCTCATGGCCGTCGGCCTGCTCCCGGGTCTGCTCCTCAACGGCTCGCCCGCGGGTGTGCTGCTCACCGTCCTGGGCGGAATCGCCGCCGCCGTGGTCATCGTCTGGCTCCTCGTGCGATTCAGCCTCGCCTACGCGGCGCTGATGCTGGAACGGCAGGGCGTCATCGCCTCCTTGCGGCGCTCCGCCAAGCTGGTCCAGGGCGCTTGGTGGCGGATCTTCGGCATCATGACGCTCACCATGCTGCTGATGTTCCTCATCTCGATGATCATCGCGATCCCGTTCACCCTCATCGCCTTCGCCGTGGACGGCGAGGGCCTCGGCGGCCTGTTCTCCGGCACGGCTCCGGAATTCGGCTGGCCCTTCCTGATCATCACCGGGATCGGAGCGGTCATCGCCGCCTCGATCACCTACCCGATCTCCTCGGGCGTCTCGGTCCTCCTCTACATCGACCAGCGGATCCGGCGGGAGGCCCTCGACATCGACCTGGCCCGCGCCGCCGGCGTGCCCGGATACGGCTCCCCCTCGCCCGGCGACACCGCTTCCAGGAGCTGATGCGGTGCCGATCACGGGGGGCATGACGACGGCGCGGCCCACGGTCCGCGCGAGCGACGACGTACCACTGGACATTCCCCGTGTCCCCGCCCGTGAGGCGGCGGAGCGGGAACTGTCCAGGCCGATGTACCACGAGAACGACCCGAACCTGCTCCAGCGCGCGCTCGACAGCTTCTGGGACTGGGTCGGCCGGCTCTTCGACTCCGCGTCGGGTGCCACCCCGGGAGGCCCGCTCGGGCTCGTGGTGATCGTCCTCGTCGTCCTGGCCCTCCTCGGCGCCCTGTGGTGGCGGCTCGGCACCCCGCAACGGGCATCCGCCGCCTCCGATTCCCTCTTCGACGACCGCATCCGCAGCGCCGCCGAACACCGCGCCGCCGCCGAGAGGCACGCCACCGCCGGCCGTTGGAACGAGGCCGTCCAGGAGCGGATGCGGGCCATCGTGCGCTCCCTGGAGGAGCGCACCGTCCTCGACCCGCGACCCGGCCGTACCGCCGACGAGGCCGCGGCCGAAGCCGGCCGCCCCCTCCCCGCCCACGCGGACGAACTCCGAGCCGCCGCCCGCACCTTCGACGACGTCACATATGGTGGCCGCACCGCCGACCAGCACGCGTACCAACGCCTCAAGGACGTGGACACCGCTCTCGAACGGGCCAAGCCCGACCTGAGCGATGCCGCCCAGGGAGCGGCCGGATGACGACCACCGCCTCCCCCACCTCGACGTCCCTCACCTCCCGCCAGATCTGGACACGGGTGAGAGGGCTGCTGCTCGCCCTGGCCATCCTCGTCGTGGCGGGAATCGTCATGGCCCTCGTGCGCTCCGAAGGCCGGCACGGCAGCCTCGACCCCCGCTCCACCGGCCCCAACGGCAGTCGCGCGGTCGCCGAACTCCTCAAGCAACGCGGCGTCACCATCCGAGTCGTCACCACCCTCACCGAGGCCACCACCGCGACCGGTCCGGACACCACACTCCTCGTCACCACCCCCGACCTGCTGACGGACCACCAGCAGGCCCTGCTGCGCAAGGACATGGACACCGCGGTCGGCCGCACGGTCCTGCTCTCCTCGGGCCCGTCCTCCATCGGAACTCTGGCGCCCGGAGTGGCAACCGCCGCCTCCGCCCCCGTCTCGGCACTCTCCCCGCGATGCTCCTTGCCCGCCGCCGAG
Source organism: Streptomyces sp. NPDC041796 (assembly GCF_055590785.1). Classification (NCBI taxonomy): domain Bacteria; kingdom Bacillati; phylum Actinomycetota; class Actinomycetes; order Kitasatosporales; family Streptomycetaceae; genus Streptomyces; species Streptomyces sp. NPDC041796. The sequence continues at coordinate 28,912 of NZ_JBVJAH010000033.1, forward strand.
CGGGCCGGTGACGTCGACCTCGGCGGCGAGCGCTACACGACCGGCCTCCCCGGCAGCGCCACCTGCTACCCCAACGACGGTCTGGCCACCCTCGTGCGGATCGATGGCCCCGCCGGCAGTGACACCGTCCTCCTCGGCTCCCCCGACATCCTCTACAACGAGCGTCTCGACAAGCAGGGCAACGCCTCCCTCGCCCTGCAACTCCTGGGCTCCCGGCCTCATCTGGTCTGGTACCTCCCCTCGCTCGACGATCCCTCCGCCGCCGCCGGCGGCGGAAGTGGTGACAGTGGTGACCGGGACGAGGACGCGGCGGAACGCGGCTTCCTCCAACTCATCCCGTCCGGCTGGCTGTGGGGCACCCTCCAACTGGCCCTCGCCGCCCTGCTCGCAGCCATCTGGCGCGCCCGCCGCCTCGGCCCCCTCGTCACCGAACGACTCCCCGTCGCCACCCGCGCCTCCGAAACCGCCGAGGGCCGCGCACGCCTCTACCGCCGCGCCAACGCCCGCGACCGTGCGGCCACCGTCCTGCGCACCGCCACCCGAACCCGACTGGCACCGCTCCTGGGCGTCCCGCCAACGGAAGCGCACTCCCCCGAGTCCCTGCTCCCCGCCGTATCGGCGCGCCTCGCCACCGGGGACAGAGACCTCAGGACCCTCCTTTTCGGCCCGGCTCCCGCCGACGACGCCGCACTCACCCTCCTCGCAGACCAACTCGACGCCCTCGAAAGAGAGGTACGCACCTCATGAGTGCCCCGACCCCCGAGACCGCTGACAACTCGGACAGCGCCCGCTCCTCCTTGGAGGCTCTGCGCACCGAGATCGCCAAGGCCGTGGTCGGGCAGGACCCCGCTGTCACCGGGCTCGTCGTCGCCCTCCTCTGCCGGGGCCACGTCCTCCTCGAGGGAGTACCCGGTGTCGCCAAGACGCTGCTCGTCCGCTCACTTGCCGCGTCTCTCGAACTGGACACCAAGCGCGTCCAGTTCACCCCCGACCTGATGCCGAGCGACGTCACCGGCTCCCTGGTCTACGACGCCCGCAGCGCCGAGTTCTCCTTCCAGCCCGGCCCCGTCTTCACCAATCTCCTCCTCGCCGACGAGATCAACCGCACCCCTCCTAAGACCCAGTCATCGCTCCTGGAAGCGATGGAGGAACGACAGGTAACGGTCGACGGCACCCCCCGCCCGCTGCCCGAGCCGTTCCTCGTCGCCGCCACACAGAACCCCGTCGAATACGAGGGCACCTACCCGCTGCCCGAGGCCCAACTGGACCGCTTCCTTCTCAAGCTGACGGTCCCTCTGCCCTCACGCCAGGACGAGATCAACGTCCTGACCCGGCACGCCGAAGGCTTCAATCCACGGGACCTGCACGCCGCCGGAGTGCGCCCCGTCGCCGGCCCCGCCGACCTGGAAGCCGCCCGCGCCGCCGTCGCCAAGACCTCGGTCACCCCCGAGATCGCCGGCTATGTCGTCGATATCTGCCGCGCCACCCGTGAATCCCCCTCACTCACTCTCGGCGTCTCGCCGCGAGGCGCCACCGCACTGCTCTCCACCGCTCGTGCCTGGGCCTGGCTCACCGGCCGCGACTACGTCATCCCGGACGATGTGAAGGCCCTGGCCCTTCCCACCCTGCGCCACCGCATCCAGTTGCGCCCCGAGGCCGAGATGGAAGGAGTCACCCCTGACTCCGTCATCACCGCGATCCTCGCCCACGTCCCCGTACCCCGATGAGGCAGTGAACCGTGGCCCTCACCGGACGAACCGCACTCCTCGCCGCCATCGGCGCTCTCCCCGTCGGCATCCTCGCCCCCAGTTGGACGGGGATGCTCGCAGTCAACGCGCCCCTTTCACTCGCAATTCTGTGCGACTACGCGCTCGCCGCGCCAGTGCGGACGCTGCAGTTCACCCGAAGCGGTGACACAAATGTTCGGCTTGGTGACACTGCCGAAGTCCACCTCACTGTCACCAACCCCTCCGGGCGGCGCCTCCGCGCCCAACTCCGCGACGCCTGGCCCCCCAGCAGCTGGCTCCCCGGCAGTGAGCAGGCCGCGTCCCGGCACGCACTGACCATCCCGGCCGGTGAGCGCCGACGCCTCACCACCGTCCTGCGGCCCACCCGCCGCGGCGACCGGCACGCCGAACGCGTCACCGTCCGCTCCTTCGGACCGCTCGGCCTCGCCGCCCGCCAGGGCAACCACAAGGTGCCCTGGACCGTCCGCGTCCTTCCGCCCTTCACCAGCCGCAAGCATCTTCCGTCCAGGCTGGCCCGCCTCCGCGAACTCGACGGACGCACCAGCGTCCTCGTCCGCGGCCAAGGCACCGAGTTCGACAGCCTTCGTGAGTACGTCCCCGGCGACGACACCCGATCCATCGACTGGCGCGCGACCGCCCGCCAAACCACCGTCGCGGTACGCACCTGGCGCCCCGAACGGGACCGCCACATCCTCATCGTCCTCGACACGGGCCGCACCTCCGCCGGCCGAGTGGGTGACGTCCCCCGCCTCGACGCGTCGATGGACGCCGCGCTCCTCCTCACCGCGCTCGCCACCCGGGCCGGCGACCGAGTCGACCTCCTGGCCTACGACCGCCGCATCCGCGCCCGCGTTCAAGGCCGCTCCGCGAAGGACATCCTTCCGGCCCTCGTGAACGCCCTCGCCCCACTCGAGCCCGAGCTGGTGGAAACCGACGCCCGCGGCCTCAGCTCGGCCGCGCTCACCAACGCCCCCAGGCGTTCGCTGATCGTCCTTCTGACGAGCCTGGAAGCCGCCCCCATCGAGGAGGGCCTGCTCCCCGTGCTGCCACAGCTCACCCAGCGTCACACCGTCCTCGTGGCCTCTGTCTCCGACCCGCACACGGAGGCGATGACGAAAGCACGAGGCTCAGCCGAAGCGGTCTACGAAGCCGCCGCCGGCAGCCAGAGCCAGGCCCAGCGCCGCCGAACCTCCGAACAGCTCCAGCGGCACGGCGTCACCGTTGTGGACGCCACTCCCGACAACCTCGCTCCAGCCCTGGCCGACGCCTATCTCGCCTTGAAGGCAGCCGGTCGCCTCTGACCGCATACACCACGCGAGCAACCGGCCCGACAGAAGGGTGCGGTACGGCCCGTGAACGCAAAAATGCCTCAGTCCCCGGACACTAAAGTCCGGGGACTGAGGCTAAAAATTGTTCGGCGGCGTCCTACTCTCCCACAGGGTCCCCCCTGCAGTACCATCGGCGCTGAAAGGCTTAGCTTCCG